>JAFROW010000008.1 GCA_017429505.1 Clostridia bacterium | reverse complement strand
TTGTGATTATTGTTGTTTTTATTATTATTGTTATTTCTGTTATTATTCTTTTCTGACATATCAAACACCTCCATGATTTTAGGATAGTATTATTATCCACAAAAATAAAAAAATTATTCATAAAAGAAAAAGTATAAATTACAAAATATTGGAAAAAATATGATTATTGTATAGTTTGCTTAGATAAATTAATTGAAAATATATGTGATTTAAAAAAATTATATTTTCAATTATTATAATATAAGAAAAATTTTGCAAAGGAAATTTGAAATGATTTTATTTTTAATATTGGCAATAATTATAATATTATTAAAAATATTCTTTTCTATAGATTTAAAATTAGAAATTGAAAATTTAAGAATAGAATTACCAAAAAATAAAATTACGAATAAGGATAGTAAAATATCTCTAAAAATATATATTTTAAATAAAATAAAAATTGCAGAAATAAATTTGAAAAAAATAGATTTAAAAAGTGATAAAGTAAAAAGTAGGCTGCAAAAACAATTTAAAGGAAACAAATTTAATTTAGATACAATTAAACTTTTAAATAAAGTAAATTACATAATAGAAAAATTAAACTTAAAAGTTTATATTGGAACAGAAGATGCAGCAATAACAGCAATTGGAGTAGGTATAGGATATACAATTGTTTCAAATTTTATAAGTGGAAAAATTTTAGGCTATGAAAATATAGAATACGAAATTTTTCCAATTTATCAAAATAAAAACATTTTAAAATTAGAATTAGATAGTATAATTACTTTAAAGATGGAAAATATTATAGATATAATTAAATTAATAAAAAAAGGGAGAGTTGATAAAAATGGCAGAACATCCAATAGAAGGGCTTATGCTTACAGCAATGAATAGCATAAAAGATATGATAGATGTAGATACAATAATTGGTGATCCTATACAGGCACCAAATAATATAGTTGTAATTCCAATTTCGAAAGTTTCTTTTGGATTTGCAGCAGGTGGAAGTGAGTTTAAAGGTGAGACTGTAAATGCATATAATAGAAAAGAAAAAGACGAGCAAATTCAATATAGATTACCTTTCGGAGGCGGTGCAGGTGCAGGGGTTTCGTTATCTCCAGTTGCATTTTTGGTAGTACAAGGTGATATGGTAAAACTTTTGCCTGTAAATCACCCTACATCATTAGATAAGCTTTTAGATTATATTCCAGATCTTTTTGAAAAAGTTAAGAATATGGCAAATAAGTCTATGCAATGTAAAAAAGAACAAACAGATAAAATTATTAGTACAATTCAAAAAAATTGTAAAAAAGACGAAAATGGAGAAAAGGAAGAAACTGAAATAAAAGAGCAGATAGAAATTGAAGATTTGAAGGATGAAACTGAGTTAGACAAAGCTGAAATTGACGCAACTGAAGAGGATGAATTTATAGAAGAAATTGTTTATGATGAAGATGATGAGTAGAAATGTTACAATTCACTACTGATTATAATTTAAAAAGAAACATTATATATTTATTTATACAATAAATTTCTACGCACCCCATTTTTTGATAGTAAGCTGAGGATTTATCACAATGCATTTTAGCAACAATTTTAGTTAAAAGAAATAGACTACTTTATAAAAATATCTTATTTTTGATTTTCGAAAGTAATAGACTAAAAATTTCAGTATGCTTCATAGACTTTGTTTGGTTTAAAAAATGCTTTACAAATTTTTATAAAAAATATATTATTTATATGCTAGGAAAGTTATGCTGATTTTTTTGATATATAAAATCATTTCATATATCATTTTTATTACATTTATTTGTTTAGCTGTGA
Organism: Clostridia bacterium; assembly: GCA_017429505.1. GTDB lineage: Bacteria > Bacillota > Clostridia > TANB77 > CAG-508 > CAG-269. The sequence goes on along the minus strand of JAFROW010000008.1, from coordinate 291,731 downwards.
ATTATAACGTAGAAACACCTTAAATATTAGGTATTTTCTTTACTTTTAAGGGTTTTAGTGATATAATATTTAAAGAAATAAAATTTGAAAGAGAGTAAAAAATGGAACACCAAAAAAAAATAGCATTTTTAACACTTGGATGTAAAACAAACCAATATGAAACAAATGGAATGATGCAAAAATTTATAGAAGCAGGATATAAAATATGTGATTTGAATGACAATCCTGATATATATGTAGTAAATACATGTACAGTTACAAATATTGCAGATAGAAAGTCTAGACAATCATTAAGAAGAATAAAGAAAAAAAATAATACAATAATTGTAGCTGTTGGATGTTATGCACAAATTGCAAAAAAAGAACTACAGAAAATGCCCGAAATAGATATTGTTTTAGGGAATAAAGAAAAGAAAGATATAGTAGAATATGTAGAGAATTTTTGGGCAAAACGTGTTGATGGAGAATCGGTACCTATCAGTACACTTGTTGAAGTTAGCGATATCTCTAAGCAAAAAGAGTATGATGAATATGGTTGTGTTACTTATACAGAGAGGTCGAGAACAGAAATTAAGATTCAAGATGGTTGTAACAATTTTTGTACATATTGTGCAATTCCTTTTGCAAGAGGAAGAATTAGAAGTCGTAAAAAAGAAAATGTTATAAAAGAAGTAGAAGCTCTTGCAAAAAAAGGAATAAAAGAAATTGTGCTTACAGGTATACATGTTGCATCTTATGGAAAAGATTTTAAAGAAGAATATATGTTAATAGATTTGTTAGAAGATTTAAATAAAATAGATGGAATTGAAAGAATAAGACTTGGTTCTTTAGAGCCAACAATTATAACTGATGAATTTGTAAAAAGACTTTTAGAATTAGAAAAAGTTTGCAATCATTTTCATTTATCTTTACAAAGTGGATGTGATGAAACCTTAAAAAGAATGAATAGAAAATATACTACAGAAGAATTTAAACAAGTAACAGAACGTCTTAGAAAATACATAAAAGATGTAAATTTAACAACAGATATTATAGTTGGATTTCCAGGTGAGACAGAAGAAGAATTTAATATAACATACAAATTTCTTCAAAATATAGCCTTTTACAAAATGCATGTATTTAAATATTCAAAAAGAGATGGAACAGTTGCTGCTAAAATGCCAAATCAAATTGATGGAAATATTGCTGAGGAAAGAAGTAAAAAATTAATAGAATTATCTGAAAAAAATATGAAAATGTACAATGAAAAATATATTAGCAAAGAAGCCCAAGTTCTATTTGAAGAAAAACAAGGAGAGTTTTGGATAGGACACACAAGAAATTATATGGTGGTAAAAGTAAAGACTGATGATGTTTTAGAAAACGTAGAAAAAAACGTTGAAATAATAGAGATCGATGGAGAAAATATGATTGGAAGTATAGTTATCTAAATTTTGAAAAATCTTTCAATTAAGTATTGACAAATATAATACTTATTAATATAATCTAATTATAAACAATGAAATAAAATGGGGGCAGGAGGAGAAATCCCTTAGCCTTAAAAAACCATTTTCTACGCCGTGCTATAATAGTACGGCGTTAGATTTAGATAAAAAGTGACTATTGTAGTACAAAAATGAACCCAAAAACAAAAATAACGATCTAATTTACAGATTTAATAAAAAATAGAAAAAGGAACGAAATAAAATGGGAAGAAAATTGTTTTGTGAATATGGACCAATAGCATATAAGATTTCAATTTTTAAAGAGGCAAGAAAAAAAGATATAAAAGATTTTATGCAAGGAAGAAAATTTGCCAAAAAGAAAAGCAAGGAAAATTTGGAATATATATGGAAAGGACATTCCAAGTTATTGTTAAGAAAATTGCAAGGTGTTGACTTAGATTTGCAAAAAAACAAGACAAAGAATTTGCAATTAGCAAGCCAAAAAATAGATGGAATAATTATTCAGCCTGGTGAAGAATTTTCTTTTTGGAATTTAGTAGGAAATGCAACAAAAAGAAAAGGATATAAAGAAGGGTTAGTAATCAGTAATAGCAAGATGAAAACAGGAATAGGTGGAGGACTTTGTCAGATGGCAAATATGATTCACTGGCTTGTCTTACATACTCCTCTTGAAGTAACAGAACTTCATCATCATTCAGATGCACTTTTTCCAGATGTAAAAAGAAGAGAACCATTTGGAACAGGTACATCAATTAGCTATAAAGCATTAGACTATAGATTTAAAAATACAACAAAATATTCAATTCAAATTAGAGTATGGCTAGATGATACATTTCTTTATGGAGAAATAAGAAGTACAGTTGCATTAAATAAAAATTACAAAATAATAGAAGAAGATAATCATTATGCAAAAGACCAAAAAGGTGTATTTTACAGAAATAGCAAAGTATATAGAATAATAACAGATAAAGAAACGAACGTAGAAATTGCAAAAGAGCTTATACTTAATAATCATTCTAAAGTTATGTATGACTATAGTCTAATTCCAAAAGATGAAATTAGAGAGGAAAAAAAAATTGCAGAAAATGCGTAGAAGCTACAAAATTCATGATTTAAATAAAAAAACAAAAGAAAAGGGAGTGGTGATAAAGAGTCGACCAATTGGTGCAAAATGAAACAATGTGAAGATTTAATTATCTAATAACTAGAGTGGGCAAAAAAATAATATTTGCCTAAAAGAAAAAGGGAGATTTATAATGGAAGAAAAAGAACCTATAAAAGTAAAATTAAGTATAGTTTTATTAATAAATGCAATTATAATTGTAATAACTATTACAATCGGATTTATATATAAACAAAATATAGAAAAAAATGCCACAAATAAAAATATTACAAATAATACGACTGTAGAATCTACTGCTCAAAAAGATGAAGAAATACAGCAACTAGCAGTAAATGAACAAAAAGATATAGACAAAATAATACTTGATGAATTGAAAGAGAAAAGAATTTTAGCAAAAAATAATATAGATATTGATAGCAAAGTAAAATATGCTAAAATGAATAGTAATGGTAATCCTATCTATATAGTACATGTAGAATATGAACAAGATGAAGATGGCAATTGCTCAACATATTTCTTTGTTAGTTATAATAATGGACAGGTTCTTTTTAGCAAAGCATTAGAGCATAAATATGAATATGATCTATACTACGAGCAGAATACAATGACAATTAAAGCAGAATTAGCATATAAAGAAAAAATAAGAACTATATTTGGAAAGATTGAAGCTGGAGAATTTATTCAATTAGATGAATTTATTGAACCAGCTAATGAAGAAAATCTAAAATATATATTAAATGATAAAGAAGTTTCAAAAAAAGAATATGAAACTAGAAAAACTCAATATACCAATAAACAATTTACAAGTTTTTCAGAGACGGCACAAGAACTTGTGAGTGAAAATGAAACGGTTCAAAATATAACAGGACAAGGAAATACTAATAGTGAAGATGAAAAAGAAGAAAGGGAAAAAGAAACAAAACAGAATACAGAAAAATTAATTCAATTTGATGAAATATTCTATGAGCTAAAAGATGCAGCATTAGAATATAGAGAATGTGAAAAAATAAAAAATTACAAAGACTTTGAATATGATTTAGATGGAGATAGTAAAAAAGACAAAATTACAATAAAAAATATAGGTAAAGATGATTTACGGAAACGAAGAAGATATTTATAGATTATATATAAATGGAAAAGAATTCTATACTACAGATCCTTACAGTTTAAGCTCAATATATATAGTTGATTTTGATAAAAATGATAGTAGCTTAGAAGTTGTTATTAAAATCATAGGTCCTAATGATTATACAATTCATAAAGTATTTTCAAAAACAGGTAATAAAATGAACAACATAAAAACCATAGACGAAGGGTGGCACATGAAACTAAATAAAAATGGAAAATTTGTAATAATTAATTCATTATTAGATTGCATTAAACCTGAAATATATGATAAATACTATGTATTTAAGAATAACAAGATTGAAGAAAAAAGTACTAATATAGAAGTATTAAAAAATAAAAAATTAAAAAGTGAAGGTGGATTATGTTTTTCTTTAGATAAAAATAGCTATAAAAAATATATAGAATCATCTTATAAAGAAGACTCAGATGATTATGATAATACTTTAGAAAAATATGGAATTTATTATTTAAAAAATAGTTTCAATTTTGAATTTATCAAATTTGAAAAAGGAATTTGGATAAATAATGGTATATATGTTAAATTAGAAGATGGTAGAAAAGGATATTTATTTAGTCATGCATATAATTTGGCAGGATAATTAAAAAAATATTAAATGACGAAAGATTAACAAATAGTATTATAGAACCTTACAAAAAACTTCAATAGTATTTAATGTAAATATTATTGGAGTTTTTTGTGTTATGTCGATTTTTGTCAAAATTTTTATGTTGCAAATTAATAAGAAAAGTGATAGAATAATAATGCGTGAAAACGTAATATATTTTATAGGAGGAGTGTATGAGTATTAAATTTAATGTAATTATACAAAAAGAAGAAAATTGGTATGTTGCAAAATGTATTGATAATAGTGTTGCTTCTCAGGGAAAAACAATTGAAGAAGCAATGGTAAATTTAAAAGAAGCATTAGAATTGTTTATGCAAAATGAAAAACCAATAAAGCCAAAAGAAATATTTGTAACGACATTGGAGGTGGCAATATGAGTTCAAAATATCCTGTATTACCACCTAATAAGATAATAAAAACAATGAAAAAGTTAGGTTTTGTAAAATGTTCACAAAAAGGCAGTCATGCAAAATATATTAATTATGAAAGAAAAAAAGTTTTTATTATACCAATTCACGACGAAATAGCCAAGGGAACTCTGAAAAGCATTTTAGAACAGGGGATGTAGATTTAGAAGAATTTTTGAAAAATCTATAATTTAAAATCAGTTATTTTAATCAATTATGGGGATTATATCTAATTATTTATTTTTAAGAGAAAACTTCAATAGTATTTAATGCAAATATTATTGGAGTTTTTTGTGTTGTTAGGTTATTTATAATAAGTTTAATTCTCTTATGTTGCTCATAAATTATTAAATATCAAGAAAAAATGTTGACAAACTAACAATATTGTTATATAATGTTAACTGTGGTTAACATTATATATTTTAATAATATAAATAAAGTTTTATTATGAAAAAAGAAAGGATTTTTAAATGATTTCAAAATCACAAGAAGAGTATTTAAAAACAATATATATTATTCAAAAACAAGACAAGCAACCAAGAGTAACTAGCATTGCAGAAAAGATGAATTGCACTAAAGCAAGTGTAAATAAATCTTTGAAGATTCTTACAGAACAGGAATTAATTAATTACGAACCTTATGGAAAAATTGAATTAACAGAAGAAGGTATAAGGCTTGCAAAAAAATCGTTAGAAGCGGATGATATTGTTTTTTTATTTTTAAAACAAATATTAGGAGAAGAAAAAAATATTGCTGAAGAAGAGGCTAGAGAAATAAAAATGGCAATGAAAGATACAACTCTAAACAAACTTGCAAAATATGTACACAAAGAGCTTGGACTATATAGTTTGGATTGTGGGTATGATATAAATAATGAGCATTGTATTGATTGTATGAGGAGGAAAGTTGACAATGAGTGAATTATTAAAAATTACAAATTTACATGCAAATGTAGGAGAAAAAGAAATTTTAAAAGGATTAAATTTGAGCTTAAATAAAGGAGAGACTCATGTAATAATGGGACCAAATGGTTCTGGAAAATCAACTACAGCAAATGTTATATTAAATAATCCTGAATATATAATAACAGAAGGAGAAATAGATTTTGAAGGAGAAAAAATAAATGATTTAAAAACTGACGAAATAGCAAGAAAAGGAATTTTTATGTCATTTCAGTCTCCTGAAGAGATACCTGGAATTTCTGTTATGAATTTTTTAAAGTACGTAAAAAACAAAACAACAGGTGAGCCTGTAAAAATATTTCAATTTAAAGAAGAAATAGAAAAAAATATGCAAGAATTAAAAATGAATTCTAGCTACATAAACAGAAATTTAAATGTGGGATTTTCAGGCGGAGAAAAAAAGAAAACTGAAATTCTTCAAATGCTTACATTAAATCCAAAATTAGCAATTTTAGATGAAACAGATTCAGGACTTGATGTTGATGCTATAAAAATTGTTTCTAAAGGAATAAAAATGTTTAGTAATGAGAATAACGCTACTTTAATAATTACACATGGCACAAAGATTTTAAAAGAGCTTGATGTTGACTATGTTCATATTTTAGTTAATGGACAAATTGTTGAGACCGGAACAAGTGAACTTGCTAAAGAGATTGAAGAAAATGGGTATGCGAGGTATATAAAATAAAAAAAGAAAGGCAGGGCTGGAAGGCTCCAACCCTGCCGGAGGTATGACGTCACTTTTTTTCAGCTATTTTTTCAAGAGCAGTTGCCATGCGCTCGTAAGCAGTGGCAATTCTTTCAGAAGCATCAGCAATCCTTAGCAGACTGCCAGCAGCTTGCTCAGCTGAGAAGGACATCACTTCATCAGTGTCGTCAAAGTGTATTTGTTTCAGGCGCTTAGATTCGTTGTTGAAGCTCGTTATTGTTTCCAAGTACATATTTACCTCCTTTTGCAAAAACAATTAACAGTTAAATATATTATAACATAAAATATGCGAAAATGCAAATATTACAATAGTTTTAAGCAACAAGACAAATTTTATATAAATGAAAGGGTAAACATGAAAACAAATTTAGACGAAATAGATAGAAATATTTATGATATAAAAAATACATTTGATAGACTTGGTATTCCAGAAGCGGAAAAAAAGTCACTAGCAGGAGTTGGAGCTCAATATGACTCAGAAGTTGTATATCATAGCATAAAGCAAGAACTTGTAAAACTATGAATAGAAATTTAAACGTAGGTTTCTTAGGTGGAAAAAAGAAAATGGAAATACTTCAAATGCTTACATTACAGCCCAAACTTGCGATTTTAGATGAAACAGATTCAGGGCTTGATGTTGATTATGTGCATATTTTAGTTAATGGACAAATTGTTGCAACAAGTTCAGTAGAACTTGCTAAAGAGATTGAAGAAAATGGGTATGAAAAATATATAAATTAAATTTGCAAAAAAAGAAAGGCAGGGCTGGAAGGCTCCAACCCTACCGGAGGTCTGCTGTCACTTGTCATCTTTTTGGCTTTTGAGCTGTTTTTCAAGCTCTTCAACCCTTTTTTCAAGAGCTTTTAATTGCTCTTGGAGTAATCGGATTTGCACGTTGGCATTTATGCATAAACGATTCAATTCTAATTCGACGCTATTAAAGTTTGCCATATTTACCTCCTTTTGCAAAAACAATTAGCAGTTAAGTATATTATAGCACAAAATAGGAAAAAATGCAAATTAATAGGCTTTTTTCAGAACTAAAGATAAAATTTTTTTAGACTTTTTTACAATAATTAATAATTGAAAGGAAAAAAATGAAAACAAATTTAGACGAAATAAATAGAAATATTTATGATATAAAAAACAAAGATGAATATGATTTTAAAATCCAAAAGGGTTTGACAAAAGAGATAATTGAAGAAATCTCAAAACAAAAAAATGAACCTGATTGGATGTTGGAAATTAGGTTAAAGGCTTTAGAAACATATAATAAATTAGAGCTTCCTACATGGGGGCCAGGTTTATCTGAACTTAATATGGATGAAATTGCTACTTATGTAAGACCAAAGTCTAAGTTAAATAATAATTGGGACGATGTTCCTGAAGATATAAAAAATACTTTTGATAGACTTGGAATTCCAGAAGCGGAGAAAAAGTCTTTAGCAGGAGTTGGGGCCCAATATGATTCAGAAGTTGTTTATCATAGTATAAAGCAAGAACTTGTAAAACAAGGTGTAGTGTATACTGATATGGAGACAGCTGTTAGAGAATATCCTGAAATTGTAAAAGAACATTTTATGAAATGTGTTCCAATGTCAGACCATAAATTTGTAGCACTTCATGCAGCAGTCTGGTCAGGAGGATCTTTTGTATATGTTCCAAAAGGAATAAAAGTTGATATTCCTTTACAGTCTTATTTTAGACTTAATTCACCTGAATCAGGGCAATTTGAGCATACTTTGATTATAGTAGAAGAAGGAGCTTCACTTCACTTTATAGAAGGATGTTCTGCACCAAAATACAATAAAGTTAATTTACATGCAGGTTGTGTAGAGCTATATGTAAAAGACAATAGCTATTTAAGATATTCAACAATAGAAAATTGGTCTAAAAATATGCTAAACTTAAATACCAAAAGAGCAATAGTTGGAAAAAATGCACAAATTGATTGGGTTTCCGGTTCATTTGGATCAAAAATATCAATGCTTTATCCAATGAGTATATTAAATGGAGAAGGCTCAAAAACAGAGTATACAGGGATTTCATTTGCAGGACGTGACCAAAACCTAGATACAGGATTTAAAGTAATTCACAATGCACCAAATACTTCAAGTGTAGTAAATTCAAAATCAATTTCAAAAAATGGTGGAGTATGCACATATAGAGCACTAGTTAGAGTAAATGAAAATGCGAAGAATTCAAAATGTTCAGTATCATGCGAATCGTTAATGTTAGATGATATTTCAAGGTCAGATACAATACCTGTAAATGATATTAGAAATGATGAAGTGGAATTCTCACACGAGGCCAAAATTGGAAAAATAAGTGATAAAACGATATTTTACTTAATGTCTAGAGGAATTTCAGAAGAAGATGCAAAAGCTATGATTGTAAGAGGTTTTGCATATCCTATTTCAAAAGAACTTCCACTTGAATATGCGGTTGAAATGAATAATTTGATAAATTTGGAATTAGAGGGGAGTATAGGGTAAAAGGAAAATCCCCTATAGCTCTTTACAGAGTACAGGGGATGTGTGTCTTTAGCTATACATGTGGACAAACACATCATAGAAAAATTCTATGAAATTCCTTTCACACTTACCCTCTAGTGTGTTTATAGAACTATAAAAAAAATAAAAAAAATAATAAGAATAATAATAAATAGTATAAAGCTTATTACTGAACATGTGGACAATAATTCAAAAAACTCTGTTTTTGAGAGTTTTTTATATATGGCGAATATAAAAGTTATACCAAATATGTTTGTATATATATGTGCAATAGGTCCAAATTCAATAATGAAATCTTTGATTTTAGTAATATTAGCGTTCATATCATTTCTCCTATTATTGGGTAAAAGTGTGAATTTATGAATTTTTTGTTAATTATATTATAGCATAATATTATTATTATGTCAAACTATTACATAGTGTGTTGTATCGACAAGAACCGAACTAAATGAAAAATTTAAATAACTGATAAAAAAAAACTGCCAACTCCCAGTGCAGGGCACTAGGAGAGGCAGGTTCGGTGGTGTTACTCAGATGACTCACGTGTATCCTCACGTGTAGTGCCGATAATAATTGCAAACACCGCTGGAACAACAACTGGGGCCAGAATTGTAATATCCATAAAGCCTCCTTTTGGACTCAGTTAAGTGCCATATAGGCACCAATTACTTAAATATATTATACCACAAAAATCAAGAAAATTCAAATTTTAAAGGAAAGGAAGCTAACTTTATGTTAGCAAAATAAAGATATGATTTTAAACCAAACACCAATAAGAACTTCAAAAAATTATAAAATAAACAATATAGAATTAGATAAAGAAATGCCAAAAAAACAAGAAGAATTCGAAGGATTAACAATATCTGGAGATACTTCAAATTTTAAGATTTCAAATTCTACGAGTAAGAAGCCATTAATTTATGGAAATGGCAAAGAATTAGAAAATCAAATTTTTGAAAATGCAAATCAAAATATTAAAATAGAAGAAACAAAAACAGGAAGTTTATATTTAGATTTTAACTTAAATGAAGAAAATTTTACATTAGTGGAAAATATTGAAATAGAGGCAAATACTAAATCAAAAACCACGATATATATAAAATATATGTCAGATGATAATTTTAAATGTTTTCATAATGGAATATTAAGAGTAAATGCAAAGAATAATTCTAAAACAAATATTGTAATAATAAATATGCTAAATGATTTCACAACTAATTTACTAAGTATTGAAAATATTCTAGAGGAATCTTCAAATGTAAATTACACAATAGTTGATTTTGGAGGAAAGACAAGTGTAACAAATTATTATTCTAGATTAAAAGGAAAAGGTGCAAAAGCAAATATTAATACAATTTATTTAGGTAAAGATGATCAGGTTTTTGATATAAACTATATTGCTGAACTTTTTGGAGAAAATACAGAGGTTGGAATTGAAGTTCAAGGAGCTTTGAAAGATGAAGCAAAAAAGAATTTTAAAGGGACAATAGATTTCAAAAAAGGAAGTAAAAAAGCAAAAGGTGATGAAAACGAATTTTGTATGCTTTTATCAGATAAGGCTAAATCAAAAGCACTTCCAATGCTTTTATGTACTGAAGAAGATGTAGAAGGAAATCACTCAAGTAGTGCAGGAAAAATTGAAGATGACAAATTGTTCTATATTATGAGTAGAGGGCTTTCTGAAAAAGATGCAATGAAACTTGTCGTTAAAGCTAAGTTTAATAAGATTTTAGAAACTATAAAAGATGAGGATTTGAAAGAGGAGATTGTTGAGGAGATAGATAAGAGGTTGGACTAAAAAAGAATGAAAAAGACATCGGGTGGTCAATTGCCCCACCCGACGCCTTCGAAGTTATTGGAATATTAAACATATTCCCAGAATCACGTTTACCAAAAAAAATACTGGAAAAAAATATCGACATATCGTTTCTATTACGGCCTCCATTATCTCAGGATGCCGGATTTCTAAATAAATATCTACGACCACAAAAATAAATAATAAAATGATATATAACATATTTCCTCCTTTTGACAAACGCTACTTGAGCGCAACTTTAGCTAATTATATTATAGTATATTATTATTATGTCAAGTTCTTACGTACTTGAAGAAAGGATTGTATAATATAAAAATGAATATTAAAAAAGATTTTCCGATTTTAAATAACAAACAAATCACATATTTAGATAGTGGAGCAACAACTCAAAAGCCAGAGCAAGTAATTCAGGCAATAGACAATTACTATAAAACTGCAAATGCTAATGTTCATAGAGGAGCATATGCTTTAAGTGTAGAAGCAACTGCACAATATGAAAAGGCAAGAGAAAAAGTTGCAAAATTTATAAATTCGCCATTTACAGAGCAAGTGATTTTTTCAAAAAATGCAACTGAAAGCTTAAATTTAATTGCATATTCTTTTGGAATGGAGAACTTAAAAAAAGATGATGAAATAGTATTATCTATTATGGAACATCATTCAAATTTAGTTCCATGGCAAAAGGTTGCTAAAACAACAGGTGCAAAATTAAATTATATGTATATAAATGATGAGTTTGAAATTTCTGATGAAGAAATAGAAAATAAAATCACAGATAAAACAAAGATTGTTGGAATTACGCATGTTTCAAATGTTTTGGGAACAATTAACAATATACAAAAAATAATTAAGCAAGCACATAAAAAGGGTGCAATTGTTATTGTGGACGCATCACAAAGTATACCACACATGAAAATTGATGTTCAAGATATAGACTGTGATTTTCTAGTGTTTTCAGGACATAAAATGCTTGCACCACTTGGAATAGGTGTTTTATATGGTAAAAAGAAATTATTAAACGACATGACTCCGTTTTTAATGGGGGGAGATATGATAGAATATGTTCATGAGCAAGATACTACTTTTGCACCACTTCCAAATAAATTTGAAGCTGGAACACAAAACATAGAAGGTGTAATAGGCTTAGCTTCGGCAATTGATTATATAGAAAATATAGGTTATGAAAAAATTGCTCAAATTGAAGAAGAAGTTGTAAGCTATGCAAGGGAAGAACTTTCAAAACTAGATTTTCTTGAATTATATATTACACCAAATAAACAAAATCATTCAGCAGTAATTTCATTTAATATAAAAGGAGTTCATCCGCATGATGTTGCAAGTATATTAGATATAAATGGAGTATGTGTACGTTCAGGAAATCACTGTGCTCAGCCTCTTATGAGATATTTAGGAATTGATTCAACATGTAGGGCTTCATTTTATTTGTATAATACCAAAGAAGATGTAGATAAGCTAGTTGAAGCATTAAAAAAAGCTTATGAGATGTTTAAAAATTATATAAAAATTAATTAAATAGGCTTAATGTAAAATTAACATGTTTGTTTTATAAAAAATATAAGATATATAATATATGTGAATGTCGAATAATGTCGAATTTTGCGATGAAAAGTGAGTGGAAGAATATTGACTTTTATAAAGATTTATGATATTATAATTAGAGATATCTATTATGTAGTGCATAGAGTCAAAAATAACCTCACTGTCTCAGAGTGAGGTTATTTTTTGGCTATGAATTACTTATCAAATTTTGCAATAAGATAAATTAAAACAATAGCGATTATTTCTTTTATGTAGTGCATTTTGTCACCTCCTTAAATAGATACTCTCTTTAAAAGAGGCACTAATAATTATATAACAGAAATTGACAAAAATCAAGAATAAAGTTTCGGCAAAAATCGACAAAAAGCTATCTGATTAGTATAATTAAAGATATATATTTTAATAATTTTGCAAAATAAGAGATGATTTTAGTTTGAAAGAAATTATTTTGCATAACTATGTGTATCTTTTAAGAGAAGCGAGAAAGGAAATATTTTTAAATGAATTTTGAACATGCAAAGAAAATATTTTATGAATATTTAAATCAATATGATACTGAGAACGGAAGCATAAAACTAAAGGTAATTCATACTTTTGAAGTTGTTAAAAAGAGTGAATATATAGCTAAAGGGTTAAATTTAAATACAGAAGATATAGAATTAGCTAAAATAATCGCATTATTACATGACATAGGAAGATTTGAACAAATAAAGAAATATGGATTTTTTGATAATAAAAAACTAGAGCATGCAAAATTTGGCATCATTGTTTTATTTGAAAATGGTTTAATAAGAAAATTTATTCATGAAGAAAAATATGACAATATTATAAAAAAAGCAATATATAATCATAATAAATATGCAATAGAAGAAGGGCTAGATGATAGAGAATTATTACATTGCAGAATAATTAGAGATGCAGATAAATTGGATAATTTTAGAATTCTAGAGAACGAAAAATTTGAAGATAGGTTTCCAAATATTTATAATAAAGAAACAATAAATACTGAAACAATTAGTCTTAAAGTGTATAATGATTTTATGAATGAAAAATGCATTGAATTAACAGATAGAAAGACTATAATAGATTATTGGGTTTGTTCTTTGGCATTTATATTTGACTTGAATTTTGATATTTCACTAAAATATGTTAAAGATAGAAACTATATAGATATTCTTATCGATAGAATAAACTATGAAAATATAGAAACAAAGGAAAGAATGGAAGAAATAAGAAAATGTGCAAAAAATTATATTCATAAAAATATAACAAAGTAAAAGCTTATATTAGATGAAAATAATGTCGAATTTTGCGATGAAAAGTGAGTGGAAAATATTGACTTTAATGAAGATTTGTGATATTATAATTATAGATATAAATCAAATATGTAGTTCATTATATCAAAAAAACCTCACTGTCCAGAGTGAGGTTTTTTAATTACCACATATTATTTATGTGATTTACTAATCAAATAAATTAATAATATGGCAATTATATCAAATATGTAGTTCATCAAATCACCTCCTTAAATAGATACTCTCTTTAAAAGAGGTAATAATTATTATATCATCAAAATCGCTAAAAATCAACAAAAATCGTTCGACAGATTTTTACAAAAATCTACTTGATTAGTCTAATTAAACATACTATATTTTAATAAATTTGTAAAAAGAAAGGTAAAAAATAATGAAAAAAGTTTTATTAGGAATGAGTGGAGGAGTAGATAGCTCAGTATCTGCGTTACTTTTAAAAGAAAACGGATATGATGTAGTAGGAGCAACTTTAGAGTTGTTTGCAGGAAGTAGTTGTTGTAATATAAATACATATATAGATGCAAAAAATGTGTGTAATCAAATAGAAATACCACATTTTACATTTAATTATAAAGAAGAATTCAAAAAATATGTAATTGACGATTTTATTAATTGTTATGCAAATTGCAAAACACCAAATCCATGTATTGAGTGCAACAAATATATGAAGTTTGAAATTATGTATGAAAAGGCAAAAGAAATGGGATGCGAATATATTGCAACAGGTCATTATGCAAAAACAGAATATAGCGAAAAATATGGCAGATGGATTTTAAAAAAATCAAATGCAGGAAAAAAGGATCAAAGCTATGTTTTATGGAATATTCCTAAAGATTTAATAGAGCATGTTGTTTTTCCACTTGGGGATTTTGAGAGTAAAGATGAAATAAGAAAGATAGCTTCTGAACATAATTTAAAAGTTGCAAACAAGCCTGATAGTGAAGACATTTGCTTTATTCCAGATGGAAATTATAAAAAGTTTTTAGAAAAAAATTCTGAAATCAAGCCTAAAAAAGGAAATATCGTGAATTCAAAAGGTGAAATTTTAGGAAAACATACAGGATTATACAATTACACAATTGGTCAAAGAAAAGGACTTGGAATTTCAAATTCTGTACCATTATTTGTTTTGGGCTTTAATCCTTTAAAAAATGAAGTGATTGTTGGAGAAGAATCGGAGCTATACAAAAAGGAGATTTTAGTTACAGACATAAATTTATTATTGATAGACGAAATTAACGAATGGCTTGAAGTGACTGTGAAAACAAGATATTCGGCAAAAGAAGCAAAAGCAAAAATTATTCAAGATGGTTCTAACATAAAAGTTATTTTTGATGAGCCTCAAAAAGCAATAACTCCAGGACAATCAGCAGTTTTTTATGTTGATGATATTGTAGTTGGTGGAGGAAAAATTGTAAAATAAAAAAATATTATATAACTTTTGATGTATACTTATGGTTAATGAAGCTGTTGATTGTAATTTTTATACAATTAATAGCTTTTTAATTATTTGTTTTTAAAAAAAATTTGTAAGCAAAAATTGTTACCAAATGAAAGCCAAGATACATATTATAAAAGTTTATTTATAACTTATGAGGATTAAAAATAAGTGTTATTTATAAAAAAAACATTTTTTAAGACTAAAAATGTGCTGAAAATTGATTACAATTAATTCTCACGTTATAGCCAAAAAACGGGGTGTGTAGAAATTTTTTAAAAATTATTATTATTTGTAAAGCACTTACTTGCATTTAGAATTAAATTCTATGAATAATGGCTTTGATACTAGATAATGGTTTTGAATAAAAAAATCCTTAAACATCAGTAATTGTATGGCTTCTAAAAAATTAAAATAACATACTTGAATATTTAACCAAATTTGTAGTATACTAAATATGTATTTTTATTGGATTTTAAATTTAAAAATGATTTAAAAATTACGGAATGCTTTAATAATCAGTTTTTTGCGTTCAAAGAAAGGATAAGAAAAATGAAACAAGGAATAAAATTACACACAATTAATACAAATAAATTTAAAACAAATTTAATAGCCATATTTTTAAGTATTCCCCTAACAAGAGAAAATGTAACAAAAAATGCGTTAGTATCTTCAATTATAAGAAGAGGATGCCAAAAATATAAAACACAAGAAGAAATAAGTAAAAAATTAGAGGAAATGTATGGTGCAGAATTTAATTGTGGTTTAGATAAATTAGGGAAAAATCACGTTCTTAAATTTTATATTGAATCTATAAATGATGAATTTCTTCCACAAGATGGGGAGAATATGTTGAAACAAAGCATAGAGATTTTATCAGAGATAGTATTTAACCCATTAGCTGAAAACAATGGATTTAATGAAGAATACACAAATCAAGAAAAAGAAAATGTTAAACAAATAATTGAAGCAAAAAAAGATAATAAGGCAAGATATGCTTTATTTAGATGTGTAGAAGAAATGTTCAAAGACAAGCCAGAAGGGCTGTATAAATATGGATATGTAGAAGATTTAGAAAATATAGATGCAAAAAATTTATATGAATATTATAAAGAACTAATAGATACATGCAAAATAGATATTTTTGTTTCAGGAAAACTTGAAAATACTAACATAGAGCAATTGATAGAACAAGACTCAAATCTTTCTAATTTAAAAGAAAGAGAGCCTAAATTTAACATAAACAGACCAGAAGAAAAAAAGCCAAAACAAGAAGCAAATAACATTGAAGAAAAACTAGACGTAACACAAGGAAAGCTAGTAATTGGGTATGACGTAGAAGCAAGTAAAGAAGAGATAGAAAACGAAAAATTTAGGTATATAGGAATGTTATACAATGCAATTTTAGGAGGAACCGCAACTTCAAAATTATTCCAAAATGTTAGAGAGAAAGCAAGTTTGGCATACACAGCAAGTTCAAGCTTTTCATATTATACAGGAAATATTTTTATAAATGCAGGAATAGAAATAGAAAATTTTGAAAAAGCAAGAGATATTATAAAAGAGCAAATGGAAGCTATGAAACAAGGAGATTTTTCTGAAGAAGATATTGAAAATGCTAAAAAGACAATAGTTTCAAACATTGCAGGTATTTCTGATGAGCAAGATACAGAGATAATTTATTTTTTAGGACAAGAATTGAGTGAAAGAGAAGTTTCATTAGAAAAATACGTACAATTTGTTCAAGATGTAAATAAAAATGAAATTGAAGATTTTGCCAAAAAGATAAAAATAAATACGATTTATTTTTTAAGGAATTAAAAGGAGAACTTATGGAGCTTCTAAAGTTGCTATGCAACTTGAAGTGGAAATATAATTAAGATTTTATTTTCAGGGTTCCTTTTTTCCTCCGCCCCAAAAAGGAACTTTAAAAAAGGAGTTTAAAAATGCAAGTTATAGAAAATTTAAAAGTTAAAGAAAAAGTTTATATAGAAAAATTAAAAAATGGACTTATTGTTATGATTATACCAAAAAAAGGAATACAAAAAAAATACATTATATGGGGAACTCATTATGGATCAAATGATAGCAAATTTATTGTACCGGGAGAAGAACAAGTTACAGAAGTTCCGAAAGGAGTTGCACATTTTTTAGAACATAAAATGTTTGAACAAGAAAATGGAAGAAATAGTTTAGATGTTTTGTCAAGCCTTGGAGTTAATGCGAATGCCTTTACAACAAATACACATACAGCATATTTGTATGAAGCAACAGAAAATTTTTATGAAGCTTTAGATGAGTTTATGGACTATGTTCAACACCCATATTTTACAGACGAGAATGTTGAAAAAGAAAAAGGAATAATTGGTCAAGAAATAATGATGTATGACGATTATCCTGAATGGAAGGTTTATTTAAATGCCTTAGAGGCAATGTATCATAGCCATCCTGTAAAGCTTGATATTACAGGAACAATTGAAACAATAAGTCATATAGATAAAGAAATTTTGTATAAATGCTACAACACTTTTTATAATCCATCAAATATGTGTCTTGTAGTTTGTGGGGATTTTGAACCTGAAGAAATATTAAAAGAAATTGAAAAAAGATTAATAGAAAAAAAGCCAGAAGGTGAAATAAAAAGAATCTATGAAAAAGAGGAAGAAACAATAGTAAATCCTAATGTAGAATGTAAAATGGAAGTTAGCATTCCTTTATTTACTTTAGGAATAAAATGTATTCCACCAAAGCAAAAAGAAAAGGTTAAAACTCATATTGCAATAGAGATTTTGCTTAATATGATTGTAGGTGAAAGCTCAAAATTGTATCAAGATTTGTATAAAAGTGGAGTAATTTTAAATATGCCATCATTTGAATATGAATTTACAGATGATTATGCTCATATCCTTGTAAGTGGTGCTTCAAGAGAACCTAAAAAGTTTTTTGATGAATTTAATCAAGAAGTTCAAAGCTATATTGAAAATGGAATAAATGAAGAAGATTTTGCAAGAATAAAGAAAATGATATATGGTGAATATGTAAAAGAATATAATGATGTTGCAAATATCTCAAGGATGTTTTTAAATGATTTTATGAGAGGAATAAATAGTTTTGACTATTTAGAAGAAATAGCTTCATTAGATATTGACTATGCAAAACAAATATTAGTAGATAATTTTAAAAAAGATAAAATGCTATTTTCTGTTGTAAAAAATGATTAAATTTTGTAAATTTTTCAAAGATTTTTATGAGAGGAAAATTCAACTTTTCTGTTATTAAAAATAACTAATTGTCGAATACTGTAAAATGCTGAAAAATACAGTGTTTTTGCGTCATACGAAAGTTGAGAAAAATTGAAATAAATACTTGACTAAGGTCGTTTTCTGTGTTACGCTAAATATATATGTAATAATTTTGTATTATTAATTTCAAAAAAAGCTTCTATATAAAAATATAAAGCTTGTTTGAAAAAATATTTATGGGCTAATGGGAAGGAATGATTATAATGCTAAATGATGATATTTGTAAATTAAGAGATAAATTAAACAAAAGTATAGAAGAAAACGCAAGTTATGACGAAATATATAAAATTAGTGTTGAATTAGATGAATTGATAGCAAAATTTTATAGAATAAGTAATTGTAATATAAGTAGAGAAAAGTGAAATCAATAAAAAGGAAAAAAATGTAAAAAATGCTTGCAATTTTCAAAAAATGTAGTATAATAGATTTTGGCTGTTTAAAAATAGGGGAAGGAGTTATGGCTTGAAAACATTTTTTGATAGCATATTTATAGGTGGTAGCAACGAGTTTAGAGATTTGGATTATCCTATTAAATTAGAGTATTATAAGACAATTAAAACTGAAGAAAATGTTAAAGCCAAATACGGGATAGAAATAGTAGTAACTGAATTTATAAATGGAAAAGTTAATATTGAAAGTAAAACAATAGATGATATAGCAGAAACTTCAGAAGAAATAGATAAAATAATTAAAATACTAAAAGACAACGAAGTAACACCTATTGGCATAGAGGATGCTATTGTCGAGATAACATAAAATGTAAATAAAGTACAATAATAAAATATAGAAATAATATACGGCAAAAATATAAATTTAGAATATGAATAAAAAATAGCACTTCTATAATTTATAAAATATTAAAAAGATTCAGATATTTCACTGAACCTTTTTTTGTTGCTTAAAATTAACAACATCCTCCTCTGTTACCACCACAGCAACAGCAGATTAAGATTATAAGGATTATTATCCAGCAGCAATCATCACCACCGAAGCCAAATCCTCCACATCCTCTATTTTCAGGCATAATGTTTCACCACCTTTCATCAAAACCATTAAGTACTACAAGGTGATTATGGATTAATTAGAGTCACAGCAGGCTCTATTGCCACACCCACCACAGAAAAGAAGTAAGAACAAAATAATGAACCAAAGGATTACATTATTATCATTATTACAGCAACACATTACGACCTCCTTGTAATTTGTTTGTTATGTTATATAATATGAATTTTGAAAAATTGTGTTACAAAACAAAAAATTTTATGAAAATATTGAAACTTTAAGTGTAATATGATAAACTTTAACTAATGAAAAGCAATAAATAATATAGCGAAAGGATTGATTTTTAATGAAAGTAAATAATACAAAATTTGAAATATCAGCAGTAAGTCCTAAACAATATCCTAAAAATGATTTGCCACAAATTGTATTAGTTGGAAAATCGAATGTAGGAAAATCAAGTTTTATAAATACAATGATAAATAGAAAGGCTTTAGCTAGAACAAGTAGTGAACCAGGAAAAACAAGACAAATAAATTTTTATAATATTGATGAAACATTTTATTTTGTGGATTTACCAGGATATGGATATAGCAAAATGTCAAAACAAGAACAAGAAAAAGTAGGAAGTTTTATAGAACAATATCTTGTAAAATCTAAAAATATTTCACTTGTAATTTTTCTAGTAGATATTAGACATAACCCAACAGAAAATGATAGATTAATGTATGATTATATAATTCGATCAGGTTTGCCTTTTATTATTTTAGCAAATAAGGCAGACAAAATTGCACCTACAAAGGTTGAAGGAATAGTTAAAGATTTGCAAAAACAAATCAATCCTATAGGAGATATTACAATGCTTCCATTTTCATCAGAAAAGAAAATATATACAGAAGATGTGTGGAATGTGATTGATGAATATATTAAATAAAAATTAAATCTGTGTAAATGCACGGAATTAAAAATACTATAGTAAAATAGAAAGGTTAAAAAATGTTAAACAAAAAACAAGCAGAAAAAAGAATACAAGAATTAAGAAAGCAAACAGAATATTATGCAAATAAGTATTATAATGAAGACAAGCCTGAAATATCAGATTTTGAATATGATATGCTTATGTTAGAGCTTCGAAATTTAGAAAAAGAATATCCTGAATTTATTTCGAAAGAATCACTTACTCAACATGTTGGTGGAAAAGTGAAAGAAGGATTTAAAAAAGTTGAACATAAAATTCCACTTTTGAGTATGCAAGATATTTTTAGTATAGAAGAGATTTTAGACTATGTAAATAAAATGAAAGAAAGAGCAGAAAAAGAAAATATAGAAAACAATAATTTTGTAGTAGAGACAAAAATCGATGGACTAACAGCAGCACTTGAATATAAAAATGGAGAATTTGTAAGGGGATCTACAAGAGGAAATGGATTAGTTGGAGAAGATGTTACAGAAAATTTAAAAACAATTAAGAATATTCCACAAAAACTTACAGAAAATATTGATATTATAGTTCGTGGAGAAGTTTTTATCTCTAAAGAGGATTTTGAAAAAATGAATCAGGAAAGAGAAGAAAACGAAGAAGAATTATTTGCAAATGCTAGAAATGCAGCTGCAGGTTCTTTAAGACAACTTGACAGCTCTATTACTAAAAAAAGACCACTAGATATTTATGTATATAATGTTCAAGAAATTACAGGAAAGACTTTTTCATCACACTATGAAGAACTTCTATATTTAGAAAAATTAGGATTTAATGTGAATCCTGTCAAAATTTTTTGCAAGACTCCTGAAGAAGTAAAAAAGGCAATAGAAAAAATAGGAGAAGAAAGAGAAAAATTAACTTTTGGAATAGATGGAGCAGTAATTAAAGTTGATGATTTAGCATTTAGAGAAATACTTGGAGCAACTGCAAAAAATCCAAGATGGCAAATAGCATACAAATATCCTCCAGAGAAGAAAGAAACTAAATTAATAGATATAGTTTGCAATGTCGGAAGAACAGGAGTTATAACACCACTAGCAATTTTGGAGCCTGTTCAAGTTGCAGGTTCAACAATTTCAAAAACAACTCTTCACAATCAAGATTTTATAAAAGAAAAAGACTTAAAAATTGGAGATACAGTTGTTATCCAAAAAGCAGGAGATGTAATCCCTGAAATAGTTGAAGTAAAAAAAGAAAAACGAACAGGCGAAGAAAAAATTTTTGAAATGCCTAAGAATTGCCCAATATGTGGAGCACCAGCTATAAGAGAAGAAGGAGAAGCTGCAATAAGATGTACTGGAATAGAGTGCCCAGCAAAACTTTATAGAAATTTAGTACATTTTGTATCAAGAGAAGCAATGAATATAGATGGACTTGGTGAATCAATAATAGATCAACTTATGAGCAAAGATTTAATAAAAAATATTGCAGATATTTATGCACTTAAATTTGAAGATTTTGCTTCACTTAAAAAGAATGGAAAGAAGTTTGCAGAAAATCTTACAAATGCAATAGAAAATAGCAAAAGCAATGAACTTCATAGATTAATTACAGCACTTGGAATAAGACATGTGGGAAGCAAGGCAGCAAAGGTTTTAGCAAGAAGATTTAAATCATTAGATGCATTGGCAGAAGCTGATTTTGATACGTTAAGCGAAATTAATGATGTTGGACCAATTGTAGCAAATAGTATTGTAGAGTTTTTCGCACAAGAACAAACAAAAGACTTAATAGAAAGGCTAAAAAGCTATGGAGTTAATATGAAGGATTCATCAAATCAAAGTGAAGATAACAGATTTGAAGGATTAACTTTTGTATTAACAGGAAGTTTGGAAAGCTTTACAAGGGACGAAGTAAGTAATATAATAGAAAATTTTGGCGGAAAAGTTTCAGGCTCAGTTTCAAAAAAGACAAGCTTTTGTTTGGCAGGAGAAGATGCAGGAAGCAAGCTTACAAAAGCACAGACTCTTGGAGTTAGAGTTATTTCGGAAGATGAGTTTAAAGAGATGATAAAATAAAAAAGTCTGCCAAAGGGGACGGAAAATTTGGTAGAAGTGAACAAAAAATCACAAATGCACGGAGGTAAATATGGAAAATTACACTTTTGAAGATATGTGGCTTGATTTAAAAAATGGATATCAAATTTATTACACTTATGTAAAAAATAGATATGTACTTTTTAAAACAGCAAAAAATTGCTATACCCAAAAATTAATTACGGATAACCCTAAAAATCCACATCCTAGAATGACTATGCTTACTTTAAAAAGGGTGAAAGAAATTTTTCCTTTTATGGAAGATATTGAATATAAAGTTTCAACTTTTGAGATGGATAATTAAATAAAAAATAAAGATACTGTTTCTCCCAAGTGTAGAATTAAATAAAGCATGGAGAATATGAAATAAGAAAAAATGTAAAATAAGGAGAATACAAATGGAAAAAGAAAGATTAGTAACATTTACAGATGCAGTTTTAGCAATAATAATGACAATACTTGTATTAGAATTAAAAAAGCCAACAGAGCCAACACTTGCACAACTTTGGGCATTAAGAGAATCATTCTTGGCTTATGCTTTATCATTTTTTTGGCTAGGCTCAATGTGGATTGCCTTGCACAATACTTGGAGCAAAGCTAATACAATTTCTACATCAGTAATAGGTTGGAATATAGTTTTGTTGTTTTTGTTATCATTAATACCATATACTACATCATTAGTAAGTATATATTATGATAATAAAGTAATTCAGGCACTTTATGGAGTTGTCGTTATTCTTATAAGTATTGTAAATATTATACTAAACAAGGTATTGAACAAAGCAAACAAAGGAAATAAAGATTTGTCTAAAATAACAAAAAAATATATGGATGCTTTAATAATTGATGTGGATATTAAAGTATTAGGTTTAGCACTTGCAATTTCTGTTTATCCACAAGCTATGATGATTAGTGTATTTATTGCTGCAATTATGATGATAGTGAAAAGAAGATAATTTACATGGTGCCAAATGTGATGTGGCATTTTGGCAGATAAAACCTTAATGCATTCCTGTCACTTTGGGGATTTAAGCAAATTTAGAAGGGACTTAAAAATGGAATTAAATAAAGAGATATGGAAAAATAAAGATATAGAAGAATTTAATAAATATTTAGAAAGCATAAAAAGACCTGAAAAAATAGAATTTGCAAAAAGAACCATTAACACAGAAATGGAAGTACTAGGAATTCCATTTCCAGATTTAAGAAAAATTAGCAAAGAAATTTCAAAAGGTAATTACTTGAGTTTTTTAGATTCAAACAATAATAGATTTTACGAAAACACAATTATAAATGCTTGTTTAATTAATTTAATAAAAGACTTTGAACAAAAAAAGAAAAATTTAAACAAGCTATATATTGACAATTGGTCAACATGTGATATTCTATCATTTAAAATAAAAGGCTTAGAAAGAGAGTATTGGAGACTTTCTGAAGAATATATAAAAAATAAAGATTTATTTAAAAGAAGAGTAGGAATAAGGATTTTATTTAGTTACAAAAATAATTCAGAATATGTAGATAAAATTTTTAAATTGTTAGACAACTTATATGATGAAAACGAGTACTATGTAAATATGGCAATCGCTTGGCTTTTATGTGAACTTATGATATATAATCGAGATAAAACCTTAAAATATTTAGAACATCACAATTTAAATGATTTTACAATAAACAAAGCAATTTCGAAATGTAGAGATAGCTTTAGAGTAAGCAAGGAAGATAAGGAACTATTATTAAAATACAAGATTTCTTTTGGGGACGGAGGAAAAAATTAACTTGAGAATCAATAAAAATTACTAGACTTTGCATAGTCGAAAAACGTCTAAGTTTTGCACAAAATATGTGAAATTTAAAAAGTTTAAAATTAATATTGTACCTTGAAGAAAGGAAAGATAGCAATAAATGAAATTATTAAAAAAATTAATAATTATACTAATATTAGTCATACTAATTATAGGAATATTAGTAGGAGCAATTTTTGGATTACCAGGATATAATATGTACAAACAAGCTTTGGAAAAAGAGCCAATTGATGAAAAAGTTGCAAGTCTGGAAAAGAAAAAGAATTATTCTGAATTTTCAGAATTACCAGAAATGTATGTTAATGCAGTTATTGCTACAGAAGACCATAGATTCTATGAGCATAAAGGAATAGATTTTATATCTGTAGCAAGAGCAATATACAATGACATTAAGGCAAAGGAATTTGTGGAAGGTGGAAGTACAATTTCACAACAGCTTGCAAAAAATATTTATTTTACACAAGAAAAAACAGGTAAAAGGAAAGTTGCAGAAGTACTTATGGCAAGTAAATTGGACAATACTTTAAGCAAAGAAAAAATTTTTGAACTATATGCAAATACAAGCTATTTTGGAGATGGATATTATACAATAAAAGATGCGTGTAAAGGATATTTTAAGAAAGAACTTCGCCAAATGACAGATTATGAATGTATAATGCTTGCTGGAATTCCAAATGCACCAAGTGTGTATGCTCCAACAAAAAATCCAGATCTAACAAAGAAAAGAGCAAGACATGTTATACGTAAGATGGTAGAAAACGAATATCTAACACAAGATGAAGCTGATAATATTTTGAAAGATGAAGAAGGAGGCTAATATTATGCAATTTTTTAAAGAAGAAAATAGAATTTATGCAACAAACATAGATAATGAAACAGTTGCAGAAGTTACTTTTTATGAAATAGAAAATGGAGTATATAATATTGATCACACATTTGTTGATAATTCTTTAAGAGGACAAGGCATAGGAAGCAAATTGGTTCAAGAAGCGGTTGACACAATAAAACAAAAAGGTGCTAAAATTCAAGCAACTTGTCCATTTGCAAGTAAGTGGTTAGAAGAAAATATGTAAAATGAATTAAATTATATAAAAAGCAAATAATAAAATTATGGAGGTAACGCAAAGTGTTAATCGAAGTTATAAAATTTGTATTATTTGCTTTTTTAATTGTATTAATTTCAAAATATATCTTAGTTACGTATTTAAGAAAATTAGCAGAAAGCTTGAATTTAAAAGCGAAAACAGTAGGGAACATTGCAGGAATATCAACATCTGTTCCAGAATTTTTAAGCATTACAACATCAAGTATAAGAGGATTGCCAAGTGCAAGTGTTTACAATATTTTAAGTTCAAATATAATAAATTTAATCCAATATTTAGCAACAATTATGCTAAATAAAAATACACATAAACTAAAAAATCGTGCAATAATAATAGACATGATTTTTGTAGCAGTAACAATTTTTATTCCTATTATATTACTTAGGCTTAATATAAAATTAGATATGTTTATAGTACCTCTATTTTTACTTTTTTATGCGCTTTTTTCATATCTAAATAATAGTATTCACAAATTGTATTTAGATAATGAAATAAAAGAAAATACCCAAAGAAAAATAGATGTAAAGAAAATAGTGATTTATATAATAATTTTGGCTATAACAGGAATTATGCTTTATATAGTTGGTGAATTATTAGGAAATAGTTTAGAAAATTTGTGCAAGATTTTTGATGTTCCACAATTTGTAGTAGGAATATTACTTGGACTTATTACAAGCATTCCAGAACTTCTGACTTTTTTTGAATCACAACAATATAATAAAAAAGAAAAAGACGAAATGTTAGGAGTTGTTGAAGCTACAAATAATTTGGTTGCTTCTAATACTTTGAATTTGTTTGTGATTCAGACAATTGGGATTTTGATTTTGAATAGATAATGTTTTTTTTGAAAATTTTATTACAATACTATTATTTTAAAAATATATATGTTATAATCTAATAAAATGTATAAAATATGAATTAATATATAATAAAAAAGGAGACCAACTATGAAAAGTCAATAGTTTTTTGAAAAAAAGTTAAAAAAATTTTTGATAGAAAAAAGGTCAACTTTAAAAAACGTTTTTAAGTGATTTTTTAAAAACGATGAAGAACATTGAAAAATCAATATTTAATTAATCTAAGTTAAAAGCAACATTATCTTTTAACATTTTAAATATGACACGAACTAATTTATGAGCAACATGTCCTAAAGCACAATAATGAGATTTACCTTGAGAACGCTTAAGTTCATAGTAATCTCTAAAAGTTTTGTTGTTGCGGACAATATTGTGTGCAGAATAAACAAGCGAATATCGAAACATTCCAGAACCACGTTTAGACATTCTAGTAGACCTTGCTTGAAAGTTACCAGACTGAATAACAGAAGGATCCAATCCAGCATAAGCAAGTAGTTGGCAAGAATGTTCAAAACGGTTGATATCACCAATAGAGCCAACAATAACAGCTGCTTGATTGTAAGACATACCAGGAATAGTTAATATAGGTGAATCCAACTCATCAAGAATAGATTTGTAAAGAGCTTCAACTTCGGCAATTTGCTCATCATAAAGTTCGATTTGTAAAATAGCATGTTTAACTTGTAAAGATAAACTAGGATTATCAATACCGACAGAGGATTTAGCCAATTCACGTAAGCGAATAGCATCTTGTTTACCATATCTACCATGAGAATTATCATGAAGAATATTAGTAAGTTTAGTTAAATGAATATCTTTTATTGTCTTAGGACTTGAAAATTCTTTCAATAACTGGTATGATACATTAAGGTGAAGATTTCCTTTGAAGAATTGTGCAAGTTCTAGAAAAATCTGATCCATATAAGATACTAATTGAATTTTAGCTTTATTTCTCAACGTAACTAAGTTACGACGTGAACGGCATAAGCCTTTGAGTTTTAAATTGTTAATATCTCTAGAAGTGATGGGAGAATAGTTACCTAAAGTTAATGCTTTGATAATTATGTAAGTATCAACTTTATCATTCTTAGTTTTTCTGATATTAGACCTACGTAGATTAGCGGTCTGAATTGGATTAATAAGTCCAATTTTGAAATTCAGATTAAACAAATAAGAAATGATATTTTCGCCGTAATGAGCAGTAGATTCTAAACCAATTAGTATCTTTTCTTTGTCTAAAGAATCTAATTTAGAAACGAATTTTTGGAATCCACTGTTATCATTAGAGAACGAAAAAGGTTCAAAAACAACCTCTCCATCAGAGGACATAACAGAAGCCCAGTGAGTATTTTTAGCAATATCAATTCCAACATAAAACATAAAAAGTACCACCTTTCAAATAAATTAATAACTGTGACAACTTCCACAAGTATCCGTCCTCATAAACTTGCTAGACATAAAAGTTCAAAGACTTATCCAACCAATAAATAATTAAAAACGAAACTGTGGCAATACACTCCTTTAAATAGTCAAAGCTATAAACGAAATCAAAAGTCCACAGTTACCACACTTAGATTATACTAAATATAGATATAAATATAAAGAAAGGAGTGTATGGTTATTTAAGTTATTAAATATATCATACAAGTAGGAAATGAATGTTAATTTTGAGTATTATAAAGTATTTTATTATGTAGCAAAATATAAAAAAATATCACTTGCAGCAGAAAAGCTATTTGTTTCTCAACCAGCAGTTACGCAAACAATACAAAAGTTAGAGCAACAATTGGGTAGCAAATTATTTATTCGTACAAAAGCAGGAATAGAGCTTACAGAAACAGGTAAAATGTTATATGATTTTACAAGTCAAAGTATAGAAATATTAGATAATGCAGAATACAGATTTAGTAAATATGAGAACTTAGAAGAGGGAATAATAAAAATTAGAACAGGAAGTACAATTGCAAAACTATTATTATATGATGCACTTGAAAGATTTGGAAAAGATTATCCAAACATTAAAGTGGAAATATCAACTGGTGCTCCAAATAAATCGGTAGAAATGTTACATACAGGTGAAATTGATATGGTTTTGGTATATTTACCATACAAAACAGAATATAGTAATATAGAAATAACAGAATGTGCAAAAAAACAATATATTTTTGCAATGAGCGAAAAATACAGCAAAGATAATAATGTAAAAATATCTAAGATTGAAGATTTAGAAAAATATTCTCTTATAATTCCTAAAAAGAATTCTGCAATTAGAAATATATTTGATGAGAAATTTAAAGACTTAATAACAGACTTCCATTATGAAGTTGCACAAGAGCATATGAAGAAAGAATTCATTATGAGAGATATGGGGATTGGATTTATTATAAAAGATGAGATAAAAAATGAATTAAAAAGTAAAAAAGTTATTGAGGTAAATGTAGAAAATGCAACAATAGATTGTAGCATAGGGGCCATTACATTAAATAAAAGATTATCAACATTTGCTACGAAGAAACTATTGGAGTATATAAAAAAATAGTATGAAATAATGATA
Source organism: Clostridia bacterium (assembly GCA_017429505.1). Taxonomy (GTDB): domain Bacteria; phylum Bacillota; class Clostridia; order TANB77; family CAG-508; genus CAG-269. The sequence continues at coordinate 263,053 of JAFROW010000008.1, read as the reverse complement.
GATATAAGCAAAACTTATACTTATCATTATTTTTTTTGATTTTTATAAATTTTAAGGAAAAAGAATACAATTATAAAAAATAAAAAGTAAACAAAGTAATTGAATTAACTGGAATAGAAGATTTGTATTTTAAAAAAAGAAGTATGCAAAACGGGAAAAGTAGACATAATCGCAGGCTTGACAAATTATGTAAAATATGATATACTATAATTAGTCAAAAGTGCACCAATGGTGCTTGCAGTAAACCCGCCCGTGGGTTGGTACGCGGGAAAGGAGAAAAAAATGGCTAAATATTTAGGAAATGCGTTTTCACTTAACATGGTGTCTGTGGACACTTTCACCCTCTTCCGTGCAAAGAAGATTGCACCGGAAAGAGTGCCGACAGATGCAGTGTCCGTTATCGGACATGCAGATACGGCAAGAGTGGTGGGAGGAATCTTGAGACGCGAAGTCCCTGCAAACCGGGTGACCCTGCACCTCCAGCCTGGGGATGAGCTTTATGTGGCACAGTACACTGGGCCGAGGCTCCAGGAAGGCGCAACAGAGCTTCCGGAAGGTGCGAAACTCGAGTTCTTCGAGATTACGTTCGTTCCCGCGGGATGCAAAGGCTGCCCTGCCTGTGACTGCAATGCCTGTGGTATGATGCAGTGGACACACGGCGCATGATCTCCAAAAAGCCCCCACTTTCCTATTCGCAATGCAATTTGAAAGTGGGAGGTTAAAAAAAATGTTAGTAGCAAAGACAGGATTTCTACAATTGTAGTTCCTGTCTTTGCTACTGTATCATATATAAAAGCCGATTACAGAGAGGTTATTGAGGTAAATGTAGAAAAATGCAACAATAGATTGTAGCATAGGAGTCATTACATTAAATAAAAGATTATCAACATTTGCTACGAAGAAACTGTTGGAGTATATAAAAAAATAGTATGAAATAATGATAAATATAAGCAAAACTTATACTTATCATCATTTTTTTTGATTTTACAAATTATGTAAAACAAACTATAATTATAAGTGATACAGGAAATTACCTATTTTTGAAAAGAAGGAGAAAAATCATGAAAACTTTTTTTGAGATTTTTAGAGTAGTACTGTTTTTCGTGGGATGTGGATTAATGTTTTACATACTTTATCAGGCTCGATGCCTTGATTTAAAAGAGTATGATTTAGTAACTATGAACATGGATCAACTTGGAATTGCGGAATCATTCGCAATAGCTTTCATATTTCAATTCTTTATGAGAAGTTAGATAGAATGTGTTACTAAATAGGCAAAATTCCAAAAATAACCAACTTCCTATTTGCAATGCAATTGGGAAGTTGGTTATTAAAAAAATTATAGAAAAATTATAAAAATAATTACAAACATATTACAAACATATTACTAAAATATTATAAATATATTAAATTTTAATTACAATGGATTATTTAAAAAAATAATATGTTATAATTTAATCAAACTAGATAAAGGATTTAAAAAATGAATGAGATAATAAATACATTAATTAAGCAATTAGATTTAGAAGGAAAACTAATCGGTATTTTACAATATGGAAGTAGTTTACAAAAAGAGGATTTAGATGAATTTTCTGACATAGATCTTTTAATTGTAATTAAAGATCAATATTATGATGAAGAAAGTAGAGGACGTATTAATTATAATAATACAGAAGTAGAATATTTTGTTGAAACAGAAACAGAAATTTATAAAGATTTTCTAGATGAATTAGATACACTTATTCCAATAAATAGAAATAGGTTTTTAACAGGAAAAATTTTGATAGATACAGAAAATAAGCTTGAAGCACTTAAACAAAGAGCTGAAAAAATGAATTCAATGCCATATACACAGATGAGTCTAATAGATATAAAGAAAAATGGAATAAGTTTTTATAATAGATTAAATAAGCTAAAAAGAAAAAAGAAATATAGACATAAAGATTTTGAATTTTACTATTACAGGTATGTGAATGAATTGATTGATATTTATTCAAACATGACATTAACGCCAATTATAAATGATAAATTTTATAAAGCATTAAAAGATGATAATTATAGGAAAAAATATTATCAATATGAAATTAAAGATGAATTTATAAAAAAATGTTTTATTAAAATTATAGAAAAACCTAACTTAAAGGTTTTAGAAAATACTATTGATTATATATTTAAAAAATATATAAATGTTACAGGGGATTACAGATTATATTATTATAAGGAGGAAGAGAAAAATGGATGAAAGAAAGGTAGAATATTTAAGGAGAAAAATTGAAAATAAGGAGAATGATTTATATAAGTATAGAATTATACAGGATGTTTTAAATGTAAATAATATAGACTCAAAAGCTCACCAACTAAAAGGATTCCCAAATGGTACATATCTAGCAGAGGATAATGGAAGAAAATATTTTATAGATTTAAACTATTTTCCGTTGGATATGTATGGAAGAGCTGGCTATGGAGAACCAGTTTGGGGTGATCCAGTAGTAGAAGATGTAACAGATTTAAATGAAAGTGATATTATAAAACTTGCACAACAAAATTTTGAAAAAAATCCAAGAGATTCAATTTTGCCTGAAAAAGAATACAAAAATATGAATCGTGATATGGAATCAGATTTAAGACTTTTTGATGCTAATATAGTTAGTGGAGACCAAAAGCAACAAATAGAGGATTTTTATAAAAAAGCCAATAGAATATATGTCGCAAAAACGGCAAATAGTAGAATAGCATTATATGAATTTGAAGGAAAGCATTATATCTCTGAGAGAAGATTAATGATAAGCAAAGATAGTTATGGAGGAATAATTAAAGGTGAATACTCAGAAAAAGATGAAATATTTGATGAAGTAACACCAGAGCAAATAGCTCAAATATTTGGAGAGAAGAATATTGCAGATGAAAAATATGCAGATAATAGAGATGGAGCAATAATGGGAGAAAAAGATACGCATTTTCTTTCAGCAGATGAACGTGAAGAAGATGAACTATCTTTTGAAAAGCAAATGGAAAGCTCAAGAGAAAAAGATAAAACAGAAACAATTAAATATTTAAGAAGTAAAATTGAAAATAAAGAAGAAGATATAGAAAAATATAGAATGGTAGAAAGATTTCTGAAAAGAGGACAAGCTGAAGTATTGGCTAAAATATCTAGTGGATATATTGTAAGAGCAGAAAATGGAGAAGTTTATTATATTGACTTAGACTATAAAAGAGAACATATAAAAGGTACTGAATATGGATGGGGAAATATTGATATAAGAAAGATAAATGAAGATGAAATGCAAGACATTATTATACAACAACGTTCAAAAAAAGATGACAGAGAAAACACAGATGCGAATGATGTTGATATAGGTAGATTTTATTCATTAGCTGACAAAATATATGTTGCAAAAACAGCAAATAGTAGAATAGCTTTATACAATTTTAGAGGAAAATATTATGTGTCTGAACGAAGAATAATAATATCTGATGAAGCTAAATCATATAATGATCAATATAAAGAAAAAGAAAGTGAGATAAATGATAATGAAATACATGTACTTGGATATTCACAAAAAGAAGCGGTATTTGAAGAAATTACACCAGAAAAGGTAGAACAAATATTTGGAGAAAAAAGTATTGCTGAACAGAAATATGGTAATGTAGAGGATATAGCTTTACAACATATTTATTGGAAAGACATAAAGGAAGAAATTGGACCAGGAGTAGATGGAATAGAGAAAATTCAAGAATGGGAAAAACAGAAAGGTATAAGTAATCCTGAAGATGAAATTTCAAGATTAAGCAAGCAAAATGAGATTACAGAAGGAGAAGTAAATAGAAACCCTCTTGCAAGATTATTAGCCATAGCTAAAGAAAAAATAGGTATGAAAGGATCAAAGTAGGTGATAAATATGGAGTTAGTAGCAAATAAATCTTTAACAGAAGTTTATGAAGTAATAAAACGTTTTTCTGAATATGAATATAACAAAATCCCAAAAGAAACTATTGATGTAATAGTTAAAAATAAAGATAATGAATACAATTGGAAATATGATGATTCAAAAAGTTTACTTGAACAAAGTCTAAGTAGAGAAGCAATTGCTATTCTTTCATACATAAATTTAGAATACTTATTAAGTGGTGAGAAAAGAAACCTAATGGAAGAAATTTATAAAATGAATGAAAGAAAACTTGAACAAAAGAAAAGTGAGTTATATAAAACAGATGAACTATTTAAAAATAGGAATATTGTGGAAAATGAAGAAGCACAGATAAAAGAGAATAATGTAAGTTTAATAGAAGTAAAAGAAAATATTTTTACGAAATTTATAAAGAGAATAAAAAATTTTTTTAATGTGAAGTAATAAGGATGAGATGTTTTAATAATTTAGATAGAAATAGGAGGAAATGAATATGAAAGTATATGAGGAACAACTTGAATCTACTCAAGTTTCAATTAAAAGTTTAGACGATTTTTATCACCAATATGAGCAAATTGTAGAACAGCATCAAAGAGAAAATAAACCTATTGAGTTAGAAATACTAGAAAGACTTGCAAGAAACTTAAGTGATGAATTAAAGAAAGAAGTATGTGATAGTATAGATATAACTGATGAAAATTATAAGACTTTAATGAAAATGTATATTGAATTTACAGAATTTGAAAAAATGGATGAACAAGAAAAACTTCACAGTATAAGTACTGATGGTTCAATATTAGATGATATATGCTCATTATTATATGGAGAAAATGAATTTTACCAACATGAATTTTGTGCTAAAGTTTTATCAAGCTTGTACAGAAATGAGCAAAGTTTTGACGAAAAAGATTCATTTGATGTTTTATATTTATTTAAGGGTGTTGCAAAATACGTATTAGAGAATGATATAGATTTTGAAACATTAAAAGTAGATTGTACTATATTTGAAGATGATAGAGTAGCTAGACTTTCTAGTTTATCACAAGATGGTACCTATGAACACTTAGCTTCTATTCATCAAGAAGATGATGATTTTAGAAAGTTGCGTTTAGCTAATGAAGATGATAGAGAATATATAAAAGATTGGTTTAATGGAATATCAGAAGACGAGCCAATAGAAATAGATGATGATGAAAGGTTGGCGTTTGCACAAACAAATGAAGGAACACAAACTTTACTAGGATTAGATGATGGAAATTATGAAGATGCAAAGAAAGTTATAAGTATTGATAGTATAAGAGAAAAAGAACAGAAAAGTATTACTCCAGAAATAATAGAAAAATGGAAAAAGATTGTAACCGACAAACCATTTAGTTTAGGAGAGGCACCATCAATAATCCAAAACAATAAGGAAATTATAATATGTGCGATTAATTCAAATTATCATATTTACGATAATTTGCCTATTGAACAGCAAAAAGATAAAGATATTTTTTATGCAACATTAAGCAGACTGGGAAAAATTTATACTGATTTATCTAAACAACCCTTAAGTGATTATTGGAGTTTTGATATGCGGAGTTAATGAAGAACGGTTATGCACTAAATGAGCTAGGGTGGTTGTATGCTCGATATATATATGCATTAAACTGGAAACCGGGAGTAGCTAGTATTGATGATAAGAATCAAAGTTGGTATTATTGGGATGATCAGACAGTTCTTCCACAAGAAATAATTGATGAATTTAATCGTAGAGAGGAATCAAAATTAAGTATACAACATCATAATACTAGTGACGTTGCCCAATTAACAATGAAAGAGCAAAAAGTATCAGATATTATTGAAGTAAATGGCTTAGTTTCTCAAGAACAAAAATATCAAATATCTCAAAAAGATTCTTCTCAAGAAGAAAGACCTAAGCAAGCTCAAGGGAAAGAATAAACTAGCTAAGATATCAAAAGATGTGGGGTACATAATAGAAAAAGGCTACTCAATAATGTGTGCATTAGATTAGAAAAAAAGGAGAAGAAAAATGGTAAGTATAGAATTTAGTGAAGGAATAACAGAAACTTTAGATATATTAAATCATATGAGTTCATCAGATGTAAATAAAATATCAAAAAAATTTATGGATTTTTTAGAAAGAAATAAATCTAAAGATTATGTTCCAAATTTAGATCATTCAAAAAAATTATATGAAATGGATTTAAAACAAAAAACGAAAGCTATTTTGGCAACAATATATCTAAATTATTGGTGTGATGAAGAGCAAAAGGAAGAGTATACGAAAATATTAAAAGAAAACGAAAAAAAATATCAAAAAGAATTAAGAGAAAAATATAGTACTGATAATATTTTTAAAAGAAATAATATACAAAGCAAAGAAGAAAGTGTTATTCAAGATAATGTATCTATTATGGAATATAAAGAATCAGTTTTTAAAAAGATTATTAACAAAATAAAGAAAATTTTTTGCATTACTTAATATAAGAATTCCCTATAAATATATAGGGGATTTTTATTTGGAAATATTGAAAAGAAATGATTATTTATTTAAAATTCTATTAATTTGGCTTGACAATTGTAAGCCAAGTTTTTATAATAATGATTGATAAAGCACAAAAAAATGACTTCAAAATTTATGGATTTAATGAATAAAGGTGAATAAGAATAAATAATAACAATTTAAAAAGTTGAAATAAGTTGGAAAGGAATGAATTTGACTATGAAAATAGGATTTTATGATTCTGGATTAGGTGGAATAAAAACTTTAAAAGATATTATAGATATGGGATTAAAGGAAGAAATATATTTTTTAGCAGATGAAAAAAATAAGCCTTATGGAACCAAAACTCCAGATGAAGTAAAAAAAATTGCTTTTGAAAATGTGAAAAGACTTGTAGATTTGGGGTGCAAAATAGTAGTTGTTGCATGTAATACAGCGACTTCAGTCGCAATACAAGATTTAAGAGAGAAGTTCCCTAAAATAGAAATTATAGGAACAGAACCAGCTGTAAAATTAGCAGTTAAAGAACATACAAATAAAAAGATTTTAGTTATAGCAACTACAGTAACTGTGCATGGTGAAAAACTACATAAATTAATAAATTCGTTAGATGTAGAAGAAAAAATAGAACTTTTAGCAACAGATAAGTTGGTTAAACTTGTTGAAGATGAGAATTTTACGCATAATCAAAAAGAGGTAAATCAATATATATGCGAATTTTTAGAACCATATAATTTAGAAGAATATAGCCACATAATTTTGGGATGTACGCATTTCCCTATTGTAAAACAAAATATTCAAGATATAGTTAATGATTATGGTATAAAAGTGATTGATGGAAATGTGGGAATTGGAAGGAATTTATTAAATAAAATTTCAGAATATAAAATGGCGAATATTAAAAGAAAAGATGAATCAAAACTTGAAATTAGAATTATAAATACAGCACCGAGTAAGGTTTTTGAAAAAAGAACAAAAGAAATTTTGCAAGAAATATCAAGTGAAAATATTTTATTTTTAGAAAAAATTTCATAGTATATATCATTTTACATAAAATGTCAAATTTGCAAAAAGTATTGACAAATGTATAAAAATCAAATATAATATATCCAATATATGTTATCAAGAGTGGACGAGAGATTCGGCTTTAAGACTCCACAGCAACCTATTTGAGTTAGGTGCTAATACCGACCAAGAAAAAAGTACTTGGGATGATGATTTTAAAAAGAGAAAATCAGCCTTTGTACAAAAATGTATAAAGGTTTTTTTGAGCGATACGAGAGATTTTATGCATTATAGAAAAGTTTAAAACAAAACGAATGTATTCTAAGCCATACGAAATGTTAAAGACATTATCAAAAAATATTAAAAAAATTTAAAAAATTGTATTTAAAATAAGAAATTAATGAAACATATATGAATATTTTAAAGGAAGGATTGATGAACATGAGAAGATTATTTACATCAGAGAGTGTCACAGAGGGACACCCAGACAAACTATGTGATTACATATCAGATAGTATTTTAGACAGCTATTTGGAAAAAGACAAAAATGCAAGAGTAGCTTGCGAGACAGTTGCAGGGAAAGGAGAAATATATATTACAGGAGAAATAACATCAACAGCAAAAGTAGATATTGAGCAGGTTGTAAGAGACACAATAAAAGAAGTTGGCTATGATAATGAAAATACAGATATAGATTATAGAACTTGCAAGGTAACAATAAATATTTCAAAACAATCTCCAGATATTGCACAAGGAGTTGATAAATCTTATGAAGATAAAGATGGACAACAAGTGGAATCAGAAGGTGCAGGAGATCAAGGCTTGATGTTTGGATTTGCATGTGATGAAACAGAAGAACTAATGCCACTTCCAATATCTTTAGCACACAAACTTGCAAAAAGATTAGCATATGTAAGGAAGCAAAACATAATTAATTATTTAAGACCTGATGGAAAGGTACAAGTTACAGTAGAATATGAAGATGAAAAGCCTGTAAGAATAGATACAGTTGTTGTTTCAACACAACACTTAGATGGAATTGAAATGTCTAAGCTTCAAAAAGATATAAAAGAAAATGTAATAAATGCTGTAATTCCAAAGGAACTTTTAGATGAAAAAACAAAATACTATATAAATCCAACAGGAAGATTTGTAATAGGTGGTCCATTAGGAGATAGTGGTTTAACAGGAAGAAAAATAATAGTAGATACGTATGGAGGATATAGTAGACATGGAGGAGGCGCTTTTTCTGGAAAAGATGCAACAAAAGTAGATAGATCTGCTGCATATATGGCAAGACATATTGCGAAAAATATTATAGCAAACAAATTTGCCAAAAAATGTGAAATTCAATTTTCTTATGCAATAGGTGTTGCAAAACCTGTATCTGTATATATAGACACATTTGGAACAAACCAAATTCCTGAAGAAGAAATTGTAAAGAAAGTAAATGAAAAATTTGATTTAACACCAAGAGGAATAATTAATTATTTAAATTTACAAGAACCAATTTACAAGAAAACAACAAATTATGGACATTTTGGTAAAAGTGATTTACCATGGGAGAGAGTTGTTGAACTTTAGTTTTATTTAGGTCTTTTTTGGGACATCCTTTTTTGGGACGGAGGAAAAAAGTAACTCTAAAATCCTTAAACTAAAGTATGAAATATATTCTTTTAAGATGAAAAAGAAAAATATTTACTTGACTTTTGAATTTTCAATATATATAATAAAATAAAAAAGAAAGGAGTTAAAATTTTATGAAAAGATTAAGTAAAGTATTATTATCAACATTTATAGCTGTAACAGTTTTATTTATTACACCTATTATTTTTACAAATAGTAATTATTCATATACTGTTAATGCAGCTACAAAAGTATCATTAAACAAAACTAGAAAAACATTGTATGCAGGAGATACATACAAATTAAAAATTGAAGGAACAAGCAAAAAAGTTAAATGGAGTTCATCTAACAAAAAGATAGCTACTGTAAATTCTAAAGGAAAAGTTAAAGCGAAAAAAGACGGAAAGGTTGTTATAACAGCAAAAGTAAGTGGGAAGAATTATAAATGTACAATTAAAGTTAAGAAAAACTATATTAAGGCAGGAAAATATAAATTAACTTTTGGAAAGTATAAGAGTACATTACCAAAATATGATATTTGTGGAGGAACTTATACTATAAATGGAAATGGAACATATTCTTATGTAAATACATGGAAAGATTATAGTGGAAAAAAATCGACAAAAAAACATAGTGGTAAATATAAAATAGAGTATTATAAAGACTATATGGGAGAAGTAGATAAAAACAAATATGTTATAGCTTTTTATGCAAAAAAATCAAACGATAAATACGATGAGTTTTTTATAAAAAAGGGATATTCATTAGATTGCTATAATATTGTTGGAAACAATAAATTATCAGCAGAACAATATTTAAATACTTTTAAATTAAAGAAATAAGGCCGAATTTGGGGACGGGGATAAAAATGGACTATACATAATATAATGAAAATGAGGTTAATTTTTTCCTCCGTCCCCAAAATGAGCCTTGAAAGGAAGATAATTATGGAAAAATCAAAAGTATATTTTATAAAAGAAATTACTCCTGAAAATGTTGTTAAAATTTTTAAAGAGTTAGGAAAAGAGTTGCCAGGAAAAGTAGCTGTAAAAGTTCATTCAGGAGAAGAAGGAAACCAAAATTATTTGCATCCAGAATTTATGAGACCAATGGTAGAATATGTAAATGGTACTATAGTAGAATGTAATACTGCTTATGGGGGAGAAAGAAACACTACAGAAAAACATTTAAAAACTATAGAAAGACATGGATGGAATAAATATTTTGATGTGGATTTAATGGACAAAGAAGGACCTGATATTGTTGTTCCTGTAAAAAATGGAAAAATTTTAAAAGAAGATTTTTTAGGAAAAAATATAGAAAATTACGATTCAATGCTTGTTTTATCACATTTTAAAGGACATCCTATGGGTGGATATGGTGGAGCTTTAAAACAACTTTCAATTGGTTGTGCTTCAAGTGAAGGAAAAGCTTGGATTCACTCAGCTGGAACAAATAAAGACCAATATACATTATGGGATAATCTTCCTAAGCAAGATGAATTCTTAGAGTCAATGGCAGATGCAGCTTCAGCTGTTGTAAATTATTTTAAAGGAAATATGGCATTTATAAATATAATGGCAAATATGAGTGTAGATTGCGATTGTTGTGCTGTTGCAGAAGACCCATGTATGAAAGATATTGGAATTCTAGCTTCTTTAGATCCAATTGCAATAGATCAAGCTTGCATAGATTTAGTAAATGCAAGTGATGATCCAGGAAAAGAACATTTCTTGGAAAGAGTTAATTCAAGACATGGAACTCATACAATAGACGCAGCTGCAGAATTAGGTTTTGGAACAAAAGAATATGAATTAATTAATATAGAATAATATTTTTTTGCATGAAAGGAGAAAAAATATGTATATTGATGGTAAAATTTTAATCGGAAAAAGCAAAGAAAAAGAACTATTTATTGTACCAAATAAAGCAAATCGTCATGGATTAATAACAGGAGCATCAGGAAGTGGTAAAACAATTACTCTAAAGGTTATGGCAGAAAGTTTTTCAAGTATGGGAGTACCAGTATTTTTAGCAGATGTAAAAGGTGACTTAGCAGGAATGTGCTTGCCAGGAGAGTCAAACGAAAAAATACAAGAGAGATTGGAAGGAATTGGAATAAAAGATTTTTCTTTTAAAGGATTTCCAACAGTATTTTGGGATGTATTTGCAAAATCTGGACATCCTATAAGAACTACTCTTCAAAGTGTTGGACCAACAATACTTTCAAGAATGCTTGGACTTAATGAAACACAAGAAGGTGTTTTAGCAATTATTTTTAAAATAGCAAGGGAAAACGGCTATGAATTAATAGATTTAAAAGACCTTAGATTATTACTTCAATATGTTGCAGAAAATAGCAAGGAATATACAATAAGCTATGGAAACATAGCTGCACAAAGTGTAGGAACTATTCAAAGAAGTTTATTAATGCTTGAAGAACAAGGAGGAGACTATTTCTTTGGAGAACCTGCAATAGATATAAATGATTTTATAAAAATAAATGAAAATGGATTAGGAAATATAAATATACTTCATGCAACAGAATTGTATAAACAGCCTACTCTTTATGCATGTTTCCTATTATGGTTACTTTCAGCATTAAATAGTAATATGCCTGAAGTAGGAGACTTAGATAAGCCTAAAATGGTATTTTTCTTTGATGAAGCACATCTTTTATTTGATGAACTACCAGACTATATGCTTACACAAGTAACACAAATTGTAAAACTAATAAGGTCAAAAGGAATTGGACTTTACTTTATTTCACAATCTCCAAAAGATATTCCGGATGAAATTTTAGCACAGCTTGGAAATAAGGTACAACATACTTTAAGAGCATATACACCTGCTGAGCAAAAAGTTATAAAAGCAGTTGCAGACTCATATAGAGCAAATCCTGAATTCAACACAGAAGAAGCAATTTCTGCACTTGGAACAGGTGAAGCATTAATTTCATTTATGAATGAAAAAGGTGAACCAAATATTGTAGAAAAAGCAACAATTTTACCACCACAAAGTCAAATGGGAGCAATTGATGATTCTATTAGACTTATGGTAGTAAGCAAAAGTGCATTTATGGGAAAATATGATACAATTGTAGATAGAGAATCTGCATTTGAAATTTTGAGCAAAGAAATGGAAGAAAAAAGAGCAGTAGAGCAAGAAGCTATAAAGGCTAAAGAAGAGAAAAAATTACAAGAAGAGCAAGAAAAAGAACAAGCAAAAGCTGAAAAAGAAGCGGAAAAAGCTAAAAAGGAAGAAGAAAAAATTCGTAAAGAAGAAGAAAAAGCCGAAGAAAAGGCAAGAAAAGAGGAAGAAAGAATTCGCAAAGAAGAAGAAAGACAAAGAAAAGAATTTGAAAAAGAAGCAGAAAAAGCAAGAAAGAATTCTTGGCAATATAAAGTAGGAAAACAAGCAGAAAGAACTGCAAACTCAACGATAAACTCGGTAGCTAGAAAAGTTGCAAATAATGTTTTGAAAAATTTATTTGGACTAAAATAAAAAAAGAGTTGACAAATTCGAAAAAAACGTGTATAATCGTATAGTATGAAATATTAATAAGAGAAAAAAGGTATATACATATATCTAATACAAGAGGAGGGATTTAGATGGCACAACCAAAAAGAAGATGGTCAAAAGCTAGAACACACAAAAAAAGATCAACATGGAAATTAGAAACACCAAAATTTACAAAATGTTCAAATTGTGGTGAACCAGTATTACCACACACATTATGTTCAAATTGTGGATACTACGATGGAAAACAAATTGTAGAAAAAAAAGAAGACTAAAATCCGCTAAGGAGGAACAATAAATGCAAGTATTAAAAATATTATTAACAGTAATTTATTTTATTGTATGTTTTGCAATTATAGTGTTAGCTATGATGCAATCTAAAGAAGATGCAGGATTATCTTCAACTATTACAGGTTCATCATCAAATAACTTCTTTGAGAAGAATAAAGGAAATACTAGAGAAGGTAAGCAAAAAAAATGGACTATTATTTTAGGAATAGTATTAGTAATCTTATGCATTGGATTAGGAACAATTTATATGTTGTAAAATAGCTTTACAATATGTATAGATAGTTTTGTAATTATATAATTTAGTAAATAAAAAGTCGCCAGAGATGGCGATTTTTTGCATTATTATAATATAAGATAGAAAAGCTACTTCTAGAGATTACTATCATTTTTTGTCGAAATATGTTGATAAAAAGTGTATTAACAATTCGAAAAAAGTATTGACAATGTTTATAAGTATATGATATAATTCACTTATGCAGTAAATATTTTTAATTGCAAATTATTTTGATTTAAGTAATAAAAGGTTATAAAAATCACCTAAATTTAAAGATTAATTCAATTTTTTTATAAATCGATTAAATTAATTTTTGAGAGTTTAAATTTCTAATAAAAATTTTTTGAGAAAGGAGAGTTAATATATAATAGTATAAGCAACAATTATATATTTATTGCAAATTTTAAAAAAATTATATCAAAAAATATTGCACATAGGCATAAAATTTGATATAATGGAAAGGAATAAAAATATGGAAAAAGTATATAATTTAAAGAATGACATTATTTTTAAAGCATTTTTCTCAAGAAAAGGAAATGAAGAATACTTAAAGGATTTTTTAGGAGCACTTTTAGGAATTGAAATCGAAACAATTAAGATTAAAGAGGAAGTAAGTCTAGAGCAACTATCAACAGTAGAAAAAGGTGGAAGACTTGATTTACAAGCAACTTTAAACGAAAGGCAAATAGTTAATATAGAGTTACAAAGTAAAAATAATGGTAATTTTAGAGTTAGAACAGTTTTTTATGCTTCAAAGATGATATCAAGAGAAGTAGTAAGAGGAACAGATTATAATGATGTAGAAAAAACTATTCTAATAAATATATTAGGATACGAAATGTTTCCTCAATATGATGACTATATTAACAAAACTGCAATTGTTTTGAGAGACCATAGAGAGTGCGAAGTTTTAGATGATGTAGAATGGTGGTTCATAGAATTACCTAAATTTAGAAAGGCTCATCCAGATATGAATATAAAAATTAATCAATGGCTAGCATTTATTGATGATGAGGATAAGGAGTTGGTCGAAATGGCTGAGAAGAAAAATAAAGTATTAAAAAAAGCAAGAAATGAAGTAAATTATTTAACAGGAAACGAAGCTGTAAGAAGAATGGCTGAACTACGTGAAAAATGGGATTTAGAATATGAGATGAGCATGGAGTATGCGAAAAAACAAGGACAAGAAGACGGAAGGAAAGTCGGTCTACGAGAAGGTAAAGAGCAAGGAATAAAAGAGGGCGCAAAAAAAGAAAAAATCGAAATTGCAAAAAAAATGAAAGAACAAAATATGGATATAAAAGATATAATTAAAATCACAGGTCTTACAAAAAATGAGATTGAATCAATTAAATAGAATATAGTAAAAATAGTCACTTTATAGGTAAAGTGACTATTTTACTGCATTTTTTTGTCGAAATTTGTCGAAAAGTTTTTCTTGACAATCTAATTATTTGTGGTATAATGTATATAATTAATTCAAAAGAATTATGAAAAAATCTTTACAACCCAAATTATTAATTTCTAAACTTAATATAAACTAACCACCTCCACAAGGAGGAAAATATGATTAAATTAATATCAAAAATTATTACAATATTGTTAATTGCAATATTTATTTTAAACATGTCTTCAAATAGTATCTTGGCTGCAGTTGAAGTTACGATAAACAAGGCATATATCGAAAAAATAGGAGAAGCAAAATATCATTTGCAATACTACAGAGAAGAAAAAGAAATGTACACATATTTAACATGTGATATTGTAGGTTTTTACGATAAAAATAAAAACTTTAATCCTGCATATTGTATGAATAGGGATTTAGTAGGTGCAGGAGAAGAAGCATATTATGTAAAAATAGACAATTTATTAAATAATGACAAAGTATGGAGAGTCATCAAAAATGGATATCCATACAAATCTGCAAAAAAAATGGGACTTTCTTCAAAATATGATGCATTTGCAGTAACTAAATTTGCTGTTTATTGTGTATTAGGACAGGCAGATTTAAAGCTATTTAAGGCAGAAGAAGATGATGAAGAAGCAGTAGCAATGCTTAAAGCTTTAAAGGCTTTAGTTAAAATCGGAGAAAAAGGAACAGAAAAAAAAGAAGAAGATCCTCTAACTCTTAAAAAAGAAGGAAACCTAAAAGAAGAAGAAAACTACTATTCTCAAGAGTATAGCTTAGATTCTTCTACAGATTTTGAAAAATATGAGATTTCAAAAACAGAAGGAATGCCTGAAGGAAGCTATATTTTAGATATTGATGGTAACAAAACTACTAAACTTAATCAAGGACAAAATTTTAAAGTTATGATTCCAAAAGAACAAATGACAAAAGATTTAAGTATAAAAATAACTGCAAAAGCAGAATGCAAATCTTATGTTATATTAGAAGGAAAAACAACTGTTAAAAAAACTCAAAATTATGTTGTAACAGCAGGCGAAATGGCAACTGCAACTACTAAAGATACTTTAAATATAGGAGTAAATAATGCAAAATTAAAAATAAGAAAAGCAGAAGAAAATACAAATAAACCAATAGAAGGAGTTAAGTTTGCGCTTTACAAAGATGACAAATTATTGCAAGAAAAACAAACTGACAAAGATGGTAGAATAATATTTGAAAATCTTTATCCTGGAAAATATACTATAAAAGAACTTGAAACAGGAGAAAAATATATATTAGAAAACACTCCACAAGAAATAGAATTAAAATACAATGAAACAAAAGAAATAGAAATAACAAATAAACTAAAAACAGGAAAAATAAAAGTATATAAGGTAGATAAAGACAACAAAGAAGTAAAAATAGAAGGAGTAAAATTTGATTTATATAGCGAGGAACAAAAGGAAGTTATAGGGACTTATATCACAGACCAAAATGGAGAAATTAATATAGAAAACTTGCCTGTAGGAGAATACAAAGTTATAGAAAAAGAGTCAAATAAATGGTACAATTTGGCAGATGAGATAAAAATAAAAGTTGACTTTAATAAAACAGCAGAAACAACAATTGTAAATGAATTAAAAAAAGGACAAATTAAAGTTATAAAAGTAGATAAAGATAATAACGAAGTTAAACTAAAGGGAGTAAAATTTGAAGTACAAGACAAAGACGGAAATGTGCTAGAAACTTTAAAAACAGATAAAAATGGAGAAGCAGTAACTTCAAAATATGCTATAAAAGACTACGAAAATTTATATCTAAAAGAAGTAGAAACAGACGAAAAATATGTTTTAAATGATAAAATTACAAAAATAAAATTAGAAGAAGATAAAATAAAAAATGTAGTTTTTAAAAATGAAAAAATAAAAGGAAAAATTAAAATTATAAAAACAAGTAAGGATTATAACAAAATAAACAATTTAAAGGCTAGAAGTCCAATAGAAGGCGTAAAATTTGAAATATATAATATGGATGATAAGCTTTTAGAAACTCTTACCACAAATAAAGAAGGAATAGCAATTTCTTCAGATTTAGAAAAAGGTGAATACAAAGTAAAAGAAGTTGAAACAAACAAAAACTATATTTTAAATAATCAAACACAAAATGCCATTATAAAAGAAAACGGCGAAGTTGTAACTTTAAATATTACAAATGATTCAAAAAATCCAAAAATTGATATAGAAAAAAATGGACCAGATAAAGCCGAAATTGGAAGCAAAATTGAATATGATATAAGCATTCGAAATACAGGAAATACAAAACTAGATAATTTTACTATGAGAGATATTTTGCCATATAAATATATAAAGACAAATAAATTTAAAACAGGAACATATAATCAAGATGTAAAATACAATTTGTACTACAAAACCAATATGAGTACAGAATATGTATTACTTATGGAAGATTTAAATTCAAAGGAAAACTATGAAATCAATTTTGATGAAGAATTGGCAGAAAATGAATATTTAACAGAAATAAAACTTGAATTTGGAACTGTAGATGTTGGTTTTTGCTCAAACGAAAATCCTCACATTTTTGCTACAATAAAAAATGATGTTAAAAGTGAATCTACTTTTACAAATATGGCAGATGTTTCAGGAAATTCAGATGATTACAAACTTTATGATAAATCAAAATGGAAGACTATTTGCTTTAAATTATTGCCAAAGACAGGATTCTAAAAAATTTTGAAAAAGGATATTAAAATCAAATTAAATGTGATATAATAAAATTGAAAGGGTGATTAATATGAATCAAAATAATGAAATAATTATAGATAATGATATAAAAAATATAGGTAATTATAAAAATGAAATCTTCGATGATGATACTGTAAACAAACTATTAAAATCTGAAGAAGATATAGAAAATGGAAGAACAAGAGATGCTGTAGAAGTAATGAAGGAGTTTAAGGTAAGATACGGATTCTAAAAATGAAAAAGTATATATATCTCATATAATATATGGTCGAAGAAACTATTTTTAGTAAAAAGTATAAAAATCTAAAAGATGTACATATTAGTAATGTAGTCTTTTAGATTTTTTTAGTAAAAAGACGTTTACAATTTTGACTGTGTTAAAATTTTACTTAAAAATGCTCACATACCATATTGTGTGCTCCGCTTTTTGCGCAAGATTTTGCCTTGTCAAAATTTAAATTTTTTTCAACTAATTATAAATGTGTTAATGAGAGGAAGGCGAGAATTTATGAGTGAGGATAAGAAAAATATACAAGAAAGAATAACTTATGAAGCAGGAGAAGATGCAACTCAATATGGTGAGTTTATATCTTCATATTTTGCTTGGGTATCTTTGCCAGAGCAAAAGAATATAGTAAATAAGTTAGAAAATATTACAAAAGATAAATAATTTGCACTCACTTTCGTTCGTTTGGTCGCTTACGCGGTATTTCAAAATAAAATATTTCAATAAAAAATAACAATAAAATTACTAATTGCCAAAAACACAAAAGAGTAGTATAATTAAAAAATATAAAAGTGTTACAGTAAAAAAGATACACCTAGCTGTAACAAGATAGGAGAGTACATAATGATTTATAAATTTACTGCGAGAGCTAAAAAAGCGATAGATTTAGCAGGAGAAATAGCTAAAGAATTGGGACATAGCTATATTGGAACAGAACATATTTTATACGGATTAGCTAAAGAAGGAAGTGGAGTAGCAAGTAAAGTATTAGAAAATCAATCAATAAATGCACAAAAAATAGAAAATGAGATAATTGAGTTAATAGGAAAAGAAGAGGCTTTAAAAGAAACATTAGGTTTTACACCTAGAACAAAAAGAGTTTTAGAAAATAGTTTTGTAGAAGTGAAAAAAATTGGATATGATTACATAGGAACAGAACATCTACTTATTGGGATACTTCGTGAAGGAGATAGTATTGCAGTTAGAATTTTGCTCGATTTAAATGTTGATATACCAAAAATATATAATGAAATAGTAAGTGTTGTAAGTGAAGTTGAAGCTGCAACTGGAAGTAAGAATGATACAAAGAAAAATGTTTCAAAGTCAAATAATCCAATTTTAAATCAATTTGGAGAGGATTTAACAAAAAAAGCATTAGATGGAAAATTAGACCCTGTAATTGGAAGAAATGATGAAATACAAAGAGTAATACAAATTTTATCAAGAAGAACAAAAAATAATCCATGTTTAATTGGAGAATCAGGAGTTGGAAAAACAGCTATTGTAGAGGGATTAGCAGAA
This sequence comes from Clostridia bacterium, assembly GCA_017429505.1. Classification (GTDB taxonomy): domain Bacteria; phylum Bacillota; class Clostridia; order TANB77; family CAG-508; genus CAG-269. The sequence continues at coordinate 244,241 of JAFROW010000008.1, read as the reverse complement.
AAAATTGCAATTGGTGATGTGCCAGAACTATTAAGAGAAAAGCAAGTTTTTAGTATGGATATTTCTGGAATGGTTGCAGGTGCAAAATATAGAGGAGATTTTGAAGAGAGAATAAAAAAGGCTTTAGCAGAAGTAAAAAAAGCAGGAAATATTATTCTATTTATAGATGAAATTCATACAATAGTTGGTGCAGGCTCAGCAGAGGGTGCGATAGATGCTGCAAATATTTTAAAGCCAATGCTTGCAAGGGGAGATATTCAGTTAATTGGAACTACAACTATTGAAGAATATAGAAAATATATAGAAAAAGATTCTGCTCTAGAGAGAAGATTTAGTCCGATTATTGTAGCCGAGCCAAACAAAGAAGATACAATTCAAATTTTGAATGGATTAAGAGATAAATATGAAGCACATCATAATGTTAAAATTACTGATGAAGCAATAAATGCAGCAGTTGAGCTTTCTTCAAGATTTATTAATGACAGATTTTTGCCAGATAAGGCAATAGATTTAATAGATGAGGCAGCTTCAAAAGAAAGATTAAAAGCATATACAGAGCCTGATTTATTAAAAAAATTGGAAGAAGAATTAGACAAAATTATAAAAGATAAAGATGAGGCAATAAGAAGTCAAAAGTTTGAAAAAGCTGCAGAATTAAGAGATAAAGAAATTGAAATTACAGAACAAAAAGAAAAAGAAGAACAAAAATGGAAAAATAAAAATACAAAAACAATGATTACAATTTATGAAGAAAATATAGCAGAAATTATTTCAAATTCAATAGGAATTCCTGTAGATAAAATTAACAAAAATGAAAATGAAAAATTAAAAAATCTTGCAAATAAGTTGCATGAAAGAGTGATAGGACAAAATGAAGCAATAGAAGCTGTTGCAAAAGCAATAAGAAGAGGAAGAGTAGGCTTAAAAGATCCAAATAGACCAATAGGTTCATTCTTATTTTTAGGTCCAACAGGAGTTGGAAAAACAGAGCTTTCAAAGGCAGTTGCTGAATGCCTTTTTGGAGGAGAAAAAGATTTAATAAGAATAGATATGTCTGAATATATGGAGCCACACTCAGTTTCAAAACTAATAGGTTCACCTCCTGGATATGTAGGTTTTGAAGAAGGAGGACAATTAACAGAAAAGATTAGAAGAAAGCCATATTCAGTAATACTTTTAGATGAGGTAGAAAAAGCACACCCTGACGTAATGAATATTTTACTTCAAATTTTAGATGATGGAAGACTTACAGACTCAAATGGAAGAACTGTAGATTTTAAAAATACTGTAATTATTATGACTTCAAATATTGGAGCAAGATTAATTACCGATAAGAAAAATCTAGGTTTCGGAAACTCTTCAAATGCAGATGAACAAAAGGAATACGAAAATACAAAAAAAGATGTAATGGCAGAATTAAAAAGAGAATTTAGACCAGAATTTATAAATCGTATAGATGAAGTAATAGTATTCCACAAATTAAATGATGATGAAATAAAGCAAATTATAGACCTTATGCTAAAACAAGTAGAAAATAGACTAAAAGAACAAAAAATAAATATCAAAATCGACGAGAGTGTTAAAGAATTAATTGCTAAACAAGGAATAAATAAAGCTTTTGGAGCAAGACCTTTAAGAAGAACAATTCAAAGCTTGGTTGAAGATAGTTTGGCAGAAGCGATTTTAGATAGCAAAGAAGGAATAGGTAAAAAAGAATTTGTGATAGATGTTGATGGGGAAAAAGTTGTGGTTAAATAGAGCCGTTTTAAGGCTCTTTTTTCAAAAATGTGATAAAATGCAAAAAGTACTTTACAAAAATGTGATAAAATACATAAAAACACTTGCAAAAATGTGATAAAATATCAAAAATACTTTGCAAAAATATGATAATGTGCTAGTATAATTATAAATAATTTTATTAAAACATTGAGTATTGGAGGAAGGAATAAAAAATGGAAATAAAAGAACTAATAAGTAAAGAAAAAATTGAAAAAAGAATAGAAGAATTAGCAGAAGAAATAAGCAGAGACTATGAAGGAAAGAATATAGAATTTATAGTAGTTTTAAAAGGTGCTGCGATATTTGCAGTTGAACTTGCTATGAAATTAAATCCAAATGTTAGATTTGATTTTATAGAAATTTCAAGCTATAGTGGAACAGAAAGTACAGGTATTATAAAAGTAAACAAAGATTTAAAAGTAGATATTGAAGGAAAAGATGTGCTAATAGTAGAAGACATAATAGATACAGGAAGAACTTTAAACTATCTAAAAGAGTATCTACTTAGCAAAAATCCCAAAAGTCTAAAAATATGTGCTTTAATTAGTAAGCCATCAAGAAGAATTGTAGATGTTCCTATAGATTATAATGGATTTGAGATAGAAGATAAATTTATTGTAGGTCATGGTTTTGATATTGATGAAGATTATAGGAATTTGCCATATATTGGGTATATAGAATAGTAAAAATAATTGCCTAATTTATAAAGAAAAAAACTTAAAGGTAAATTTACATAAAATTGACAATTGCAACAAAAAAAGGTATAATATTAGTGTTAGTATAAATATCAAAGAGGTGAAAAAAATGGGTAATAATAAAAGGTTTATTGATGAATTAAAATTAAAAGCTGTCACAGCAGGAATAGCTGCAACAACTGCTGTAGGTAGCTTTGGTTGTGCAAATGTTCAAAAACAAAATGTACCTGCAGTACAAAACGAACAAACAATAGATGAAACAAATAATAGTAAAGAAGAATTATCAATAGAAGAATTGTATGAGAAATTAGAACAAGATATGGAAATATTTAGAAAAAATAATTATTCTAAACTGACTAGAAAAGAAAAAGTAGTAGCTGAAAGAAAAGCAAAAAAGGATATGAGTGATTTATTACGTACAGAATTAGCAAATGCAATAACAGAGGGAACAGGTAAAAAATGTAATTTTGATGATGTATGGTTGATTTATCCAATGTATACTGCTGATATTGGTTTTACATGGGCTGGAGCAGAAAATACATATACAAAAAATGGTTTTCATGGAAAAGGTAATACTATATGTAATCAAATAGCTAGACTTATTGAAGCATATTCAAAAGCATGTATAGCTGGACATTTTGATATTAATGATGGAATAACTTTTACAAATAGAAAAGATTTAATGGGAAATAAAATAGATGATGAAAGTATTAGACATTTTTTTGAGTTTGCTATTTATTGCGTATTACGTACAACAAGAGATAATGAAATAACATTTGATGGAAAAGAATTTAGTTTAGTTCCTGTAGAAGAAAAAAGAGATTCATCTGCAATTTCTGAAGAAAATAAAACAATAGAAGAGATTGAAACATATAGTGAGGAAGAACAATCATTAGAATTTTTATTAAATAAATTGAAAGAAGATAATAAGATGTTTCAAAGCTCAGCAATATATTCGGCAATGGATTTAAGCCAACAAACAGAACTAGAAGAAGAAACCTTATATGATATGGGAGCAGTAATACGTAAATATTTAGCAAATGCAATAACAGAAGGAACTGGTGAAGAGATTAGTTCAGAAGATGTGAATTTGTTTTATTCAATTAGAGCTAGAAATGGAGGCTTTGCACTTGAAGGTGCAGATTGTACATATACAGAAACTGGCTTCAGAACAACTGGAGACCAAATAAGGGATAATACTATACCAACTGAAATAGTTGACACTATTAATAAAATGACAAATGCAGCTCAAATTCAACATTATTCCAACGAAAATGGAATAGCTATTACACGGTAGAATGGGAGTTAATGAAGGAGATGAAGAAGCAATTAGGAAGTGTTTCAAAAAAGCAATTGAATCTGTAATATATTTAACGCAGAATAAAGCGTTGAAATTTGGTGGCGAAAATTTTATAATAGAATCTGTTGTAGTAGACAGAGATGATGAAGCGAAATAAAATCATTAAATAAAAATCAAAAAGAGAGTCAATTTGTGAATTATCTCGTAAAGTAGAAAAAAATGTGTATACTTTAATTAGCGGATAGTTTATCAGTTGGCTCTTTTTCCTTGCTATTCTTCAAAAAATATGCTATTATAACATATAGAAAAACTATTAAATATCTAAGTAGGATAACATAAAGCAAAATTTAATTATGTTATTTCAAGGGAGAAGAAAAAAGTAATGTTTATAATAGAAGAGGAATTAAAAAAAATGCCAAAAAAGCCAGGCGTATATTTAATGAAAGACAAAGATGACAAAATAATATATGTAGGTAAGGCAATTAATTTAAAAAATAGAGTAAGTTCATATTTTAGAAAAACAGACAAAACAAATAGAATTCTAAAAATGGTTTCACTTATAGACCATTTTGAATATATAGTTGTTGACAATGAAGCAGAAGCATTAATTTTGGAATGTAATTTAATAAAGAAAAACAGACCAAAATTCAATGTTCTTTTAAAAGATGACAAAACTTATCCATATATTAAAGTGGATGTAAAGTCTGAATTTCCTAATGTTGCAATCACAAGAAGAGTTATAAATGATGGCTCAAAATATTTTGGACCTTATGCAAATCCAGGTGCAGCAAAAGAAATGCTAGATTTTATTAAGCAAAAATACAAAATTAGACAATGCAAAAATTTTAAATATAATGATAGACCATGTTTAAATTATCATATTAAAAGATGTTTGGCACCATGCCAAGGATATGTATCACGTGAAGAATATATGGAGCAAATAAATGAAATAATAGATTTGCTTGAAGGAAAAACTGATAAAATTTTAAAAGATTTAAAAAATCAAATGAAAGATGCATCAAGTAAACAAGAATATGAAAAAGCAGCATATATAAGAGATAGAATGGTTGCAATAGAAAGAGCTTCGAGCATGCAAAAGGTTTCAAATATTTCAGAAAACAATATAGATGTTATAGGGCTTGCAAAATCTGAATTTGAAATTTGTATAGAAGTATTTTTTGTAAGAGGAAGCAAAATGATTGGCAGAGAACATTACTTTTTTACAGATTTAAATGATATGGAAGAATCAGAGGTAATAGCTGGATTTATTAAGCAATTTTATATGGATAATTTAAATATTCCAAATAAAATAATGATAAAAGAAGTATTAGAAAATGAAGAAGTGCTAGAGGAGTGGTTATCCACAATTGCTGAACATAAAGTAGAAATTCATAGTACAAAACGTGGACAAAAGCTAAAATTTGTTGAAATGGCTGAAAATAATGCAAAAGTTACATTAGAAAATAAAGAAAAACAAAAAAATAATATTTTATTAGAATTGAAAGATGTTTTAAAAATGGACAAAATGCCAAGAAAAATTGAAACTTATGATATTTCAAACATTTCTGGAAACTTTATGGTTGCTGCAATGTGCGTTTTAAAAGATGGAGAAATAAAAAGGAATTTATCAAGAAGATTTAGAATAAAAACAGTTTTAACTCAAGATGACCCAAGATGTATGGAAGAAGTTATAACAAGAAGATTAGCTCATTCAGTAGAAGAACCTAGTAACGAAGATTCAAAAATATCAACAGATAATAAAGAGGCAACTGACAATAAAGTTCATAAAATGTCGACAGATGATAAAGCTCAGAAAGAGGCAAAAAAAAGTAAAGCTAATAAAGGGATAACAAAGAATCAAGCTTTTGGAGAACTTCCTGATGCAATTTTTGCAGATGGAGGTATTACTCAAATTAGGGCAATACGAAGAGCAATAGATAAATATAATGTACCTGTAAAAATTTTTGGAATGGTAAAAAATGATAAGCACCAAACTAGAGCTTTAATAGATGAAGATAGGAATGAAATAAAAATATCACCTGAACTTATGCTTTTAATTACGAGATTTCAAGATACAGTTCATGATACAGCAATTTCGTATTATAGAAAACTACATGAAAAATCTCTATCACATTCAGAACTTGATGATATTAAAGGTATAGGAGATGCTAAGAAAAAAGCTTTAATTAAGACTTTGGGAAGTGTAGAAAAAATAAAAAAAGCAAGTGTAGAAGATCTTTGCGAAGTTAAGGGGATAAATAGAGAACTAGCTGAGGAGATTAAGAAAAATTTATAAATAAAAAAAATGGTTCTAAAGTTAAACAAAATTCGACAAAACGTGTCTAAAAAGAGCCAATCATTATAAACACAAAAGGAGCAAAAAATATGGAATGGACACATGAACAACAACAAGCAATAATCAAAAATAAAAGCAACATATTAGTTGCAGCAGCAGCAGGAAGCGGAAAAACTGCAGTTTTAGTTGAGAGAATTATTAACAAAATATTGAATGAGAAAATAGATATAGACAAATTATTAGTAGTTACTTTTACAAATGCTGCAGCTTCAGAGATGAGAGAAAGAATTTTAAATGCAATTTATAAAAAAATAGATGAAAGCGAAAATGATGAAGAAATTCAAAATTTGCAAAAACAAGTTGTATTGATAAATAAAGCAAGTATTTGTACAATCGATTCATTTTGCCTTGATGTCGTAAGAAATAATTTTTTTGAAATAGATAGTTCTCCTAATTTTAGAATTGCAGATACTGCAGAGATTGAGCTTTTGAAGCAAGAAGTTTTGGAAGAACTTTTTGAAGAAAAATATGAAGAGCAAAATGAAGATTTTCAAAGTCTTATAAAAACATATACAAGCTATAGAGATGATACGCCTTTAAAAGAGCTGATTTTAAAGATATATTCATATATTTCTTCAAGTCCTTATCCTAAAAAATGGCTAGATAATGCAGTAGAAAGATTTAATATAGAAGATAAAAATATAGATTTTACAAAGACTGTGTGGGGAGAGCTTTTAATTAAAGAAATTAGAGAAGAACTGCAAGATGATATTGCGATTTTGGAAGCAGAAATAAGGAAACTTTCTGTAGAAAAGGAACTTATTTTGTTTCAAAAAACTATTGAAAATGATATTTATGAATTTCAAAAATTGCTTGCAAATTTAGATAATTGGAATAAAGCCTATTCTATTGCAAATTCTGTAGATTTTATAACCTGGCCAAGAAATAAAGTAGACTCTATAGAAAAAGAAAATGCAAAAAATATAAGAGATTCTGTTAAGAAAAAGTTTAAGGCAAAAGTAGATAAAATATTTGTATCTAGTTCAGAAGAAGCAACCCAAGATATTTTAGAGATGTATAAAACTTTAATTAAGCTTAAAAATTTAATATTTAAATTTGATGAGCTTTTTACAAAAAAGAAAAAAGATAAAAATATTGTAGACTTTTCTGATGTTGAGCATTATGCTTTGCAAATTCTAGTTAGAGAAAAAGAAGAAGGAAAACATGAAAGAACAGACGTTGCAAAAAAATATATGCATCAATTTGAAGAAATTGCGATTGATGAATATCAAGACAGCAACCTTGTTCAAGAATATATTTTAACAGCTGTTTCTCGAGGCAATAACATTTTTATGGTTGGAGATATTAAGCAAAGCATATATAAATTCAGACAAGCAAGACCTGAGCTTTTTTTAGAAAAATATAAAACTTATAGTTTAGATGTAGCAAATGATAAAGGTTTAAAAATTCAACTTTTTAAGAATTTTAGAAGTAGAGAGAATATATTAGATTTTACAAATACTATTTTTGCAAATATTATGAGCGAGAATTTGGGAGAAATAGATTATTCGGAAGAAGAGTATTTGAACTTAGGCGCAAATTGGGGAGAAAAAGAAACAGAAAAGATACAACAGGAACAGCAGATAAACTCAGGGATAATACATAAAACTAGTAATTTGACATCAACAAATTCGCAAGAATATATTTCAAATGCACAAATTGAGCATAAAAACGAAAAATTTTTAATAAAAAACGAAATTGATATTATAGATTTAAAAGAGAAAGATAAGCAAAAGGATTATGATGAAGACTCACAGCAAAAAGATGAAGAAACCGAAGACATTGAAATACAAGAAAATTTGGAAGATATAGAAATAGAGGCAAAATTTGTGGCTAAAAAAATAAAAGAATTGGTTGATAGTAAATTCCAAGTTTATGATATAAAAGAACAAAAACATAGAAATATAAAATACAGAGATATTGCGATTTTGCTTCGTTCAACAAAAGGAAAAGCTCCAATATTTGAAAAAGAATTAATAGAAAAAGACATTCCAGTTTATTCTGATATGTCTTCTGAATACATAGATACAATGGAGATTCAAACAATTTTATCTTTGCTAAAAATAATAGATAATCCAATGCAAGATATTCCTCTTGTAACTGTAATGCGTTCAAGCATAGGAAAATTCACAGATAATGAATTGGTAGAAATTCGTTTGGCAGATCAATATTCAGATTTTTATACAGCTTTACAAAAATCTAAATTATCTGTTTCAACTGAGTTAAAAGAAAAAATCGATAGATTTTTAGCTGATTTAGATAAATGGAGAGAAGAACAAGAATATTTATCTTTAGATGAACTAATTTGGAAAATATATGAAGACACGGGGTTTTTAAACTATATGGGAGTTCTTCCAAATGGAATGCTTAGACAAGAAAACTTAAAAATGTTATTTGAAAGAGCAAAACAATATGAATCTGCAAGTTTTAAAGGATTATTTAATTTTATAAGATTTATAGAAAGACTTCATTCAAGTAGTGGAGATTTAAGTTCTGCAAAAATGATAGGAGAAAATGAAGATGTTGTAAGGATTATGAGTATTCACAAAAGTAAAGGATTGGAGTTTCCTATTGTATTTTTGGCAAGTTCTTCTTCACAATTTAATTTGATGGATTTAAATAAAGATATTTTATTAGATCAAGAGCTGGGATTAGGAGTTAAATACATAGATTACGATATGCAGGTAAAATATGATACTTTAACAAAACTTGCTTTAAGAAATAAAGAGCTAAATTCTGTTTATTCTGAAGAAATGAGAATTTTATATGTTGCACTTACCCGTGCAAAAGAAAAATTGTATATTACAGGACTTAGCAAAGATTTTTCAAAAGCAAAAGAAAATATGGAAAATATGATTTCTATATACCAAAAACAAACGGGAAATTTTAATAACAAGATTCCTATAAGTGGCACAAACAATATTGATTACATGTATCAACAGCAAAGAAAAAAAATTAATCCTCTTTTAATCAAAAAATATAAAACTTATCTAGATTGGATTTTGATGGTATATTATAGCGATTTTGAAAAAATGAAAGATCTTGCAGATGTTAAAATTTTTGCAAAAGATGAATTAATAAAAGATTTGAAGCCTGAAGAAAAACAAGAAATTGATTTGTTTAAAATGATAGAAGAAAATTGCAAAAATGTAACTGATGAAGAAGTAAAAAAGGTTGAAAATGAATTAAGTTTTGAATATGAATATATGGCAGATACTGTAATTCCTTCAAAGACTTCAATTACAGCAATTGCACATAAAAATATGAAAGAAGTAAAATACAGTGCATTGAGCGAAAATGAAGTATTAGGCAAAAATCAGTTAGGTGATTTGGAAAAAATAGAATTAATTGCGGAAAATAAAGAGAGTGATTCTATTGCTTTTCCGGTTCCAAAATTTTTGAATAACGAAGATGAAGAAAAAGTTTCAGCAAGTAAACGAGGAACTATAATGCACTTATGTATGAAAAATCTTGATTTTTCTAAAGATTATGAATTAAAAGATGTTGAAGATTTAGTTACAGAGCTAAAAAATAAAGAAATTATAACATCAAAAGAAGCAGACTCAGTTAATTTAAAACATATTTTACAATTTACAAAATCTGATGTATGGCAAGAACTTCAAGAAGCGAAAGAATACCACAAAGAAGAACCATTTTATATAAATGTTTCTGCAAATGAAATAGAAGAAACTGAAAGCAAAGCAAATATTTTGGCGCAAGGTATAATAGACTTATATTATATAGACAAAAATGATAATTTGGTACTTTTAGATTATAAAACTGATTTTGTAAAAGAGGGGGAAGAAGAAATATTGATAAAAAGACATACACCTCAATTGTTGTTATATAAAAAAGCTTTAGAAAATGCATTAGATAGAAAGGTTGATAAAATTTACATTTATTCAACTACTTTAGGAAAAAAGATACAAATTAAAGTTTAACAGTGGATTTTAAAGATATAAGACAAAACTAGAAATATGTTAAGAAAAAATTTAAAATTGTGAAAATAAAAAAATGTGAAGGAAAAGTCAAAAGTGTGAATACAAATTTTTAGCGGTTGAAAATAAATTCAACCGCTTTTTCGAAACTAACATAAGAATTGTTTAAAAATATATGATATTATAAAATAAACAATTTTTAGAATTACATAGAAATATACGAAACCTACAGGTGAACAATCTTTTAAAAAATTTGCTTTATGTGATTAATTCTAAATTCAAATTCTTTAACAAAAACTTCAATAACATCAAATCTTATAAAAGTATCTTTTATAGAATTTTTGAATAAATAGAATTTCGCAACATTAAGTATATGTCTTTGCTTTATTGTAGTCAAAGCTTGAGATGGTCTACCAAAGTTAAATGTTAGCCTTGTTTTAACTTCAACAAAAACGAGTTCATTTTTTGTTAAATCTTTTGCAATAATGTCAATTTCGCCTTGTCTACATCTAAAATTTCTCTCAATTATTTTATAGTTGTGTGATTCTAAATAATTACATGCTTTATCTTCACCAAATTGCCCAAGTTGTTGATTTATATACATATATAACCTCCTTGAACTTTTTTAATAGATCCATCCATTTCAAGAATAAATAATATTGATTGGATTTCATTAATTGAAAATTTGGTTTTTCTAGCTAAATCATTTGGTGTAATTGGTTTTTCTTTAATAATTTTGAAAATTTTAGATTGCTTTGGATCTGAAAAATTTTGTTTTGCTTTAAATGAATTAATGGCATCTATCGTATCAATTTCAATTTTGGAATCTGTATTTTTGTTGACTTTTAGATTTTCATATATTTCTTTGAATTCTAGTAATTTTAATTTTTCAAAAATATCCGAACTATCAGTAATTGGGATTGCCCCTTTTTTTAATAGTCTATTTGTTCCTATACCATGGGGATCATCTATCGAGTGAGGCAAAACAAATACAGGTTTGTGTTGTTTTGTTGCAAATTCTGCCGTTTTATTTGTACCACTTCTATATTTTGCTTCTATTACGAGAACTCCAAGGGATAAACCACTAATTATTCTGTTTCGAACAGGAAAATAAGCTGAGGAAGGTTCAGTATCAGGCGAATATTCAGAAATTACAAGACCACCATTGTCTAATATTTTTTTATATAAATCTATATTTTCGGGTGGAAAAATTTTATTAAAGCCACTTCCCAATACAGCTATAGTTTTTCCTTTTTGATTATATGAGTAAGTGTGAGCAACAGTATCAATACCTCTTGCTAGACCACTAACTATGGTTATTCCAGTACTAGATAGCTCTGTTGAAAATCTTTTTGCGAATTTTTTACCTTTTTCACTTGCTTGTCTTGAACCAATAATAGCAATAGAACTTGATTTTAGGAGGTCTAAATTTCCTTCTGTATATAAAACAGAAGGTGGATTTTTAATCTTTTTCAATATGTTTGGATATATCCTCTGATTAATTGTTATTTTTTTCAAATTTATCACCTTTCACAATATATTTAGATTTTAGGAGAAATCTATAAAACCATTTTTTACATAGAATAATATTATATAAAATCAGATTCGTAAAAGATGTATTTAAGAAAAATACATTTGTAATAATTTATAAAATGTTTTGGAGTTATTAATAATAATTTAAGAAATTTAGGAGTTAGTATTAATAACTAAAAAAATTTTGGGATTAGTATTTATAATTTTCAAAAAAATTTGTAAACGATTTTTTTAAGTAAAATGAAAGCTTCAGACCATAACTAGAAGTATAGTTTAAATTAATTTAAAAAGGGGATTAAGCAGAAATTCTAAATAAATATACTAAAAAAACAAATTAATGCCTGAAAATGCATTAACGTTGATCCTCAGCTTACTATCGATTTTGGGGGTGCGTAGAAATTTTTTTAAAAATAAATACATTTGCCAATATTTAAATAAAAAATTTCGAAATCAATGTGATAGTATTTAAATTTAGTATTATATAAATGCTATGTCATAATATTTAAACTTAATTTCAAAGTGGGTATAAAATTTAAAAAATATACCCACTTAATAAAGTTACACCAAATATTTTCTGTCTAAGCTTCTATACTGAATTGCTTCTGTAATATGAGATACTCCAATGTTAGGAGAACCTTCTAAATCTGCAATAGTTCTAGCAACTTTTAAAATTTTTGAATATGCTCTAGCACTTAGACCTAATTTTTCAAAGGCTGATTCCAAAATTTTTTTGCACTGAGGATTAAGTTTGCAGTATTTAGAAATGAGCTTTGGAGTTAATTCAGAATTTGAATATATATTGTAATCTTTGTATCGTTTTAGTTGAATTTTTCTGGCTGAATTAACTCTTTGGCGAATAGATTCAGAAGTTTCTAATCTTGAATTTTCATTTTCGAGATTAGAATATTTTACACTTTCAACTTCAATGTGAATATCTATTCTATCTAAAAGTGGACCACTAATTTTGTTTAAATATTTTTTTATCTGAAAATCATTGCATGTGCAAACTCTGTCTTTTGAACCATAATATCCACATGGACATGGATTCATACTTGCGACAAACATGAAGTTACATGGATATGTTACTGAAGAATTAAGTCTACTTATAGTAACAAATTTGTCTTCTAAAGGTGTTCGCAAAACTTCTAATGAAGATTTATTAAATTCTGGTAATTCATCTAAAAATAATACACCATTATGAGCAAGACTAATTTCACCTGGTTTAGGATTTCTACCGCCTCCAATTAAAGATGTTTCAGTTATTGTATGATGTGGAGATCTAAAAGGTCTTGTTAAAATGATTGGATTTTCTTCTGAAAGCAAACCACAAATACTATGAATTTTTGTTGATTCTAAAGATTCTTCAAAACTTATATCTGGCAAAATACTTGGAAGTCTTTGTGCTAGCATAGTTTTTCCTGAACCGAGGACTTCCAATTAATAAGCAGTTGTGCCCACCAGCAGCAGCGATTTCTAAAGCTCTTTTTACATTTTCTTGACCTTTAACTTCTGAAAAATCAAATTCATAATCAGAGTGTGGAGTATTTTGAAAATAAGAATTCGGAATTTTTTCAATAATAGAATTACCATTAAAAAACTCAGCTAGTTCTGATAATGAATTAACAGGAAATATTTCAATTCCTTCGATTATACTTGCCTCAACTGCATTTTCTTTAGGTAAGAAAAGTCTTGTAATTCCAAGTCTTTTGGCTTCTATGCAAATTGGAAGTACACCATTAATTTTTTCAATATGACCATTTAAAGAGAGTTCACCTAAAATTGCAGTATTTTCAAGATATTCTTTTAAATTTTTATTAATTATATTTTCGTTTGCAATAAGAATGCCAACAGCAATTGGTAAATCAAAATTTGAACCTTCTTTTCGAATGTTTGCAGGAGAGAGGTTTACAACAACTTTTCTACTTAAAAATTCAAATCCAGAGTTTTTTATTGCGGTTTTTATTCTTTCTTTGGATTCTTTAACTGCAACATCAGGAAGTCCAACGATTTCAAAATTCGGCAAACCTGAAGAAACATCAACTTGAGTTGAAACTAAATATCCTTGCAAACCATTTAAAGCAATACTTTTAATAATAGATAACATTTTTCCACCCCCTTTCTGTGTAAATTTTTATCACGCTGAGTACATTAAAGACTATAATTTCAATACATACATAGTCCATGAGAATTTCGTACTTGAAAAAATTTGCTCTACAAAGATAGCAAATCAGGGGTGGCAAGGTTTTTAGAGATTTATAAAATTATAATTTGGGATGTAAAACTTTTTAGCATAAAAAAATTTAAAATGTAAATTTTATTATCTTTCAAAAAAATAAATTTGAATTTGACTAATTTCTAGAAATTTTAAAATGTAAATTCGTTTAACAAATCCTATTATAAACAGATTTTTTTTATTTGTCAATAGAAATTGGAAAAAATTTACAAAAAAGCCACTGAAAAATTATCAGGGCTAAATTTATAAATTTATTGTTGTACTGGTTGCACCTTTTCCTACAACATCTTCTTGTAATGAGCGCCAAGTATTGCACCCAACAATTCCATCAGCTACAAGACCGACTTGAGATTGATAAGCTTTTACAGCATTTTCAGTTTGCAATCCAAAAATCCCATCAAGTCCTCCGGTTCTGTAGCCTAAAGTGTTTAAATCATCTTGAGCTATTAATACATAATTACTTATACTTCCTCTTTTAATTATAGGGAAGCCACCTGAACTGCAGGCAGGTATACCAAATCTTTTATCAAAATGAACCCAAGTTGGAGTTAAAGCAAAAGGCTCTACATAAGACCAAACTCCTGAAGAATTGCTACTATTCCATAAAGCTCTACGTCTTGTGGAACTTAGTGTTTGACCTACATCAAAAGCAACTCCTGCATAATGTTGAGATAAAAAACTATGACCACCTTCATAAGGTCTTCTAAATGCAAAGCCAACGGGGATAGGTGCTCCAAAAATATATCTTTGACTATTCCAAGATTGCATAGTCCTTTTTGTTGTCCATAATATATTTGATTTACTAGAGCCTCTAAATTCACGAATAGTTAATGTTCCATTTGTATTATAGGGCATAGGTGAAGATTCAGCTCTTATATAGATTTCTATTCTATCAGTATCATTGTTAAAAACAATTATTTTTGCCATGTAAAATCTCCTTTCCTATAGTAAAGATTCGTTTAATTAAAGTACTATTAATTAAGATAAAATTAGAACTATTATATATTATATTAAAAAAGCTTTTTTTGGTTACAAGTATATTTTTTTAAAATATACAAATAATTCTTAAAAAGAGCTTGTTTTATCGAAAAACATACAGATCTATTAAATAAGTTTTACAAAACAAAGTGAAATAGATATGTTTTATTTTAAAAAGGAAAGGGAATTATTTATGAAAGATGATACAAAACAATTTTTATTTGAAATAATTGGAACTATAATTGGTGCTTTTACAATGGCATTTGCAGTATCATTTTTTCTATTGCCCAATGAATTATCATCAGGTGGATTTTCAGGAATTGCTACAATTCTGTATTACAAGATAAAAGTGCCAATGGGAATTACAATAGCGTCCTTAAATATTCCGCTGTTTTTAATGGCAGGATATAAAATTGGAAAAAAATTTTTTGCAAAGTCAATTATTGGAACAATTAGTTTATCTGCTTTTATAGATATTTTAGATAGATTTGAACCATTAACAAATGATAAAATGTTAGCAGCAATTTATGGAGGACTTATAACAGGAATAGGTACTGCTGTTATTTTAAAATCGCATTCATCTACAGGTGGTTCGGACTTATTAACTAATATTATAAAAAGATTTAATAATAAAATAGAGATGGGGAGAGTTATTACAATAATTGATGCAGTTATTATATTGTCAAATGTGATATTTTTAAAAAAAATAGAAATTGGACTTTATTCTGCAATTGCTATATATTTAATGGGACTTATGATAGATGTAGTTTTTGAAGGAATATTTTTTTCGAAACTTATATTTATTATTTCAGATAAAAATGAATTGATTGCAAAAGAAATACAAACAAAGATAAATAGGGGAATTACGGGATTAAATGGAAAAGGTATGTATAAAAATAAAGAAAAACTAATTCTAATGTGTGCAGTTGGTAGAAGAGATATAGCAAATATAAAAAATCTTATTATGAAGATTGATAAAAATGCTTTTGTTGTAGTTACAAATTCTAGAGAAGTATTAGGGGCTGGGTTTAAAAGTTAATTAGTGTATTTTATAATAGAAAAAGAGTATAGAAATAATCCTTAATAGAATTAATTCTATACTCTCATAGATACTAGTTATTATCATTATTATTAGAAGTTTCTTTTTTTTCTTTAGGAATTATAATATTTCCTTTTTTTTCATTATTGTTATTAGGTTTATCAAGAATTATATGGTCATAAACAGGAGAAATTTCTATTTCTGTGCCATCTCCATTTACAACTTCAATTTCTTTTTTCTTTTCTTCTTCTTCATCCATTATTTTTTCCTCCTTTCTAGTTTATGTAAATTATTTATTATATGTTGATTTAAGATATTTTTCAGTGTATCATTTTTTACGATGGCGAGCAATGTCAATTATAAATACCAATGCAATAAGTATTAAGCCTGCACATGAAAGTTTTGCACCTAATTCAAGGTAAGGGGTTTCATATACGAATTCTATATTATGTTCACCTTTAGCTAAAGGAATTCCTATAAATCCTGTATTAACATTTATAATTTCAGTTTTATTTCCATCAACATAAGCTGTCCAACCTTGAGAATAAGATGTTGAGACTTGTAAAATACCATCTTCTTTGTTATTTATTGTTCCTGCTAATTTTTCATCACTAAAAGATGTTATATTAAATTCATATTTTTTCAAATTGTTTATATCAGTTTCATAGTCATTTAAAGGAACTGCAATAAGTTTTATATCTTTATAAGAATATTGTCCTTTTTTAACTGAAAATTTAATAGTAATATTTCCATTATGATTTTCTCTATAACCTAAATTAAACAATATATTTGGGTTATCTATATAATATGGACTTGTTACTTTATCTCTTATAAGTTGTTTCTTTTTGATTCCGTTATATTTAGCTGTTATTGTTTGCTCTGCATGAGTACTATATTTTTGTCCTTCTATTAATAAATATAATTCGCAATTATTTATATCTTTGTCTTTTATTTTTAGTTTAAATGATTTTTTATTTTTCTTAGGTGTAATAATTTTTTCATTTTCATCTAATATTTCTGAAGGATCTTTTATTTCATATTTTACTTCTTTAAATGAAGAAATTTCATCAGAAATATTTTGATTTTGTTTTACAGTATTACCATTTAAAATACTAGAATCTTCAATTACTGCAGTTTTTAATAATGCATGCTCTTTTTCTATAGGAGAAAGAAGATCATAGTGTTTCTTTAAAGTATAATTATTAAAAAATACTGCAAATGGCAAAGTATTTTGATTTTGATAAATTTGAGCTGTATTTTTGTCATTTTTTTCATCTTTTATTTCGTAAATTAAATTATATCCATATGGTACATAAGAGGCATCTTTTTTTGAAACAATATAATATTTTGTTCCAAGCAAAGCCATTATTCTAGGTCTTGAGTCAAATTCACGTAATGGATTTGTTTTTGCACTATTTAATATTAACAATTCTCTTGAAAGTGCTGTTAAATATTTGTTTCCTATAGAAAGATAAGTATTTAGTCCATTATAGCTGTATTTGTAAGAAAAATTATTGGAATTTGAATTATTGTTTCCTATTCTATAAATTCCATTATTATGTTGTTTAATGTAATTTACTGCTTCTGCATAATGCTCTATTTTGTTTCCAATGTTATTATAAATTGATTCGACATTATTAAATTTTAAAAATTCTTTATAATATTTTCCATGTGTATAAGCTTCCCAAGAGTAGATTATTATATACATACAAACCGCAATTAGTAATATTTTTTTAACTCTTTGTGCTATTTTTTTTGAGTTTTCGCTTTTTAAATCATCTGCAAATTGAAAATATAAATCTTTTTTTATTTTTGTATAATCTAAGCTTCGAGAAGCTAAAATTATTAAAAATATAAATGCTGATGCTATTGAAAAAGCTGGGAAATTTCCTGCAAGTGATTTAAATAAAAACCACAACAAGAAATATATTATTAAAAAATTCTTTATTAATTTAAATTCTCTTTGTGAATATGTTAAACTGTTTCTTAGGTTGATTACAACTAAGTAAGAAAGAGCAAAACTAAATCCAAATGTCCATCTGTTAGATTGGAAAGAAAATCCATTCATTACAGATCCAAGAATTGGTATTAATAAAATTACAAAGTAAACCAACAAATTTTTTAGCCAAGTTCTATTCTCTTTATTTTTTTTATAATTTAAAATAGCTACTGGTAAAAGAACAATTGCAAGTGGGCAAACGCTTACTTTGGCCCAAAATGGAGTTTGAGCACTTAAAAATAATAATTTTGCATAATAACCAAAAGTATAGTGTGTAAAGTTAGTAGCTCCAACACGAGAATTGTTCATAAATGCATAAATTGTTGGCAATAACAGAATCGAAGCAGATAGCACTCCAATTATGTAACATAAAGCTGTTTTTGAAAATTTTGCCCAAAATGTTTTTATACCATTTTCTTTGTATTCTGTCCAGTATTTAATAATTGCGTAAACAAATGTCAAAATTGTAATCATATATAAAAAGTAATAATTTGAAATAGCTGAAATTGCACTTACAAAAGTAAATAATTTATATTTATCTTCTTTTAAAATTTTGTCTATTCCTAAGAACATTAAAGGTAGCCATATTGCTGCATTTGCAAAAAATGGATGACGTACTGCAGCAAATAAAATGTATCCGCTAAAAGTGTATATTAAAGCTCCAATTAATGTGGCAAATCTGCTTTTTTTATGATAATTACAATATGCTATAAAACTAAGTCCTACGAAATAAATTCTTACAATTACTAAAGCACTATATACATATTTTAAGTACTTTAGAGGAAATAGTAGACTAAAAATAGCAAAAGGGTCTCCTAAACAATAATATGTAAGTTGGCCGACTTGGTCGAATCCTAGTCCTAGGTTCCATGAAAATGTTGATATTCCACTTTTCAAATTTTTAATTGTTTCATAAAATTTTTCTAAAAATATGTAGTGTTGATTAAATCCATCAGTTCCCCATATAAAGCTTCTTCCACTTTTTATAAAACTAAAAAAAACTCCAAAACATAGTATTATAAATGTAATTGTGAATAGTTGATAGGTGTTTATTTTTTTTGATATTTTTTTCATAATATAAAGCTTCCCTTCTAATTTTCTATAATTAATAAATTGCAGATACTTATGCAATGAAAAAGTGCATTTGGGTTTTATCTTTTTTTTTTGCATTATATAACTTTTGTTTTGATTTGTAAAGAAAATAAAAACAAATTTTAAAAAACTTGCATATTTGAAATTTAAATGCTATACTATATTAGTACATCAACAAGATGAAGAAAAGGAAGGAGAGAAAAACATGAACATAGCAGTATATGGTGCGGCAAGTAGTTTAATAAATAATACTTACAAGCAAGCAGGAGTAGAGCTAGGAAAGAAAATGGTAGAAAGAGGACATGGATTAGTATTTGGTGGAGGAGCCAATGGAATGATGGGATCTGTTGCAAAAGGAGTTTATGAAAAAGGTGGATATATTTTAGGAGTAGTACCACAATTTTTTCATGAAGCAAATGCAGAGATTTCTTTTAAAAATTGTTCAAAATACATATATACAGATTCTATGAGAGAAAGAAAAAAACAAATGGAAGAAAATTGTGACGCATTTATTATATCTCCTGGAGGAATTGGAACTCTTGATGAATTTTTCGAAATTTTAACATTAAAACAATTAGGAAGACACAATAAAGCAATAGTACTTTTTAATATAAATGGTTTTTTTGATAAATTGGCAGAGGCTTTGTACAAAATGGTAAAAGAAGAATTTATTACATCTGATTGTGCAGAATTATGTAAGGTTTGTACAGATATTAATGAAATACTTGATTATATTGAAGCATATGATCCAACAGATATAGACTTAAGTAAAGTAAAAATAAGATAAATAAAAATAGAAAATAATTAAAATTTTGACTACGTTAAAATTAATTATTTTTTATTTGAATTTTATATAATAGGAAAGTTACCCTTTCCTAATATATAAAACCTGATGTGCAGAAATTTTATGCGTTCAGATTTGTTCTTAAATGTGTAGTTTAGAAAGGACTAAAAATGAGAAAATTTACAGAAATAGATGAAGAATTTATTTGCGAAAATTGCGGTAAAAAAGTTACAAAATTAGGATATTCGTGCAGAAATCATTGCCCATATTGTTTGCATTCAAAACATGTAGATATAAATCCAGGAGATAGGGCGGAGGAGTGCCATGGCACATTAGAGCCTATAGGTATAGAAATAAACAATAAAAAGGGTTATGTTATTATTTTTAAATGTAAAAAATGTGGTGCAATTAGAAAAAATAAAGCTGCAGAAGATGACAATATGGATTTAATAATAAATCTATCTGTAAATGAAAAAAGAAATTAGCAAATCAATTGCTAGTTTCTTTTTTTTACTTAAACAATTTTTTATATCCTTCCAACCCATCATAATCTAAAAAGCGATTTAAATTCTTTTCAGAAATTCCTGTTTCACTTGCTATTTGGCTTAAAGAACTGATTTCAACACAATTTTCTTCAACGAAATTCTTAAATTGAGATAATTCTAAATTATCTTTACTAGTACATTTTGAACATACATATCCTTGATTTGTATAAAAAGCTCCACAACGAGAACATCTTTTAACTTCCATAACTAATCCTCCATTTCATTGCTATTAATTGCAAATTTACATTATAAATAAGTAAATTCAGTAATATAAATTTTTAATTTAAAGTCATTGTATCATAAAGTAAAAAAAAAATAAACAGGTTTTTTAAAATTTGTTGATATTTTGAAAAAAATGTAGTAAAATGAATAAAACTAAAGATAGAAATTATTTAAACAAGAAGGGGAAATATATGGCAGAACAGTTGATTTTTATAATACTATCAATAATTTTATTTGTAATAATTTTCTTTAAAATGATAAAGAAAAATGATACGAGTTATGTTCCAATACTTGCAATCGAGGCATTAGGAATAACAATAGATTTTTTAGTCTTAAGTTCAAATCGTAAAATGAATATAGTAGTTAAATTTCTAATTTACCTAATGAGTGTAGCATTACCATTTATTTTAATTTTATTAGAAAAAAATAACAAAAATATAATGATAAAATTAAAAATGGCAATAATAGATATGTATATGGCATTTGGAAATTACAAAAAAGCAAAAGAAATGTTGCTAGGGTTTTTGGAGCAAGATAATGATAATTATGATTTGCATAAAAGACTTGCTTTAATTTATGAAAAAGAAGGCGGAATTAGAAAAGCAATAGATGAATATGTTCAATGTATAGATTTAGATAATCAAGACTATGATTCATATTACAAAGTTTCAATTTTACTTCAAGAAATGGATAGAAAGAAAGAAGCAATTGAAATGCTTAATTCTTTGCTAGACAAAAAGCCAGAATATACTGAAGCAACAATTCTTTTAGGAGATTTACTTATAGAAGAAAAATTGTATAAAGATGCTGCAATGGTATATATGGAGGCTTTAAAGTATGATCCTATAAGTTATGATTTAAACTACAATTTAGGTATGGTTTATACAATGCTAAATGATTTTAATAATGCAAAGCTATGTTATGAAAAGGCTGCAGAATTAAATAGTTTAGCATATAATGCAAAATATTGCTTAGCAGAAATTGCTTTAATTTACAAAGATTTAGAAAAAGCTGAAATGTATTTTACTCAGGCTCTAAATGAAGAAGAACTTAGTGCAGATTGTTATTTTGAACTTGCAAAAATTAATATAATGAAAGGAAACAAAGAGTTAGCAATAAAATATGCAAATTTAGCAGTAGATTTAAATAGTAAAAAAATTGCTCAAAAAATAGAAAAAGAACCTTTATTTATGACAATTAGAAATAAAATTTCTATTCCATTTAATTTAGAAGAAAAAGAAGATATGCCTTCGTTTTCAAAAAAAGAAAGAATAGCAAAGAAGCATTTGGAAAATACTACAGATATAACAACAAATATGGGATATATTGGAGGTAGCAAAAAGAAAATATTTGAAAAGGATAAAGAGAATGAGAGTGAAAAGCAAAGAGAAGAATAAGTTTGAATTTTTAAGCTATTCAGTTAAATAAGATTATCTCTCAAAATATTTATATTTTCAGTAAGTTATTGAATTGATTTTAAATTTTAAAAAATATAATAAAAAAGAGAAAGGATGATGAAAATGTTAGTAACAACTAAAGAAATGTTTGAAAAATCTATGAAAGAGGGGTTTGCGATTGGTGCATTTAATGTAAACAATATGGAAATTATACAAGCAATAATGGATGCAGCTGCAGAAGAACATGCACCTGTAATAATGCAAGCATCTTCAAGTGCTATAAAATATGCAAGACTAAATTATTTAATGAAAATGGCAAAGGCAGCAGAAGAAGAGCACCCAGAAATACCATTTGCAATTCATTTAGATCATGGACCTGATTTTGAAACCTGCAAAATGTGTATAGATGCAGGATTTACATCTGTTATGTTTGATGGATCTAAATATGATTTTGAAGAAAATATAAGACTTACAAAAGAAGTTGTAGATTATGCACATAGCAAAGGAGTTGTTGTAGAGGCTGAACTTGGTAAATTAGCAGGAATAGAAGATGATGTAAATGTTTCAGCTGATGACGCAATGTTTACAGACCCAGCACAAGCAGAAGAGTTTGTTATAAGAACAGGATGTGATTCTTTAGCAATAGCAATTGGAACAAGCCATGGAGCATATAAATTTAAGGGAGAAGCAAAATTAAGATTTGATATTTTAGCAAAAATTAAAGAAAGAATTCCAAATACTCCAATAGTTTTACATGGAGCTTCAACAGTTATTCCTGAACTTGTTGCACAATGTAATAAATATGGAGCAGATATTCCGGGAGCAAAAGGTGTTCCAGATGATATGCTTCACGAAGCTTCAATTTCTGGAGTTTCAAAAATAAATGTAGATACAGACTTAAGACTTGCAATGACAGCAGCAATTAGAAAAGTATTTGCAGAAGAACCTTCAGCATTTGATCCACGTAAATACTTAACCCCTGCAAGAGATTTGATTAAAGAAACTGTAAAACATAAAATAAGAGATGTGTTTGGTTCAAGTAATAAAGCATAATATAAAAGCTGTATATTTTGATTTTAATATTTATGCGCTAGAGTAAAACGACATAAGACATAAATTGAAAAATCAAAAATATACAGCTTAATAAGATTTTCTAAATTAATATACGACTTTTTTGAATTATTCTCCTCTTTCATTGGCTCTCATAGCCTTTTGCATTCTTCTTTCAGCATCTTTTTTTACAATATCTTGGCGCTTATCATAAAGCTTTTTACCTTTCCCAATTCCAAGTTCCATTTTGACCAAGCTTCCTTTAAAATATATACAAATTGGAATTAAAGCATATCCATCTTGTTTTATTTTTCCAAAAAGTTTATTTATTTCACGTTTTTTTAAAAGCAATTTTCTATCACGAAGAGGATCTTTGTTGTAAATATTTCCATATTCATAAGGACTAATATGCATTCCATAAACAAAACATTCTCCGTTTTTTATGTTAGAATAACTATCTTTTAAATTCACTTTTCCAGCTCTAATTGACTTTATTTCTGTTCCAGTTAAAACAATACCTGTTTCAATTGTATCTACAATTGTGTAATTATGATATGCTGTTGGATTTTTTGAAATTATTTTTTTACCTTCCATTTTTATTTATATTCCTTTCCTTCAAGTCACATAATTTAATGAAAATAATTAATTATACCTGTGTTTTATATAATTTAATTTTAACACGAAACAGGTTAAAAGTAAAGTTTATAAAAAAAATTTCTATGCCAATTTTTGAACCAAACAAGAGCTTCGAAGTGTATTAAAATAATACTTATATTTCTTTCGAAATTCTTAAATAAGAGTTGTTTAAAGAAAAATCCTAGATTTAAGTCTAAAAATGCTCTAAAAATTAGTTATGGTTAATCCTCACGTTATAGCCAAAAAAGGGGGTGCGTAGAAATTTTTTAAAAAAATATTATATTATGCTGTAATATTATTTTAAGTTAGCGTAATTTAATAAGGAAATCTTTCAAATAAATATTTTATAATATCATTACCATTATGTTCTGTAACATGTATATAAACATTTTTATCAAGACAAAGCCACATTTTTAAATTATAAGAATCTATGTTATCAATAAAAGCTCCAATAATGTCAGAAGCTTCAATTGGATTTTTATATTCTTTTTTCCAAAGCAAATCTTGTGGTATACCCATATCTGTTTCATAAAAACTACTTAAAAATTTATTAATTTCGTTTTCTTTTTTGCTTCTTAAACTTATAGTAACCAACACATTTATAGCTCCTTTTTTACAAAATTCTACATTATTATTATTAGTTGATTTAAAGAAAATATTCAAATAATTAAAACCTTATAATAAATGACTAATTTGAAAAATATATTTGTTAGAAAAAAGAAAGTTCAAGCTAACAGAAAGTGTATAAATTTTAAATAAAAAATTTATAAAAAAGTTGGAAAGTTCCACGTAGTGCTATCTATATATATAAAATTATATTACTATTTAAAACGAAATAATAGAATAAAGCGATTTTGCACAAGTTAAATGAAAATGAAATCAATTTTTTGAGGAAAAAGCGAGAGAAAGCAATCTGAAAAGAGGTCAAAAAAATAGACGCTATGAAAATTATTTGAAATTATAATAGTATAATGGGTATAATAAAAATAAAAGAATATAAAAATTCTTATTAAAAAAGTGATTAAAAAGGAAGAGGAAGAATGCCAAAGCTCAGTATAATTATTCCGTTCAATAATGGAAAGAAATATTTAAAAAAATGCTTAGATAGTTTAACAAGTATAAATTATGACAGCTATGAAATTGTCTTGATTGATGATTTTTCAAATGATAATTTAGAAGAAATCTCAAAGAAATATAAAAACACAAAATATTTTTATACAAGTCAAGAAACAACAGGTGTTGGAAATGCAAGAAATTTAGGAATAGAAAAAGCAAATGGAAAATACATAATGTTTGTTGATGTTGATGATACAATAGATAATAATTTGATAAAAACTTTGGAAAAGTACATGGATAAAGGTGTTGAGATGATTAAATATAAAATGAAAATAATTGGAAAAAAAGAGGTTCATGCAGACGGTCCAGTTTTTGATGTAGTAAATGGGGAAGATGGTTTTAATAAGTTGTGCTTTACAGATAAATATTTAGATTCACCTTGTTTGTATTTAATAAAAAAAGAATTATTTGAAAGAATAGATTTAAAATTTGAAAAAAATGTGTATCACGAAGATTTTGGATTAATCCCATTATTGGTTGCAAATGGTAAAAGTATTGTATCAACAAATATTTATGGCTATAATTATTTTCAATCAGAAAACAGTATTATGAGAAATGAAAACTATTCAAAACAAATAAAAAAAGTAAATGATAAATTTTTTCTTTATGATAATTTGAGGCAAAAAATAGTAGATATGAATTTAAAACAAAATACTTGCAAAAATATTTTAGAATACTATACAAATAGCATTATTTTAAGTATTAAAGACTTAAAGAAAAAAGATAAAGTAATGTATAAACACATAATTAGAGAGAAAAAAATGCTAGATAATTTAAGAGTAAGAAATATAAAGCAAGCATTAAAGAAATTTTATTTAAAATACTTGTAATTATAAAGTGTATTTATTTCAAAAAATAAAAATCTAAAAAAGGAGCTTAAAAAATATGACTAAAGTAAGTGTAATTGTGCCTGTATATAATGTGGAAAAATTTATAGACAAATGCTTAAAATCTTTGGTAAATCAGACTTTACAAGATATAGAAATAATAATTGTAAATGATGGCACGCAGGACAAAAGCATTGATATTACAGAAAAATATGTAACAAAATATTATTCAAAAGTAAAATATTATGAGAAAAAAAATGGAGGTCTATCTTCTGCTAGAAATTATGGCCTAGAGTATGCAACAGGGGAATATGTGGCTTTTTTAGATTCTGATGATTATGTTGAAAAAAACATGTATGAGGAAATGTACAATTTGGCAAAAAAAGAAAATGCAGATATGGTAGAATGTGATTTTATTTGGGAATGGAAATATGGAAAAAAGATATTTGATAAAAGAAGAAATTATAAAATAAAAAAAAGTAACAATACAAATGAAAGTGATTCAGTAACAATAGATATAGTAAAGAAAAAAATGATGAAAAAGCCTAGAGTTGTTGCATGGAACAAGATTTATAAAAGAGATATATTAAACAAAACAAAAACAAGATTCCCTGAAGGTTTAATATACGAAGATTTGGAGTTTTTTTATAAGCTACTTCCATATTTAAATAAAATATCTTATATAAATAAGTACTTTGTGCATTATACTCAAAGAGATGATTCAATTTCCAATACTCAAACGGAAAAAACAGGAGATATTTTTAAAATTTTAGATAATATTTTAGTTTTTTATAAAGAAAAAAATATATACAATAACTACAAAAATGAACTGAAATATATGAGTAAGAGAATTTTGATTGGAAGCTCATTAAAAAGAATTTTAAAAATAGAAAATTTGCATATTAGAACAAAAATGATTTTAAAAACGATGGTTTATTTGTTAGAATACGGAAATAATTCCAATTTTGAGAACATAGTATCAACAAAAAATAATAAATTAAAAATTTGTTTTGGAATTACAAAACTTGGAATTGGTGGAGCAGAAAGGGTTTTGATAGATGTTGCAAATGTACTATCAAACGAATATGATATCACTATTTTTACTATTTATGGTGGAGGGGAGCTTGAAAAAGAGTTAAATACAAATATTAAAACAATGTGTGTATTTAATAGAGAGATAAAAAATAAATTCATCCCCATTTATGTACTAATTTGTGGAAAAAAAATATATAATAGGTATTTGAGAAAAAAATTTGATATAGATATTGCTTTTTTGGAAGGCCCAATAACAAGGATTTTTAGCTTTAATGGGAATAAAAGAAAAATTGCGTGGATTCATAATGATATTTCAAAAGTTTTTGGAAAAAACAAAAAAGCAGAGTTTAAAAGAATGATAGACAAATGGTTTTATAAAAAATATGACCAGATAATATTTGTAAGTAGAGAGAATAAAAAAGTTTTTGAAAATGTTTATGGAGATGTTTCTAAAAGAAAAATAATTTATAATTATATTAATAAAGATAGGGTTATAAGGCTTGCAAACAGAAAATGCGAAGATAAAAATATGGTGAATGAAATAATGCAAAAAGATTATGAGTTTGAAAAAAATTTTGTTGTAGTTTCAAGATTAGTAAAACAAAAGGCGATAGATAGGCTAATTAGGGTTCATAAAAGATTAATAGATGAAGGACTAAAACATAAGATTTATGTTTTAGGCGATGGAGAAGAAAAAGAAAATTTGTTAAATTTAGTAGAAGAGTTAAATGTAAATGATTCATTTATTTTTTTGGGACAAATTGAAAATCCTTATCCATATATAAAAAAGGCAGATTATTTTGGATTGTTTTCTTATTTTGAAGGATATGGAATGGTATTAGAAGAGGCAAAAATTTTAAACAAACCGATTTTAGTTACAAATACTGCAGCAGCTGAAGCAGTAAAAAATTATGATAGAAAGCTAGTTATAGAAAATAATGAAGAAGCTATTTTTGAAAGTTTGAAAAAAATTATATTAGGTGAGTGTAAGTTTTTAGAAGAAGAGACTCAAGATTATAATTATGATAATAAGTATTTGTTGGAAAAGATTAAGGGGATTTTGTATGAGAATATCAATATTAACTGCGACATACAATAGGGCAAATTACTTAGAAAAGATTTATAAAAGCATTGTTGAAAATCAAGAAATTAGCCAGCTAGAAGCAGAGTGGATTATAATTGATGATGGTTCGACAGATAAAACAAAAAAAGTTGTAGAGCAATTTATAGTAGAAAAAAAGATCAATATAAAATATGTGTATCAACAAAATTTAGGAAAAATGACTGCAATAAATAAAGCGGTTGAGTATGCCACAGGAGACTTAATTGTTGATTGCGATTCAGATGATTTTTTTAAAGAAAATGCCTTTAAATTGATAGAACGAAATACTTCGAAACTACTGAAAAATCAACAATTATATGCACTATGTTTCTTGAAACAAGATTTGTCAGGAAATATAAGTGGAAAAAAATTTTTAACAAATTTTATGGAATCAACAATGTTTGATTTGTATTTTAAGCAAGATATAGAGGGAGAAAAAATACTTGTTTTTAATGCAAGAGTGAGAAAGAAATTTAGACATGAAATAGAAAAAAATGAAAAGTTTGTAACTGAAGCTAGAATGTATCATAAAATGGATGAAAAATATAAAATTTTATGCATTAATGAAGTAATTGAAACTGGGGACTACAATGAGGATGGATATACCAAAAATATTTTGAAAACTTTTAAAATGAGTCCAAATGGATATTACAAATATTTTAAAGAAATTTTACAAAAAGGGTTAAAAGGTGTTTTGTTAAAAAAGAAAATGTATGTTTTAAAACATTTTGTATGGTTTTGGATTTTAAAAAGCTTTTGACAATTCAAAGTCAAAAGCTTTTTTGGATTCCATTTTAAAAAACTATGCATAATTTTTTAAATAATATATTGTAACCTTAAGCAACAGTTGCTGCATTTAATTTTTTTGCTAGATTTGATTTTTTTCTAGCTGCAGTATTTTTAACAATAACACCTTTTGAACAAGCTTGATCTATTTTCTTTGTAGCTTCTGAGAATAGTGTTTTAGCTTCTTCTAAATTTCCAGCTTCTATAGCAGATTCGAATTTTTTTACAGATGTTTTGTAAGCTGATTTAATCATGTTGTTTCTTAATGTTTTCTTTTCTATTATTTTAACTCTTTTTTTAGCTGATTTAATGTTTGGCATTTTTGCACCTCCTTTTATTGCTCTTTAATATAACATCAACTATTTTATCACATATTTTACTATTTGGCAAGACTTTTTGGAAAAAATCTATTGTAATTTCGTTACTATTCAGAATTTTAAATATGTTTTCCCTGCATAATGTGATTAATATATAAATTTTTTAGGCACCTCCAAGTGATACCCACTCGGTTACCTCCTAAAATAATTTATATATTAATCACTTGCGCGGGATTTAAGTGAATTTAGTCTGAATAGTAACGTAATTTCTGTTCAATTAAATTCGCAAGTTCTGTTGCTTTTTTCGAAATATATTCTTGATTTTCTCCTTCTATCATTACTCTAACAAGAGGTTCTGTACCTGAAGGTCTGATTAATACTCTACCATTTCCTGCGAATTCTTTTTCTAGTTTTTCTATTTCTGTTTTTATTTCTTCATCTTTTTCATAATCAAATTTTTTTTCTGAATTTACTTTTGCATTAATCAAAATTTGAGGATATTTTTTAATCAAACTACCTAATTCAGAAGCTTTTTTGTTTTCTTCAAAAATTGATTTTATAAGCATTAAAGATGTTAAGATTCCATCTCCTGTAGGGTTATAGTCAAGTAAAATTATATGACCAGATTGTTCACCGCCAAGATTAAATCCACTTTTTTGCATTTCTTCTAAAACATATCTGTCTCCAACTTTTGTTTGTAAAAATTCTAAACCATTGTCTCTGCAGTATTTATTTAGCCCAAGATTACTCATTACTGTTCCTACAATAGTATCTTTATTAAGCTGTCCATGTTTTCTTAAATTTTGAGAAATTATTGCCATTAATTTATCTCCGTCAATTTCTTCGCCATTTTCATCAACCGCAAGACATCTGTCACCATCACCATCATAAGCAATTCCTAAATTTAATTTGTTTTCTACAACAAACTTTTTTAAACCTTCTAAATGCGTTGAACCACAATTTTGATTAATATTTATCCCATCTGGTGAATTATTAATTATTTTATAATTAATACCCAAAGCTTTAAAAACTTTTTCTGCAACTTCATATGTTGCACCATTTGCAGTATCTATTCCAACAACAAACTCGTCATTATGGCATTTTTCAAAAAAATCGTCAAAATTTTTTCTAAAGAAATATACATATTCATTTACTAAGTCTAATGCATATTCAGATACACCAATTTTATCACCAACAGCGGTTAAATCATCTAATTTATTTGAATCCATAATTTCTTCAATTTCTTCTTCTAAATTATCCGAAATCTTTGTACCTTTATTACTAAAATATTTTATTCCATTAAATTCATATGTATTATGTGATGCAGAAATTACAACACTTGCATCTGCATTTAATTTTCTTGTTAAATAGGCAACTGCGGGAGTTGGCATTACTCCAAGAAGCTTAACTTTTGCACCATAACTTAAAAAACCTGCAACCATTGCACTTTCAATAAGTGTGCCAGAAATACGTGTATCTCTTCCAATTAGTATAGTTGGAGCATGATCTGTGTGCTTAGAAAGCACATATGCTCCTGCTTTAGCAACTTTAAAAACTAAATTTGGTGTTAATTCAGTATTTGCAATTCTTCTAATTCCATCAGTTCCAAAATATTTTCTCATTAAAAATCATTCCTTTCGTTTTATTATATGCATTATATATTGAAAATAAAAAAAATACAATAATTTTTTTTGAAAATTTCTATCACCCATATTTTTGATAATACTCTGAGGATTTATAACAATGCATTTTAATTATAGTTTTTTTACGCTATGCTAAAAATTTTCAAAAATTTCCTGTTTATAAATTTTTAAAATGCATATCATAATTTTAGAAAATGCAAAATGCTTTTCTTAAATGTTAATATTAACAGGAGGTGAATTGAAATGGCAAACAACAATAGTAATAAAAAATTAGTTCCAGAAGCTATGAGTGCTTTAGATAGATTCAAATATGAAGTAGCTAGCGAAGTTGGAGTTAACTTAAAAGACGGATACAATGGTGATATATCTGCAAGAGACGCTGGTAGAATCGGTGGAAACATGGTAAAGAAAATGATTCAACAAGTTGAAAACAATATGAGATAAGTAGTGCTTGATTAGTGATAGTGCAATATTTTAATGCAAAATAGTGAATGCCTATTAAAATATTGCTTAATAGTTAAAGTTTGAAGACAGGGGTATTATTCTTGGTTTTATAGTTTTACTTTGAGTGGGTTTGTCCAAAAAGTAATTACATAAAGGCAGGAGTTGTGCTCCTGCCGTTTTTGTGTTGAAAAAGACAAGACCAAAAATATATAAAAATCAACAAAACATGTAAAGAGAAATCATTCATTATGAGTACACTTGACAAATATGATATAATACTTTTAAAGAGGAGAGTGAGAATTATGGCTTTTGATGGAATAGTAACTAAAAAGGTTGTAGACGAATTACAAAATTTAATAAATTACAAAATAGATAAAATATATCAACCTAATAAAAATACTATTGTTTTAGGACTATATGGGAATTTTACAAATATTGCTCTTTTAGCTTGTATTTCTTCTAATAATTATAGGATACATATAACAACAAAAAATATAAAAAATCCACAAATTGCTCCAAGTTTTTGTATGTTATTACGTAAGCATATTTTAGGCTATAAAGTAAAAAAAATATATACAAAAGCTTTGGAAAGAATAGTATTTATAGATTTGGAAAATAGTGAAAATCCGAATAAAACCCAAAATAAAACTCTAGTTATAGAGCTCATGAGTAAACATAGCAATATAATTTTGTTAGATAAAAATGGAATTATAATTGAAAGCATTAGACACACGTCAACAGAAGAAAAAGCTCAAAGAGATATTTATCCTACAGCAAGATATTTTGAGCCTATAAAAAATAAACTAAATTTTTTAGAAGTAAAAAATTTTGAAGAGTTTTATTTGAATTTAAAATTAGAAGACGAAGGAGATATTTTAGAAGCTATTTCGCAAAAGTATAATGGAATAAGTTTTATAAACTTAATAGAAGTAATGAAACAGTTTGAGAATAAAAATGATTACTCATCAAACAAAGCTATTGCACATAAATCTTATGATGTAATTACAGACATTTTAAATAGGAAGCATTTAGAAATAAAGAAAATATCGAAAAAAAATGGCATTTCAAAAGATTATTGCTTAAGTTTAAATGTAAAAAGTAATAAGAGTTTTTCTTTAAATTTTAGTTTAGATGATTTTTACTTCGAAAAAGAAAATAATGAGACTTTTACAGATTATAGGAATACATTACTAAATTTAATATTGTCAATTTTAAAAAAATACGAAAAACGTTTAGTAAACATTGATGAAAAGTTGACCGAGTGCAATAATATGGATAAATATAAATTATATGGTGAATTAATCACTGCGAATTTGTATAAAATTCCTAATTACAATATAGATAAAATTTCTTTAGAAAATTATTATAATAATAATGAATTAATAGAAATACCTTTAGATAAAAAATATTCTCCGCAATATAATGCTAAGCGTTTTTTTAAGAAATATTCAAAGCTTAAAAATGCTTCTGAAATTGTAGACAAGCAAAAAAAAGAAACTATTGAGGAAATAAACTATATTGAAAGCACTATATATGAACTTGAAAATTGTAAAAATAATGATGATGTTCAAGAGGTTTATAATGAAATAGTAGAAAACGAAATTTTTCAAAGTTATTTTGAAAAGAAAAAAACAAAATTAAAGAAAAATAAAAAGCCAAGTAAAAAGACTTCTAACAAATTCTCAAAATTTAATCCTATAAAATATATAATAGAAGAATATACAATTTATGTTGGTAGAAACAATAAAGAAAATGACTATTTGACTAATAAATTTGCGAGAAAAGATGATTTGTGGTTTCACACAAAAGATATTCATGGGAGTCATGTTATTTTAAAAACAAATCCAAATGAAAAAATACCAGAAAGTATTATTTATGATGCTGCTAAACTTGCAGTAGAACATAGTAAAGCAAAGAATTCTTCTAATGTACCTGTTGATTATTGTAAAGTATGCTATGTAAAGAGAATTCCTGGAAATAAGCCTGGGCTTGTAATTTATACAAATAATAAGACAATTTATATTTAGATGTAAGTAATGAGTAATTATTCAATAATATATAATATTTTAAAAAAATATTACAAAAATGTTACGAAAATATTAAATTTGTGTAACATAAGAATATTTTGTTGAAATTGAAAAAAAAATGTTGTAAAATTAAAGTTGAATATAAATAATAAATTAAATTTTAATGTGTTTTTAGGAGGAATAAATTATGGCAACAAACCCAATGCAAAGAAAATCAAGAATATCATTTTTATTAGGAATGCTATCAATGCTGGTAATAGCAGTGTTAATTGTGGCATTGATGTTCATGAAAATGAAAAGTCAACAAGACGAAATAGCAAAATATAAAAGCAATATTAAGAAAGTATATGTATTAAATAAAAGTGTTAAATCTGGTCAGATTTTAACATCTGATATGTTTGATTATAAAGAAGTATCAAATACAGCAATCCCTACCAATGCAACAACTGATATTATATCAACACTTGCATCTTATTCATTATCTACAAAGGATGGAAGAGCAATTTACTATAATCCAGGAACACCAGGAAATTCGGAAAATCCTGAATGCTATTTTGTGGGAACACTGGATAATAAAAAAATAATATATATTACTGATAGTGAAGGTAAGAATGTAATAGCTTCAAATTTAAATGTTAATGATAAAGCATTTTTTATGGATGGAACAAATAAAGTAAATATAGAAATATCATCAAATGCTGTGGCTGCAAAAGTAGATATGAATGCAAATACTGTAATTACAGGTTCATTAATTACAAGAGCAGACGAAATTACAACTGATGATTTAAGAAAAGTTGAATATAATGTAATAAACTTACCTGTGGATTTGGGACCAAATGAATACATAGATGTCAGGTTAACATTACCAAATGGACAAAACTACATAGTTGTGTCTAAAAAGAGTGTTACTATTCCTATTGTGGATGCTCAATACTTATCTGATACAATTCAAATGAATTTAACTGAAAAAGAAATATTAACTTTATCATGTGCTATTTATGAAAATTACAAAATGAAAGGCTCAAAACTAGAAGCTGTTAGATATACTGATGCTGGTATTCAAAGTGCAGCAATACAAACATATCAACCAAATAATTATGTTTATACATTAATTAAGAACGATGCAAATATAGTTGACAATGCAATAAAAGCAATAAATGAAAGAAAATTAAAAGACATAGACAAAGCTCTAAGTGACTATGAAGATGAAGGAGACTTATCTTCAAAAGTTGACTCAAGTGTAACATCAACACAAGAACAGAGAAAAAATTATTTACAAACAGTACCTGCAATTCAATAATGCATTGTTTGGAAAGGAAAATTGATGAAAAAAATAGGATTTATAGGTGCAACTGATAAAACTGATTTAATTGTATATGTAGCCAAAGTCTTAGAACAAATAGGAAAAAAAGTTATAGTTGTTGATACTACTATTATGCAAAAAACTAAATATGTGGTGCCATCTATAGATCCTACAAAGTCATATATTACTGACTTTGACAATGTGGATTATGCAATTGGATTTGAAAATATACAAGATATGATAAGATACCTAGGAATTAGAGAAATTAATGATATAGATAATTTAGACTATGATTATATGTTAATAGATATAGACAAGGAAACAATGATAGATAATTTTGGAATAGAAGAAGCAGAAAAAAATTTTTTTGTTACAGCATTTGATATATATTCACTTAAAAGAGGAGTAGAGATTTTAAATAATCTTACTACTAATTTACAATTATCAAAAATCTTAATTAATTATGACATGAAGAAAGAAGATGAAGAATATTTGAATTATCTTTCGATAGATACTAAAACTATATGGGATGAGTTTACAATTTATGTTCCTCGTTTAGATGAAAATCAAATACAAATAGAGGATAATCAAAGAATTTACAAAGCAAGGATAAAAAAATTGGTTCCAGAATATCAAGAGAGTATTTTGTATATAGTTCAAAATATTGTTGGAGATATAAGTGTTAATAAATTAAGAAAAATTATAAAAGAGTAGATGGTTCCAAAATGATAATCTTAATAGAAAGGAAAGAAATTTTATATGTCAGTAATTGCATTTTATACTAATGGTAAAGATCAAACAGGTAATACTACATCAGCTATTTCACTTGCAACATATATGGGAATAGTGCAAAATAAAAGAGTTCTATTTTTAGCTACATCTTTAAACAATAGTGAGATAAGAACTGCGCTTTGGCCAGCACAAATAAAAAAGAGAGCTGGATTATTTGGACCAAATACAAATTCTAATACAGATAATGACAATGGAATAGAAGGATTGAACAGAATAATAAGAAGCAACAGAATTACAGCAGATATAATAACAGATTATACTAGAGTAGCTTTAAAGGGTAGACTTGAAATATTACAAGGATATAATGGAACAGAAGAACAATATAGGGAAGCACAAAGTAAGTATTCACAAATAATATCACTTGCAAAACAAGTTTACGATATTGTTATTGTAGATGTAGACAGACAATTGGATACAAAGGCAAAGATGGAAATATTAAATACTGCAGATATAGTTATAGCAATGACTACTCAAAAACTTGAAAATATAACAAATTTAGTGAAAGTAATGAATGAAGGCATACTTTTGAAAAAAACAAATACATTAATTACACTAGGAAAATATGACGAAAAATCAAAGTATAATGCAAAAAACATATCTAGGAGTGTTTTAAAAACAAAAGAAATAATTAATACTATACCGTATAATACAGTCTTATTTGAAGATGTTCAAGATGGAAAACTTATAGATATGTTTATAAGATTTTTAGGATTAAATGGCAAAGACGAAAATACTTTCTTTGTTGACGAAATAAAAAGGCTGAAAGAAAATATAGAAAAAAGAGAATTAGAATTACAACAAATGAAAAGATAAAAGTTATAATAGAAAGGAAGCTAAAAATGTCAGTAACCAATATTTTATTAATATTTATCATAATTACAATAGCAGTAATAATAATAAGACAATATATAAATATGAAACAAAAAGCTGAAGTGGTACAAGAAATTGATGTAGATGATCAAACATATACTCTTGACAAAATGATAGAATATATAAAAAGAAGATTAGATGAAATCACAAAAATAAACTTATATGATATAGGACTTTCAGAAGAAGAGTTGATAAGAAGAAAAAATAAAAAATACGAATTAAAGAAAGCATTAAAAGGATGTACATATGGAGATGTTAATGATAAAAAATATGTAAAAGAACTTATATATGATTTATTATCTAAAGAATATGGAGTAAATGAAATAAATGTTTCTAAAGCTATTCCGTTTGACGTGCCATCAATTCTGACACCACAAGATAAATTTGATATTATTTTGTATGTATATAAGAAAGAGTATGGATATGAAGCATTAACAGAGATTATAAAAAAATATGATTTAGCTACATTAAAGTATTTAGAAGGAGAGACAAAACCTTGCTA
The DNA here is from genome assembly GCA_017429505.1 of Clostridia bacterium. GTDB lineage: Bacteria > Bacillota > Clostridia > TANB77 > CAG-508 > CAG-269. The sequence continues at coordinate 207,901 of JAFROW010000008.1, read as the reverse complement.
TGTTATTACAGATGAAGAAATAGAAGAAATATATGATAAAGAAAATATAGTTCTTTCTTTTGCAGATAAACTAAGTATAGTTGTACAAAGAATATATCAAAAATATAAAGGATATAGTAGTATAGATGAAGTAAGAGATATGAACATAGATGGTGTATCTGGTGGTGTATCAGGTTTACCTGAAAGCTTTTTAAGTCAAGTTGCACAAACAGATGGAGGAGACTATTTAACTCAAGTTCAAGAACATAAAGTCCAAAGAGCATGTGATAGTATTTGGATATTTTTCCAAGGTAAATCTATAAGATTAGCGTTTTTATCTTTTGGAACAGAAGCAGAACTTAAAAGAGTATGTCAAAATATATATAAATATAACAATCCAGGACAATTATCAGACACAAATGGTTACAAAATTAATGAAATGAAAGATGGTTCTCGTGTAGTTGTTGTTAGACCAAGTATGTCTGAAACTTGGGCATTCTTTGTAAGAAAATTCGATGTAAAAAGAGCTACACTTGAACAATGGACAGGAGAAACACCAGGAAAAGATGAAGCAATTGAATTATTAAAATACCTTGTAAAGGGTGCAAGGATTACTTCAATCACAGGTGAGCAAGGTTGTGGTAAAACAACTTTACTTATGGGTATGATAGAAAATATATACGAAACAATGAACTTACGTATTACAGAAACTGCATTTGAGTTACACTTAAGAAAAGTTTACCCAACAAGAAATATTTTATCAATGCGTGAAACTGATACAATAGCTGGACAAGAGTGTTTGGATGTTCAGAAAAAAACAGATGGTGCGGTAAACATCATAGGAGAGGTTGCAACAGACCCTGTTGCATCTTGGATGATACAATCTGCTCAGGTTGCATCTAAGTTTACATTATTTACACACCACGCAAAAACTTTTCCGGATTTAGTTACAGCTCTTAGAAACTCAATGTTAAGAGCAGGTGTATTTAGAAATGAAAGAACAGCAGAAGAACAAGTTGTACAAGTTTTAAATTTTGATATTCACTTAGCAAGAGATTTTAGAGGAAAGAGATATATAGAAAGAGTTACAGAATGTATTCCTGTAAAAAGAGTAGATGAATATACTGATAATTATAGGAAAGAAAAAACCTTAGAAGGAAAATTTGATTATTTCTTCGATAATGCCACAGAGTATTTTAGAAAAATAACTGATGCAAAATTATTTGAATATAGAAATATATTAGAATACATAGATGGAGAATATGTAATTACAAATAGCATTACTCCTGGAAACATAAAAGAAATGAGACTTAACATGGATGAAAGTGATGCAGTAGAATTTGATAAATTTGTTGAAGAACATTGGGGAAAAGCAAATGTCTTTAATCCTACAGAATATAAAAATGAGAAAAAAAGAGAAGCTAGAGGCGGAAAAAAATTGACAAAAAGATTAGCTACTGAGCAATAAGAAATATAATCAAATCATTTATATATTAATCGCTAAAATTGAGTTTAAGATAAATAAAAACAAACTAAGTAAAAGGAGGCGAAAGATTTGTCGACTCAAATGTTAATGTATGTTATGTATGGAGTCATAGCCTTATTTGTTGGAATAGTTGTTGCATATTTGATTTTACGTAAAAAGATGGGAAAATCTGAATATCAACAAATAAGAAAACTAAGACAAGGAACTGAGTCATCAAAGTTTTCTACGGAAATTCTTTACCAAAAATTATACATAACTTACTCAAAGATACCATATATAAAAACATACATAAATAAATTAAGAAGAAGACTTGAAATAATAGATGTAGATGATGAATATGCAACAAGACGTGATTCGGCAAAAATATTAACAAAAGTATTAGCATTTGTTATACCTTTAATTGTAGCTTCTATAATAATTACAAAATCTAATTATCTACTTAAATCAATTATTTTAATATTTGAATTATTTATGATAGATGCGTTTATAGATAGAAGTGTAGATACAATGGATAACAACCTTCTTAAAGAGCAATTAGACTTTTTTGCAGAAATTAGACATGCTTATCATGAATTCAATATGGTAGAAGAAGCTATATATCAAATTTCGCAAGATGATGAAAAAGCAATATCAAGACAAGGTGAAAAAATATATGAAGTATTAATAGCAAATGATCCTGAAACTGAGCTTGAAAAGTATTATGATATAGCTCCAAACCCTTATTTAAAAGAGTTTGCAGGAATATCTTATCTTACAAAAGAATTTGGGGATAGAAAAGTTGATAAAGCATCATTATACTTAAAAAATGTTAATAATATTACCGAAGAAATGCAAATAGAAATTTTAAAAAGAGATAAAATAGATTATGTATTTCAGAGTTTATCTATAATATCAATTGTTCCAGTATTAGGATTGGAGCCATTAAAAAATTGGTCTATAAATAACTTTTCATTTACACAAGCATTTTACAATGGAAAACCTGGAATGATTATACAAATAATAGTTATACTTCTTACTGTAATATGTTATGTATTGCTTAGAAAAGTAAAAAATAATGGAGCTATGGATAGACAAACAGTAAATCAAGAAAATCCTTGGCAATCAAAAGTATATAAAAATCCAATCGGTAAAAGAATTACAAATATGTTTATACCTAAAAAGGGTACAAAAGAATATATAAAAATTCAAAAATTATTAAAAGATTCAGCATCGAAACTGAAGATGGAATGGTTCTATATTAATAGAATTGCTATAGCTATTGCTACTTTTGCTGTTACATTATTTTTGATGATACAATTACATCAAGCTGCAATTAGGTGGGTATATACAGAACCAACAACGGAATATAACTTGCTAGGTGGATTAACAGATAGAGAAATTAAGACAGCAATGGAAATAACAGAAAGTGATAATAAATTTTTAAATAAATTTAGAGGGAATTTAAAAACAACAAAAGATGATATAGAAAAAGCGGTTAGAAAAGATAAAGATTATCAAGATGCTCAAGATACAGATATAACAAAAGCAATTAATAGAATTTATGAAAAATTACAAAAAGTTAATTCGGAATATATACAATGGTTTGAATTTTTAATGGCTTTTGTATTTATGATAATAGGATATATGTTCCCTGTTTGGATGCTTTATTTCCAATACAAAATGAGGCTTATGGAAATGGAAGATGAAGTAATGCAATTCCAAACAATAATACTTATGCTTATGAGAATAGAAAGGGTTAATGTTGAAATTATCTTAGAATGGCTAGAAAGATACTCAGACATATTTAGAGAACCAATATCAAGATGTGTTAATAACTATGAAGCAGGAGCATGGGAAGCACTTGAAGTTTTAAGAAATGAGACAAACTATCAATTATTTATAAGAATAGTTGAAAGTTTACAAGCAGCAGTTGAAAAAATACCAATTATAGAAGCATTTGATGAGCTTGATTCGGAAAGAGATTACTACCAAGAAAAACGTAAAGAATCAAATCAAAGATTAATTGCAAGAAAAGCAAGAATAGGAAAACTTATAGGTTTTGCTCCAATGGTCGTTATGTTTGTTGGCTACTTAATTATACCACTTGTATATATAGGACTAACAAGTATGAGTAATTCAATGACAAGTATTTCATAATTATAATACTTTTAAGGGGGATACATAAATGGAAAATGCCTCAAAAGCGTTGTTAATAGCAGCTGGAATTCTATTGGTAATGCTTATAATAGGACTAATAATTTTTTCATGGTCAAAATTTTCTGATTTTTATAAAAGCAATGATGAACTAGAAGAGATTGAAAATACAGCTAGATTTAATTTGCAATTTGAAAATTATAAAGATAGAAAGGTATATGGATATGAACTTATATCTTTAGCAAATAAAGTAGCTGATTATAATTTTAAACATTCTGATCATCAAGATGCAAAAAATGATGAAAAATATAAACCAATAGAAATGACAGTGGATTTTAAAGGTAAATCAAATGTATTTAATTTTGGCGAAATTACAAGTGAAGGAAAAAGAATTAAAGAAAATAAACAAAATTCAATTTTTTATAATAACAACATTATAAAACAATCGTCAACAAGAAATGATATTACAAAAATTATAAGTAATGTTACAGGAATAGAAGATTTCTATGGTGATAAGGATATAGCTACAAAATTGGCTAAAAGTATAAATACATTAATATTAAGCGATGAACAAATACAATATAATTTGACAAATAAAAAAATGACTGAGGAAGAATCAAAAGCTTCAGCAGTTGCAAACTATAAATATATTACTAAAAATAATCAAAATATTACTTATAAACAAATGGTAGATAATCTTACTGGAAATAATGGAAATATACTAAAATATTATGAGTATTATCAATTTAAAACAGGAATTTTTAAATGCACCAATACAGTTATAGATGATGTAACAGAAAGAGTAGTGAAAATTGATTTTGAATTTACTGGGGAATTAGAATAATCAGAAAGGAATAATTTATGGAAAATGCATCAAAAGCATTACTAATTGCTGGAGGAGTGCTACTTGTAATTATGGTACTTTCATTTGCAACATATCTATTTGGAAGAATGGGTTCACAATCATCAGATTTTTATGATGATATGACAGAAACTGAAATATATGAGTTTAATCAAAAATTTTTCAACTATGAGGGAGAAATAAATATACAAGATGTTGTAAGTGTGATAAATTTAGCAAAAGACTCAAATAAAAGAGGAAAAGCACCAGTAGTAATAGTAGTTAAGCTTAATGGAAGTGAAGTAGACTTGGAAAATGTTAAAAATTCTGATATAGGAAAAATGTTGTCAGATGATTTAAATAATGAAAAAACTATATATCATTGTAAAGTAGATTATGCAACTAATTCTAATTATGTGGGAAATATTGAAATTAATAAATAAAAATTGCAACATAAATATTGACATTTTTCGCACAAAATGTTATATTAAAATAAGAGGATTTTATGAAAAAAGCTGTAATTTATATAATTAGTATAGTAATTATAATTTGTGTATTAATCACATCAAAACTATATGAAGGAAAGCATTATTTAACGGAAATAAAAAAATTTAATACTAAATATGAAAAATATTTAGCAAATGAAATAATTGGCACAGAAGTTGCCTCAGTTATAAACCAGGCAGTTGATGACAATGAAAATGAAAGAATAAAAAAAGATGAAAATGGAAAATACATACAAAATAATGAAACATCAATTAATATAGAAGTAAAAATAACAGAATTTAAGGAAGAACAAATATATACAATGGAAGCTTTGTATGGAGGTGGAATGACACAATTTGTAAAATATTATGGTCAAATTCCATTTAAATGTGCTAAAGTTGAATATAACGAAAATAAAAGAATTAAGTATATTTTATTTGAACAAGTTTTAAATTAGTTTTTAACTTTTTGTAATACAATAATTCATATGTTTGTATTACATAAATATAAAATAAATAAATCAAAGGAGGAAATTTTTATGGAGAACGCATCAAAAGCATTAATTATAGCAGGAGCTATATTATTGTCAATTTTAATTATTTCATTAGGAATAGTTGTAGTAAATAATACAAGAACTACAATAGATAAAGCAAATGTAAATCAACAGGAGGTTTCAACATTTAACTCACAATTTGAAGCATATGTAGGAAATAAAAGAACAATGAGTGATGTAAGAGCGGTTGCAGCTTTAGTTTTCTCAAACAATGGAGCTCAAAATCAAAATAAAACAAACCATACGGTTTCATTTACTTATGGCGGAACAGCCAAAACATCAATTCCTACTGATTTAGAAAATGGAAAAACATATGCAATTGACGTAACATATGGAGATGATGGATATATTACAACAGTTGCAGTAACATATTAATAAATAAGGAGGAATTTATATGGAAAACGCATCAAAAGCATTAATTATAGCAGGAGCTATACTATTATCAATTTTAATTATATCATTAGGAATTGTTGTAGTAAATAATACAAGAACTACAATAGATAAAGCAAATGTAAATCAACAAGTAGTTTCGACATTTAATTCACAATTCGAAGCATATATAGGAAACACCAAGTCTGCAAGTGATGTTAGAAATTTAGTTTCTGTTGTTAATTCAAGTAACGGAGCAGAATACACAAACAAAACATATCACTATGTTGCATTCGCATACAAATCTACAACTTTGCCAGGAGATCCAGGACATACTAACAAACCAACAGTCAATATGCCTAAAGATTTAGTTGCAGGAAAAACTTATACAATCGAAGTAGGTTATGATGGTGATGGATATGTTAACAGAATTAGATATGCTCAAAATCCATAAAATATTTTGTTATTTTAAAGAAAGGAGAAATATAAATAGCATGAGTTATTTATATTAATCAAAAGTTATGGAAAATGCGTCAAAAGCTTTAATAATGGCTGGTTCAATTTTAATAGCAATTATTATAATATCTTTAGGAATAATGGTATTTAGAAAAATGTCAAATTCTGTTAAAAATGAATCGTCATTAGATAAACAACAAATAGCATCATTCAATTCAAAAATTTCACCATATGTCGGTGAAAGTGTTAGTGGATCACAAGTTAATACATTAATTCAACTTGTAAAAACCATAAACAAAAAAGCTGATAATGAAGGAGATACTACTAAGAAAGTAAAAATTAATAATAATTATGACCCAACAAGAGTTGAAACAGGAAAGTTTTATAAGGTTGAAGGTGAATATGATACAAATGGATTATTAACTATTATTACAATTACTGAAAATCATTAGGATTAAAAAGAAAGGATGATATAGTTATGGAAAATTCTACAGATGCTTTAATTTTGGCAGGATCAGTACTTTTATTGATTATAGCTTTAACTGTGACTATATCATCATTAACAAATTTAAGAACACAAGTACAGGATTTATTTGATGATAGAGACCAATTACTTGCTACAACAGATGGTTCAGGATATATTAATTATTTACAAAGTGGAAATCAAGAAAAAAGAAATGTAGGAATAGAAACAGTTATTACATCAATTCGTAGAATGACAAAAGAAGATTACACAATTTATATAAAACCAAAAAAAGCTATTACAGATTTAGGAAAAGAGTATGATGATATTAAAGTTAGTGTTGATGGTAATAGTAATAGTATTAAGTTGTATTTAAGTGGTGTAGGGAACAAATATGTAAATAACAGAAATCTTACAAAAATTTTAAATATATTATATAATAATTTTGAATCAGAAGAATTCAATGAATATATAGGAATTTATCAAGATAAAACAATAGGTGTTTCTGAAGCTAATAAATCTACATACAAAATATTAACGTATGAACAAATTTAACATAGCAAACAAATGAATAAAATTATTCAAAAATTTTATTTTAAAGGGAGGAATTAAAATGGGAGATTCAGCAATGGCAGTTGTAGCAATTTTTATGGCTGCAATATTAATGTTTGTATTTCCACTTATGACAATGGCAGATAGAAAGGATGATGTTGTAACTTTAGAGATACAAACTGAAACAGAAAATTATGTTAAGGAAATTGCGACTACAGGAAAGACAACACAAAATGCGTATGACAACTATATACAGACATTAGCTGCAACAGGAAATGCTTATGATGTTGATATTACTGTACAAGTTCTTGACGAAAATCCAGCCAAAAAAGAAACAAGTGCTACAAAGACTATAGGTGAAAATGTCTACCTTACATTACATACAACACAAGTTTTAGAACAAATACAAAGTAATAATTTTAGATTAAAAGAGGGAGATATTATTACTATTACTGTAAAGAATAAAAACGAAACAATAGGAATGCAATTGAGAAACTTTTTATATAGAGTAACAGGTAATAATTCTGCTACTATTACTGCATCAGTTACTAAAATGGTAACAACAAATGGACAATAGAAAAAATTAGCTTGTAAGTTTCTTATTACAAGCTTTTTTAAGTTATAGAAGATAATTTCTATAATTTAAAAAAGTTTAAATAAAGAAATTCGGAGGATAAAGCATGAAACTACAATATTTAGCTGTTATTTTTGTCATAATTATAATGCCTATGATAATAGTTTTTTCTGAGTATATGAATACCCAGATAGGAATAATTAAAACTGAGCAAATATATGATGCAAAATTATTTGATTCTACACATGATGCGATTAATGCTTTTAAAATAAATACAATTAATTCAACTTATTATGCACCTCAATCACGTGTTAGAAACATAGAAGCATCTGTAAAAACATTTTATAATTCACTGCTAACTTCTTTTCAAGATGAAGGAAATTTAGCAATTTCAATGAAATCATATGTTCCAGCTGTTGTTTTTACAATGTATGATGGATATTACATTTATGCTCCTTTTACAAACATACTAACAGGTGTTGAAGATAAAGATGAAGATAATGATGGAGTTGGAGACAAAGTAGATGATGAATATAAAAATGGAAAAATTATTGATGGATTAAAACCTTTTGTTTCATATAGTTGTAGATATGAATACAATAACAAAAAATATATAATAACATATAGTATGGATAATTATATTTTTGTAGATGTATTTGATAAAGTTAGTAATAAACACCAAAGTAAAGGTGGTTATTTAATAAATGGAATACAAAAAGTTGGAGATAGTTATAAATATGATGGTATCACTTTTAATAAAAACGATACTGAGTCTCTAAAAGAAAAAATAATAGGAGCTAATAGTAAAGATATATACTATTATACTTTATTTGACGGAACCAAGTATTATTATTATAATTCTTTAAAAGATAATGGTGAAAAACCTGCAGGACAGCCAAACGACGATGACTATATTTTTTATATAGATGAGCAAAGAGAAAGACATAAACAAGTTGTAAGTAAAAAAAATAATGAAACTGAATTTATGGAGTATTATAACAGGATATTTAATAATAATTATGCATATTTATATTATAAAGAATCTTATGAATTTACAAAATGGTTATTAGAAGGCGGAATAGAAGTAGACATAGATGGAGATGGAACTAAAGATGCAGGACAGAATCTTCAAAATTTAACTATAAATAATATTGTAAAATCTGAAAATTATAGTGGATATGATTTTGCAGATGTTGGAAGTATTTTTGATAGCACTACATCAAAAATTCAGTATTTAAATTCAAATTTTAACAGACATAGATCAGATGTTATAAGAGCTATAATTACAACAAATTTATCTAAAGCTATAACAGGCTATAAATTGTATTCAAAGACAACAGGTGTCAGCTTTTTAATGCCAAAAATTTCAGATACAGATTGGGAATTACTAGAAAACAATATATGTATTGTTGCATTTATGCAAGGAATTAATGTTAAAGGCAGTGATAAAAGATATAATAGTTATTGCGTAATTCCAAATAATTTTAACAAAGAATTTGTAGATGAAAATGACATATATATACTTACAACAGATACTACATATACTAGGACAAATGATAATACCATAAAAGATGGAACTAAAATTATACAAAATAAAAATGAATTAGGATTTGAACCAGGACTTTTAAGGATGGACTTTGAGACAAGGGAAGATAAAGATGGAGAATTTTATAATCCAATAACATTAAATGGTAATCTCTATTTAGAAAGCTATACAAATATAGCAGGAGCATCTGAGATAAATGGTATAGAAAAAATAGATATGTATAGATATGTAGAAGATTATTGTAGTGACAGACTAAAAAAAGTTTATTATACAGCACTTGGAAGAGAGAGATATGGCTCATTTAAATATACAATAAATGAAATATAATATGCAAGATAGAAAGCACTTAGTGTTTTCTATCTTTTTTTAGATATCAAACATAAAATTTTTGGAAAAATATAGACAACTTAAAAAAAATATGATATATTGTGTACATAAAATAATAGAGACGCGGAAAAAGATGTTTATGCGGTATCTTGAAATGGGGGCAAGTGATAAACATTTGGTTCAGTCTAAAAACTCCGGTCCCTAAAAATCGAAAGGAAGGGAATAAGTTGCAAAAAAAGAAAACAGAAAAACGAGAATCTGCTATAGAAGAAAAGATAGAATACTTAGGATTAAATTTTGAAAGGGTACCAAAAGCTCTTATTGCAACTGAAAATTTAAATTTTAAAGCATTAAAGGGATATGATGAAAAACAATATAAACAATATAAATATATAAAAATAAGTGATATAGACATATTACTAACACCAACACATAGAATGGATAGTTTGCATGAAAGATATGATGAAGCAAGTCCGTTATATATGTATCTGGATTCAATTAATGAAGAAAATGCTATAAAATATGCAACTTTTTTAAAAATGTTAAAAAAGGTCGAAATTAGTGATGTAGAAAAAATAAAACAAGAACAAGAAAAACTTGCAAAGCAAGTGCCATATAAAGTAAAGTTTAATGGAAATTATTTATGGCAAATATACTATTCTGAATATTCAGACAGATATTTTATGTTAGTTCCAACAGAAGATTCGGATTATTCAACATTTTTCTATTTATTAAAGAAAAAAATAGAAAACAAAAGAAATGAAACAATATTTGTTCCAATAAGTTATTTAGAGTATTCTGGTGAATTTTTAAAAGCTTCAGATTTAAAAGATTTAGAAAATTATTTGTGGCTATTTACAAAAGATTATCCATCAATTTATGAAGTATTTGATAAAAAGGAAAAACTAAGTCTTCAAATAATTGGAGAAACAAAGGTATATGGAAGAATAAGAACTTTATACAAGATGAAATTTGATACAGCAAAAGAAGCAACAAAATTCTTTAAATTGCTAAAAGCATTGTTTATTCTTCAAATTGGACTTCCTCATTATTATAACTTTACTACAAGCATAAACGATAAAGGTAAATTGCAATTGTTTTTAGATAATGAACAGGTAACTTATGATAATTTATTAGAATTTGTTTCTGGCCAATACAAAAAATCAATAGAAATTAAAAATATGACAGAACGAGAGATAGAAGAATTAAAAATAAAGTTAGAAGTTCTAAAAAAAGACTCAATAAAATTAGAGAAGGAGTACTTAGAAAAAGAAAAAACAATTTCAACTTATTTAGAATGTAAAAAAACATTTTTTGGTAAAGTTAAGTATTTCTTTTCTTCAGGAAAAAAGACAAAAAAATCTAAAAATAAAGAAGAAAAACCAGAAGAAAAAAATGAACCAAAAAGAACACCTATAGTAGAAGAAAAGCAAGTAGAAAATAGAAATTATACTTTAGATGAACTTATAATGAGTTTTAAAGATTTGGAAATATCAGAAAATAGCATGAAAAGTATTGTACAAGACATAAATGCTATAAAACTTAAAAACAAAAATTTAAGCAAAAAAATTGAAAATGCAACTTTATACATAAACGAAATAAATAAACATAAAAAGAGTATATTTGAATTTTGGAAATACTCAAATAAAGACGAAGTAGCAACTCTTGAAGAAGGTGAAGAAGAAGAATTAAATGTTTCAAAAATAGAAAAAGTATTTAATTTTGACGAAGACTTTGAAGCCTTTGGAGAAAAGGCAGATAAAAATCAAAGACTTAAATTTACAGATTTAGAATTAGATAGTAGCTTTGTTGCTTCAACAGATTTACTTGGTGCAATAAATGATATATGTAATAAAAAATATGTCGAACTACAAGAGTATTCAAAAATGTTAGAAGAAATAAGAATTTCAGATGCAAATCAAACTTTAGCTGAAAATGTTGAATTTGACATTTTTGGAGATGATGATTCAGATGGCAGAAAGGAAAGAACATTAGGAAATAAATCACATAGAGAATCACCAAGAAGTATAATCAAAGTTTTAGAGATTGGAAAAAATACAAAGCCTCAAGATGTAAAAGAAAAACTAGCAGAAATATCTAGAAATCTAAAAAAAGCAATAAAGAAAAATGTTTTGGATGAAGATATATATGTATATAAAGCATCTAAAAAAGAGTTGGATTTTGAAGGACTAGAAACGTTTTCTTTAAATGAAGAAAGTGAGTTACAAAATGCAATAGCTAAACATAAAGTAATGATTGATTCTAACAAAATAAGTGAAATTTATCAAGATGATGAAGAAAATAGTAATGAGAATGTATTTTTATATAAAATTAAACTTCAAAAGGGCGCAAATTTCATAGCTTTTTCAAACATAGTTTTATATAACAATAAAAACATGACTTTACCTGTTGGAATGCAAGAATCTAATAGAGTTTTAATTGATACAAATGATTTAAAAATATCTCCTGTGGAAACTAAGAAGATAAATGTTCAATATTTGAAAAATAAAAAAGATGATTTTTCTGATGTGGTTATGAAGAAGATTGAGATTTTTGAAGGATGAGTAATAATAGGAACTAGCGTATACAAATTGATAAACATGTAAAACTAAAAGGTGGTTTTTTGTAGTATTGTTCTACAAAGAATCACCTTTTTTCTTAGATTTCCATTTGACTCCTGAAAAATTTTGTATTTAGATTTCCATTTGGCTTCCTAAAAATGTCGCAGCAGATTGAGCAACCTTTTTCTCAACTTCATTCATTTTTATATTAGATTGTTTAGAAAGTAAAATAACAGTACCAATTGTATCACCATTTGAGATTATGGGATAAACTACTTGAGAATTATATATTTTATCTTTTTTTTCTTTATCAGATTGTGTAATAGGCATAGCCAAATCACTATTTTCTTTACTTGTATAAACTTCTTTATCTTCCATAAGTTGTTCTAATTCATCACTAACATTTTGCTCTAAGTATTCTTTCTTAGAACCGCCAGATACAGCAATAACAGTATCTTTATCTGTTATAAAAGCAATATGCCCAGTTGTTTTAGATAAAGTTTCTGCATAACCTGTTGCAAACTCTGTAAGTTCACCAATTGGGGAATACTTTCGAAGAATAATTCCACCATCTTTTTCTGTGAAAATTTCAAGTGGATCTCCTTCTTTTATACGTAAAGTTTTTCTTATTTCTTTTGGAATAACAACTCTTCCTAAATCATCTATTCTTCTTACAACGCCAGTTGCTTTCATATTTATATCATTCCTTTCTTTAAAAGCAAAAATTTTTTTATATATGAAACCCTATCTAATTTTTTAGCTAGCTAACTGTTCATTGGCTGGATGAAAATAAAAAATATTTTATTATAAAAGAAAAAACAAAATTATTTTCATACATAAAGGGATAAGATTTCTTATAATAATTTTTAATTTTTTTTTCGCCCTTAATTTGTATTCTAAAAATTATTATGACAAAATTGTAAAAAATTATACAAAAATTTCTACGCAATTTTTCAAAGTAAATTGAAGAGGTCAGACATACTATTAAAATATCGATAAAACTCTTTTAAATCCAAAATGCACGATTTATTTAAAATAACTGAAAAAAATGACTAAAAACAGCCGTAAAATAGACTACGGTTAATCCTCATGCTATAGCCGATTTTTGGGGTGCGTAGAAATTTTTTTTAAAAATAAATTAGTCAAAACACATGATTTACATAATCTGACTTGTTACAAAATTTTTGATATAATAGTTTTATATCAATTAACTTGAAGTATTATAGGTTAGGTAATATTTCATCTTATCTCTAATTGGAGGTTTTATATGAGCAAAATAAATGAAGACTTTTATGTTTTGGAATATAAAGAAGATCCTGGGTGGTATCTACAGGATAGTCAGTTTATGAGCACTCCGTTTGTACTTCGTGCCAGTCGGTTCAATTCACCGGAAGAAGCATTGAAATATGTACCTGATGATATGTTCAATGTGTGTAAGGTACATATTGAAGTTACGCAAGTGTAATTTATTAAACAAGTACTTACTAACCGAGTACTTGTTTTTTAAAAAAATTGCATACATAAAATATAAATCAAAAACACTTGATATTTTAACATTTTTTTTATATAATTATACATATCAAATTAAAGATTTTTTGAAAACGAAAATTAATATGCAATAAAAGAAAGGATTTGAGAAAATGGGATTTTTTGAGAAATTAAAACAAGGATTAGGAAAAACAAAAACATCATTTGATAAAAAAATAAATAATGTATTTAGCACTTTTAGAAAAGTTGATGAAGATTTTTTAGAAGAGCTAGAAGAAATATTAATAATGTCAGATATAGGAATGGACACATCTGTAAAAATTGTAGATAAACTTAGAAGTACAATAAAAAAAGAAAATTTAAAAGATGAAGAAGATGTAAAAAATGCTTTAAGAAAAGAAATGCAAAATGTTTTAGATGAAGTTGACAATAGTTTGCACTTAGAAACAAAGCCATCTGTAATTTTAGTTGTAGGAGTAAATGGAGTTGGAAAAACAACTTCAATAGGAAAAATTGCAAATAGGCTTAGAAGAGAAGGAAAAAAAGTAGTTGTTGCAGCTGCAGACACATTTAGAGCAGCTGCAGTAGAGCAACTTGAAATTTGGTCAAAACGTTCAGGTGCAGAAATTGTAAAAAGAGATGAGGGAAGAGATCCTGCATCAGTTGTATTTGATGCAATAAAAAAGACAAAAGAAATTGATGCAGATGTTTTGATTGTAGATACAGCAGGAAGATTACATAACAAGCAATATTTAATGGACGAGCTTAGAAAAATAAAAAAAGTTATAGACAAAGAAATGGAAGGTTGTTCACAAGAAACTCTTCTTGTAATAGATGGAACAACAGGGCAAAATGCAATTTCACAAGTAAAAGCATTTAAAGAAGAAACAGATGTAACAGGTTTAGTTCTTACAAAAATGGATGGAACTGCAAAAGGTGGAGTTGTTTTAGGAATAGTAGAAGAAAATGAAATTCCTGTTAAATTTATTGGAGTAGGAGAACAAATGGAAGATATGGAAATATTTAATAGTGAAGAATTTGTGAAGGCTATAATTTAAAAAAGGTAAAAGACAATCTTTAAGAAGATTAAGAAGATTGTCTATTTTTTTTGACTTTTTGTAAACAGAACTTGACAAAATGTAAAGAAAAGTGTATAATATAATTATGAAGGGGGAATAAACATGAATAAAGATGAATTAATTTCAAGAATAGAAGACACAAATCAAATAGATGAAAGAGATGAGCATGTATATGCAAAATCTTTTGTTTATACAACAATTCTAACACAATTATTATGCATTGTATTTATAATAATAAATATAATTTCTTCAATAAAAGACAGAACAGATACAAAAATAAGCGATTTAGTTTCATTAATATTTATACAATTTGCTTTTTCAAAATTATATCAATTTAAAATGACGAAAAAGAAATTAGATTTAATTTTATGCATTGTATATACAATATTTATGATTTTAGCTTTTATGGAGTATAGTACAGGAATAAATCCTATATCATATGCATAAAAATAGGAGGCTATTATGAAAAAATTAGAATTAAAAAATAAATTAAAATTAGCTAGAGTTGAAAAAGACTTATCACAAGATGCTTTAGCCAAACTTGCAGGAGTATCTAGACAAACAATTATTGCAATTGAAAAAGGGCAGTTTTGTCCAACTGCAAAATTAGCATTGATTTTATGCATAATTCTAGACAAAAAATTTGAAGAAATATTTTATTTTGATGAGTAAGGGGGAATTAGTATGAATAAGATTAGAATTTTACAAAGTATAATATTATTAATTACAATTTTATTAATATCATATACGGTATGGATGTATAATTTTGAACAAAGTAGTTCTAAATTAGATGAAGTCATTAATAATACTGATTTATCTAGGTTCAACATAGTATTACGAAATCAAGATGATGGTAGTAGAATAATTGATTTAACAATCAAAGATGGTTTGAATTATGTGCTAAATCTTACTAGTACAAGTTCTAAATCAACAATTATAGTAAATGAAGGAGAGAGCTATTATATAGATTATACAAATAAAACTATAAGTAAGAAAAAAGCAGATGAATACATAAACATTGAAGAGTCTTTAACTTCATTTTTACAAAGAAGAGTTTTAGATAAAAGAGGACATGATATTTTAGATGGTAAATTATATTATGTTGAAATATATTATAATATAGGTAGGACAGAATTTGATAATGATGCATTTTATTTTAGAAAAGGTAAATTAGAATTTATAAAAAGTTCATATTTTGGCAACTGCTATGTAGAGAGTATTTCAAATAATATAGATGAATCTAAATTTGAAATACCAGAGGAAGCAAAAAACTTTAAGGTAGAAGCATATGAGGAGTAATTAAAAAGTAGAGATAAGAAATACTTATTTCTACTTTTTAATATGCTTTGAGAACTTGATAAATAGCATTAAATATGATATCATAATAGTAACTAAAAAATAAGTATTATAAATATAGGAGGCAATGTATGAAAAAGAATATTAGAAAAATTCTAGTAATTTTATTTGTACTAATACTTTCAATAACAATGTATGTATCAACTAAAGGAGAATATTTGGAATATAAAGAATTAGGAGAAAAATATCTAGAGAATTTCAAAATAAACACAGTTTATAAATACATAATTATGGGAATAAATTTTATAATTACATTTATAATTATGTTTTTTGCAAATAGAGGAATAAAAAAAAGTTTGAAGGTTTTTTTTGATGAAGAAAAAAAGGAAATGCCAAAGCTTATGAATAAATCAGTTTCTCTTGTAATTGCTACAATTTCAAGTATTGTTGTAGGAATACTATTTACTCCTAAATTGATACTTTGTGCAAGTAATGTATCTTTTGAAAAAACAGATTTAATTTTTAATTTAGACATTTCGTTTTATATGTTTATTGAACCACTTATAAAGATGTCTATATCATATTTAATGGGTATTTTTATATTTTTAATACTATATGCAATTGTATATCATATATTTGTGTTTAATAAATTTTTTGATGGGGTAGATAAAGAGACTTTAAAAAAGAGTTCTTTAATTAAACATATTATAAAAAATGTAAGAATTTTAAGTATTTTGTATGCTATATATACATTAGTTGGAACACTAGATATAGTGTTTAGTGGATTTATAACAACAAATTCAAAATTGCAACTTACAGGTGCAGGGCTTACAGATGTAACTATAAAATTATGGGGAAATATAATTTTGGCAATAGTAATTGTTGTATCAATCTTTTTAGCTACAGCAAATATTAAAAAAGAAAATAAATCTGGAACAATAAAAAATTTACTAGCCATTCCTGCATATATGGTTTGTATGTTTATAGTAATGCTTGGATTTAATGTTATATTTGTAAATTCAAATAAGTATGACAAAGAAAAACAATATATTGAAAGGAATATTTCATATACAAAAGAAGCTTATGGTATTAATCTAGAAGATGAAACTATAGAATATAGTGGTACAATTACAACAAGTGAAATAAAAAATAACAAAGAGTTATTAAATAATGCTGTTATAATTAATAAACAACAAGCTTTAGATAAACTAAATAACGAGCAATCTGAAAAAAAATATTACACATATCAAACTGCAGGAATTTCAAAATACGTTCAAGATAACAAAATAAAATTAGTTTATGTTTCACCAAGAGAAATAGCAAGTAGTAGAAGAACATACAATAGCAAGACTTTTGAGTATACACACGGATATGGAGTAATCTTAACTTCAGCAGTATCTGCAACAGAAGAAGGTGATATTGAATATGTAAAAAATAGCATTTCTGATCCTGATTTTATAGCAAAACCACAAATATATTATGGCTTAAAAACAGATAATGCAATTGCTGTTGGAGAAACAAATATAGAAGAATATGATTATACAGATAGTAAAGGAATAGAGCATACAAGCACTTATGAAGGAAATTCAGGACTTAAATTAGGATTTTTAGACAGATTTATTTTAGGAATAAAATCTCAAAATCCAAATTTAGCATTTTCAAACAAAATAGATAAAAATACAAAAATATTAGTAAATAGAAATATTTTAAAAAGAGCTAAAATGGTTTTAAGTGATGTTTTATTTGATGAAAATCCTTATATTGCTGTAAATGAAGCAGGAGAAATGTATTGGGTGCTAGATGGATATACAGTTTCAAGTAATTATCCATATTCAACATACACAAATGTAAGATATAATGGCGAAAGAAATTCAATAAATTATATTAGAAATTCAATAAAGGTAATTATAAATTGTTATGATGGAACAATGAAGTTTTATATTATAGACGAAACAGATCCAATAGCAATGGCATACAGAAAAATTTATCCAAATGTATTTGAAGAATTAAATGCAAAAATACCAGAAGATATTTCGAAATATTTTGTATATCCAAAATTCTTGTATGATGTACAATCTTCAATGATAGAAGAATATCATAATATAAAATCTGAAGTATTGTATAGAGGAGATGACAGCTGGAAAAAGGCTTCTTATGTAGCAACTCAAAACAACAAAACAATTACAAACACACTTGACTCATATTACACAATGGTTAAAGATAATAATATTGGGTTAATACAAATGTATTCACCAAATAATAAACAAAATTTAACTGCATACTTAGTTGGAACAAATGAAAATGGAGTAAATAAGCTAAAAATATATAGACTATCTTCAAATGAAAGTATTTTGGGATTAACACAACTTGATAGCCAAATTTCTCAAGATGAAAACATGAAAAATCAAATAGAAAAATTAAATGTTACAGGTGCCAAAATTTCAAAAAGCATAATGGTTGTACCAGTTGAGAATACTCTACTATATATTGAACAAATTTATCAAACAAAAACAAATGAGAAAGAAGCAGGAATACCACTTCTAAAAAAGGTTATAGTTTCATCAGGAAATAAAGTTGCAATTGGAAATAATTTAAGCGAAGCTTTAGAAAACATAGTATCTCAAGAAGCAACAAGTATAGAAACAAATACAACAGAAGATTTAGATGGAACCATAGAAGCAATTATAAAAGCAAATAAAAATCTTACAAATTCGATGAATTCAAAAAACTGGGAACTAATTGGCTCAGATATAAAGACTTTGCAAGAACTAATTGATAAAATGGAAAAACAGAAAGAGACTTTTGGGGACGGAGAAAAAAAGGAACATTAAAGATAAATTAGGGACAGAAAAATATAATTGAATAAAAACAAACAAAAAGCACAACATAATACTATTAAAGCGCATTTGGGGACGAGTAAAACCAGGTTCTCTTTTTGAAAAGGGGCAAAACTAAATCCCTTTTTGGGAAAGAGAAAAAAATTAACCTCAATATCAAATGTAGCTAATAGTGAAATGTGGTGCTTTTTATGTTTTTTAAGAATAATAAAAAAATAGAATCAAAAATTGACCAAATAATTGAAAAGCTGGAAAAAAGCAATTTAGAAGATTTTACAAATATTATGGGAAGTAAGAAGCAAATAATAATTAGAAATTTTTTAGCAGGAATATTTCGAGGTGTAGGAATAGGTATTGGAATTACAATTATTACTGCAATTCTTGTGCTTTTTTTAAGACATTTGGTTACTTTAAATATTCCGGTTATTGGAGAATATATTTCAGATATTGTTGAAATTGTGGAGAAAAGTAGGTGAATAGGTAGATATAAAAATATATAAAATTCGGCAAAACGTGTTGATAAAAACCAGTCCCTATCTGAACACAAAAAAATAAAATTTTTTCTTAATTTTTATTGAATTTTTTTTCGTAATTTGATAGAATAATTTTGGAGTAAAAGACAATTTTTTAAGATTGGAAAAAATGATTAAATTACTCTTTTTAAAAAAAAGTATGTCTTAGAGAGGTAATAAAAAATGGCAAAAAGAAAATATAAAAAGAGAAAAAAAGATAATAGTATAGATTTAAAGGTAATAGGAACAATAATTGGAAGTATATTGTTAGCTATATTAATATATGCAAATTCTGGAGAGTTAGGCTCAAAGCTAAGTGATGTGCTTGGTGGTATGATGGGTTGGATAAAATACATCCTTCCAATAGGTACATTTGCAATAGCTATAAAGATAGCTTGTAACGAAATAGAAGAAGAATACATAACTCATAAATTAATACAATATGCTATTTTATTAATTTGTATAGCTATAGTTATGAGCATATACCAAATTTCACAAGGAAATTTAGAGGTTTCAGGAGATTTATCGCGAATACTAAAAAAGGCTTATACATTAGGAACTAGTAATGTAGGTGGTGGTGCTATAGGAACTCTTGCTGCTGTGCCACTTGTTAGATTATTAGGGAATTTAGGTGCAGTTGTTGTAAGTGTTGGTGCAGCTGTAATGCTATTTGCATTTGTATTTGGACTAGATATTTCACAATTTATTAGTTCAATTGTAGAGAATTGGCTAGAAAGACATGAAGAAAATAAAGCTGAAAGAGAAGCTAGAAAACAAGAAAGATATGAAGAAATTGAAGCTAGAAGAATAGAAATGATGGAGCATAGAAAAGAAGCTAGAAAGCAAAGAGAAGCAATGAATGTAAATCAGATAGATACTGGACATTCTTCTCAAAATATGGAACAAATAAAAATAAATTTAAATGGTAGAGCTGTAGAAGAAACTGAAGAACAAAGTGGGTTATTTGGAAGGTTGAAAAATAAATCTAAGAAAAAACAAGAAGAATCACATTTAAGTGTAGCAGAAATGGCAAATTCAATTGACCCGATTGGTGCGACAAATAAAGTGGCAAGTGGATCTACAAATAAAGCGGTAACTAAAAATAAAAATGTAGCACAAAACGCTGAAGTGGATGACATGCAAGATGATAGTCTATTTGTTAGGCAAGAAGAACAAAAAGAAGATAAGACAAAACAAGTGTTGCAGTTGCAACATACTCTTGTTGTAGAAGAAGATAACTATGTTTTTCCATCAATAAATTTACTTTCAAAATCAGAAAAGAAAGCTATAAAAGGTGGAACAAAAGCTCTCCAAGAAACAGCTGCAAAATTACAAAGAACTTTACATAGTTTTGGAGTTCAAGCAAGAGTGGAAAATGTCTCTGTAGGACCTGCAATTACAAGATATGAGCTTAAACCTGCAGAAGGTGTAAGAGTTAGCAAAATTGCAAATTTAGCAGATGATATTGCACTAAATTTAGCTGCAGAAACAATAAGAATTGAGGCACCGATTCCTGGTAAACAAGCAGTAGGAATAGAAGTTCCAAATAAAGAAAAAGAAATGGTACCTTTAAGAGATGTAATTGAAAGTGATGAATTTCAACATAATAATTCAAAACTAAGTATAGCACTTGGAAAAGACGTAGCAGGAAATGTTGCAATTGGAAACATTGCAAAAATGCCTCACGTGCTTATTGCTGGATCTACAGGTTCAGGAAAATCTGTATGTATAAACACAATTATTACAAGTATTATATATAATGCAAAGCCAAGTGAAGTAAAACTTGTAATGGTTGACCCTAAAGTAGTTGAGCTTTCTGTATATAATGGAATACCTCATTTACTTATTCCAGTGGTTACAGATCCTAAAAAAGCTGCAGGAGCTTTGGCATGGGCTGTTCAAGAAATGGATAATAGATATAATTTATTTGCAGAAAAAGGTGTAAGAGACTTAAAAGGATATAACCATGCAGTAGAAAAAGAAGGAGAAATGGGAAAACTTCCTCAAATAGTTATTATTATAGACGAGCTTGCCGATTTAATGATGGTTGCAGCAAAAGAGGTAGAAGAATCAATTTGTCGTCTTGCACAAAAAGCTAGAGCTGCAGGAATGCACTTAGTTATTGCAACACAAAGACCTTCTGTAGATGTTATTACAGGACTTATTAAGGCAAACGTACCTTCAAGAATAGCATTTGCAGTATCTTCACAAGTTGACTCAAGAACAATTTTAGACCAAGTTGGAGCAGAAAAACTTTTAGGAAAAGGAGACATGCTTTTCTTCCCAGCAGGAGAAGCAAAACCTGTAAGAGTTCAAGGGGCTTTTGTATCTGATGAAGAAGTAGAATCAATTGTAGAATTTATCAAATCAAATGGAACAGCTACATATAGTGAAGATATACTAGAAAGTATAGAAAACAGCAATAAAACAGATAAAGAAAAAGCTTTGGAAGCAGAACAATCTGCAGATGATGAGGCTGATCCATTCCTACAAGAAGCAATAAACACAGTTGTAGAAACAGGACAAGCTTCAACATCATTTATACAAAGAAGATTTAAAGTAGGATATGCAAGAGCAGGTAGAATAATAGACCAAATGGAAGAAAGAGGAGTTATTTCTGGTTATCAAGGAAGCAAACCTCGTGAAGTTTTGTGGACACTAGAAAAACTGGCAGAATTAAATATGGCAGGAGGAGCAGTTAAATCAACACAAGAAGAATAAAAAGATAATTTACGATTAATAAAATTTTGAAAGAATTGTTTTTTGACAAGGCGGAATTTGTTAAAAAGGCAAAGGAGCATACTTTGTGTATGTGACTGCGTTTTTAATGAATTCCAACGCAGTAAAAAGGCAATTATTTCAAAATTAAGGAAGGAGAAGAACTTTGACGAAAAAAAAAGAAAAACTACTAGATAAATTTGTAAAAAAAGATTACAACAATGATTTAGAAGAAGTACTTGCAAAAAAAAGCTTTCCAGAAGAAGTCAAAAATCTTCTTCAAGATAGTTTATACAAAACAGAAAATGCATATAAAGATTATGAAATAGTAAAGAAAAATGTTATTTCAATAGAAGAATATATACAAAATATTATAAATGCTGTAAAAACAAGCTGTGACCAAATTGAATTAATAAGACCAGAATTTGGTCAAAAAGAAAATTATATTATCGATAAAGAAAACAAGAAAATTGTATGTTTTCCAAATCCTAAACAACTATTATATGCCGTAAACAAAATTCAAAAATTTGAAGATATAATTAGAGTAGAACCTGATTTTCTAAAATTATCATTAACCAATATGATAAATTTTGGAAATGTAATAAATGCAGTAGAGCCTATAAGAGACTTTAATGGATTTGCATGGAGTGTATCTGCTTCTGATATTGAAAACTTTTATTATAATTTAATTTACCAAGATTTAATAATTTTAGGTAATAACAAACTTATAGATGAGTGGGTAAATAAAAATGATGAAATGGTTGATTACTTAGAATTATTTAATGAAGAACTAGAAAAAAAATATGGAAAAAAATATCAAAATGAAATTTTAGAATTATTAAAAATAATATCAGTTTTATTAGAGATGAACAGAAACAAAACATACAAAAAAGAACTAACTAAAAAGAAAAAAGAAGTTGAAAAAGAACTAGAAGCAATGCAAGATAAAGTGAAATATTTGGAAGAAATATCAAATTTAAAAAAGAAAATAGAAAAAAATATCAAAAAGATAGACTTAACATTAAATAATAAAGAAAAATTAACAAAAGAATACGAAAAAAGAAATAAAGACTTACCATTAGAAGAAAAGATATTTAGTAAAAATGTATTAAAAAAAATATTAGCAAATGAAAGAGAAAAATATCTTTTAGAACTTAGAAAATGTAATAATAAAATAAATTCTAAAAATTTTTCTAAATACAAAAAAGAATATGAATATGAAGCACAATATTTAAAATTGGTTGGGATTAAAGATATAGAAAAAGAAATATTTGAGAGCATAATGTTTTTGCAAAAAAGAGTTTTACAGGCTATTAAATTTAAAATAAAAAACGCAACAAATAGAGATGAAATAACTAAAATTATATATGAAATTAGATATTTTAATTTAATACCAATAGATGAAAAAACAAAGATTTGCGATATATCTAAGCTAAAAAGAATGATTATAGCAACTCAAAGTGCTGCAACCCTCAAAGCATATGAATTAAAGGATTTTAAAGATATATTTAAAGACAAATCCAAAAATATAAATATTTTAAAATATATGTTCAATTTAAAAATTATAAAACTTGAAGATGCAGCATTTAAATTAATTAAAGAAGATGATAGTATCTTTGTGCAATTTTATGATGATAATGTTTTAGATGAAAAATTTAAAATAGATACTGAAATTGAGTCGCGTGAGCTTAAGATAAGGTTTAATAAAAAGGTGAAAGTCTTTGATCTTTAACCTTTTAAGATAATTGAATATATAAGTATTTATTTCTAAAATTAAAAACTAAAGAGAGGATTGATAAGAAATGAAGATAACTTTTTTAGGAGCTACAAAAACAGTTACAGGTTCAAATTTTCTTGTAGAAGCTGCAGGGAAAAAGTTTTTAGTTGATTGTGGAATGTATCAAGGTAGTGCTGAAGAAGAATACGAAAATGAAGCTCCATTTGGATTTAATGTACAAGAAATAGACTTTATGCTATTAACACATGCGCATATAGATCACTCTGGAAGGATTCCAAAATTATATAATGAAGGGTATAGACATCCAATATTTGCACATAAGGCTACATGTGATCTATGTAGTTTAATGTTACCAGATAGTGGACATATTCAAGAAATGGAAATAGAATGGAGAAATAAAAAAAGAGCAAGAAAAGGAGAAAAGCCTTTACCACCACTTTATACAGCAGAAGATGCAGCTCATTCTTTAGAACTTTTTGTACCATTAGCTTATGATGAAATTGTAGAAATAACACCTGAAATACATATCAGATTAAATGATGCAGGGCATATGTTAGGTTCCAGTATAATAGAAATATGGGCTAAAGAAGGCGAAAAAGAGACAAAGGCTGTATTTACAGGAGATCTTGGAAATAATGACATTCCACTTTTAAGTTCTCCAACTATGATTGATTCGGCAGATTTCTTAGTTATGGAATCAACTTACGGAAGTAGGCTGCATATGAGAAATGACGAAAAAGCAGAATTATTCTTAAAAACAGTTTCAGAAACAATAGAAAGAGGTGGAAATGTTGTAATTCCGTCATTTGCAGTAGGTAGAACACAAGAAATTTTGTATGAATTAAACAAAATAAAAGAAACAAAAGATGATGAAGAATTCAAGAAAAGATATAGAACTTTAATGAGATCACCGGTATATGTAGATAGTCCTCTTGCAATTTCTGCAACAGAGGTATTTAGAGATAATATGGAACTTTTTGATGACGAAACAAAACATGCAATTTCGCAAGGAGACAATCCTCTAGAATTTCCAGGACTTCAATTTACTATGACAGCAGATGAGTCAAAAGAATTAAATGAAAGTTTATTGCCATCAATAATTATTTCTGCGAGTGGTATGTGTGAAGTTGGAAGGATTAAACATCATTTAAAACACAATTTGTGGGATTCAAAAAATACAATTTTGTTTGTAGGATATCAAGCACCAGGGACATTAGGCTATAATATAGTAAATGGGGCAAAAAGAGTTAAAATTTTTGGAGAAGAAATAGCAGTAAATGCTCAAATAGAATATATTGAAGGTTATTCAGGACATGCAGACCAAGAATGGCTTATGAATTTTGTATATTCATTTAGAACTCAAAAACCAAAACACATATTTTTAGTACATGGAGAAGAAGATTCTCAAGAAGTTCTAAAACAAAAAATAGAAGAAGAAATAGGAATTCCAGTTTCAATTCCAGAATATGGAGAAGTATATGAATTAGATGATGTTCCAACAATTGTAGACAAAATAAAAGTAAGACCTATTTCTCCAAGAAGTGAAGTAATGATATTAATTAATAAATTACAAGAAGAAATGCAAGATATGAAAGAAGCAGTAAAAGAAGATTTGAACAATAAAGAACTTAGAGACGAGGATATATTCAGAATTAAAGAAAAAGTTAAAGAATTAGAAAATCAAATCTTAAGAATTATAGAAGGGTAACAAAAATCCTTTAATCAGTAATGAGCAGATAAGTGAAATTTGACAAGATATTTACAAGGTGGATATTTTGTGATATAATGATTTTGAAATTTAATGTAAGGAGGCTATTATGGAAGAAAATTATAATAGTAATAGCTTGGCAGAAAATAAAGTATTAATATTATACACATTAAATACAATAAATAGAGAAATAACAGATACAGACTTATTTAAAATAATCTCTACAATTAATAATATTAATTACTTTTATTTTAGAGACATATTAGTAGATTTAGTTGAATCCAAGCTAGTAGGAACTTACACTAAAGAAGAACAAAATGTTTATGAAATTACAACTGAAGGAAAAAATTCACTTGAGCTTACAATAGATATACTACCAGGAATAATTAAGCTAAAAGCTGATAATATATTTAAACAACAACTTTTAACTATTGCAGATGAAGAGTCAATATCTGCAGAATTTATACCAGAAAGTGAAAATGATTATACTGTTAAATGCAAAATAGTAGAAAATAACAAAACTATATTTGAAATACGCACTTTTGCAGGCTCAAACGAACAAGCAAAAAAAATTTCAGATAATTGGAGAAGAAATGCCAAAAAAATTTATCCGCAGGTAATTAATTTATTAAATAATGAACAAGTTTAGATAAATATATTAAAAGTATAGATATTAAAATTTACAAGCATTTGGTGTCGCAATCTTCGTATTAAAAAATACTAGTATGAAGATTGCTCCATTTCGCACTTACTTACGTTCGTTTGGTCGCTTACGCATGCTTTTTAAATTTTAATATCTATACTTCTTTTAATTATAATTAAGTTATTTTACTGTCACATAATCTTCAATTGCTTCTACAATTGCTTGAACATACAAATTTTCATTTTTTACAATATTATTCAAATCTTTTTGGGCATTCATATATCCAAGTTCAAGTATGTATGATTCAATACCAATATTAGAGTCAAAATATTTATTTTTTCCATAAGAAGTGTTTCTTCCATCAACAAAAGCATTTGTTGCAATACCTCCAATTTCGCGAATCATATAGTGATATGGAGTTTGCTTAGTAATTGTATAAGGCTCATATTTGTGTAAAATTGCACTTGCTTTAAAGTTTAAAATATCATAATCTTTAAAATTTCTTACATAAACTCCATCATCTTGTTTAAATAGTTTAACAGAAGAATACGAAGCTTTGGCTTTTTTTACAATATTATCTGCTAAAGATTTTGCGAATTTTATATCACACTTAGTTGGGGCATATATTTCTACTCCACCTGTTTTAGATTTTGTGCCATTAAGACTTAAAGAAAGTAAAAGCTTACTATGTGATTCTTGAATTGTATTAATTCTTCCGTTTTCAGCATAGACATCAGATAAATCTTGATTTGGACTTTCTGACCCATCACGAGAAAGAAAAACTTTATATCCTTTATCTTCTAACTTTTGTTTTATATTTTTTGCATATTTTAAAACTAAATCTGCTTCAGTATATTTTTTGTATTTTGCACCTGTGTCTTTTCCACCATGTGATGCATCAATTGCTATATCATAGATATTGTTTGGTAGTTCATCTATTTTAGATACAAATAAACCTAAAAATTTTGTTTCAGAAAATGTGTCAAATTTTATATCTATTTTATTTCTTTTACTAATTGTGTAATAAGTTGTGTTATTGTATTTTGAAGCATTCTCAAAAGTATAATATCTTTCTTCACTATTAGAAAAAATTACTTTTAAAAATAAATAATAATTTGTATTTTCAAGATCTTCTAATAATAAGCCTTTGTTAATTTTATCTAGTGTAGAAAAGGTTAGAACATTATCTTTATAAGTATAAGTGCAATCCATAGGTTCTTCTTTTCCATCTATATTTTTTGCAACAACATGCACAGAATATATTGATATATCAGAAATTTTTGGTAACTCAATATTTCCTTCAAGATTTAAGTGACTACCATAAATTATAAAATTATTAAGTTTAGCAGTGTTGAATTGATTTATATTTTCAAAAATTGCTTGTGTTTTTAGTTCTACGTTGATATTTGTTTCATGATTTGTACGAAATTTGTTAAATATTAAAAACATCATTAGAATAATAAAAAATACTACAACTAATTTTATTTTTAAATTTTTGTTCATATATTGCCTCCGAATGGATTTATATTTACACAAAAATGTGTAGAAATTTTTCTTGAGTGTATTATACCATAAGTATAAAAATATGTAAAATTTTTTTATTTTTGCGTGATTTTGATTGATAGTAGAATTTTAATGTATCATATTTTTAATGTTACAATTCAAAGCAGATAAGTGAAAAACATGTTTTGTCGGATTTTGTCGAAAATTTTTTCTTGATTTTTAAGGAAATATATGGTAATATTTATGTGCAATATATGATTTATTATTGCTTTATTTTTAAACACACATTTTAAGAAAGGACTGGTTTTTTGCATAAATATTTTTATCAATTTGTTTGTGTTCTTACAATTTTTACAATATTTATCAGTATATTTTTTATCCCATTAAATTCAAATATAAAAGTGATAGATTTTGCAGAAACAGGTGAGCTTTTATGGCCTGCACCAGGATTTTATGGAATAAATTCATATTTTGGAAAAAGACACGCACCTACATCAGGAGCATCGACTTATCATAAAGGAGTTGACATTGCAGCACCACAGGGGAGTGAATATGTTGCTGTAACAAATGGTACAATAACTTTTGCAGGTTTTTTAGGCGGTGGAGGTTATACAGTCACTCTAACGGATGAGAATAAAGAAAATGGAGAAATTAAATATTCGTATTGTCATTCTGATCCAAATTTGATGGTTTCTGTTGGGCAAAAAGTTGTAAAAGGTCAAGTTATTGGAAAAGTTGGACCTAAAAATGTTTATGGAGTTGTAGGAAACAGATATTTCGATTCTAACGGAAACCCAACAAATGGCGCAACTACGGGTCCACATTTGCATTTTGGAATGAGGGTTAATAATGAATATGTAAATCCATTAAATTATTTAAAAAGAATTAAAGAAAGCACATAAAAGGTACTTTAATTTTTGCATTTTTTGTGGTAAAATAGTAAAAAATGTAATAGAACTATTTGAAGGAAAGGATTTTTTTTATGATTACAATAGGAATTGAAGGAAAGCCAGCCTCTGGAAAAACTACTTTATCAAAATACTTAACACAAACATATCCATATGTTGAACGTATAGAGGTTGATAAAATTGTGGAAGAAATGGGACTAGATGGATTAAGAGATGCTATATTAACATGTGTAAATATTTTTGCAAAAATGGTAGTATCAGGTAAAGGTAGATATAAAAGAAAAATAAAGAGTGAAGATGATAAAATACAAAAAAAGATACGTACACCAATAGTTTTTAAAATAGCAGCAAATGCATATTTTAAATCGGTTTCAGATTCTATAAAAAGACAATTAGAAATTTGTGAAAAAAGAGGAGATAAAATTGTTGTTGTAGATTATGCTTTATTAAATATTTCAAGTATATGGAAAGAATTCGACTATAGAGTTTTGGTTAATAGAAATGAAGAAGATAGAAGAGAAGCAATGAAAAAAAGAGATGGAAAAGATGATAAAGATGTTGATTTTTTTAGCATATTTTCAAATTTTGATGTAGTTAAATATGGTGAAGGAGATAGCATACATATACAGAATGATGGAGATGAAGCAGATTTAAAGAATAAAGCAGATTTACTTTTAAAGCAAATTTTAGATTCTTTGATAGAAAAAAGAAAAATATATAGTACAAAAGGTATACCCGAAAGATAAATAAGATTTTATAAAAATGTGTTGAAAAAAGTAAAATGTTGTGATAATATATAAAGTGGAGAGAGAAAGCAGAATTTGGAGGCGAACTTAATTGAAATTACATATTGTTATGGTGGAACCTGAAATACCACAAAACACAGGAAATATTGCAAGGACTTGTGCTATTACAGGAGCAAAATTACATTTAGTACATCCTTTAGGATTCAATATTTCAGAAAAATCAGTAAAACGAGCGGGTTTAGATTATTGGGACAAGTTGGAAATTGAGGAACATGAATCTTTAGAGAAATTTTTAGAAAAATATCCACCAGAAAATTATAACATGTTTTTTGCAACAACAAAAGGAAAATCTGTATATTCTGATGTTGACTATTCTAAAATGGATGAAGTTTTCGTATTATTTGGTAAGGAGACAAAAGGTCTTCCCGAATGGCTTTTAGAAAAATACCTTGATACAAAAACTATTAGGATTCCAATGTTACCAACACTAAGGTCACTTAATTTATCAAATTCAGTTTGTGTAATAGCTTACGAAATATTGAGACAGAAGAATTTTGAAAATATGCAAGAAATAAGTTTTTATTTTGATGAGAAATAATAAAGATATGTATTAATATAGATTATTAAATATGAAATCAAGATTTTATATTGTTTTAAAAATAAAAGGAAAGAAGATTGAGAAAAATGGAGTACAAAGAACTTAATATTTCAAAAGTAATAATAACAGCAATATCAGCTTTAATTTTAGTAATAATAATTGCAGTTTTAACAAAGGTTTTAACAAGTAAAAAACAAGCTGCTGAAGTTGTTTCTGAGAATCCGCAAACTCAGGTTGCAACTGAGGAAAATGTATGGAAAACAACTACGAATGAATCAACAAATGCAAGTAAAGAAGCTACTGCAAATAATAACCAAGAATCAAATACAAACAATATTCAGGTAGAAAATAACCAAGAGGTAAATACAAATAATGTTCAAACAACAGAAAATAACCAAGAGGTAAATACAAATAATGCTCAAACAATAGAAAATAATCAAGAAGTAAACGAAAAAAATGCTCAAACAGGTGAAAATCAAGAAACAAACACAAATAATGTTCAGACAGGTGAAAATCAAAAAGCAAATGCAAATAATGCTCAGACAGGTGAAAATCAAAAAGCAAACACTAATGGAGATCAAGCTCAAACAAATCAAAATTCAAATAACGAACCTAAGGTAAACGAGCAAAATGCAGTCAATACCTCAGCTACAACTGAAAAGAACAAATCAACTGAAGGAGTTATTTGGCTAACTTTTGATGATGGGCCAAGCGCAAATATAACACCAAAAATTTTAGACATATTAAAAAAGGAAAATGTAAAAGCTACATTTTTCGTTATAAATTATAGCGATAACAATGAACATCTATTAAAAAGAATTGTAGCAGAAGGTCATACAATTGGAATTCATGGATATTCACATGAATATTCAAAAATATATAAATCTAAAGAAACATTTATGAAAAATGTGTACACATTACAAGATAGAATATATAAGTCAACAGGTGTAAAAACAATGTATACAAGATTTCCAGGAGGAAGTTCAAATACAGTAAGTAGAAAATATTGTAAAGGAATTATGACAGAACTTACAAAAGAAATGCTTGCAAAAGGCTTTAAATATTATGATTGGAACATTTCTTCAGGAGATGCAGGTGGAGCAAAAAATGCTAAAGACGTTTACAAAAATGTTACAAAAAATTTGAGCAAAAAAAGAGGAAATATGGTTTTAATGCATGACTTTGGAGGAAACAAAAAAGGACTAGAAGCATTACCAGAAATAATAAAATATGCAAAAAAAGAAGGTTATACATTTGCACGAATAGATGACGATACACCAATGTATGCACAACATGTAAATAACTAAATTTTATACATAAATATTTTTGGACTAATAAAAAAATAAAATAGAGACACATAAAAAATATTAGAAAATATAAAAGATGAAATAAAAGGGGTAATAAAAGATGAAAAAAGTATTAAAAGTAGTAATTATATTTATAACAATATTAGGAATATTAAATTTAGCACAATATAGAACACATGCAGCAGAGGTAGAAAATACAAATAAAAATGAAACACAACAGGAAGAAATTATACATACAGAGTCAAAAGAGACTGAATCAAATCAAAACAACAAAAGTGAAACAGAAACAACAAAATCTGAAACAAAAAAAGACAAAATAAGTCTTAACAAAACCAAAAAGACACTTTATGTTGGAGAAAAATACACATTAAAAATAAAAGGAACAAACAAAAAAGCAAAATGGTGGAAAAGCTCAAACACAAAAGTTGCAATAGTTAATTCAAAAGGAAAAGTAACTGCAAAGAAAAAAGGAACAGCAGAGATAAAGGTTAAAGTTGGAGATAAAAAATTAAAATGCACAATAAAGGTTAAAAATCTACCAAGTGATAATAAATCAACAAAAGGAGTAATATACTTAACTTTTGATGATGGACCAAGTAGCACAATAACTCCAAAAGTTTTAGATATATTAAAAAAAGAAAAAGTCAAAGCAACATTTTTTGTTTTGAATTACAGCAAGTCAAACGAAAAATTAATAAAAAGAATTGTAAAAGAAGGGCATACAATAGGAATACATGGCTATTCACACGAATATTCAAAAATATATAAATCTAAAAAAGCATTTTTAAACAATGTTTATAAATTACAAGATAAAATATATAAGTTAACAGGGGTTAGGACAAAATTTATGAGATTCCCAGGAGGAAGCTCAAATACAGTTAGTAGACACTATTCTAAAGGAATAATGAGCGTACTTACAAAAGAAATGTTGTCAAGAGGATTTAGATATTTTGATTGGAATGTATCATCAGGAGATGCAGGTGGAGCAAAAACTTCAAATGATGTATACAAAAATGTTACAAAGAATCTAAGTAAAAGAAGAGGAAATATGGTACTTTGTCATGATTTTGCAGGAAATACAAAGACTTTAAATGCTTTATCAAAAATTATAAAATATGCAAAAAAGAATGGATATAAATTTAAAGCAATAGACAAAAATACTCCAATGTATGCACATGGTGTGAATAACTAGATTGAATAAAAAACTATAAAAGTTATTGACAATAATTATGAAAAAATATAATATGTATATGTTTTTATATATACGAAGGAGGAAGAAAAATGAAGAAAAAACGTTCGTTGACTATAGGACAATTAATTATTGAGATGCGCTTAAAAGAACTAGGTATAATAGATGGAGATGTAATTGAATTTTTTGAAAAAATAACGTATTTAGTAAAAAACGAGAAAAAATATAGAGAAAAGTTACCTAGTGATTATTACGATTGGAAAGAAAAAGATGATAGTAATGTAGAGAATTACTTAAATACTGTTATTTCACTATTAGAAATAAATGAAGTTCAAGATTTATACGAAGATAAAGATGCTTTTATGTACTTACTAAATTCTGCAAAAACAATGAGACAGAAGATAGATGAATTAAAAAAAGCTGTTAGAAATGGAGATTTAGATCGCGCTAGGGAGTCAAAAGAGAAGACAAGTTCTGCAATAATTCTTAAATTTGGCACAATGAATAAAGCAGATTCAATAAGATATGATTTGATGGAAACGCTAGAAGGTGATAAAGTTTGTTTTTTACAAGAGGTTGAACCGATTATAGAAAGGATTATCAATGTATTTGGTATTGAACTAGAGGAGAAGAATTATACTTTGGAAAAAAGAAAGCCTGAAATAGAACAATCTCCTAACGAAGGTATTAGTAATAGGATAGAGCCTACTTATGGAGAAGTTATGCCCCAAAGTGGTGTAAGTAAAACTCCAGTTATACCTGCAGCTACATCTACTGAAATAATGATTCCTGAAAGAGAAACATCAAAAGATAGGTTTATAAAGTGGATAAGCCAGTTACCTGTTATAAGAAGAATATTACAACTTTTTGGCAATAAAGAGAACCAAGATGTTTATGCTGATGTTACATATCAAGAAGTAAAAGGTGCTGCGGAACAAAAGCTAATTGATATGCAACCAAGTGGTGATGAGAAAAAAGAGAGTATCTCAAGATCAAGTTTATATCGAGAAGAAATGAAAATACCAGAGTCTCAACAACCAACAACAATAATAGTCAATGATATATCAACGAGGGAAGTTATAGCGGAAGCAGGCGAGGAAAAGGACACATCATGGCAACAAAGACCAAATAGAAATAGTAAAAAAGGAAGACCACCAAGAGGTAGTGGGTGGAACATAGTACAAGAAGAACAAGAATAAGATAAGAATAATCTATTATTATATAGAATTTATATTTGTTTGTTCTCAATAAAGATGGAACAAGATTGTAGCTATTTTTACAGATTTTTTTCTAAAACTATTGAAATTGTAAAAAAATTGTGCTATTATATACAACATATCAAGTAAAAAACAAAATTAAGGACAAGGAAAATAATACAATATCTAACAGAGAGCTTTGCATAAGCTGAGAGCAAAGTAAGTAAAAATTATTTTTTATCACCTTAATAGTTGCTTGGCAGAAAATAGATGTGATTTTTATTTCCTTTTAAAAGTAAGCCTTGCCGTATATCTGCGTTAAAGATAGTAAAGAGAGTAACAAATAAAGAGAAAGTAGATACGTAAGTAATCAAAATGTGCTTTATATAATATAAAGGTTACTAACTTAGGTGGTACCGCGGAACAAGTCATTTCGTCCTAAATACAGGAATGGCTTGTTTTTGTTTTGAAAAAGATTATGTTGGTCTTATCCAAACAAAAAAAAGATTACAATTTACATTTGATAAGTATTTGAAAAGTTGGTTATTTTACTAAATAGTTAATAGTATTTTTTAAAAAAATTTCTATACACCCCTATTTTTGATAGTAACATGAGGACTTACTGTAATGCATTTTTACGATAGTTTTAGCCAAAAGAAAAGAGAAAAGCAAATAAAAAAGCTTATTTTTTGTTTTCACGCATAATATAAGTATAATTTATGCCTGTTTCAAACAACTGATTTAGTCTAAAAAATGCTATACAAATTTTTTTGAAAAAATATAATATATATGTGTTTAAATTTTTATAACTATAGAGCCGAAATATTTATGCTTTGATTAACAGACAGTTTATTAGTAAAATTTAAAATATTTGGACTGTGAATTGTAACAAAAAAAGGAGGAGATAGAATGAACGAACTTAAAGTTCATGGAATTTACAGACATTTTAAAGGAGATTACTATATAGTAGAAGGTACAGCAACTCATAGTGAAACAAAAGAAGAATTAGTTATTTATAGAGGGCTATATGGAGATGGAACACATGTATTTGCTAGACCAAAAGATATGTTTTTATCTGAGGTAGATCATGAAAAATATCCAGACTATGAACAAAAATATAGATTTGAGTTTCAAGATATACCAAGAGAAAGAACAGATATTCAATAATATATATTTATAATATTTATATATGAAAGGAGAGAAAAATAATGGGAAAACAAAGAACAGAGTTTTTTAAAAAATGTATCATAATATTTGACCTAATATTGATAATAAGTGATTTTTTAATTAGTATATTTACAATACTTATGGCTTATGAGAACAATATTAATGCATTGAAAGATACTATAATTTTGTGTATTATTTTGTCAATATGTGGAATTATAGTGATAAATATTATATTATACTTTTTATGGAGTGTTTTAAAAACGCTGGAAGAAATAAGAGATTGTAAACAAATAAATTAAAGGAGGAATATTTATGTATAAAAAAGTAGAATTACCGGAAAACAGCTTCGCAAAGATGGAGCAAAAAGTTCAAGAAAGTTGGAAGAAAAACAACATTATTAAGAAAAACCTTGATATGAATAAAGGAAAAAAATATTTTATGTTTTATGATGGACCGCCAACAGCAAATGGAATGCCACATGTAGGCCATGTTGAAACAAGAGTTATGAAGGATATAATTCCAAGATACAAAGTTATGAAGGGATATTATGTGCCACGTAAGGCTGGATGGGATACACATGGTCTTCCTGTTGAACTTGAAATTGAGAAAAAACTTGGCATTTCAGGAAAAGAACAAATAGAAGAATATGGAGTAGAAAAATTTGTTAAAGAATGTAAAGATAGTGTATTTCAATATGTAAGTGCATGGGAAGAGATGACAGATAAAGTTGGTTATTGGGTAGATATGGAAAATCCTTATGTTACATATCACAATGACTATATCGAGTCAGTTTGGTGGGCTTTGAAAGAGTTATGGAATAAAGATTTACTATATGAAGGACATAAAGTAATGCCATATTGTCCAAGATGTGGAACGGCTCTTTCTTCACATGAAGTTGCACAAGGGTATAAAGATGTAAAAGATTTAACATGTGTTGCAAAATTCAAAGTAGAAGATGGTCAAGGCTTTGATAAAGACACATATATTTTAGCATGGACAACAACACCTTGGACATTACCTTCAAATCTTGCTTTATGTGTTAATAAAACATATACTTATGCTTTGGTAAAAGCAAATATTGGAACAGACGAAGAGCCAAAATTTGAAAAATATATTTTAGCAAAAGACCTACTAGATGTAGTTTTGAAAGAAACTCCATATGAAGTAGAAAAAGAATTTAAAGGTGAGGAATTACTAGGAACAAAATATGAGAGGTTAATGCCATTTGGAGAAGTTGATGGAAAGGCTTTTGTTGTAATTCATGGAGACTATGTAAATCTTGAAGATGGAACTGGAATTGTTCACATTGCACCAGCTTATGGTGAAGATGATAGTTTAGTATCAAAACAAAATGGAATTACTTTTATAAATTTAGTAGATAAATCAGGAAAATTCGTTAATGAAGTTGAACCATGGGCAGGAAGATTTGTTAGAGATTGTAATGAAGATATTTGTAAATGGCTTGCTGAAGAAAACAAATTATTTAGTAAAGAAAAACATTTACACTCATATCCACATTGCTGGAGATGTGACACACCACTTCTATATTATCCAAAAGAGAGTTGGTTTGTAAAAATGTCTAGCTTAAGAGATGAGCTTGTAGCAAATAATAACAAAGTTCATTGGTATCCAGATACAATAAGAACAGGAAGATTTGGAAAATTCTTAGAAAATGTTATAGATTGGGGAATTTCAAGAGATAGATATTGGGGAACACCACTTCCTGTATGGAAATGTGAATGTGGACATACAGAATGTATAGGTTCTATAAAAGAACTAAAAGATAAGGCAGTAGATTGCCCTGAAGATATTGAATTACACAAACCATATATAGATAATGTCCACTTAAAATGCCCAGAATGTGGAAAGAAAATGGAAAGATTTAAAGAGGTTATAGATTGTTGGTTTGATTCAGGTTCAATGCCTTATGCACAACTTCATTACCCCTTTGAAAATAAAGAATTATTTGAAAAAGAGTTCCCAGCAGGATTTATTTCAGAGGCAATTGATCAAACAAGAGGATGGTTCTACACTTTAACAGCTCTTGGAACAGCATTATTTGGAAAAACACCATTTGAGAATTGTATAGTTTTAGGACACGTATTAGATGGAAAAGGACAAAAGATGTCTAAATCTAAGAAAAACGGAGTAGACCCAATGCTTCTATTAAACACAGTAGGAGCAGACGCAACAAGATGGCATTTCTATACATGTTCAGCACCATGGCTTCCAACAAGGCTTTCATTAGAAAATGTACAAGAAACACAAAGAGGATTTTTATCTACACTTTGGAATGTTTATTCATTCTTTGTACTATATGCTGAAATTGACCAATTTAATCCATTAAAATATGCAGATTTCAAATCAGAAAACATAATGGATAAATGGATAATTTCTAAATTAAATACTTTAGTTAAAAATGTAGACGAAAAACTTGATAAATATGACATTACAAGTGCAGCTACAGAGCTTGGAGAATTCGTTGATGAACTATCAAATTGGTATGTAAGAAGAAACAGAGAGAGATTCTGGGGTTCAGAGCTAAATGATGATAAAATTGGAGCATATGTAACTTTATACAAAGTTTTAACAACTGCTATAAAAGTTTCAGCACCATTTGTACCATTTATGACAGATGAGATTTATCAAAATTTAGTTGTAGGTTTAGACGCAACAGCTCCTGAAAGTGTTCATTTATGTACATGGCCAGAAGTAGACGAAAAAGCAATAGATAGCAAATTAGAAGAAGAAATGGGATTAGCATATAAAATTGTAAAACTAGGACGTAGTGCAAGAAATTCCGTTAATATCAAAAACAGACAACCGCTTTCAGAAATGCTCATATCTGCTAAAAACTTACCAGAATATTATAGTGATGTTGTAAAAGAAGAACTTAATGTAAAACAAGTAGTTTTAGGTGCAGATATGAAGGATTATGTAAGTTTTGAGATTAAGCCTAATCTACCAGTTTTAGGCCGTGAATATGGAAAGTTAATTCCACAAATAAGAGCTAAAATTGCAGAATTTAATCAAATGGATTTAGCTGTAAAAGTACAAAATGGTGGCACAGAATATATAGAAATAGATGATACTCAAATTGAATTATCAGCAGAAAATCTTTTAGTTACAATGCAAGGAAAAGAAGGATTTGCATTTGCTGGAGAAGGCGAAATAGGAGTTGTTTTAGATACTCATATTACACCAGAACTAAAAGAAGAAGGAATGCTACGTGAAGTTTTATCTAAAGTTCAAAATATGAGAAAAGACAGAGGATTTGAAGTATTGGACAGAATAAATCTTTATGTTTCAGGCAACAAAGTAGTTGAAGAAATTGTTAAGAAATTTGAAGACATAATAAAACATGATACTTTGGCAGATTCAGTTGTATATAATGAAGAAAGAAAAACAGCTGAAGAAGTTTCAATTAATGGCGAAAAAACAATGTTTGATGTGGAGGTAAAATAAATATAAATAATACTTGCAAAATATAAAAAAATATGATAAATATATAAATATATAAATCAAAAAAAATTTATGCACATTCAAAATTAAATAAGAGTTATTTTATATTTAAAAAATAGTGAGTGCAATAGTGTGCATAAATTGTAAGTTAAATTTAGAAATTATAAAAAAGATACTATATGTAAAGTATAATAACAAAATTCAAATGAAATAGAGTTAAACAGATTTATATTTTTAATTTCCAGATTGTATTAGAGGTATATGATCATTATTAATAATTCTTTTTGAAGAATCTGTTTTGCTCGGAGAAAGGAAGGATGAAAGATATGGAAACAAAAAAAGACCAAAAAAAACAAATAAGAGGAATAACTCTTATCGCGTTAGTTATAACTATTATTGTATTACTAATATTGGCAGGTGTGTCAATAGCAATGTTATCAGGAGATAATTCTATTTTACATAATGCAACAAATGCAAGAGATAATTCACAAAGCTCCGATTATGCTGAAAAAGTTAAAATTGCTCATATTGCAGCTTTAACTAATGGACAAGGAAATTATACAAAAGAGAATCTTGAAACAGAGCTTTCAAAATTATTTTCGTCAAGTGATAATATTACTGTAGATGAAGATACATTAAACAATGAATATGTTGTGAAATCAAAAGGAACAGAAATTCAAAGAGTAAAAATTCCTAAATCAGAAAATGTAGTAGATACAAGTAGTGGATTATGGTATAATTCTAGAAAAATAGCAAATAGTGGTGATATTAGAAGTATTCTAACATTTAATAATTCATCATATCCTGCAATTGCAGAATGGGATATAGGTGGAAATATTAAAATTACAGTTCCTTGTGGCATTGAAACTGATACTAATACTGGAGATAGTCGTACATTTGTAGAAACACCAACTAGGAAAAATACAAGCACTATGGAAACAATTTCTGAATTAAACGGAACACTTGATGGTCAAGCGATTGAACTTGGACAATATTTAGTAGATTTTTTAGAAAATCTTGAAACGACAGAGTTAAATAATTTGATACAGGGATTATAGTGTTATTGATTTTTGAGAGTATTTCTATTGAATAATTTGATAAAATATCTAAAAATATCTCTTGACAAAAACAAGATAAAAGTATATGATATATATAAATAAAAAATACTATGGAAAAAAGCTTTTTTGTAAGCAAGGAAGGAGTAAATGCAATGGAAGAAGTAGAAGAAATACAAACAGAAAAGGAAGAAAATAAAAAAAATAATAATGTATCAAATTTTGGTATTACTTTATTAGTTACAGTATTAGGTGTAGCAATAGGTTTTGCAGTTTTATTATGTATGCAATAAATTTTTTAATATTAAATCCCATTATTAGACAAAAGTTTAATAATGGGGTTTATTTTTTTATGATTTTATGATATAATAGCGCAAAATACTGATTAATTTGTTATTATTTAATCTTTATATTTAACAATTTATATAATAATAAAGTTTTATATAATTTGTTCTGATATAAATTCAAAAGTTATAGGCTTTAATTTTAACGAAATTTAGAAGGGATAGAAATGAATAAAGAAATAAATGAGCAAAAAGAAATAATGAAAAAAATCGCAGAAGAAAATAAAGGCAAAAATTTAAAATATACAATTCTTACAATGGGGTGCCAATTAAATGAAAATGATTCTGAAAAAATAAGTGGAATGGCAGAAGAAATGGGATACATTAAAACAGATAAATTTGAAGAAGCAAATTTATCAATAATAAATACCTGTTGTGTTAGAGAAAATGCGGAAGAAAGACTTTTTGGTAAGGTTGGAGAATTAAAAAATTTAAAAGAAAAAAATAATATGATAATTGCAATTGGTGGATGTATGATGCAAGAAAAACACATGGCAGAAAAAATAAAAAAATCATATCCACATGTTGATATTATTTTTGGAACACATACTTTACACAAATTACCAGAGGATATTTTTAGGGTTTTAAATTCAAGGAAAAGAATACAAGATGTAATAGATGTTGATGGAAGAGTTTATGAAGGACTTCCGATTTCAAGAGCAAGCAATGTTCAAGCTTCAATTACAATTATGTATGGATGCGATAATTTCTGTACATATTGCATTGTGCCTTATGTTAGAGGAAGAGAAAGAAGTAGAAAACCAGAAGATATAATAGCTGAGGCAAAAGAAGTAGCAAAACAAGGATATAAAGAAATAATGTTACTTGGTCAAAATGTCAATTCATATATGAGAGCTGAAAACCGTGCAAAAAAGAACCGGTCCAAAATGCCCGGTCCAAAATTACACATTTGCCAAATTACTTCGTGAGTTAAATAAAATAGATGGAATAGAAAGAATAAGATTTGTATCTCCACACCCAAAAGACTTTACTGATGATGTAATAGAAGCAATACGAGATTGTGAAAAAATATGTAAATTTATACATTTACCACTTCAATCTGGAAGTACAAATATGCTTAAAGTGATGAACAGAAAATATACTAAAGAGCAATATTTAGAGCTTGTGGATAAAATGAAGAAACAAATACCTAATATAAAGTTTTCAACAGATATAATCGTAGGCTTTGCAGGAGAATCAGAAGAAGATTTTGAAGACACTTTAGATGTTGTAAAAAAAGTAGGTTTTGAACAAGTTTTTATGTTTATATATTCAAGAAGAAAAGGGACTCCAGGAGATAAAATGGAAAATCAAATTCCAGAAGAAATAAAACATAAAAGATTTGATAGATTAAAAGAATTAGTGGAAGCAAAAATTGCTGAAAATAATAAAGAATATATAAATACTATCCAAGATGTATTAGTAGAAGGACCAAGTAAGGGTGATGAATCTATGCTTACCGGAAGAACTGAACACAATAAAGTGGTGGTCTTTAAAGGAAAAGAAAATATGATTAATACTATTCAAAAAGTAAAAATAGTTGAAGATCATATGTGGTATTTTAAAGGGGAGATAGTAAATAATGATTAAAAGGCTTATTTTTGATGTCGATAATGTAGTAATACCATGGAAAGACGAATACAAAAATGTAATAGATAAAACACTTGACGAGCTTGGGATAATAAAAAAAAATTTAAATAATGAGACAATAAGAAATGCACAATTAGAATGGGAAAGCAAGATAACAAAATATGATAAACAAGATTTACTAGAATATATCAACAAAAGCCTTAATGCAAATTTAACAATGAAGTTTATTGATTTATGGCAAGTAAATTTAGCAGAATGTGTTTCAAAAGATTTTCCAAAATCATATTACGAAACTTTTAAATATCTTAGTAGCAAATATGAACTTGTTGCACTTACAAATTGGTTTGCAGAAACTCAATCGGAAAGGCTAAAAACAGCTAATATATATCAATATTTTAAAATGGTTTATGGTGGAGAAAATGTAGCTAAACCAAATAAAGAAAGCTTCATTCAAGCAGTAGGAAATAACAAACCAGAAGAATGTGCAATGATAGGTGATGACTTAGAAATTGATATATTAGGGGCAAAAAAAGCAGGAATAAAGAATTTAGTTTGGAAAGATATACACAATAAAAAAGAAGAATATATTGGTTTATTAGAAGGTGTGACTGTTGTAAAAGAAATAGAAGAATTAAAAAATATTTTTTAGAGGTAAAGTATATGGAAGAAAAGAAATTATTTGAAGATAGTGATGAATTTTTAGTAAAACAAATTGAAAGAATTTTAAAAGAAAATGATATTCCTTATGTTAGGAAAGATGAAGGTGCAGGAAGTTATATGAATGTAACTTATGGTCAAAGCTTTGGACTTGGAAAATCAATTTATGTAAGTAGTGAAAATTTTGAAAAAGCACAAAATGTAATTGAAGTGTTTAATGAACAAGATTTTGAAAATGAAGAAATTCCAGAAGAGTTAAAAGAAACGCAAGAAGAATTAGAAGAAGATATAAGAGTAAACGAAAAATATGGAATTCCAAAAAAGATATTTAAAATACTTATAATGTTGGGATTTGGAATACCATTACTTTGTATAATTATAGGAATAATTGCTGCTTTGAAAGCATCATTTTAATCTAGAATATATTGGAGGATTAGACAAATGACAGAAAAAGAAATTTTTTCGAGTACTGACGAATCAGTAGTTTCAAGATTATGTGATATTTTCGACACTCAAGGGATTTCATATATTAGAAAAGATGGAGGAGCAGGAAGCTATTTAAGTATAGTTAATGGACAAGATACTCTTTCACAAAAAAAGATATTTGTAAGTGTAGAAGATCATGAAAAAGCAAGAGAACTAATAGATTATTTAGAGGTAGAACAAGAG
Organism: Clostridia bacterium; assembly: GCA_017429505.1. Taxonomy (GTDB): domain Bacteria; phylum Bacillota; class Clostridia; order TANB77; family CAG-508; genus CAG-269. Next base: position 165,165 of record JAFROW010000008.1, on the reverse strand, counting down.
TTAGTAGATGAAGATGCGCCTAAAGCCCTTAAAGTAATACCAATAGAAGATGAATTTGGCTATGGAGAATATCATACTATAAAAGTTGCTTTGGGAGTATTTCTAGGAACAACACTATTATTGCTTTTACTTTTCTTAATTGTGCAAGTTTTAATTTTTGTGTTTTAATGAAGAAGATTTTTTCTTGCATTTTTCTTATAGGTGTAGTACAATAAATATATAAATTGGGAGGTGCCACAATGAAGAAATTACCAATAGGAAGAGATAATTTTAAAGACATAATAGAGGGAGACTTTTATTATGCAGATAAAACTAAAATAATAGAAGAACTTTTGAAAAGAGGAGCTTATGTTACACTATTTCCTAGACCAAGAAGATTTGGAAAAAGTCTTATGATTTCTACTTTAGATGAATTTTTTAATGCAGAAAAAAAAGAAAAGAACAAAAAACTATTTAAAGGGTTATATATAGACAGAAGTAGTTATAGCAAAGAACAAGGAAAATACCCAGTAATTAAGCTTAATTTCAAAAGTTTAAAATCAGATAATTGGGAACACGTATATGAAGTATTAAAAGAAGAATGGCGAATGTTATTTGAAAACAAAAGATATGTATTAGAAATTTTAACTGAAAGCGAAAAGAGTCTTTATGAAAAAATACTAAAAAAAGAAGCTACGCAAGGAGAATATGAATTATCTATAAAAATGCTTTCTCAAGCCATGGAAAGATATTATAATGAAAAAGTAATACTTTTAATAGATGAATATGATGTACCAATCCAAACAGGCTATACAAGAGGATTCTATAATGATGTAATAGGATTTATAAAGAATCTATTCGGAAATACTCTAAAAACAAATGATAGCATAAAATTCGCTGTTATGACAGGTATCTTAAGAGTAAGTAAAGAGAGTATATTTAGCGATTTGAATAATGTTGCAGTATACACAGCAGTAGATAGTATGTATAATGAATATTTTGGATTTACAGAAGAAGATACAAAAAAGTTATTAGAACATTTTAAATTATCTTTAACTGAAGAAGTAAAAGCAATGTATGATGGATATATATTTGGAACACAAGAAATATATAACCCATGGAGTATTTTAAATTATGCAGAAAGAGGAGATTTATATCCATATTGGGTAAATACAAGCGCAGATGAATTATTAAGACAACTATTTGAGGGAGCAAAAGAGCAGACATCAGAAATGCTTGAAAATTTAATGTTAGGTAAAGACATAAATATACAATATAACGAAAAAGTAACATTTTTAGATTTAGAAGCAGCAAAATCAGATGATGCAGTAAATGTAATAAGTAATTTTCTATTATTTTCAGGGTATTTAACAAAGGCAAATAAAGAACCAGTAGATTTTGATGGATATATGAAAGTGAAAATACCAAATAATGAAGTAAGAGTAGTATATAGAGATATTATTTCAAGTTGGACGGCAAGAAGTGCGAAATTTGCACAGTATAAGTTATATGAGTTAAAACAAAAAATATTATCTCAAGATACAAATAAAATGGAAGAAATTCTAAACCAAGCTCTTCAAAGTATGTCATTTATGGATGAATATGAAAATTTCTATCATGGATATATGTTAGGACTTTTTGTAAACTTTTTATCAGGAGAATATATTGTAAAGTCAAATCGTGAAGCAGGAGAAGGAAGATTTGATATTATGATGGAAAAATATGATAGAAGTATCGGAATAGTAGTAGAATTTAAACTAGCAAAGGAAGATGAAGATTTAAGTAAAAAAGCACAAGAAGGAAAAGAACAGATAAAAGAAAAAGAATATTACAAAGAATTAGAACTAGATGGAGTTAAAAATATATTAACTTATGGAATTGCATTTATAGGAAAGAAATGCAAAGTTGCTTAAAAAACTCTTGATAAGAAAAACATAAAAATATAAAATAAATACAATAAACAAAAACAAATAAGGAGAAAAAATATGAGATACTTAAGTAAAAAACATGTAAGCGTTGAAGCTGTAAGAGAGAAGGAGAGAGAGAGAGCTACTCTTTAAACCGCGAAAAAAATATATATGCTATTGTAGATAGTATTAAAAATAATAAAGTAATAAAAGACAGAGCAATTTTGTCCTGTGGCTATTTAAACACAGGTTGAGATTGCGTTGTCTATTTTCGGTGTGAAAGTTTGAAAAATAAATTTAATGGATGAAAGAAAATATGCAGTTATATTTTAAAGTTTTATATAAAAAATAGTTGTGCATTTACTTTAAGCAAGAAAGGAAATGGATTTAGTATGTTAAAGAAAATAAAAAATCAAAATAAAGGTATAACTTTAATAACACTTGTTATTACTATAGTAGTGTTACTGATATTAGCATCAATATCAATAGAATGTTAAGACGGAGATAATGGAATTATAAAAAAAGCAGGTAGTGCAAAGAATTTGACGGAAATGGCAGAAGAAAAAGAAATTATTGAGACAGCAACAATACAAGCAATGGGGAGAAATAAGTATGGTAATCTTGAAGAAGAAGATTTAAAGGAAGCTTTAAAAAATCAAAATGTTACATTAGAAAAAAGCGGAAGAAATTTTAAAATAACATTTAAAAAGAGTAGTAGAAAATATGTTTTAAATTCAAATGGTGAAGCAGAATCGATTGAAGAAATCAAACCTACAGCTATTTATGCAAAGCTAGAGACAGATGGTACTCTTAAGCTTAGAAGTACTCCATTGCAAGGGTATGAAGAAGGAACAAAGTGGAATTCACCTGATATATTAAAGGTTGTAATAGAAGAGCCTATTGCTCCTAAAACTTGCCGAAGTATGTTCAGTCAGTGTATTAATTTAGAAAGTATAGAAAACATGAACTATTTACATACAGAAAATGTAACTAGTATGCAAAGTATGTTTAATAAATGTGAAAAATTAAAAAGTATAAATACAAGCTATCTAGATACTCATAGTGTTAAAGAAATGCAATATATGTTTGATAATTGTTACTTATTAGAAAAAAATAGATGTAAGTAATTTTAATACAGAAAAAGTTACAACTATGTGGAGTATGCTTGCTAGCTGTTCAAGTTTAGAAACTTTAGATTTACAAAGTTTTAATACAGCAAGCATTCAAGGTAATGGACGTGAAAGAATGTTTAGATATGATGCTAATTTAAGTAAAATATTAGTAAGTAAAGATTGGAGTTTAGACTACAATGGAGCTACTCAAATATTTGAAGGATGTGGCATTAAAGAAGTAATAGTTGTAGAATAATATATTTATTATATAGATTTTATTAACTAAATATTTGCATTAAATCCAAATTTCTGCAAATACTAACAAAAAAAGCAGAGAAAGAGATTTAGGTTATAGGCGAAAAAAGAATAATGAGTACAAATGGAGTTATACTTACAACAAGAAAACTCGAAGAAAAATATAAACTAAATTGCAAAAATTTACATATATTTGTAGATTTTTGCATTTTTTTGTGATATACTCTATTTTATTAGAAAAGAGTGTTTACTCAAAGTAATTTAAAGTTAAATATTTGAGAAATGCCCCAGAAAGACAAAGCGAGGTAAAAAATGAATATTGACAAAGAAAAGTGTTCACCAATGATGCAAAGATATTTAGAAACAAAAGAGCAATACCAAGATTGTGTATTGTTCTATAGATTAGGCGACTTTTACGAGATGTTTTTTGATGACGCAATAAAAGTTTCAAGAGAGCTTGAGCTTACACTTACCGGAAAAGATTGTGGATTAGAAGAAAGAGCTCCAATGTGTGGAATTCCACATCATGCAGCAGAAACCTATATTGCAAGACTTATCGCAAAAGGATATAAAGTAGCAATTTGTGAACAATTAGAAGACCCAAAAACTACAAAAGGAATTGTAAAACGTGGAGTTATAAAAATAGTTACTCCAGGAACTGTAGTTGAGTCAAATATGCTTGAAGAAAGAAAAAACAACTACATAATGGCAATATATAAAACAGGAATATATTTTGGAATTGCAGTAAGTGATATTTCAACAGGAGAGTTTTATGCAAGTCAAATAAAGGAAACAAACAACTTTGCATTACTTTTGGATGAAATTTCTAGATTTGCACCATCAGAAATTATCATAAATAAAATGATGGCAGATTCTACAGAGGAACTAAGCAAAATAAAAACAAGATTTCCTGCAAGTTATATAAGCAATTTTAAGGATGAATATTTTAAAGATGACGTAGAAATAACAAAATTAAGATTTAATCTTCAAGATGTAAAAGGAAATACTTTAACAGATTTAGATGACAAAATGCTTGCAATATGTGCGATAAATGCTTTAACAGAGTATTTAACGCAAACTCAAATGACTAGTTTAGACCACATAAACAAAATTACTATTTATTCAATTTCAAGATATATGTCACTTGATATTAATGCAAGAAGAAATCTTGAAATTACAGAAAAAATGAGAGACAAATCTAAAAAAGGAACTTTGCTATGGGTTTTAGATAAAACATCAACATCTATGGGAGGAAGGCTTTTAAGAAGATGGTTAAATGACCCACTTATCGATATTACAGAAATAAATAGAAGACTTGATGGAGTAAAAGAATTAAAAGATGACATTATGCTTCGAGGAGATGTTGTAGAAAACTTAAAAAAGGTCTATGACATAGAACGTTTAGCAGGAAAAATGGCTTATGGAAATGGAACTCCAAGAGATATGATAACATTAAAAAATTCTTTAAACAAATTACCTGATGTAAAGTTAGTCTTGTCAAAATGCCAGTCTGCACTTCTAAAAGAACTATATGAAAATTTAGATGAATTACAAGATATTCACGAATTAGTGGAAAAATCAATAGTTGATGATCCTCCAATGGTTACAAAAGATGGAGGATATATAAAACTTGGATATAATGATGAAATAGATACTTTAAAAAAAGCAACAACAGAGGGAAAAACATGGCTTATGGAGTTAGAAGCGAGAGAAAAAGAAGCAACAGGAATAAAGTCACTTAAAGTTGGATTTAATAAAGTTTTTGGATATTATATAGAAGTTACAAATACATATAAAAATATGGTACCTGATTCATACATTAGAAAACAAACTTTAACAAATGGAGAAAGATATATAACAGAAGAACTTAAAAACTTAGAAAATCAAATTCTTGGAGCAGAAGAAAAAGTTATAAAACTTGAACTTGAAGCATTTGATAAAATCAGAAAAGAGATTGCTTCAAATGTTAAAAGACTTCAAAAATCTGCAGAAATAATATCAACTTTAGATGTAATAACATCATTTGCACAGGTTGCAGAAGATATGAATTATTGTATGCCAGAAGTAATAGATTCTGGGGTAATAGACATAAGAGAGGGAAGACATCCTGTAATTGAAAAAATGTTACCACAAGGAGAGTTTATTTCAAATGATACATATTTAGATAAATCAGACAACAGAGTTTCTATAATTACAGGACCAAATATGGCAGGAAAATCTACATATATGAGACAAGTTGCTTTAATTACTTTAATGGCACAGGTTGGGAGTTTTGTTCCAGCAACATCTGCAAAAATTGGAGTAGTAGATAAAATATTTACAAGAGTTGGAGCTTCAGATGATTTAAGTATGGGACAAAGTACATTTATGGTAGAAATGATGGAAGTTGCAACAATTCTTAAAGAGGCAACAGCCAATAGTTTAGTTATTTTAGATGAAATAGGTAGAGGAACTTCTACATTTGATGGACTTTCAATTGCTTGGGCAGTAGCAGAATTTATTGCAAATAAAGAAAAGTGTGGAGCAAAAACACTATTTGCAACACATTACCATGAATTAATAGATTTAGAAGAAAAACAAGAAGGAATTAAAAACTATTCAATAGCTGTTAAAGAAAAAGGAGAAGACATCATATTTTTACGTAAAATTGTAAGAGGTGGAACAGACGAAAGTTATGGAATACATGTAGCACGTCTTGCAGGAGTTCCAAAAGATGTAACCACAAGAGCAAATCAAATTTTAAGAACTATTGAAAGAAAAAGTGTATTAAATGGAAAAAATCTAGAAAAAGAAAATAAAAAACAAGTCGAAGGGCAATTTGATATGTTTAACTACAAGCTAGCAGAAATTGCACAAGAACTTGACAAGGTTAATTTAAATGAGTTAACACCAATTGATGCATTGAATACGTTGGTTAGAATTAAGGAGAGGATGAAGTAAAATGGAACAATTAAAATTAGTACCAATAACAATACTTACAGGTTATTTAGGAGCAGGAAAAACAACACTTATGAATCATATTTTAACAAATCAAGAAGGCTACAAAGTAGCAGTAATAGTAAATGACATAGGAGAAGTAAATATTGATGCAAAACTAATAGCAGATGGAGGTTTTATTCAAGAAGAAGATAAAGGAAATGTAGTACCACTATCTAATGGATGTATCTGCTGTACATTAAAAGAAGATTTAATGAAGCAAATAGTAGATATTTTAAAAACAAGAAAATTTGACTATATTTTAATTGAAGCAAGTGGAATTTGCGAACCACTTCCAATTGCTCAAACAATAACAATGTTATCAGATTCAATGGAACAATATGGATTGCCACCAATATGTAGATTAGACAATGTTGTAACAGTAGTAGATGCTCTTCGTTTAGCTACAGAATTTGGATGTGGAGAAAATTTAGTTAAAGAAGATATTGATGAAGAAGACATTGAAAATCTTATAATTCAACAAATTGAGTTTTGCAATGTAATTGTTTTAAACAAAATTGATGAGGTAACTCCAGAACAACTTGCACAAGTTAAGAAAGTTATAAAAGCATTACAACCAACTGCAAAAATACTAGAAACAAATTACGCAAAAGTTGATGTTGGTGAAGTAATAGATACAAATAATTTTGACTTTGAAAAAATTTCATCTTCAGCTGGATGGATTAAAGAATTAGAAAAAGATGAGGTAGCTGAAGAGAATGATGAAGATGAAGATGAGCATGAACACGGACATCATGACAACAAAGAAGATAATCACGACCATGAAGAACATGAGCATCACCATGAACATCATCACCACCACCATCATGATGAAGGTGAGGCAGAAGAATATGGAATTTCAACATTTGTTTATACATCAAGAAAACCATTTAATGAGCAAAAATTTGAAGAATTAGTAAATGAAAGATTTCCAAAATCTGTAATTAGATGTAAAGGTTTGGTATGGTTTGAAAATGACTACAATATGTCATATTTATTTGAACAAGCAGGAAGACAAATGCAACTTTCTCAAACTGGTTATTGGATTGCATCCGCTCCAGAAAAAGAATTAAAACAAATGATTGAACAAGAACCAGAAATTTTAAAAGATTGGGATGAAGAAGTTGGAGATAGAATGGTAAAACTTGTATTTATTGGAAGAAATATGGATAAACAAGCTATAATAAAAGAGATGGAGAATTGCCACTAAACTTAAAACTCAGATTAAGCTGCTGCTTATGACGAGTTTTTTTCATCTTTATATTTATTTTAGATTTAATAAATATATAATTATATATTTTATTTTTAAAATAGTTGGAAAGTTCCAAATGGTTATTTTTTTGATTTTGAGCTATTTTTTGAAGCAGCTTAGAGAAATATGATATTAAGTATGTCGAAAGTGTTTTAAAAACATATTTATTTGATTATCAAAAACATATTTTTTTGCTTGAGGAAGACACTATGTGGAATGATCCAAGTATATTAATTATTTATTGAAAAAATAATTAATATTACTTTAAAATTTAATTTGAATTTGTGCACTATTTTAAATTTCATAAAACAAATTTCAAAAAGATATTGTAATTTATAACAAAATGTAATAAAATAAAAATCATAAAAGAACGAGAGAAAAAGAATAAAAAAAAATTAGGTCAATATATGTAGAAAACTTTTTTTAAGTAGAATACTAAAAATGACAAAAAAAGCAAAAGACAAGTGGTAAAATAGTGTTACTGAATTCGTAAAACCTAAAACGTGCGAAGATTATAGTTGATACAGATGCGAATTCTAAAAAAGAAAAGAACTTAAAAAAAGGACGAGGTGGTAAGAGGTGTTTCAAAACATTCAAGAGGATAAACAAAGTAGTACAAATGAAGAAACAAGCAAAAAGAAAAGTATATTAACCAATGCAATATCAAAAAAATATATAGTGCTATATATAATTACATTAATGGTTTCTTGTATAGGACTTGGACAATCTATATCTCCGGCAAGTTTAGCAATGGTTGTGGCTGTTGGAGCAAATGAAATTCCTATAATTATAGTTTTAGTACTAGGCTTAATCGGAAATATAATAGGATGTGGATGGAGTTCAGTTCTTCCATATATTATTACTACTTTAATATTTTTCGCAAGCTTTTTTATAAGAGAGCCAAAATATAATGAAGAGAGCAAAAACGAAAAAATTAAACTTGGAAAAAGACTATTTATAGCTTCTTTAATTGTAGGACTATTTAAAGCTATAATTTCAGGATTTTTACTATATGACATATTTGTAGCAATTGCTTATTCAATGCTAACATTTATACTTTATAAGATTTTTGTGAATTCAATAATTGTAATTATAGAATTCAATGAAAAAAAGGCATTTGCACTAGAAGAGATTATGGGAGCAAGTATTTTGTTTACAATAGCTGTATGCTGTTTTGGAAACTTACAAATATTTGGATTTTCTATAAGAAACATAATTGCAATATTTATGGTCTTAGTTTTAGGTTGGAAAAATGGAATGCTTGTTGGAGCAACTTCAGGGGTAACAATAGGTGTGACTCTTGGAATAATATCAGGAAATGACCCTATAACTATTGCAGCTTATGCAATATCTGGACTAATTGCAGGTATTTTAAATAGATTTGGCAAAATAGGTGTTATAGTAGGATTTATATTAGGAGATATTTTACTCACATATCTTTCAAATGGTGGAGTAGAAAATTTAATTGTGTTCAAAGAAATATTAATTGCAGGAATAGGGCTACTTGCAGTTCCAAAGAGTATTAGATTAGATATTGAAAATATAATTGGAGATAAGCCATTTTTACCTGTTGCAACAAATAGAGGATTAGATAAAAGCAAAGAAACAATTGAAAAATTAAAAAATATGTCAGAAGCAGTTGAACAAATGGCAAATTCTTATGTAGATGAAAATGAAAAACAGGAAGAACTAAAAGAAAATAACAAGCAAATATTTATTACAGAACTTTTAAATAGCACAGAATCTTTAGAAGATAATATCTTATATGATAATATTTCGAATGTTGAGGGCGAAATAGTAAACGAAATATTTGAAGAATTATTAAAAAAGCAATTTATAAAAGAAGAGGATTTAATTGATATATTTTCAAATAATAATAATTATATAGTAGGATTTGATGATGACGAAAGAACTGTAAAAGAAGAAGTTCAGAGAATGACAAGAGCTATTAATTCTGCATATAGAATTAGCAAGATGAATTTTATATGGACAAAGAAATTAAAAGAAGAAAAGAAAAATGTTGGAAGTCAGTTGAATGGCGTATCTAAAGCAATTTCTGCAATAGCAGAGGATCTGAAAAAAGAAACTTTAACAGATGAAGATATGTTTTTAAAAGAAAAAGAAGAAATATCTATTTTGCTAAAAGAAAAAGAAATACTTGTGCAAGAAATTGCAATAAAAAAAGACGAAGATGAAAGAATAACAGCTGAAGTTTATATAGAAAAAACAAGCAAAAAGAATATATCAGAGTATATTTTAAAGATTATAGAGAAAACTTTAAATGATAAATTAGAGTTAGAGCAAAAAGAAATAATAGAAGCACAAAAAACAGAAAAATTAGTGTATAAATCTGCAGATAAATATTCGATAGAAATAGGACAAGCAATTGCGATAAAAGATGGTAATAAAGTTTCTGGAGATAGTCTATTATATACAAAATTAAAAGACGGAAAATATCTTCTAGCAATTAGTGATGGAATGGGTTCAGGAGAAGATGCTAAAAAGAGTAGCCAAATTGTGATAAATATGTTACAAAAACTTCTAAATACTGGATTTAACAAAGAATCTTCAATAGATTTAATAAATACTAATTTGTTAAATGTTTCGCAAGATGTATATGCAACTTTGGATGTTGCAATTGTAGATTTATTTAAAGGAAATATTGAATTTGTAAAAGCAGGATGTGCACCAACTTATGTTAAAAATAAGAAAAAAGTTCAAATAATAAAATCTGCAAGTTTACCAACAGGAATTGTAAAAAATATTAGCAAAGAAATTATAGAAAGAAAAATTGAAGGCGAAGAAGTAGTTGTAATGTGCAGTGATGGAATTGTTGATTCAAATGTAGAGTACAAAAATAAAGCCCTTTGGGTTAAATATTTGTTAGAAGATATGGAAACAACAAATCCTCAAAAATGTGCAGATATTGTGCTAAATGAAGCGGTTGACAACAATTATGGAAAAGTAAAAGATGATATGAGTGTGCTTACGTTTAAGATTGTGAGAAAATATTAAATATTAATCGAAAATACTTAAAGTAACAAATTTATATTTTTTTCATACTATATATTATAGACAACAAAACTATGTCTATAGTAGGAGTTGAGAAAAGATGTGCAAGAATTATAATGTATGTATATTACCAGTTGTTATTGCAGTAATACTAGGTATTGTAATAGGAGCATTATTCTTTGCAGGAACAATTGCAGCAGGCGTTATAGGTGTTCCACTTTTAATAGGAATAATATTTGCAATAATTACTTTAATACTTCTATATAACACAGCAGCTTTTGGAGCAAAAAAAGAAACTAAACAATGTGTATGTGAATATGGAAGATGCTTAGCTTTAGGCGGATTTGTAACTTTATTTACTTCATTTTTGGCATTAACATTTGTAGATACTTTAGCTGCAGGAGCAATAGTTTCAGCTTTATTAATAGGAGTTTTTGGATTTGGTTTAATACTAAATTTCTTAAGCTTTGTTGGCTTACTTGTTTGTTTAGTAAATAATAATTGTTACAGAAATAATGGATATTGCAAATTTGAAAATGAATAATATATAACTTAAAAATAACATTAGATTTTATGTCTAATGTTATTTTTGTAGTGCGACAGGCATGTTGCTTAATTTGAATAGTCAAAATTTTATGAGTTTTGATTTCTTCTTGACTTTTTTATAAAAATACAATATATTATACAAAGATAAAAGAGAAAGGACAAGTAATGATAGCAGAAGTAATAATAGATAGTAGAGCGAAAAAATTGAATAGAAAATTCGATTACAAAATACCTGAAAATCTTACTGATTTAATAGATATTGGAAGTAGGGTATTAGTACCATTTGCGAATTTTAAAACTCTTGAACAGGGATATGTAATAAAGATAAAAGAACATACTGAATTTGAAGTTAAAGAAATTGCAGGTCTAGATGAAAATTTATCTCAGGAAAAAATAGAGCTTGCAAGATGGATGGCAAGAAAATATTTTTGCAATGTTTCAGAATGTATAAAGTTAATGCTAACTCCGGGAACAAGAAGCAAAGAGGCAAACAAAAGAATGCAAGACAAAAAAATGAATTTTGTTTATTTGGCAGAATTCATAAATAATGAGATAGTCCAAGAAAATAGTATTGATATTAACAAACTTAGAGGAGAAAAGCAGAAAAAAGCAATGGAATTTATTGCTAAAAATGAAGGAATGACTATACCAGAAATAATTGAATTTGCAGGAGTTTCAAGAGAAACTATAAATTCACTTGTGAAAAAAGGATTATTAAGAATAGAAGAGCAAAAAGTTGAAAGAAATCCACTTGCATTAAAGCCAAAAGAGAAAAACAATAAACTTAAACTTACTCAAGAACAGCAAAATGCATATAACAAAATAGAAAAAACTATTGAAGATAAAAGATTTGAAGAGTTTTTGCTTTATGGTGTTACAGGTTCGGGAAAAACAGAAATTTATATGCAACTTATAGAAAAGATAGTCAATGATGATAAAGGTGCTATTTTACTAGTTCCTGAAATTTCACTTACACCTCAAATGCTTGATAGATTTATTGGAAGGTTTGGAAAAGAAAAATTGGCTGTTTTGCATAGTAAACTTTCTGTTGGAGAAAGACATGATGAGTGGCTAAAAATAAAAGAAAATAGGGCGAAAATCGTAATAGGTGCTCGTTCTGCAATTTTTGCTCCTCTAAAAGATTTAGGAATAATTATAATTGATGAAGAGCATGATAATTCATATAAATCTGAATCAAATCCAAGATATAATGCAAAAGAAATAGCCGAAAAAATTTGCAAAGATAGCAACATTCCATTAGTTTTAGGAAGTGCAACACCTGATTTATCAACTTTTTATAAAACTCAAACAAAAGAAATATCATTACTAAAACTAACAAAGAGAGCAAATAATTCCAATTTACCGACTGTAGAAGTTGTAGATTTAAAAAAAGAGCTTGCGACAGGAAATAAATCTATGCTTAGCCAAAGTTTATACAACTCAATAAAGCAAAACTTAGAGGATAAGCATCAAACAATACTATTTTTAAATAGAAGAGGTTATTCAACATTTATTATTTGTAGAGAATGTGGCTATACCATGAAATGTCCTAATTGTAATATAAGTTTAACTTATCATAGTTTTCAAAATAGACTTAAATGCCATTATTGTGGACATGAGGAACAAGTGGTAAAAAATTGCCCAAGTTGTGGAAGTAACAAAATAAGATATTTTGGAACAGGAACACAAAAATTAGAACAGGAAATAAAAAGAATTTTTCCAGAAGCAAGCACAATCAGAATGGACGTAGATACAGTTACAAAAAAGAACTCACATGAAGAAATTTTAAATAAATTTAAAAATGAAAATATAGATATTTTAATTGGAACTCAAATGGTTGTTAAAGGACATCATTTTCCTAAAGTTACTTTAGTTGGAGTTATCGCAGCAGATAGCAGTTTGAATATAGATGACTTTAGAGCAAATGAAAGGACTTTTCAAATTTTAACACAGGTTGCAGGGCGTGCAGGAAGAGAAAATTTGCCGGGAAAAGTTATTGTTCAAACATATAATCCAGATAGCTTTCCGATAGAGTTTTCGAAAAAACAAGATTATGATTTATTTTACAAAACGGAAATAAACTTAAGAAAACAGTTGAAATATCCACCATTTTGCGATATAATAGTGATAGGTTTTTCAGGAGAAAATGTGCAAGAAATCACCAATGTAAGCACATATGTGTATAATATGCTTAAAACTAATCTTGAAAAATACGATGTTAAGGTATTTATGCCAATGCCTGCACCTATTGATAAAATAAAAAATAAATATAGGTGGAGAATTATTGCAAAAGGAGATATAACAGAAGATGTTACGATTATAATTAATAAATGTCTTCAAAAATTTTATGAGTCAGGAATTGGCAAAAAGACAAATATTGCAGTGGATGTGAATCCGAATAATATGATATAGGAGGGAAATATGGCACTAAGAACAATAAGGGAAGATGGAGACGAGCTTTTAAGAAAAAGATCAAGAGAAGTAGCAATAGATGATATAACAGGGGAAAAAATTCAAAGTTTAATAGATGATATGATAGAGACAATGCACAATTTCAATGGAGTTGGACTTGCAGCTGTACAAGTTGGTATGCTAAAAAGAGTTATAGTAATTGATGTTGATGATGGAAAAGGTGAATATGTTCTTATAAATCCTCAAATATTAAAAACAAAAGGTGAAAAAGAATGTGATGAGGGATGCCTAAGTTTTCCAAATCAATTTGGAAAAGTTATAAGACCTGCAGAAGTTGTAGTAGAGTTTTATGACAGAAATGCTAAAAAGCAAAAACTTAAAGCAAAAGATTTGCTTGCACAAGCAATAAGCCACGAATGCGACCATTTGGAGGGAATTATGTTTGTGGATAAGGTACTACCTGGAACATTAGAATATGTAACACCTGAAGATAATTAATTTAAAAAAGATAAGCTTTTATAATTAGATTTCTATTTTTTATGATTAAAAATATCGTAAATAGGGATTGTAATAAAACCTCATGCTTCTATCAAAACTAGGGGTATATAGAAATTTATTATAAAAATAATATATAAATGGAGGAGAGTAGATGAGAATTTTATTTATGGGTACGCCTGATTTTGCAGAAGTTTCATTAGAAGCGGTATATAATGCGGGTTACGAAATAATTGGAGTTGTAACTAATCCAGATAAGCCAAAAGGTAGAGGTATGAAAATGATAGTTTCTCCTGTAAAAGCATTTGCTCTTGAAAAAAACATACCAATATATCAACCTTTAAAAGTAAAAAATAATACAGAATTTATTGAAGAAATAAAAGCCCTAAATCCTGATGTTATATGTGTTGTGGCTTATGGAAAAATTCTTCCAAAAGAAATTCTAGAAATTCCAAAAATGGGATGTATAAATGTTCATGGATCACTTCTTCCAAAATATAGAGGAGCAGCACCAATTCAATGGGCAGTTTTAAATGGAGATAAAACTACAGGTATTACAACTATGTATATGGATGAAGGAATGGACACAGGAGATATGATTTTAAAGCAAGAAGTAGAAATTGGACAAGATGAGACAACAGGTGAATTATGGGTTAAACTTTCAAAACTTGGAGGAGAACTTTTAGTAGAAACTTTAAAGCAGATAGAACAAGGTATTGCTCCAAGAACAAAACAAGGAGAAGAATTTACTATAGCTCCAATGCTAGACAAAGAAATGGCAAAAATAGATTGGAATGATAAAACAGCAAAAGAAATAAAAAATCTTGTAAGAGGGTTGAATCCAATAATGGGAGCTTATTCATATATAAATGGCAAAAAAATAAAATTTTGGAAAGTTCAGTATTTTAATGAAGAAGAATTTTGCTCAATTAAAAATTTCGATAAACAGAAATTGAATAACTTAGAAAATGGAGCAATACTTATTTTAAATGACAAAGATGGTCTATATATAAAGGCAAAAGATGGAATAATAAAGGTTTTAGAAGTTCAAGGTGAAAATGCGAAAAGAATGAGTATAAATGAATTTTTAAGAGGAAATAAAATTGAATTGAATGAAAAATTTAATTAAAACAGAAGCGCGAAACGGAATATGTAATAATTTATTAAAGAAAAAAAAAGAAAGCACAGAAAACAACCTAATTTTAGGAATTTGTTTAATGGCTTTCTTTTTTTTAGTCATCCATGGAATTATGACGGGTTGAATTTGTTTGTGCGAAATATGAATAAATCAATATTCCTATACCAACAGCAGCTAGAGCCATTATAAGCCAAATCCAAGTTGTGGAACTAAGTCCCATAACATTTGTATCATCAGTTGTAGCTGTTCTTGTTGCTGTATATCCATCTGTATTGTCATCAGTTGTTCCCATAAAGCCTGTGTTATCAGTGTTGTTGTTAGTATTAGCAATATCAGTATTGTTATTTGTAGTATTTGTATTGGTATTATTGTCAGTATTATTGTTATCTCCTGTGGTATTATTAATATTTGTTCCATTTTGCATATTACCAGTAACAGCATTTCCAGCATTTCTCATTGTATTTCCTACATTGTCTGTAATAGTATTTCCTGCATTTTGCATAGAGCCTGTAATATTTTTTGATGTATCAGACATACCTTTAGCAGCATTTTCTACAGTATTTTCTGCACCATTAACCATATTTTTTACTCCATCAGCAGCATTTTTCATAACTGAATTATTATCAGCTGCAAAAGTAAAAGAACAACATAAAGCAATAATAAATAATGACAAAAAAGTACAATAAAAAATTTTCTTTTTCATATTAATAACAATCCCTTCTAAAAATATTAGTTTTAAAATAAAACTTAATATTATTATTTGCTAAAAAAAATATATTATTCAAAAAAAAATCCCATAGAAGGGATTTTTTATATAATAGAAAAGTTACCCTTTGCTATTATATAAAACTTGATGTGCAGAAATTTCCTGCGTAAATTTCGCACTTTAACAAATTTACGGAACGCTTTAAAAATCAAAGTTTTTAAGTTACATTAAAGTGATGACAATTTGAACAATCAGAATTCTATGCGCGTTCCGATTTGTTCTTACAAAAATATATTAAAAAACTTATTTATGAGTTCAATCTAATTAAGATTGCAATTGCTAAAAATATAAGTAAAACACCAACAACTATTAAAGCAATATTTAAAATATCAGAAATTGATGAAGAATTAGATGTTGATGATACATTACTAACTGTTGTAGATGGTTGTGTCTCTGAAGTAGTATAATCTGATGTAGAAGAGTTTTCAATAGATGAGCTCGAATCTACATTAGATGATTCACTAACAGAAGAGTTTGTAACAGTATTTTGCATTTCAGAATTGTTATTTTGATTAGAAATAGTATTTCCGTTTGTATTTATAGACATAGCATTATCTATAGATGATGTTGATTGTTGAGTTGTTCCTGAAGATAATTGATTTTCGTCAATAGCATAACAAAAACTAAATGAAATGCATATAATTAATATTGTAACCAAAAAAATTCTTTTTAAAATTGACATTTTTTACACCCTTTCTTTTTCATATGATTTATATTACAATCATACCATATTTTCAAAAAAATGTCTATAAAATAAAAAAAATTTTCAAAAATACTTGTTAATTTTTTTTTATTGTGATAATATATATATGTTATACTAATAAAAGAAAAAAGGAAGGAAGAAAAAATGAAAAAGAAATTTTTATTAAAAAATTTTACAATCGTAGTTTTAATTGCTACAACATTATTATTTTTTGCAGGAGTAAATAAAGTATATGCAGAAGAAAGTAGTGTAGTTCAAAAGGAACAAAAAATTATTAAACAAATTTCAAGCTTAAATATTCAAGTTGATACAAGAAATGCTTCTTATACAGGAAAAAAATTAACAAGACCAGTTGCAATATATGATGGAAGTACAAAATTAGTAGAAGGTACAGATTATAAAGTAACTTTCAAAAATAATAAAAAAACAGGAAAAGCTAGAATTAAAATAAAAGGAATAGGAAATTATACAGGATTTGTAGAAAAAAACTTTTATATAGTTCCAAAAAGAGCAAGTATTAAAGATGTAGTTTTTTCATCAAATTTTAAAAAAGCAACGATTGAGTGGGAAAAAGATAAACAGGCAAGTGGTTATGTTGTTTATAAGGCAACTAAAAAAGATGGAGAATATAAAAAAGTAAAGAGAATAAAAAAGAATAGTATTACTAAATATACAGTAAAAAAATTAAATCCAAATAAAATATATTATTTTAAGATTTTATCATATAAAACTATTGAAGGAAAAAATTACTTTAGCAATAAAATGAGCAAAGCTAAATCTAGTAAGGGAAAAATAGCAAAGATTTCTTTAGTTTCATATAGTAGCGGAAGCAATAGAAAACATAACCTAAAAAAAGCATGTAAAGCAATAAATGGCACTATATTAAAGCCAGGCGAAGTGTTTAATTGGTTTAAAGTTGTAGGACCTGCATCAGGAAGAAGAGGATATAAAAAAGCTATGGTATTTAAAGGCAAAACAAAGAGAGCTTTAGATTACGGTGGAGGAGTTTGTCAAGTAAGCTCAACACTATATCAAGCAGCATTACAAGCAGATTTGAAAATACTAGAAAGACATGAACATAGTCAACTAGTTAGTTATGCAAAAAAAGGAAAAGATGCAACAGTTACATATGGAGTTAATAATTTGAAATTTAAAAATACAAAAAATTATAAAATAAAATTAGTTACATATGCAGAAGAAGGAAGAACTACATGTGAAATGTATCGTATTGCAGACTAAATATAAGTGGACATTTAAGTGATTTCAATTACTTATCTGTTCACTTTTCTTATTGCATAGGAAAAATCGCTAGATTTTTCCGGAGCAACAAGGTTAAGTTTCTTTGATTCGTGCGGTTGCAAAGCAACCTGCACATGTGACGAAGTCACTTTTCTTATTGCATAGGAAAATATATTACTATAAAAAGTAATAAAGTTATTATAACTTATTTTAAAGTAGGTATTTTTTTTATATTTAAAACATATTTTTAAATATAAAAAATTGAAAATCTTTAGTGAAAGAATTAAATATTAAAAAAATAAAATTTTTGGAAAATTCTCTATACAAAAAAGAAATTTTGTTATATAATGAATAAAATTGGCTTTAGAAGGGATGAATTTTTATGAACTTGAAAAACATATTAGTAGGATTAGAAGGATTAAAGGCAAAAGGGGATTTAGATAAAGAAATATTAGGTATTGATAGTAATTCAAAAAATATAAAAAATGGATTTATGTTTGTTGCAATAAAAGGATATAGTGTAGATGGTCATAGATATATAGAAGAAGCAATAAAAAATGGAGCTGTAGCAGTTGTAATAGAAGAAGGATTTGATTTGAAATCAATTAAGATTCAAGAAGACGTGACAGTTATTTTGACTAAAAACACAAGAGAGTTTTTAGCAATTTGTGCAAGTAATTTTTATAATAATCCATCAAGCAAATTTAAGCTTATTGGAATTACTGGAACAAAAGGAAAAACAACATCAACATTTATGATTAAAGAAATACTAGAAAAAGCAGGGAAAAAAGTTGGACTAATTGGAACAATTGCAATTTATATTAATGGAGAAAAATTAAAAAATAGTGATAGAACGACTCCAGAGAGTTTGGAGTTACAACAATTATTTGCAAAAATGGTAGATGAAGGTGTGGAGTATGTTGTAATGGAAGTTTCATCGCAAAGCTTAAAATTACATAGAGTTGATGGATGCGAATTTGACTATGTTGCATTTACAAATTTTTCAGAAGATCACATAAGTGAAAAAGAACATCCAAATATAGAAGATTATTTCAATTCAAAATTGAAATTATTTAACATGTGTAAAAAAGGTTTTGTAAATATAGATGACTTACATGGTGCAAAAATTCCTAGTATATTTCCAAATAACGAAATAACTAGGTATGGAATAGACAATTCAGGTGATTTTTTAGCAAAAGATATTACAATTACAAATTCTTATGTAGATTTTAGAGCTAAATTAACAGACAGAAATGATAGAATTAAAGTTGATATTCCTGGTAGATTTACAGTATATAATGCTTTACTTGCTATAGCAATCTGTAAAAAATTAGGAATAGATGCAGAAGTTATGAAACAAGCTTTACTAAATGTAAAAGTTCCAGGTAGATCAGAAATGGTAGATAATAAACTAGAAATACCAATTATGATAGATTATGCACATTCACCAGAAAGTTTGCAAAATATTTTAAAAGCAGTAAAAAGTTATACAAGAGGAAGGGTAATCTCTGTTTTTGGCTGTGGAGGAGACAGAGATTCTCGCAAAAGACCAGTTATGGGAGAAATTTCAGGGAAAATTGCTGATTATACAATAATTACATCAGATAATCCAAGAACAGAAGACCCAAAAGCAATAGTAGATCAAATAGAAGAGGGAATTAAAAAGACAAAAGGAAAATATGAAGTTGTAATAGATAGAAAAGAAGCAATAAAAAAAGCGATAAAAATAGCAAGTAAAGCTGATATAATAGTTTTAGCAGGGAAAGGGCATGAACCTTATCAAGAAATAAATGGTGTAAAATATGACTTTGATGAAAGGGAAATTGTTAAAGAAATTATATATTAATCAAAAAAAAACTCAATTACTAGTAGAAAAGAGAGGATAAAATGAAATTTCAAATGACAATGATAATAATATCTTTTTTTGTCACATTGATACTTAGCTTTATAATAATACCAATTTTAAAAAGTGTAAAAATCGGTCAAATTGAAAGAGATGATGGACCAGAGTCACATCTTAAAAAACAAGGAACTCCTACTATGGGTGGAATAATATTTATTATTTCTATAATTATTTGTACTATAGGAGTTTATGGGATTTTGCATATTGTTGGGAATTCTCAAATTGCGCAAAAGTTACTACCGATGCTATGTTTAACAATTGGATTTGGAGTTATCGGATTCATCGACGATTTTAAAAAATTAGTTTTGAAAAATACAAAAGGATTAAAACCAAGTTATAAAATGTTTGGATTACTTTTAATTTCAATAGTATATACATTTTTTATAATAAAGTTTTGCAAAATTGGAACAGAAACATATATACCATTTTTAAAGATGTATATAAAATTACCATCAGGGATTTATATAATATTTGCAATTTTGGTAATTCTTGCTACAACGAATGCTGTTAATTTAACAGATGGCATAGATGGTTTGTCTTCAAGCATTTCTGCTATAATAATTGCAGCACTAACAGCAATAGCCATGATGAAAAATATAACAGAAGTTACGATTTTTGGAAGTATTGTAATTGGATCAGCACTTGGATTTTTAATGTTTAATTTACATCCGGCAAGAGTTTTTATGGGGGATACAGGTTCATTATTTTTAGGAGGAGTAATTTCAAGTATAGCATTATACTTAAAAATGCCATTACTATTACTAATAATAGCGTTAATACCAATTTTAGAAACACTTTCTGTAATAATACAAGTAGCATATTTTAAAGTAACAGGAGGAAAAAGATTTTTCAAGATGTCTCCGTTGCACCATCATTTTGAGCTTTCAGGTTGGAGCGAAAATAAAGTTGTAATGATTTTTTCTGTAATTACTTTATTAGTTTGTGTTATGGGAATTTTTGCAGTATAATTTATTTTTTTTAAAATTGAATATATAAAAATATAATTAGTAGAATGCAAGAGAGGAGGCCATAATTTTGGCAAAACAAAAAATTAAAAAAACTAGTCAATCAAATCAAGCAAGTTCAGTTTTTTTAAGTAATCCAATTGATTATACATTGTTAATAACAGTATTACTATTATTATCACTAGGCTTAATAATGGTACTTTCTGCAAGCTCACCTACAGCTCTTTCTGAAGGAAGAAGTAGTTATGCATATTTTATAAGACAAGCGCTTTTTGCAGGAATTGGAATAGTTGCAATGATAATAATTTCAAAAATTGATTATAGAATATATAAAAAAATTTATTTAATAGCGTATATTGCTTCAGTTCTTTTGCTTGTAGCTGTTATGGTTATTGGTAAAGAAGCAAATGGCGCAAAAAGATGGATATATATTACAAAAAGTTTATCTTTTCAACCATCAGAATTTGTAAAATTATTTATGATAATTTTTTATGCAACAATTTTGACAAAAAACAGAGATAGTTTAAAAGATTTTTTTAATGGATGGATAAAACATTTAATAATGTTAGTTCCAATAATTGGATTATTAATAATTGAGCCACATTTAAGTGCTTCTATTGTAATCATTGGAATATGTATGATAATGATGTTTTTGGCAGGTTGCAAGCTTTGGCAAATTGTTGTACCAGGTACAGTTATAGGAATTCCTGCACTTATTATAGGAATTATAAAAATTCCTAAATTTGCACATGCTTTAAAAAGAATAACAACATTTATAGACCCTTGGAAAGATAAATTGGGAGATGGATGGCAAGTTATTCAAAGCTTATATGCAATAGGTTCAGGAGGAGTTTTTGGATTAGGATTAGGGCAAAGTAAGCAAAAATATTTGTATTTACCCGAACCACAAAATGACTTCATATTTTCTGTATTGGCAGAAGAACTGGGATTTGTAGGTTGTTTATTTGTAATAATACTATTTGCAATTTTAATTTGGAGAGGAATTTTAGCAGCAATGAAAGCACCAGATATGTTTGGAAGCCTTCTTGCAGTTGGAATTACTGCATTAATTGGAATTCAAGCAATTATGAATATTGCAGTTGTTACATCTTCTATGCCTGCAACAGGAATGCCTTTACCATTTTTTAGCTATGGTGGAACTGCACTTTTTATTTTGCTTTGTGAAGTTGGAATTTTGCTAAATGTGTCAAGGGCAGGGAATAAATAGAATATTTACTTATTTTGATAATTAATTGAAATGATAAATATTTTTTTAATAATCTTAAGTAACTCTAATTTAACACTAAAAAATTCTAATTAATTTTGCAAGCACCCTAAAAAAAAATGTTTTTAGATTCCCTTGCAAAATTATTAAGAATTTTTAAGTTATTGAGTTAATTAAATTATTCTCAAAATATTTATATATTCAATTGTTAAATAAAAATATAAAAGATTTAGAAAGGGTAAATTATGAAAGCAATCGTAGCTGCGGCAGGGACTGGTGGTCATATTAATCCAGGAATTGCAATAGCAAATAAGATAAAAGAAAAAGAACCAGATTCAGAGATTATTTTTGTTGGGACAGATAGAGGACTTGAAAATGATTTGGTTCCAAGAGCTGGATATGAATTAAAAACTATTAATGCATATGGTTTAAGTAAGAAATTTTCTATCGAGAATATAAAAAAATTATATAAAACTTTTAAAGGATTAGGAGAAGCAAAAAAAATAGTAAAAGATTTTAAGCCTGATATTGTTATAGGAACAGGTGGATATATTTGTGGTGCTGTAGTTCTTGCTGCAAAAAGCAATAAAGTACCTGTTATTTTACACGAAAGTAATGCTTTTCCTGGAAAAGCCGTTAAAATGCTT
Source organism: Clostridia bacterium (assembly GCA_017429505.1). Taxonomy (GTDB): domain Bacteria; phylum Bacillota; class Clostridia; order TANB77; family CAG-508; genus CAG-269. The sequence goes on along the minus strand of JAFROW010000008.1, from coordinate 142,633 downwards.
GCTAAAAAAGCAAATACAATTCTAGTTTCTTTTAAAGATGCTCAAAAAAGAATAAAAAATTGCAAAAATGTAGTATTTACTGGAACGCCTGTAAAAATAAAAAAGCATGAATATGGTTCAAATCAGAAATTAAAAATTATAAACGAATTAGGTTTATCTCAAACAAAACCAATAGTTCTTATTTTTGGTGGAAGTCAAGGTGCTCAAAAAATAAATGAAGCAATAATTAGCATAATAAAGAATAAAGCTAACAAAGATTATCAAATGATTTGGGCAACTGGACCAAAGCAATATGACATAATAAAAGAAGAACTAAAAAAAGATAACATAAATATAGAGAAAATTGAAAATACTAAAATTGTTTCATATATATACAATATGGAAGAAGTTGAAAATATATGTGATTTAGTTGTTGCAAGAAGTGGAGCAATGACAATTACAGAAATTTCAAATTTAGCTAAACCATCAATATTGATTCCACTTCCAAGTGTAGGTAATAACCGTCAAATTGATAATGCAAAAGTATTAGAAAATATTGGCGCAGCAAAAATAATAACAAATGATAATGTAAATGGTGAGTTACTAAATAATACAATAAAAAGCATTGTTTTGGATAAAAAAGTTTGCGAAGAGATGGGAAAAAATGCTTTTAAAGTTAGCACAAAAGATGTTGAAGAGAAGATTTATAAAGAGATAATTGAAGCAATAAAAAATAGTAAGTAATTTTGCTTTGGCTATTTAGTTATTAGGTTTAAGGCATTGACTTTAATAATAACAAAATTAGGCAAGTAGATGAGGAGAAAGACGATGAAAAAAAGTAATAGACCATTAATAATTATAATATTAGTATTTTTGCTAGAACTATTTGTAGTAGGCACTTTAGGAGTGACTTTTTTAAATAGGGTAAATATAATTGAACAAAAAATAGAAGTTGGAGATTTTAGAGATGTTCATCAAGTACAAGATGAATGTAAAGATGTAAAAGATGTGGTAAAGAAAGAATTAGGAATTGGAATGATTGCATGTGCATTGACTACTCTGTTAGTTGCAATTTATCTTTCTCATATGGTAATTTATCCTTTAAAGAAGATGATAGAAAGTAAAGAAAAGAAAGAAAAGGCAGAAGAAACAGAGATAAAGACTAGGTTACTTCATATGACAGAAGGAATTATTGCATTTGATATAAATGGAAAAATTGACCTTATAAATCCTGCAGCAAAAATGCTTTTAAAGATTTCACCAGAAGATTACACATTTGAAGATATTTTTAATAAATTTAAACTAGATATAAATATGGAAAAACTAATATATTTACAAGAATTAACATCAATGGAACAAATAATAGAGGTTGAAGATAATACAGTAAAAGTGCTTTTTGCACCATTTAGAAATGAAGAAAATAATAAGCCAGAAGGAATAATTGCAGTTATTCAAGATATTACAGAAAGTGTAAAATTAGACACAATGAGAAAGGAATTTGTTGCAGATGTATCTCATGAACTAAAAACTCCAATCACCTCTATAATGGGCTATACAGATACACTTTTAGAAGGAGATTATGACAAAGAAACACAAAAAGAGTTTTTGCAAGTGGTATCTTCAGAAGCTAGAAGAATGGCAAAACTTGTTACAGATTTATTAGACTTGTCAAGAATAGACAACAACAAAAAGAACACAAAAAAAGTAAGTTTTGATTTAGGAGCTCTTGCAAAAGAATGTCAAAAGAAACTTGCTATAGAAATAAAGAAGAAAAAACATCATGTAGAATGCTTAGTAACTGCAGATGTGCCACCAGTTTATGCAGATAAAGACGATATACAAAGAGTAATTTTAAATATTCTTTCAAACAGCATAAAATATACACCTGATGGTGGGAATATAAAGATATATGTTGGATTTGTATTTAATGATGCATATATAAAAGTTATAGATAATGGAATTGGAATTCCTGAAAGTGACTTAAATAGAATTTTTGAAAGATTTTATAGAGTTGACAAATCTCGTGCAAGAGAAATGGGGGGAACAGGTCTTGGTCTTTCTATTGCTAAAGAGATTTTGGACAAGAATGGCGGTAGTATTGATATAAAGAGCGAGGTAAATAAGGGAACAGAGGTTGTAATAAAGATTCCGACGAAATAGGTGAAAATATATAATTTGACAAAAAAAAATTTATTTAATAAAGTTTACTAACATACGTAATTATTACATTCTAATAAACATAAAATATTCAGCTTACAATCATTATATAGAATGAATGATTGTTATTATATTAACAGAAATGGAGTATTTTATGCCAAGAGTAAGTGTAGTAATACCTAATTTTAATAATGAACAATACATTGAAGAAGCAATTAAAAGTGTTCAAAATCAATCTTTAAAGGATATTGAGATTATAATAATTGATGATTGTTCTACTGATTATAGTTGGAATATTATACAACAAATTGCAAAATCCGATTCACGAATAAAGATTATACAAAATAAAAAAAATTCAGGAGCGGGACTTTCAAGAAATGCTGGATTAGATATTGCTACTGGTGAGTTTATAAAATTTTTGGATTCAGATGATACAATGGATCTTGATGTTTTAGAAATAATGTATAATACTGCACAAGAAACTAAAAAAGATATTGTATGTGGCTATATGCAACATGTAAATTCTGATGGCAACGTAAGAAATTATGATCCGTTTTTTTACAAAAAATCTTCTATGTTTGATGGAAAAATAATAATTCCAGATGATACACCTGATTTAACTCCATTTAACATTGTTGGAATTGGAGATGCTTTATATAGCAGACATTTATTTGATGATATAAGATTCCCTGCTATAAAATGGGAAGATCTTGCAACTATTCCAATAATAAAACATAGTGTAGGTGAAATGGCGTATATTGATAAAGCAGTATATTATTATAAAGAACATGAAAATAATACGACATCAACTGATTTAAAAAAGAAAACTCCAAGAATAGCAGATATTGTAAAAGGTTGTGATATATTAAGAGAGAAAATGCCCACACAATATCAAGAGAGAACAGATTATTTTGAAATTATTCATGTTCTCTCAAGAGCATTAGATGTAGCTGCTTGGAATGATTGTTCAAGAACAGAAAAAGAAAAAATAATTAGTGCTTTGTATCGAATTGTAGAAATAGATATTCCTTACCCTACACAGAACAAATTAATGTTACGTCGTACACCTCTTTTAAATAAAATTAATACGGCATTTAGTACTATACAAAAGGAAAGTTTTTCAATTGAAGATGTTTTAAGCCAAATTCGTAACTTTAAAAATGAGCCTATAAATTTAAATGCTGAAGTCAATAATTATAATTCATTAATGGATATTTATAATAATATTGAAGAACACTGTAAATTATTATATAAAATTAAATCATCTTCACCAAAAGAGACAGAAGAATTTGTTTATAAATCAGGAGGAAAAGAGGTGCGATGCAAAAGAGAACAGATTGAAGACAAATTGCTCGAAGAAGGATTAGAATTTTATCGAAAATTACAAAACTCACAAACATATTCTGAAGAACAAAAAGATTTTATCTTAAATCTTTTTTGTACTGCTCTTACTTATTTAATTCCTCAAATAGATAAACACTTAATTGTACCGCGTTATAGAAAAATTCAGACATATTTAAGACCAGAGTATGAATCTATGACAAAAGAAGAATGTATGAAAAGTATAGATGAAGTAGTACATAGTAAAGGATTTCAAACATACCCTATGTCTAGAATGGCATCTCATTGTATTGGAAATGTTACAACACCTTTGATATCGGCTTATCAAAATTTTATAAATGTTGTTAGCAGATTTAGAAAAGGAGGCCGAGATGGACGATAAATTTAGTTTTGCATGTACTGAAATTTTAGAAGTATTAAAATATCTTCCAGAAGAAGACTTGAAAAAAATACCTCAAAAAAAAATAGATTTCTTTGAAGAAAATAAAGATAAAAATTATACTTTTAAATTTAATGAAAATCTTTCTTTCGAAGAACAATCACTACTTCCGGAGACACAAGCTATAATTGTAAAATTATATAAAGATTATTTCTATTCTAATAAAACAGAAAAAGAAAATATTGAAGCAAATAATACTAATATTGAGTATAAGTTTAAACATATAGCAAATACAAAAAATGAGCTTGCTGTACATAATGATAAAAAGAAATGGTATGAAGTAATATTAAATTTTTTTAAAAGAAATAATATGAATATATGAAATCCTATTTTTGACAAAGCTGAACAAGAAAACGAAAGAGGACTAACATTCTTCACTTTCCATAAAAATAGTATGAAAAATTTAAAGAAGTTTCGAACAAACGTTTACTTTTGGTTGGAAATATGATATACTATAACACGAGGTGAGATTATGGAGAAAAAAACAAATCAAGAAAATGTACAAAATCAAGCTAAAGAAATTGAAATTAAGAATACAGAAGATTTAAGGAATGAACCAATAATAACTACTGAAAAAATACAGATTATAGAAGATAATAAAGAAGAGAAACAAAAAGAAAATCAGAAAGAGAAAGAAGCACCTGTAAATATAATTAGGCAACAATTAGATGAAACTGAAAAAATACTAGAAAATGTTGAAAATGAAAATGCCTATGAGTATGTTACATGGACAAAAGACAAAGCAGAATTAAAATTTTATGGTAATTTTCCTAATTTTCATATTACAAATAATTTTATATATTGGTGCAATTTAGGTATTAATATTGGTAGTGAGCAAAATAAAATACGACCTGCTATTATAATTAGAACTCAAGCTAACTCTCCTATTTGTACTATATTGCCCTTAACTTCTGGAAGACTAAATGATGATAAGTGGTATCATATTGATTTAGAACAAAAAAATTCTACTGCTATGATTGAACAAGTAAGAAATATTAGCAAATTAAGGGTATTAAATCCTTTAAGAGCAAATGGACTTTTGAGCAGAATAACACCAAATGATTTTTATAATATTAATGATGCACTTGGAAATTATTATAAGTTACAACCTTTTCCTGAAAAAAATAAAAAATAAAAAATTTTCAAAAATACTTGACTTTTATCATAAATTCATAGTATAATTAAAATATAGAAAAGACATTTTAATCCGTAACGAAAGTTATGTTATCATTTTAATCCGGCAGTCGCAAGACTGCCGTTATTTTTGAATAAAATAATTTGTATTGCATATAATAGTAATACATTTTAATCCAGTATATTTTATATACTGATTTTAATTTTAATCCAGCCAAAGATTTCAAAATCTTTGGCTGAAAAATTAATTGAAATTTTATACATTTTCTTCTGTATTATAAGTTTTTATATTTACTTTACATTTACCTTACTTATAAAAAAATAAGCAAATAGGTTTGAGATAATTCTCAAACCTATTTAAACTTTTTGGTGCAGATGGACATTATAAACCTGCCATCTATCCTAGTATTTCTCAATGTTCTGCAGCTTATCTTATTTTTGGAACTTGGTTCCAAACTATTCTTATTATATTTTTAAGTTCCAACTTTCCAATTTTATATCATAAATAGTTCTAATTGTAAATTATTATTTTAATTTTAAATATTCTTCTTCGAATTTTTCGAAGTTTTCTTCTAGTATAGCATTTGTATCTTGCATATACTTTGTGTATTTCTGATTTAATTCCTTTTGTCTTAAATATGAATAAATATATCCATAAGTGTTTATTGTTGTTGTAATATCTGCATGACCTAGGATTTTTTGTAATACTTCAATAGCAATTCCAGACTCAATACACCTTGTTGCAAAAGTATGTCTTAACATATGAGTATGTGTATCACTAGATTTATAATTAACATAGTGAATACCTTTTTTCTTGCTAACCTTTTTATGCTTTAATGTTATAACTCTAAGTCCTGCATTTTTGCAAATTATCTTAAATGCTGAATTAACTTGTCCATCAGTATAAAAGTTTCCATTTGCTTTAGAAAATAATACATCATATTTATTAGGTTTATATTGTTCTAGTGCTTGTTGTATTACTGGTACTGCTAAAGGTGTAAGATCTATAGTTCTTAATCCATTTTTAGTTTTAGTTATATCTCCAATTACCACTTTATTATTTATATCTTTTGTTAGTGTTCTTTTAACATTAATGCTTCCAATATTTCCAACAATATTTATATCATTAGGTCTTAATGCAAGTATTTCGCCAATTCTCATACCAGTATATAAAGCAACTAGCAATATTAGCTTATACTTGGATTTATGCATTTTTAAATATTCTGTTAATACATATTCTTCTTTTCTAGTAAAAGCATCAACTTTTTTATCTTCTTTAAAGCTTTCTGGCTTTTTAATTCCATCTCCAATAAGGAATAGATTTTTTTGAATTATTCCATTTGCATAAGCAATAGCAAAAGCTTTTTTAATTTTACTATAATATTTGTCTATTGAAGAATTAGATTTTGCTCGTTCACTTTCTAAATATTGTTTTATCTGGTTAGCTGTAACATTCTGTATTGGAATATTTGCGAATTTATAATTTCCAATTGCTTTTATAGTTTGCATATGCCTATTATAAGTGTTTGGTTTAATTTCCTTGTTTCTTACTCTTTTGGTTTCGTATGATTCACATATTGAAACAATAGTTGCATCTTTCTCTTTAGTTTTCTCGGTTTTCCCATGAATAGAAACATCTTGGATATATTCAAGCATTTTATTTAAGGCTTCTTCTTTTGTTTTTCCATTAAATTGCATCCTATTTGTATCTTTTGTTGTAGATTTTCTGCCATTTGTTAAAAGCTCTACTTTAAATTTTGGATAAATATAGAATTTATCGCAATGTTCTTTATCTTTACAATTATTGCAATCTTCACATTCTTTTAAAAGCATCTGCTTCAATCCACCAACTTCTACCAACTCTTTGAGCAGGAAATTCATTATTGTTAAATAATTCTAGTCCTTTCTTTGGACCAATTTTTAACAATTTGCATACATCTTTTAAAGAATATACTTTCATTCCAGCAAGTTCTTGCATAAATATCACTCCTTTCGTTTTAAAATTTGGTGCAAAAAATACCTCATCACTAAAGATGGGGAATTACCTTACTTGTTCTTTATACAATCTTTTTACTTTTCTTTTGTATTTTTTTGGTAAAGCATATGAAGTTTTTATTTTATCGTCTAATATTAAATTTCCGTCTTTATCTTGTTTATATGCACCTAAATTTGAATTAACAAATGCATCTGTAGAAATTCCAAAAGAATGTCTAGACATTTGCCTTGCATCACTATCTAATAAAGCTTGTAGTTTTTCGTAATCTTCTTTATCAGATTTATCTTTTTTTCTTTCGTAAGTTTTTAAATATTCTTTATTATATTTTGCTTTTCTTAATTTTGCTTCTTGATGTCTTCTCTGTTTTTCTTCTTGGTATCTTTTATCATTTCTAACAACTTTAGAAACATATTCGCTACTCACTTTAAAAAAATCTGCAATATCTTTTTGCTTCATGTGCTCTTCAAAATACATTTTTAAGATTTCTTCTGCCATTTTCTTGCCTCCTTTCTTGGTTGATTTTTATACTTGCTAAATTTTAAGCATAATAATCCTATATATATTGTACTTACAAATTTTGCAAAAATTATTGCTTTTATTTACTTTATGTAGTACAATTTAAGTATGATAAAGTATTTAGCAATAATCTATGTTAATAATTAAGTATACTAAAATAATAACATAGTAATTTTTGAAAGTCAACAACTTTTTTAAAATTTTTTAAGAAATTAGGGGGAAATTATAATGATTAAGGAAAAGAATCCCAATTATAAAGGGCTTTGGGCTAAATATAATAAGTATGAAATTTTAAAAATAAATAATGAATACTATATTAGACCAGATAAAAAAGCTTCTTATGAAATCTATGATGTCTTTGATAAAGAAAAAGAACTTCTTGTAGATTTTCTTTTAATTGGTAGAGAAGCTATGAATTATGCAGATATAAATGATGCTAATTGTGATTTAATGTCTACAGAAACTAAATATCAAGATATGATTTTAGATTTTGTAAATAAATATGGTATGTTTGGAGAACTTACATATAGATTATTAAATACTCACATAATTTCATCTGGTAAAGCACTAACTCAAGGATATTCTAATATTGATGAAGTGTCTGCTAGTACATATATAAAACCATATTTTATTGGTAATGAAGATATACAAAGAATAGATTTTGATCATGGAGTTAATGAAGATATATTAAAATATGTATATGGCTCTGATAATCCAAATGGAGATTTATTAAATAACTTTGATAAAGGCGAAGATTTTAGTATTGTATTTTCTAAATGCTATACTGAAAAAATAGCTAATATTTTAGTAATGGCTAGAGCTTTATATAGAATATTTAATTCAGTAGAAAATAGCTCTTGGACTGAAAATAAAGATAAAAAAGCAATATATCAAAAATATGCAAATATGTTTAATCCTAATAATGTAGCTTTTAATTTTGATTTTGCAAAAGAAAAAACATTTTTAAATTGGAACTTCAATTCTCTATTCCAAGCTATTGAGCTAATACTTGCTTTTAATGAAACAAATGAAAGAAAAGAAGTTAAAATGTGTAAACATTGCTTTAAACCATTTATTGCAAAAAATTTAAATAGTGATTATGATACAGCAAGTTGTAGAAATGTTGCAAATGTATATAGAAGCAGAGCTAAAAATAAATAACAAAAAGAAATAGAGGTAATAATAATGGAAATAAAAGATTTAGCAGGTTTAAGTCAACCTTTAACAAAACTAGTTGAAGTTGTGTCACAGGGAATCGGAACACTATATGAGCCTACTCATATAAAAAGAATGGCTAAAGCTAGGGCAATGGAAATTAAAACTATATCTTCTGCAGTACAGGAGTCTGAATTACCAATTCAATATAACAATGGTCAATTGACTATAGATACTTCGACAAAAGAGTTTTTAGAAAGAACAGAGAAAAGGATGTTATTTCTAGAAGCTAAAAAACAGAAAAATATTGAGGATATAGTTTCAGAAGCATATAATAATTTAGAAACAGAAAAAGAAGTTTCAGAGAAACCAATACAAGAAGAGTGGATTAATAGATTTTTTAATATTATTGGAGAAATAAGTAGTGATAATTTAAAAACGATTTGGAGCAAAATATTATCAGAAGAAATTAAAGAGCCAGGGAAATGTTCAATTAGAACATTAGAAAATCTTAGAAATATAAGTAGAGATGAAGCTTTAATATTTAAAAAGATTTCAAATTATATTATAAAATATGATGATGGGTTGTATTATTTACCAAATGAAGATGAATTATTGAAAAGTTTTAACATAAACTATGGAGAGATTCTAAAACTAGATGAAGCACAATTAATAAACTCTTCCGCATTAATAAGTGCAGTATTAAATTTTGATGAAAACATAAAAGAAATTAATTTAATATATAATAATAGAATTATATTCTGTAATAAAGAAGAAAAGTGTGAAATACGTTTAAAGGCATATACACTTACAGAAACAGGTAGAAGCATATTTAATATAATGAATCCTACATTTGATGAAGTTTTCTTTAAAAAATATATGAATATAATAAATAAAAAAATGAATGTTTCATACAGTATAATAGTAGAACAATTAACAGATGGTAGAATTAAATTTCAAGTACCTAAGATACCAATTTTAAAAGAAAATAAGGAGTGATTTTATTTTGAATATCGAAACAAACCGTATAGAAAACAAAGAACAACTAAATGAAGATTTTGAGCAGGAAGTTATTGCATTTCTTAATTATAGAGAAGGCGGAATAATTTATGTTGGAATTAGAAAAGATGGACAAGTAGTTGGGGTTAAAGACATTGATTTAACACAATTACAAATAAAAGATAGAATAAAAAACAATATCCAACCCTCTACTCTAGGTCTATTTGATGTAATAGTAGAAGATATTGATGATAAACAAATAATAAAAGTTGTTATATCTAGTGGAACTGAAAAGCCTTATTATTTAAGAAAAAAAGGAAGAACTCCTGAAGGTTGTTATATTAGAATTGGTAGTGGTAAAGAACAAATGACATTTGATATGATAGATGAAATGTATTCTAGGAGAGTTAAAACATCTTTAAAGGAGTTAGAATCACCAAGACAAGACTTAACATTTAGGCAATTAAAAATCTATTATGAAGAAAATGGCATGAAACTTAATGATAATTTTGCCAAAAACCTAAATCTTTTAACCAGTGATGGTAAGTATAACTATAATGCTTTCCTACTTGCTGATGAAAATAATATATCAATAAAATTAGTTAAATATTTAGGAACTAATAAGATGGAACTAATTGAAAATCACGAGTATGGTTATTGTTGCATAATTACAGCAACTCATAGGATTTTAGAGAGATTAGTTGCCGAAAACACTGTTTATGCAAAAATTGAATACAATGGCAGAAAAGAAGTTGAAATGATAGATAGTAAAGCTCTTAAAGAAGCTGTTATCAATGCTATTGTTCATAGTGATTATACTTATAACACTTCCCCTATTGTTGAGCTTTATTCTAATAGAATTGAAATTACTTCTGGTGGTGGACTTCCTCAAGAATTATCACAAGAAGAATTTCTAGAAGGTGTTACTGCTCCAAGAAATAAAGAACTTATAAGAGTTTTTAAAGATGTTGATTTAATTGAAAATATTGGTTCTGGAGTTTTAAGAATACTTGATGCTTATGATAAAAATTGTTTTATATTTATGGATCACTTTTTAAGAGTTTCTTTTAAATACAGGGAAAATCCATTTGAATATGACGAAAAAACCGACAAGAAAACCAACATCAAAACCGACAAGAAAACCAACATCAAAAAAAGATTAAAACCACAAGAAAAAGATATATTAAATTACTGCAAAAAGCCTAAAAGTTTAGTAGAAATATGTGATAATTTTGGTTTTAAAGACACTAGAACTTTTAAGAAAAATTACTTAAATGATTTAATAAATAATGGAAAACTAGAAATGACAATTCCAAACCAACCAAGAAACAAAAATCAAAAATATATTGCAAAATAAATAATTACGGATTTGTGATGTAAAAATTTTTGGAGGCAAATATGGAAATAAAAACTATTGATTTATGGACTGAACAATATAAAAATCATTATGAATGCTTTAATGGGTATGCTATTAATGAAATTAAAACAAAAATAATACCTATTCAAGAAAATTCAAAATTATCAAAAAATTAGAAGGAGGATTTTGTATGAATAAAGTTGTAGTAGTAACAGGTGGAACCAGAGGAATTGGAGAAGCAATTTCAAGAGAATTTGCAAAAAATGCATATGATATTGTAATTAACTTTGTTAATAGTGAAGAAAAAGCAAACAATTTAAAGAAAGAATTAGAAGAAAAATATTCTATAAAAGTTCTACCAGTAAAAGCAGATATTTCAAATGAAGAAGAATGTAAGATATTGGTTGAAAAATCAATCCATGAATTTGGAAAAATTGATGTTCTAGTAAATAATGCTGGAATTGTTATAGATAAAGAATTTGAAGATAGAACTATTGAAGATTGGAAAAAAACATTAGATGTAAATCTTATAGCTCCTTTTATTCTTACAAAATTAGTAGGAAAAGAAATGATAAAACAAAAAAGCGGAGCTATAATTAATATATCAAGTACAAATGGTATTAATACATATTATCCATCAAGTGTAGATTATGATGCTTCAAAATCAGGATTAATTAGTTTGACTTATGATTCAGCAGTACAATTTGCTCCATTTGTAAGAGTTAATGCAATTGCCCCTGGTTGGGTAAATACAGAAATGAACAAAGATCTTCCAGATGATTTTGTAAAAGATGAAACAGAAAGAATACTAGTAAGAAGATTTGCAGAACCAGAAGAAATTGCAAAAGTAGTAACATTCTTAGCAAGTGAAGATGCAAGCTTTGTAAATTCTGCAGTGATTAAAGTAGATGGAGGATGGTATTAGTGAAACAAGAATTTATAAATGATTGGTTAAACAATTTAAAAGAATATTGGTTTAATAAGGATATAGATAAAGCTGTTGGATTATTTAGTAAAACTACTTTTTATCAAGAAACTCCATTTATGAAACCATATACAACTTTGGAAGAAATAAATCAAGAATGGCAACATGTTAAGAATGAAAATATACATGACATTGAAATAAAAATACTTGCAATAGATGGTTATACAGTTATTGCAGAATGGTTATTAAAACAAAATAATCAAGAATTTGACGGAATATATGAGATAAAATTCAATACTAATTTAGAATGTATTTATTTTAAAAGTTGGGAGATGATTAAATAATTATGAACAAAGAAATGACTGCAAATAATTGCTTAAATATGCAATATGTCTTATTAAAAGGTATGTTTTTTGATGATAAAAAAGAAACTGATAATTATATATTGTGTACATCTAAAGTAATGGATGATTTCTTTTGGAATATTACATACATAAAAAATAGACTTGATAAAAAAATGCTTACAGATTTAGAAGCTGAATTCAAATCTATACATAGAACATCATCAATATATATTGGTACAAACGATAAATATTATAATGAAAATAAACAAATGCTTTTAACAAATGGTTATACATTAAATAATACAGATGTTTATATGCTATTAGAAAATCCAGTAGATATTGATATAACTACAGATATAAAAATTGTAGAAAATGAAACTGAATATAATGACTTTATGAAAGTTTTATCATCAGCATATAATGATGTTATTGAGAATCCTGATGAGAATGTTTATGCAGATGCAGTAACACAGTGCTACTATAATGCTGTAAAAAATACATTAAATAGTGAAGAGCATATACATATAATTGTTTATGATGATAATATTCCTGTAAGTGTCGCTACACTTAACTATGTAAATGGAATCGCTGGAATAAACAATGTTGGAACAGCACAAGGATATTGGAATAAAGGTTATGGAAAACAATTAATGACATATTTAATAAAAAAATTTCAAGTATTAGGTGGAGGTTTGTTAACATTAAGTACAGAATATCATAGTAAAAATCAACAATTTTATGAGAAATTAGGATTTAAAGAAAAATATGTAATGGAACAATATATGAAATAATATATACAAGTAATAATAAATTGGAGGCTATCATAATGAGTAATATTACTGTTTTACATGCGAATAAAAAACATAAAGATTTTTTAATATATGCAAATAAAGTTATAGATAATGTAAATAATATGGAAGAAACTAATGGTTTAGAATTGAATATAGATAAAGATTATTTTTGTGATAATCCTAAATTTCAATGCTTAGTTGCTGAAATAGATAATAAGCCAGTTGGAATGATTTTATATTCATATTTTTATTGGGCTAGTGATGGTCAAGTTTTATGGGTTTCTCAAATGTTTATTGAACCAGAATATAGAAAAAATGGTATATTTTTTAAACTAATTTCAAAATTAAGAGAAGAAAATAAAAATATAGAAATTGTATCTTGTGCAACTGGTAATGATAATATTAGAATGCAAAAAATTCTAAAATATTATAATTGCCATGAAATGAAAAATCTAAAATTTTATTATAAAAAGGTGTAGCTTATAAATGCACCTTTTTATAATACATTATCTAACTCTATCCCTTTTTTTCGATTTAACAATTTCTTTTGATTTTTCAATTTCAAGTTGATTTTTAAGCAGAATGGTTCTATTTTCAATTTCATAACAGTTGACTATATCTTTATTGGTTTTATTAATTAAAACCTTTAAATCGCCAATTTCGTGCGTAATTTTTTCTTTGATTTCTGGATTTGTTTCTCTTTTTCTTTTTCGCCATAGATTTTCTCTTTTACCTTTTAAAACTCTTAAATTTTCCTCTAAATTGTATCTATAAGATTTAAGTTCATCTAAATTGTTAATTTTATTTTCAACAAGTAGAATTGTTTGCTGACTTAAATTTTCTAAATGTTTTAATGATATTTTCATTTCTTTTGTAATTGGAACTTTATAATCCTTAAATTCTATTTTTTCAGGTAGTGGGTCAATTCTTAATAATAAGCATATTAGAATATATAAAGCAGGAAGCTCTCGTAACTGGTGTTGTCTTTGTTTTTGCTTAAATTTTTTATATTCTTCAATGCTCATTTTATATTTTTTCTTTGGAATATACACTTGATTATAAATTTTGTTTTCAATTCTATATGTTATCTTTTCCTTAGTATAGTTATTTCCAAATAATTCTTGTGGTCTTACAACTTGATAGCTATTATCTCTTTCAATAATAAGTCCTGTATCTTCATTTTCTGATACATAATAGCCTTTTGATTCTAGCTTTGATACAAAGCCTTTATAAGAATATGAAACATCTATTGCTTCATCTATATCTTTTTTTACTAATTGCATATATGGATTATTTTTAGCATACAGCTTATAATAGCCTTTATTCTTCCACGGAGTTTTTATAACACTTAATCCATTTTCTCTGCATATAAAATCAGATGTTATTCTTATAAAGTCTTTTGTTTCTCTATTACTATAAAACTTATACCCACTTTTAAAAGAAACAGAATTTATAACAATATGGTTGTGTACATTATCTGTATTTAGATGTGTTGCAACTACAAATTGAAAGTCATCTCCAAACAGTTCTTTAGCATATTGTAATCCTAGCTCGTGGCATTTCTTTGGAGATATTTCTTTTCCATCAAATGATTGTATTAAATGGTAAGATATTATTCCATCTTCTTTATCAAATCTTTTCTTTGTATCTTGCATTTCGTAAATTGCAGTGTCTGGTCTGCAATTTACACCAGACACATACATCATCTTTTCAGTTTTCTCGCCATTCATAATATACTTAATTATTGTGTCTAATCTTGTTTTTCTAGTCAAAAATTTTGTGACCGCCATAGTAAACTCCACCTTCTTTCTTGGTTGGGGTAAGGTAGAAGTTTTGTAAATCATCTATCATGTCATTAACTTTATTAGCAAGTGGATAATATTTATTATCATCAACATACTGATATGTGTTAGCTACTCTTGCAAGTTGATTTATATTTATTGCAATACCTCTTAAATCATTTAGTATTTTATAAAAGTTTTCATCAGGTTTTTCTTTTATTTGAGTATCATTAATGACATGTCTAAAAAAAGCAGATTCTGATAAACCCGCTTTCATACATTTCTTTTTTAGTAATTCGTTTTCTCTGCTATTAAGCCATACTTGTTTTTTTATTGATCTAGTTCTCATAAAATTATCATCTCCCATCTTGAATATTTTTTTGTAAAACTTTCTTAAAGTTTTGTTTAAAGTACAAATTTTATAATTTGTACTTTAAGAATTGTGCGGTAGTACAAATTCATGGCTTGCTTTATACACAAAATCAAGTAATGTACTACCTCACTTTTTAATCATAAATTAGTTCTTTTAGTACAATTTCTTCAGCTCTGTTTTTAATGTTATTCATTTTCCCGTACCCATTCTAGTTGGTTATTAGCCTTTAATTCTTCTGTAACATTTTCCTTTTTAGCTAGTTCTTTTATAATAGCGTTTACTCTTTTTGTAGCTGTACTATCTACATCCATTAAATGCTTTTGTAATTTGTTTTCCATTTGCAAAATCATATATTCAGCTTTTTTATTAGCCTTTAAATAGTTAAGTCTTAATCTTCCATATTTACCTAATCTAAAGTTTTTAATATTACTTGGAGCTACTATATTTGGTATATAATAATTTCTTTGTAATACATATTCAATCCCATTTTTGCTATCTACAAATCTTTCTTTTAAGTTTCCATTTTCATCATATCTTTCCTCCATTTTTAAAACCCTCCTTAATCCACAAAATTAGCATATAAGCTATTTAAAAATTCTTTTGTATATTGTCTTTGTTCATAATTGCAATAATTCTTATTAGTTATATTAGTATTTTTATTATTAGTATAGTTAGGTCGTAAATTCTCCGATTCATGAGTCGTGGAATTTACGCCTCGTGAGTCGGAATAATTACGAGTCAGATTATCAAATTTTTCATCATGTACCATTTGGGCAGGATATAAAAGTTTTGGTTTTGCTTTTCCTTGACTCTTTTCTAATAATAGTTTTGCATCTACCAATTCTTTAAATGTCTTCGTACATGTTTTATCTGAAATATGCAGTATGCTTTCTATTTCTTTTCTTGTAAATATTAAATAAATATTTCCGTTTTTTATCTACCCAATTATTCTTAATAGATAGTGTTAATCTGTCTAATAAAATACCATAAAGAAGTATTGCAGCAGGAGATAAAGAAACATATCTCTCATTTACAAAAAGCTCTTTTGGTATCATATAAAATTTGTATTGATAAATATCTTTTTGATTTATAAATTTGAAATCTTTTTCCATATTTTGTCCTTTCCGAACTTAATATGAAATAAACTAAAAAAAATTTGGAACTTTAATTTGGAACGAAATTTGATTATTTTTGAGAAACTGACAGAAATTTGAGCAAAAGAAAAACACCTATCAAACTATGTTGATAAGTGCTTTTTAGCGGTTTTACATTTTTTTAGATTTCTCTAAATTTCCCTAGAAAACCGTAAAAGTATGGTGCAGATGGCCGGAATCGAACCGGCACGGTGTTTAACCACCGCAGGATTTTAAGTCCTGTGCGTCTGCCAGTTCCGCCACATCTGCATTTATACTGGCATTTGTCCTAACGACAATAATTATTATACAATCAAAAAAAAGATTTGTCAATAGAAAATTGAAAAAAATTATAAAAAAAATTTTAAAAAAACTACAAAATTTTGTTTGACATTTCTGAGATGATGTGATATTATAGATTAAAATTATGAAAAAGGAAGGAAAGTGTAAAATATGGGAAAGGTAATTAGAGTTAGAAGAAGAAAAGACGGAACATTAAATAAGAGGGAGAAGGCTATATTAAAGGCAATTGAAAAATCTGTAGAACAAAAAGGATATGCACCATCAGTAAGAGAAATCGGAAAAGAAGTTGGACTAAGTTCTACAGCAACTGTACATGGTTATTTAGCAAGACTTCAAGACACAGGTTATATTAAGAAGGAAGATAACAAAGGTAGAACTTTAAAATTATTAAAGAATAGCGCAGGAGAGCCAATATCAGATAAGAAAAAAGATTTCTATACAGAAAGAGAATTGGTAGATGTGCCTTTAGTTGGAAAAATTACAGCAGGAGCACCTATTTTAGCAGTAGAAAACATTACAGATACATTTCCAATTCCATTAGATTTTGTTGGAAATTCAGATAGTTTCATGCTTACTGTTAGAGGAGAAAGTATGATAGAAGCAGGAATTTTAAATGGAGACTATATTTTAGTTAGAAGACAGAGTAATGCTACAAATGGGGAAATAGTTGTTGCTTTAATAGAAGATGAAGCAACAGTAAAAACATTCTATAAAGAAAAAGACCATATTCGTCTTCAACCAGAAAATTCTACAATGGATCCAATAATTGTACCAAATTGCGAAATTTTAGGAAAAGTAATTGGTGTATTTAGAAAAATGTAATTTTTAGTTGCAATTCATGGCAATAGATATTTTATCAATCAATGGTATATGCTATGAATTGCAACAAACATCATACTAAGAGAGGTATAATTAAATGATGAAAAAAAAGAAATTTAAATTAAAAATAAAAAATCCAAAAAGACTATTGATTTTTATCGGAATTATTATTATACTATTTTTAATTGTATTTGCAAGTAAAAAAGAAAATATAAAACAAAAAGATTACATTTCTTTAATTGTAAATAACGAAGACGTAACAAGCAAGCTACAAAACGAAATTATAATAAAAGATAATGTACAATATTTAAGCTTCGAAGATATAAAAAATAATTTAAATGAAAATATTTATCAAGAAGGGGATAATGTAATTGCCATAAGTGACAGAAAAGTTACTTATTTGCAATTAAATAAAAATAAGTTACAGATAAATGGTTCAACTATTCAAATAACAGGTCAAATGTTTAAAACAGAACAAGGAAAATTATATCTTCCAATTTCGCAAATGCAAAATTCTTACGATATTGAGTTTTTATATAATTCAGAATACAAAAATATTGTTATAAATTATTTTTCATCTAAACTTGAAAAAGCGACATTAAAAAAAGATACATCTGTAAAAGAACAGATGAACAATTCTTCTGCTACACTGGAAAAACTTAAAAAAGATAATGTTGTTGTATTTGTTTTAGAAGAAAAAGGTTGGGCAAAAATAAGAACTTCAAATGGAAATATTGGTTTTATAAAAAAGAAACTTTTAAAAGATTTTGTTATAGAAAGAGAAGAACTTAAACAAGAAAATTCTATAACAGAAGAACCTAAAAATAAAAAAGATATAAGTAAAAGTAATATAAAGAAATATAAAAACAGAAAGAGTATTATACAGCAAATTATTAAAGATGCAGTTAATAAAAAGTATAATGCTATAAAAATAGTTTATAGCAAAGATAAAGAAACAGATGAGTTTAAAAAGTTTAAACTAGAAGCAACCGCAATGTTAAAAGAAAATGGAATTACAGCTGTTTTTTAAGAAATTATTAATATATGGATAAAAATATCATAAAAAAGATACGTTTTTTCAAGGAGGAACAATGAATAAGAAAGTATTAATCATAATAGGGGTAGTTATTGCAGTTGTAGCTATATTAACTATTTCAGGAATAATTTGGTATTCAAGTGGACTAAAACCAGTAAAAAAAGATAATGCAGAAACAAAAGTTATAGATATACAAGAAGGAACAAGAACTGAAGAAATTTTAGGATTGCTTAAAAGTGAGAATGTTATAAAAAACAAATTAGTTGCAGCTATTTATATGAAGCTTAACAATGTAAAAGGTTTACAAGCAGGAAAATATCAACTTTCTCAAGATATGGCTACAAAAGACATATTAAGTAAAATTTCTTCAGGTGAAGTATATGATGAAACAGTAAAAATTACTTTTAAAGAAGGCAAAAACATGAGATGGATAGCTGAAACCATTGCAGAAAAAACTAATAACACAGAAGAAGATGTTTATTCATTACTTAAAGATAAAGAATATATAAATTCTTTAATACAAAAATATTGGTTTTTAACAGCAAATATCACAAACGAAAATATTTATTATCCTTTAGAGGGCTATCTTTATCCAGATACATATATTTTCGAAAATGTTGATGTATCAGTTAAAACAATTTTTAATATAATATTAAATAATACAGATAAAGTTCTTAAAAATTATCAAACACAAATAAGCAAAAGTGGATTAAGTGTGCATCAATTACTTACAATTGCTTCGATTGTAGAACTAGAAGGAAATGATGAAACTTCAAGATATGGAATTTCTAGTGTAATATATAACAGATTAAGAGCAAAAATGTCACTTGGAAGTGATGTTACAACATATTATGCAATGCAAGTTGATATGGGCGAAAGAAACCTTTATTCAAGTGAGATAAAAACAGCTAACCCATATAACACAAGAGGACCAAATATGAGTGGAAAACTTCCAATTGGACCAATTGGAAATCCTTCAGAAGAATCTATAAAAGCAGCACTAAATCCAACAAAATCAAATTATTTATATTTTGTTGCAGATTCTAAAGGAAAGATTTATTTTACTTCAACTTATGCGGAACATCAAAACCTTATCAAAAACTTACAAAAACAAGGACTTTGGTATGAATATAGTGAATAAAATATAATGCATGATTATAATTATAATTTGCATTAAAAAAAAAAAGGAGTATTTACTATGAAAAAGTTTTTATTCAAAGGCTGTGGAACAGCTATTTCAACACCATTTAATGACGAAGGAGTAAATTTAAAAGAATTTGCTAAATTAGTCGAAGAGCAAATTAATAACCAAGTAGATGCAATTATTGTTTGTGGAACAACAGGTGAATCAGCTACAATGACTGAAGAAGAAAGATTACAAACAATAGAATGTGCAGTGAAAACTTCAAATGGAAGAGTTCCAATTATTGCTGGTACTGGTTCAAATAATACAAAAGCAGTTATAGAGATGAACAAAAAGGTAGAAAAATTAGGAGTAGATGGTTTGTTAATTGTAACGCCATATTACAACAAAACAACACAAAAAGGATTAATAGAGCATTATAAAGTAATTGCTCAAAATACTTCATTACCAATTATTTTATACAATGTACCTAGTAGGACAGGAGTAAATATTTTACCAGCAACATGTTTAGAATTATCTAAATTAGAAAACATAGTTGCTATAAAAGAAGCAAGTGGAGATTTATCGCAAATAGCAATGACAGCTAATTTATGTAGAGAAAATCTTACAATATACTCTGGAAATGATGATCAAATTATTCCAATTCTTTCTTTAGGAGGAATGGGTGTAATCTCAGTACTTTCAAATGTTAAACCTAAATATACGCACAATATGTGTGAAGAATTCTTCAAAGGAAATATAGAAGAAGCTGCAAAAATGCAAATAGATGCAATTCCTTTAATAAAAGCACTATTTTCAGAAGTTAATCCAATTCCTGTAAAAGCAGCACTAAATATGATTGGATATGATTTTGGAGTTCCAAGACTTCCATTAATAGAAATGTCTGATGAAGGAAAAGAAAAATTAAAAAGTTTATTACAATAAGAATAGTTTAATATACTTCAAAATTTATCGAACCTAGGTTTTGGGTTAGTTCAAATTTTATTAAGCTAATTAGTAACTATAATTTTTATTCCTAATTTATGCAATTATAGCAAAACGAGAAAGGAATTGAAATCAAAATGATAAAAGATAAAAGCATTATATATAATGACGAAGTTTACATGAATATAGTAAAAGATATAATAGATAATGAGATGGTTCAACAAATGAAACAATATAGGCAACATTTTAATGTGAGCTGTTTTGACCATTGCCTATATGTTTCATATAATCTATATTTACTATGCAAAAAATATAAATTAGATTATGTTTCTGCTGCTCGTGCAGGTCTTGTGCATGATTTGTTTTTATATGATTGGAGAAAAAGACAAGAAGGTAGAAAAGGACTTCATGCATATACACATGCAAGAACAGCTTATGAAAATGCAAAGAAAATATTTAATCTAAATAAAAAAGAAAAAGATATAATTCTTAAACATATGTGGCCAGTAACTCTTGCTTTTCCAAAATATAAAGAGACTTTTTTGATGACTTATGTAGATAAATATTTTGCATATTCAGAAAGAAAGATAGCAGGGGATTTAAAAAAATAAAAATTAGAGGAGAAAAAATACAATGAAAAAAATAAGTTACAAAATTATAATAGTAATAGCATTATTATTCATAGCACTAATTCCAAATTTTTCGAATGCTGCAAAGGTATATGTAAAAAAAGTAAGCAAAATTTGGGTAAGTTCTACAACATCATCAGAAGTTAAAGTTAAGTGGAAGAAGGTAAAAAAAGCAAAAGGTTACAAAGTATATGTATATAACTATTCAAGAAATAAATATGAATTATATGCTACAACATCAAAAACAAATATAAAAGTAAAAAATTTAAAATCAGCAAAAAAATATAAATTTAGAGTTAGAGCATATAAAAAGAAGAATGGAAAGAAATACTATGGTGCATATTCTTATTCAGTAGCTACAACGACAAAACCTAATCAAGTGAAAAATTTAAAAGTTCTTAGTCAATCTGATACAACTATTTCTTTAAAATGGGAAAAAGTAAAAAGAGCCACCTCATATAAAGTGTATGTATATAATAGCTCTACAAATAAATATGATTTTAAGCAATCATCATCAAAGAAATCTATAACATTAACAGGAATGAATCCCGCAAAAAGTTATAAAATAAAAGTTAGAGCATATAAAAAATTAAATGGCAAAAAATATTATGGATCATATTCACAAGTGCTTGAGGCTAAGACAGTCCCATCAAAAGTAACAGGTGTTAAAGAATACGACTATTCTCTAAATTCAGTTAGTCTGTCATGGAACAAAATTTCAAATGAAGCAACATATAAAGTATATAAATATAATACAAGTACTAAAAATTATGATTATCAAGGAGAAACAAAAAATACTTATTTAAAAGTTTCAGGATTGAATCCTGCTTCAGAATATAAGTTTAAAGTGAGAGCTTATATAAAGATAAATAATAGTAAACAATATGGTTCATTTTCAGATGTTTTAAATGCTGGAACAAGCCCAAATAAAGTTACAGGACTAGAAATAAAAAATGCTACAACAAATTCTATAGAGTTAAAATGGAATGGAGTAAAAGAAGCTACAGGATATGCGGTTTATGTATATAGAGAAAGTTATCAATCATTTGTATTACATAAAACTACAACAAGCACATCAATGAGTATTACAGGATTAAGAGCAGCAAAATTCTATAAAATGTATGTAAAAGCATATAGTACTTTTAATGGAAAAAATTATTATTCTGACCAGTCTTCAATTATTTCTCATAAAACAGATTCTACAGATAAATATAAAGCAGGAATAGATGTATCTCAACATCAAGAAAAAATAGATTGGGATAAAGTAAAAAATATGGGAGTTGATTTTGCAATTCTAAGACTTGGTTGGATAGGGAACAAGGAGAATCATAAAATTGATACATATTTTGAAAGAAATTATAGTGAATGTAAAAGATTAAATATTCCTGTAGGAGTATATGTGTATTGTTATTCAAATTCTGTTAAACATATAAAAGAAGGTGCTGATTGGACAGTTAAAAAATTAAAAGGAAAAACTTTAGACCTACCGGTATTTATTGATATGGAAGATAGCTCAATAACATATGTAGGCAAAAAAGAATTATCTAAAATGTGTGTAGAGTATAATAATATTATTGCAAAAGCTGGATACAAACCAGGAATATATGCAAATAGACATTGGTTTGATACATATTTAGAAAAAGATTTAAGAACAAAATATACTTGCTGGATTGCACATTACACTAGCAGTTCAAGTGTTAATTATGAAGACACATTTACAATTTGGCAATATTCAAGTGCAGGAAAAGTTGGTGGTATCTTAGGAAATGCAGATTTAAACATCATGTATGTAAAGAAAGAAGAAGTAATTCCTACAGAACAAAAGCCAGAGAATCCAAACGAGCCAAAAACGGAAGAACCAAAAACAGAAGAGCCAAAAACGGAAGATCCAAAGCCAGAAAATCCAGCTACTCCAGTGGAATCAAAACCTGAAGAACCAAAGCCTGAGAATCCAGTTAATTCAGAGGAACCAAAGACTGAAGAGTCAAATAAAACAGAAGTTTCAAATTCTGAGAATCCAAGTGCAGGATAGAAAAACAGATCAACCAAAAACTAACAAAAGAACAGCAGGGATAAACTCTCTGCTCTTTTGTATAATATGAACTCAATAAATCTTTTTCATGTTAATTATATTAATATATAAAAAATTTGTAAACGATTTTTTAAAGTAAAATGAAAGTGTCAGACCATAACAGTAAATGTAAACCAAAGCAATTAAAAAAGATTTTAAAGGGATAAATTGAAATGGTTGTACTAAAAAAACAAATGAGTGCTTGAAAATATGTTTGGATTGATTCTGAGCTTACCCCCGATTTTTGGGGTGCGTAGAAATTTTTGAAAAAATATAAATATATTTTGGGCTGTGTAAAATTTTTTCTAAAAATAATATATTTGTGTAGTTTATTTTATGTATTTAATTTGTGTAAGAGGAAATTATGGAAACTATTTTTTAGGTGCGTAATATGAATAGAGAATTAATATTTATTTTCATGGAAAGTTATAATTTTCAAAAAAGTATATGGAGGTAAATGATTATGATAAAAATTTTAATAAATGGATGTAATGGAAAAATGGGACAAGTTGTATCTGAACTTGCCAAAAAAGATGAGGATATCGAAATAGTGGGAGGATTTGATATTTCAAAAAGAGATGAAGACTACCCAATATTTACAAACACAGAAGAAATAAATGTAAAACCTGATGTAATAATAGATTTTTCAATACCTCAAGCAACATTTAATATTTTGAATTTTGCTCTAAAAACAAATATACCAATAGTAATTGCAACAACAGGATTTACAGATGAAGAAAACCAAAAAATAGAAGAAATGTCACAAAAGATAGCAATTTTTAAATCTGCGAATATGTCTTTTGATGTTACAATGATGAAAAATCTTCTTAAACAAATTGCGCCAAAATTAGAAGGAACAGATATAGAAATTACAGAAGTACATCATAATAGAAAAATTGATAGCCCTAGTGGAACTGCGCAGATGTTTGCAGATAGTATAAACGAAGCACTTGATAACAAATATCATTGTGAATATAATAGACATGATAAACACAAAAAAAGAGATAAATATGAAATAGGGATGAATTCAATAAGAGGTGGAAACATAGTTGGAGAACATGTTGTTCAATTTTTTGGAGAGTTTGAAACATTTGAAATAAGACATATTTCATATTCAAGAAATGTATTTGCAGAAGGAGCTTTAAAGGCAGCAAAATTTATTAATAGAAAAATAAATGGATTTTATAATATGGATGATATGATATAATGTCTACGAGAATTATTTATAATTAAATATAAATAACAATTTAATTTAAGCGGAAATTATAAAAAAATAATGCAAAAAAAGGAAAAGAAAATGAATAAAAAAACGAAATTAAAAATTTTTAAAATAACTTTATTTGTAATTGTAGTAATAATTTTTACTACAATTACAATATACTTATTTCCTGTAATGAAAAATCTATCAACAAAACAAGGACAGATAGAGTTCAAAGAAAAGGTTACAAATTCAGGAATTTATGGCATACTATTGCTATTTATAATACAAGTTGTACAGATATTTTTATTTATTCTTCCAGGAGAGCCAATAGAGATATTAGCAGGAATGTGCTATGGGTGGTTTTGGGGCACAATATTTATAATGATTTCAAGTGCAATGATAGCAACATTAATTTTTTGGTTAGTTAGAAAAATAGGAAGACAATTTGTGTATGATTTTAGTGATGAAGAGAAAATAAAAAAAATAGAAAATAATAAAATATTTCAAAATCCTAAAAAGATTGAATTAATAATTTTTATATTATTTCTTGTACCAGGAACGCCAAAAGATTTACTTATATATTTATCAGGACTACTTCCAATTAAGCCTAGAAGATTTGTTGCAATATCAACAATTGCAAGAATGCCATCTATTGTAACTTCAACAATTGCAGGAGCAAATATTGCTGTAGGTGATTGGAAAAAAGCAATTTGGCTTTATGGAATAATTGTAGCTGTGGTATTGCTGTTTTTATATGTTTTTAATAAATTTGACAAAGATAAAACAACTGAATCTGTATTAAAAGAAATCAAGTAATTTACGAATTGATTGTAAAAAATAGCTACAATTTGTACTGACTGGTATAAAACTTAATTTGTGTAAATTGAAAAAATATGTTATAATTCATATGCTAAAAGGTAATGCTTTGCAATAAGTACAATTATTTGTATTAGCTTAAAACAAATTTTAAGTAATAAAAGATATAGCCTAATAGTAATAATATTTTGAAAAGAGGAAACAAATATGTCATTAAGAGATCTTAAAATACCAAAATTTAAATTTAAAAAAATGAAAATGAATTTAGAGGAACTAGAAAAAATTGATTACGAAAAATTAGAAAAAAAGGACCACAAAAAAAGAACAACACCTTATGAAGACAAAACAAATTATAAAACTGTAAAAGAGTTTTTTACAAGATCAGTAGAAAAATATCCAAATGAGTCTTGTATTTTAGAAAAGCCAAATCATAAAGAACCATACAAAGTTACTACATATAAAGAATTTGGCGAAGATGTTATGGCACTTGGAACAGCGTTAACAAAAAAGATTAATTTAAAAGATAAGAGAGTTATAATAATTGGCGAAACTCAATATGGTTGGTATGTATCATATATGGCAATGCTTTGTGGTGTTGGAATAGCTGTTCCTACAGATAGGGAGTTACCTTTAAATGAGCTAGAAAATATTGTAAAAAGAGCAAGGGCTTCAGCAATTATTTATTCACCTAAAAAAACAGATGATATAAAGAGAATAAAAGAAAATGTGCCAGACGTTGAATATTTTATAGAGATGAAATCAGATAAGCAAATTGAAGGAAAAGATGTTGGACTAGAATATCTAATTGAAGAAGGAAAGAAGATTATTGCACAAGGAGATAAATCTTTTGAAAAAATAGAAATTGATCCAGAAGAGTTTAAAATATTATTTTTCACATCAGGAACAACATCAAATTCAAAAGGTGTAATGTTAAATAACAGAAATTTAGCAGAAAATATAAATGCTGTAACAGCTTATGTTAAATTATACCCATCAGATAGGCTATTTTCAGTGCTTCCTTTACATCATTGCTATGAATCTACAATAGGATTTTTGTACCCAATGTCACAAGGAGCATCAATAGCAATTTGCGAAGGATTAAGATATATAGTTCCAAATTTACAAGAAAGCCATCCAACAGCGATTTTAACTGTTCCACTTTTAGTAGAAAGTTTATATAAAAAAATAAATGAAAAAATAGTAAAAAGTAAAAAAGATAAAATTGTTAGTGCTATGATAACAGTTACAAATCTACTAAAAAATACAGGAATAGATATAAAAAGAAGAGTATTTAAAGATATATACGAAAATTTAGGTGGAAATCTTAGAATAATAGTTTCTGCAGCAGCACCAATAGAAAAAGGAGTAGGAGAATGGCTTGAAAATATTGGAATACTATTTTTACAAGGATATGGACTTACAGAAACAGCACCAATTTCGGCTTTAACACCTGATTACGCGATAAATGTTGGTTCTTGTGGAAAGCCTATAGTTCAAGCAGATGTTAAAATAAAAGATCCAAATGAAAATGGTGAAGGTGAAGTTTTAATAAAAACTCCAACTTTAATGATTGGATATTATGAAGATGAAGAAGAAACAAAAAAAGCAATTGATGAAGAAGGATATTTCCATTCAGGAGATATTGGATACATAGATGAAAATGGATTTATTTATTTAACAGGAAGAATCAAAAATGTAATAGTTACTCAAAATGGAAAAAACATATATCCAGAAGAAATTGAGGGATTATTAAACAAAGTTGATGAAGTTAAAGAATCTTTAGTTTATGGTAAAAAGCCAGAAACAGGAAGCAAAAGAGATGACAAAGAATTAATTATTACTGCAAGAGTATTGCCAAATTATGATAAAATAAAAGAAATTTATGGAGATATTTCTGAAGAAGAAATTAAGAAAGTAATTTGGCAGAAAATTAAAGAAGTAAATAAACAATTAACTTCATATAAAGCTATAAAAGACATGGAAATAAAAGAAGGAGAGTTTGAAAAAACTTCTACTATGAAAATAAAGAGATATAAAGAGTTAAATAAGTAAAATAAAGAATTGTGCTTGTTTAAGTATTGAATAGATATAGCTTACATAATATTTATAGTAAAAAGCCTTAGAATAAAGGGCTTTTTACTATTGCACACGAAAGTTATAACAATTTCTTAATTTATATAGTTTGATTTTTTATATCATTCATATACATTTTTTTACACGCAAGTCTATCTTGAATTCCACGGAGAGCCTCGCCAAATCTTTGGAAGTGGACAATTTCTCTTTGACGTAAGAATTTAAGTGGGTCAAGAACATCAGGGTTATCACGGCATAAGTCAATAAGCTTTTCATAAGTTGCACGTGCTTTTTGTTCTGCAGCTACTTGAATAGTACAACAATTAAAATTTCCAGTATATTTTGATGGGTTTCTTTTTTGTAATAGGGTCTTTAACTCCAACTGTAATATAATCAATCAGATTATCCATCATCTCTCTGGAAAGCTCTGTTACATTTATGTACTTCTCTAATAACTGTCTTTTAGATTTTAATATGTCTTGTTCATCCTTAAATTTAATAAGTTCACTTTTCTTCTGTTTCAGCAATTTCTCAATATTTTCTTTCTCTTCTTTAAAATGTTCATTAAATTCAGTAAACTGTTCAGTTGTTATAACGCCATTTGCTTTATCAAGATATAAATCTTTTATTGCTTTTGATTGTTTATTAAGATTGGCTTGATACTGTGCAATTTCTTCTTCCAACTTATCTTTCTTACTCCTGATGTTATCTACAATAATGCTTTCTTCCAACTTATCTTTATTCAAATATTTGTCTATCATTTCATTTATTTCTTTTAATACAATTCTTTCTAGCACTTTCTGTGAAATGAAACAACCTACACATTCATTTTTGTTGACTTGTCTGGTGGGGCATCTTAAATATCTGTCATTATGACTTTTGCTAGATTTTAATATATAGCCACAATGTTCACATTTGCATTTTTTTGCAAAGACACCTATATGACCATTTAAAAATGGCTTGAAATTCTTATTTATTTTATTTTGAACACTATTCCATAAATCCATATCAATAATTGCTTCGTGTGTTCCTTCAACAATAACCCATTGTTCTCTTGGTTTTGGCTTATTCTTCTTACTTTTATATGAAATGCTACCATATCTGCCTTGTACCATATTTCCAATATACATCTCATTTTTTAACATAGATGCTATTGCTGAATATTTCCATAATGTTCCTAATCTGGTTTTAGGTGTTTTATATGCAATACCTCTTTGAAGTTTATATTGGGTAGGGTTGGGGATACCTCTATTATTTAATTCTCTTGCTATTGCTGTTTTTCCAATACCTTGATTATACAAATTAAACACTTCTCTTACAACTTCTGCTGCAACTGGGTCAATAATCAAGTG
Source organism: Clostridia bacterium (assembly GCA_017429505.1). Lineage (GTDB taxonomy): Bacteria > Bacillota > Clostridia > TANB77 > CAG-508 > CAG-269. The sequence continues at coordinate 113,845 of JAFROW010000008.1, read as the reverse complement.
ACCTTTTTTGTCTGGGTCTTTTAGATAGCCATATAATGCAAGACCACCAGTATGTAGTCCTTGTTCTCTTTTACTCTGCAAAATTGATTTTATATTTTCAGACATATCTTCCAAATACCATTCATTAACTAATCCATTTATTTGTCTGGATTTTTTATTACCTTTTACATTAGTATCTGCATTATCAACTAATCCTACAAATCTTATGTTCCATTCAATAAATAGGTTATGAATGTATCTTTCCACTAATTCAAGTTCCCTTGTAAATCTACTTTGGCTCTTACACAATATAATATCAATTTGTCTTTTTTCTGCTAAATTTAATATTTTATTAAAATCGGGTCTATCTCTGTCTGCTCCGGTATAGTCATCATCACTATAAATTCCTTGTATGTCCCATTCTTGTCTTATTGCATATTCAGTCAACATTAGTTTTTGATTTTGAATGCTTCTACTATCATCTTCTTCATTCTCCTTGTTTCTATCTTCTTCGGAAAGTCTGCAATATATTGCAACTTTTGGTTTCTTTTTGTCCACATTAGTTTGTGAACTTGCTACATTATTTGTTATATTCATTTTACAATTCCCCCTAAAAGAAACAGCAAAACGAACCAATACTCGATAAACATTTTACACCAAAATACTGGTTCGTGTAAACTGTTTATCATAAATTAACTATTTATCATTAAATTAACTATCATCTGCCATACATCGTTAAATGTCTGACATCTTTCTGTTTCATCTGCTGAAACAAATATATTTTCACAAATTATATTTTCCATCTTAAATACCCCTTGTTAATTTTTATTCATATATTTAAGATTTATGTGTATATATCAACAGTATATTATACTACGACATTATTTAATACCTTTATTACTTCTAAATTTATTATCTTTTATTTATAACTTCCTAAACTACTTCTTGATTTATTACTACTATATTTACTATCATCTCTGTTAATCTAATCACTATAAATCATATTTCATCTTCTGCTTGTTATCATATTAAATATACATACTATCTGTATTGTCCCATATTGTAGTTCCAACTTGAAGTTTTATATTATTCTTTTTTGCTAATTCTACTATATCATTAAGTTGCTTTATATCTCTTGTTAGTCTGCTTATATCTGTTGTAACTATTACATCTCCATCTGTAACAGTTTCCAGCATTTTGTTTAATTCTGGTCTGTTTACATCTAGTCCATTCGCATATTCTTCAAATATATAATCTACCTTGTCATTTAACTTTAATAACTCGTGTTTTTGTTTTTCTAAACTTTCTCCTAAATCTTCATTTTTGGCTTTTCTAACATAACCGAATATCATTTTTAATTTCTCCTTTTCATCTTATTTCATATTATAAGCAAGGGGAGAAGCAGTATATCAATGTATTATACTGACATATTGCTTGTCCTTGCTGTTATCATCTAAATTCTATTTATCTGCTGTATTTTAAAAAGTATTTACAAGAGTTTAAATCTCTATTTTATACTCCAAACTTCCTTTTTAATCTTATTAACTATTGCTTTTGTTTTTACATCTCTAACAAGAGTTGTTCTTTCTTTACTCAACTGATAGTTATTTTCAATCATTTCATCATATATATCTCCATATGTTTTAACTTCTATTTGTGGAGATTTTAGATTTCTGCTTGTTTCAAAGCATCTAACATATCGTGGTATAGATTTCTTACTCTTCATTTTGCACATATAGGAAATTACTCTTTTTATTCCTAATATCTGTACTGTATTTCTTATATCTCTGTCATCATATTTCAATATTTCTTCTTCATCTATGCTATTATATTTAAGGTCTGCTGAAACTCTACTTGTCTTTGTATAACCCTTACCCCATAAAAGTTCTATTTTAGAATTTGGAATATATAACACAGGGTTTTTTATATCTTTAAGTAATAAATGAAAATGCCAACTGTTTCTTTGCTCCTGCCATTCAAGTACATAAGCATATTCTAGTCCATTGTATATTGACTTTAATTTCTCCCAGAATTGTTCAAAATATAATTTGATTTCTGCTACATCTGTAACTGGAACTGTTGTTGTTAATGTTATAAACAATTCATTACTGCCACCATTAAAATTGTTCTTTAACTTATTATTAAGCACTTTCATACTCTTCCTTAAACTATCTTCTGTTTTTTCATCATCTGATTTGTATCTTACATATCTATTCTTTTTTTTATCAAAGTACATATTCTTACTAATTTTCTCTATGTCTTTCAAACCATTAACTTTATTCGATGTATCAATAATTTCTGCATCACCAGACACATCATATCTTGTTATCTTAATCTTTTTGCTCCTATCAATTCTATAATTTTCTCCATCTTGAAAAAATACACTAGACATTTTTCACCACTCCTTAACTCAAATTCTTACACCCTAATGTTTCTTATTTGTATCTAGTTAATCTATAATACAAAATATAAAATTATTGTATTGATTTTTCTTCTTGATTTTTTTGTTTTTCATTTTCTGGAACTATTGCATCTATAAGTTTTACAAAACCAAAACTTCCATCTTTGCATAGATTAACTTTAAATTTGAGAGTTATAGGTTGATATGATTTAACTTTCAATAATTTTTGTATCAGTTCGTGGTTATCTAATTCAACTTTTGCTTTTCTTTCACGAATATCTCCGTCTTCAAGTTCTTCATCAAATTTCAATATATGACTTGCTGTATATTCAATAACTTCACCAGTTTGAATATTTGTAAAACTACCTGCTTCTCTCTCTTTGAAACTCTTAAATGTAAAATTTCCTACTGCAATCATTGTTACCCCCCCTTTAATATTGATTTAGGAGATTGACAAATTCCATAAAATATAGTATATATATGTATAGAGAATTTATATAAAGTCTGCTTAATAAACACATATACTTGTGTTAGTGGACTGTCAATCAACGCAAGAGTATAGTTTGGAAGACCACTCTTGCATTTTTATTAAATTTATTCAAAGCAAAATGGTGGCTCATCTGCAATGAACTATATAATGTATATCACAAAATTTGGTTCATTTTTTAAAACAAATCATTTTGCTCCAAAGGAGTAGTTATGAGTAAAAAGACCAAAAATGAGAATTTGTCAAAAAAAGGAAACTATAATCATTACCCATTTAATATGGTATTACGCATATATGTTGATTCTGAAGTAAATAAATTAAAAATTGCAAACCAGCAAAAGAAAAAGAGAAAAAAAGAATTAAATAAAGAAGTAGAAACATACAGACAAGCATATAAACAAGAAGTTTATGCTGCATTAGAAAAGGCAACAGGTGTAGATTGGGACACTATTAAGAAATATTATCTAGGAACTAGCACACCATCTATTAAACAATATAATGTATATACTAAATTTGCAAAAGTTTTTAAATGTAAGGTTGTAGATATTGTTCCCAAGGAATACCATAAAGATTTTCGACTTGTTTTATTAAAGCAGATTGGTATTGACGAAGAAAGTTATAATGAAATGAGTTTTAAAAACTTGCCAAGTCTTCTTAAAGATGGAGAATATTTAGAGAACACATATTCAAAAATAATAAATTATCTTATACATCAAAAAAGTTTTTTAAATACTTTTGAAAAAGAGATAGATGAAAACATAGGCGAATTACTGCACATAAAGAAATATAATGACCACACAAAAAAAATGTCCTATAAAGAATTCATACAATATATACAGGAAATTGAAGATAAAGGCAAACTAAATATGGGTGATAAACCAATTCCAAGTTTCAATGAAACCAAAGATAACATAGTTCGAGCATTTCGTGGTGTATTAAATGCATTTATAGAAAATTTATTTGAAGATGATAAAGGAGAATAGATGCAATTTCTATTCTCCTAATTCACTTATATAATTGATAACATTGATTTATAATGCTTTCTTGATTTATCTACTTTAATCTTCATATCTAAATACTGTTGTCGATTTATCAAATCTATAAAATAAAGTTGCTGAAAAAACATTAAACTCTTATTACTAAAACATTCTATTTTGTTTATTAAACTCTTCTTTTTATTTAGATACATAGACATAGTCATTCCAGTAGTTAATACTTCTTCTTTAAAACTTGCAATTTCAATTTCTAGTTTATTCATAGGCTCTCCTTACTATAAATTTAATGATTTTACTTGTTTATAGAAATTAGTTCTTTTCATTCCTGTTAATATAATAGCATCTGTTGCTGTTATTTCACCATTTCTCCATCTGGTGCATATCCCAATAAAATTATCTGGAATTTTGGTCTTTGGCCTACCGAATTTAACATTATTTGCTTTTGCTGTTGCAATCCCTTCTGCTTGTCTTTTTTTTATTGTTTCTCTTTCATTTTCTGCTTTCCAACTCATTATCTCAAATATAATATTATTTATCATCTTCACAAGAGGTTTTATATTTTCATCATCATAATTTATATTAAGTGCTGGCATATCTAATACTCTAACATTTATTTCATTATCTCTAAAATATTCCCACTCTTTTTTTAGTTCCATTTGATTTCTACCTAACCTGTCTAACTCCTTGATAACTAATGTATCTCCTGGTTCTAATGATTTTTTCATATACATATAGCCTACTCTTTCAAAATCCTTACCACTTTGTTTATCTTGATAAATATATTTTTCTTCAATTCCAAGAGCATTTAATACTGCAAGTTGCCTATCTAAATTCTGGTCTTTGGAAGAAACTCTAATATATGCTACTGTTTTCGTCATAGTTAATCACCTCTTATAAACATTATACCTCCTTTGTCCACTAATGTCCAATCCAATTTGTGAATATTCAAAAAATAATATACCAACCTTTTTGAATATATAAAATAATGATTTTACAATGTACAGAATCCTATACTTTTATGAATACATAAAAATAAGAGAAGATAAGTAATTAAATCAATCTTCTCTTGGAATGTATAAAAAATGATAGAGTTATGCTTTGTTAGATTGTATTAAAATTCAAGACATATAACTTGTTATCTGTGGTTAGAAAAATGCTTTAAATTAGATTGTGGTGCTTCTTCAACGATGATATTATGCAGTTTTTATCAAATCTACCAATAATTCTTGTAATTTTTGTTTATCATCTATTACTATAATTTCATCTCTCTGCTTTCTATATGTATCTTCATAATCATCTAAATATGCATCAAGTAATGCTTTTATAGTTAAATCCTGAATATCTTCTATATATTGTATTTCTTCCATTTTTACTACACTCTCCTTCTGATAATATCTTACTATTTAAAATTTTTAGTAATGGAATAAGTGCAATAGAAAAAGTCCACTAACTTTATAATTAGCGAACTTGATTATTTTCTTTTAACTGCAACTACTACAAATCTTCCATTTTCTACTTCATAATCGCAAGTAGATAATGTAAGTAATTGTTCACCATATTTTGCTGTGAATCCTGTATCATATAAGCTGGATTTCTTACAATTAGTTACATACTCATCATATTCTTCTTTGTCTTCTGCATCAATGAAATAGTAGTATCTAAACACATCTGTTTCATCTGTATAATATACTCGTGACTTAAATGCTGACATTATTTCATATTCAGCATCTTCATCTGCTGTTGTAAATCTAATAGTCTTATGCTCCTTGTAAAATGCTTCATCTTTATACTTAATTAACTCATCAAACATCAACCCAACTTTATTTCTGTGTCCATATATCAATAAATTTGAACTTGGTTTATTCCAATCATAATCTTTGTCTAAAAATATTGAACCTGTTGAAATATATTTGTGTTTAAAATTATGTTTTAGATAGTAATCATTATCTTTGCTTTGTAAAACAGGGTAATTTATATTAGTACCATCAATTTGTAACCAGCCTACAATATCATTATTCTCTTGTTTTAGTTTCTTTACTTTTAACATTCTTTCTGTAACAACTGGTGTTATATCTTCTTCTGGAATATCTATTATATCTAAAACCTGCGATACTTCTCTTTGACTCTTATTTTCTCTGTATTCGTCTAATTTTATTTTCACATACAATATGACGCTTAATATAATCAGAATGGATAATAATATTAAAACTATTCTTTTAAATCCTTTATTGTTATCTGTATGTTTTGTCATATCTATAACTTCCTTTATACTAAAATGGGGTAGGTATCATTTGAAATGTATATCTACCCATTTATACTAAAATTTTCTTACTAATGCAACTGCCCCTGCTGATACTAAACTAATTATTGAAGATATTACTGTTATGATATTAGTTTCTGCTCCTGTTTTAGGTGTATTATCTAATTCTCTTTTTGTAGTATTAGATGCCTTTGATGTATCTGTTGTTTCTTTTGTTGCTTCTTCTGATACTGTTGTTTTTTCTTCTCCAACAACATAATTTGAAAAGTGGTCTGTTTCAAATGTAATATAGCCATCTTTTACAGTTACATCTAATTTAGTCTTTGTTCCATTTTCCTCTACTCTATATACAACTATTTTAGAAGTATCATAACCATCTGGAACAGGTATTGAAACTTTAACTTTTCCATTTGGTTGGATTTTGGCATTGTTATTCATTAAGTAAATATCATATAACACAAATTTATCCACTTCATTTTCTACTGCTTTAACAACTGTATTATATGTTGCTCCATCTTTAACTTCTTTCGCTTCTAATGTTGTACCTTTTGGAACTACTGCTGATGTAGTATCAAGTTTAATTTTAGTATCTGCATCTGTATCTGTAACTGCTGTTGCTTTTTCTCTTTTTACCATAATCTCACAATTATAAAACTCTTTATCTTCACTCTCTGAATTTAATGTATAAATATTATCTGCTTTTTTAGAAATACTTGCATATCCGTATTCATCATAATTGTATAGTTTATTTACTTCTTTAATAACATAGTCATTAAGTTCTTTGTCAGTTAGATTAGCTGGAACATCAACTACTGGAATAAATGTTATATTTTCAATATCTCTTATATCATATAGTTTTCCATTTTTAAAAATATACAAATATACATTCGTAGCTCCTAAATTTATTCCATTTCCAGCACCTTGGCCAATCACAGCAACTAATTTAATATTACTATCATTTACTTTTTTAGTAAAATATTCATTTAATTTTTTTTCACAATAACTCCATTGTTCTTTATTTTCTTTATTAACAGCTAAATAATTCAAATCAGTTTCAATATATTTAGGATTATCTATTTTTAAGTTCTTAATATATTGTTCTTCTTCTTTATCTACATTGTTTGTGTTATTAAATAAAATATTTACTTCTTTTTGTGTTGAACCTACATTAACAGTTGCTTCATAAAAATATAACACATTATAATCTGCTGATACATTTAGATTATCTTTATCTTCCAAATTACTATTTGCAATAATTTCTTTAACTTTGTTTGCTATTGATGTTTGGGCTTTATTATATTCTTCTTCTGGAATATCCAGGTTTATCGTATCTGGTATTATATTTTTAATTTCTTCATTAGTAGTTGCATTTACTGATGTATTAAATATACATACAGCTAATAATGCTAGGCCTAACATTATCAAAAATTTCATCTTGCTTTTAATTCTTGTCATCTCTCATTCACCCCCTTTCTCTTTCGTTGAAGTATAATTTATAGAATTTAATTCGACATTATTCTATAAATTATCTAATGCTAATTTAGCACAAATTTCAAAAAATGTAAATAGTTAAAACAGTATTTTTAAAAGAATTATTATTTGAGTGAATATTTTATAAACTGTATTCAAATATTAAGAGAATGGGGGTATTATTATGCTAAAACTTAATGCTATTCAAATTATGAACAACAGAGGTTACAGCAAATATAAATTATTTAATTCACTTAATAATATTCGTGCCAAAAAAGGGGAACCTTTGATGAATTACACAAACTTTCAACATATGATAAATCAAGAGAATAAATCAGTCCTATATCAAGATTTGGACGAACTTTGTGAAGCGTTAGAATGTAATATAGATGAATTATTAAAAAGAGAATGAGTAAGAATTTTAGTTCCTACTCATTTTACTTTCTATATTTAATTCACTACAAGTACAATAGCCAAAAATAAAGGCTCTCTTTTCATATTCATCAAACATCTTGTCTTGTAAATCGTTCCACTCTGTGAATAGTTCTTGTTGCTCTTTATTAAAAGATTTATTTAATCTTTCTTCTACATCTACAAGTTTCTTTAAATCATCTCTTGATGTTACTTGGTCTGTACTTAATAAATTTACAAAGTTATAATACATACTTACTAAAAAACTGATATTATCTTTTTTAATCTTCGTTTTAAAATCATTATTAAAATTGTCTATACTTTTTTGTATTATTAGTTCATCATTTACTTCTACTTTATTTTTTAAACACATATATTATTTCATCTCCAAATCCATCTTTATTCTGCAACCAATTACAAAACCAAATATGAATAGCTGCTGTTCTATTTCTTCTGTCATTTTACTATTTAAATCTGATATTTTTTCATATATTGCTGTTTGTCCATCTGTTAATGATTCTCTAAATTCATTTGTAATATCTATATACTCTCTTCTTAATTTGTTATGCTTTTCACTAGGAGAGTACAAATCTTCTGCAAAATGTTCAAATATTATATTTAAAAATTTCAATTTACTAAAATCAATATCTTTATCTTCATCAATATTGAAAATTTTATCTATCATATTCAAATATTCTTGATATTGTTCTTGTTCTATTTTACTATCTGAAATTTGATTTTTTGATTTATTTATAAATAGTTCTTTCTCAAATCCTGTAAATATATCTTCTAAATCTTTAATTGTTATAATTTCCTCTGTTGTTTCTGGATATATTTTAGCATAGAGTTGATTATCATTTTCTGTTATTTGTACTATTTTAAACACATCTTGCTCTCCATTTATATAATATAAATATTCTAATGAAAGCATTTCTTTATTTAAAACAACATTTACTCTATCAAGATATTTGTCAGTAATTAGTTTTATTACATCAGTTATTTGCTTCATTTCATTATAAAATCCTTTCTACCATAAATTACTATATCAACATATAAAAACAGCTAAAAACTGATTTTAGAATTTACTAGCCGTATTTGTTTTATCCGTATGTTTCTTGAATTTTATATCATTTGTTTAGAGCACTCTTATTTACATTATCTCTCCAGTAGCCCTCTTTAGTCAAGAGCACAGATTTAAAATTCTGTAAAGAGTTTTTATTGCATAACAATTAAACTCATTTATATAGTAGCAATATATACATCAGAGATGTATTAAAATAACACTTGATATTCATAACCAAGTGCTTATTTATTATATTATATTCATTACTAAATAGCCATTTATAGACAATGCTCCTAGTATAGTAGGCTACTATACTCTATTCTCCTTTACTATTATTTTACGATAAAAAATAAAAATCCATTTTTTATATTGGTGTTTATTCAAAAATCTTGTATTGGTTCATTTTACTATATTTTATTGATGTTGTATCTTTCAAGGTGCAACGTCTGCCGCTAAATCTTCTTGTAAGTTTGCTATTGGGTCACCTTTAGCTGCAATATATGCTGCAGTAAATGGAACTCCTGTAGCTGAAACAGGGTATACATCTACCCCATGGTCTGTATAGTATGGCGCTAAGCCTGCTTTTTCCAATTCTTCAATTGTAGCATTTTTAGTTAATTGGTGAACTATAGAACCAACCATTTCTAGGTGAGCTAATTCTTCTGTACCAATATCATTTAATATTGCTTTAGAAGTTTGGTCAGGCATACCAAATCTTTGAGACAAATATCTTAGAGAAGCAGCAAGTTCACCATCTGGACCTCCATATTGGCTTATTATAACTTTAGCTAAACGAGGGTCAGTACATTTAATATTAACAGGATATTGTAAAACTTTATTATAAGTCCACATTAGTTAATTCCTCCTTCCCAAGGCCATGGTTCTTCAAGCCATCTCCATTTATTACATGGATATTCGATTGTAAGAGGTCCATAAACCTTTTGATATTTATCACAAATTTCTTTAAGCTCTTTGCTATACTTATTGTGTAGGCATAAAGCTTTAGTATCATCTGGATGAGTATCAAGATATAAAGCAAGTTCGATTATTGCAAATCTTAAACATTTAATCTTTTTAAGCATTTCTTTTCTAGTCATATTTTTATCGTTGCAACCACAAGAATTATAATTCATATCCATATTCATATTTAATTGCATATTAATATTTTCTATATTTTCACAATTGCAGTTTCTATCTTCTTCCATCACTATTGCACCCCTCTCCAATAGAATTTGTTCTTCTTAAAAATTCAATGTCTTTTATAGAGTCTCCCGGGCAGTAAGGACTTACAAGCTCAGGATAAATAGTTCCATTATCTAAACCAATACATGGTTTGAATGTTTCATTCATATATTGAATTGGAACATAACTTTGTGCAAGCATTGGATTTTCTGGAAAAACATCTTTTTCATTATCATCATCAAAACCACAATTACAATTCTCGTTATAATTCATTGTAGGAAAATTTGTGTTTTGACAAGCTTTTTCCAACATATTTTGATTAACACAATGTGGATTATTGTTGTTCATACAAAAACATCTTCTACATCTGCGATTCATCACGTTTTTTCCTCCTTTAATTAGTTTAGTATATAATATGACAAAAAAATACATTTTGTGAAAGAAGATGATAATATATGAAAAAAAATTATAACTTAATTAATAGATTATATTTATAAGTAGAAAAATAATTTCTTAAATAATTATTGCAATAAAAAAATATTAGTGGTATTATATTAATATAAAAACGAAAAAAATAAAATTTTAAGAAAAAGAGAGAGTGAAAGATAATTTTTCATTTATAGAGATATAGGGAGGAAAAAATAATGAACCAATACAAAAGAGCAAAATTAAATAAAATATTAATAATAGTTGCAGTGGTATTAGTAGTAATTGCAATTGCTGTAGTAGTTACTTATGCAATAATAAGTAGTAAAAAGAGTAAACAAAAATTAGACTATAATGACACAGTAATAGGTAAAAACTATTATGTAGAAATTACAATAGATACAGAAAATAAAAAAGTAAAAAGAGATCAATTAGAAACTACTTTGCAAGAAGAATTTGGGATAAGTGATAATCAAGCAGAATCTTTGCTTAATTCAACTGGGGATTTGATTAACTATTTTGAAAATACCACAATAGAAGTAGAAATGCAAAATAAGATAATTCATTTAAAAAACCCATATCAAACTAAAACGTTATTGGTAGAAGCAGATGCTATAGAAGATAATTTTAATGCAGTAGAAGAAAATCAACTGCAAGAAGGGATATATATTTTAAAATATGATTCTCAAAAAAGAACAAGAGCAGCTTATGATTATTTATCACAAAGTGAAGGAATAAAAAAAGTAGAACTTGATGAAGTTATGAATATAAGTACAATAAATGATGAGTCACAAACTGTATATGGAGATAATAAAAAAGAAGATAAAAATAATATCAAAGATTATGGTACTGCGGCAATGGGGCTTAATAATTATAAAAAATTAGTAAATGATAATGGAAGTCCATCTCCAGTAATTATTGCAACAATAGGATATGGTGCTGCAATTGAACATGATTATTTTAAAGAAAAGATTAATGAAGACTATTATAATTTTATAAATCAAGAAAATCCAAAAGATGTACATGAGTCTATACCACAAGGTAGTAGAATTCTAGAGGTTATAAATGAATCTACGCCAAATAATGTTAAAATTTTGCCATTAGTAGTAATAAATGATGAATATTATACAACTACAGAAACTATTATAAAAGCAATAGCTTATGCAACAGAAAAGGCAGATGTAATTTGTTATGAATTTGTTCATAAGCAAGATTATATGGTAGAACTTTTATTGCAAAATGCTTTTAAAGAAAATAAACCAATTTGTTGTACAACAAGGATGTCAACTGAAAATGAGGACATTTTTCCTGCAAACAATTCAACGACAATAGCTGTTTCATCAGTAGATAAAGAATTAAAAACAACGAGCTATTCTGGAAGTGGAGAATATATAGACTTTGTTGCAAGTAGTACAGATGTTGAAGAGATTTTTAATACTTCATCAACTGTTTCAAAATGGTCAGGAGCAGGATATTCAAATGCTCATATAGCATCATTAATTGCACTTATAAAAACATATAATAAAGATTTTACAATATTAGAGATATATAATGTGCTTAGAAATTATTGTAAAGATTTAGGAATCCAAGGAAGAGATAGTACTTATGGGTATGGATTCCCAGATTTTACAGGAATAAAAATGTCAGATATAGATAAAATACTACCACAAATAACAGAATTAAATATTGATGAAGAAAAATGGGAGAAAACTAAAAACTTCAGTATTAAAGGATCTGATAATATAAGAATTTATGGTTGGAATATTACAAAATCTAAAGATGTTCCAAAAGATTGGAAAAAATTAGAAGTTATAACAAATAATTTAGATGTTAAAGATGAATTAAAAGAAAATGGAACTTATTTTATTTGGGTAACTGATAGTGCAGGTAATGTAGCATATCTAACAAAAGAGGTTACAAAAATAGATACTATTGCTCCGACTATTAATTATACTATAGATGACACTAAAAAAGATACTGAAAAATATGTTACAATAAATGTTACAGCAGAGGATAAAGAGTCAGGACTTCATCAAATGCCATATAGTTGGGATAAGCAAAGTTGGGGAATAGATAGCAATAACTTAAAAGTTACACAAAATGGAACATATACAATTTATGTTAGAGATGCACTAGAAAATATTTCAGAAAAGAAAATTATCATAAAGAGTTTTCCACAAGAAGGAAAAGCGGACCTAGATGAAGGCAATGTTATTAAGTCAATTAATGTATCAGCTAAATGGGAAGGCAATAAAAATAAAGAAGTAACAATTACTTTAAATGATAATATTGATATAGAAAGATGGAAAATAACTGAGCAAGATATTGCACCTGAAGAATTTGAAGATCAGGAAGAACAAAACAATACAAACCAAAGTTCAACAAATGAACCAATAAATTCAACAAATCCAATAACTCAAACTAATTTAGCAAATCAAGGGCAAAACACTACAGACGTAAATACAAATTCAGGCTCAAATACTGATTTGGGATCTAGTTATAGTTCAAACTCACAAGGATTTACAAATGTGACTATTACAGCTGCCTTAAAATCGGACACAAAATATTATTTTTGGGTAAAACTAAGAAATAAAACTGTAAATTCACAAGGATTTATAATTAGAAAAACAAATTAGAAAGATAAATTAGAACAAATCAGAACGTGACAAATTGTTTTATATGAATAAAAAATAAAAAATCCTCATATAATTATTATATGAGGAGATTTTTATGTTGAGTGAAAATACATATTGGACAAGTATTTTAAAAAAAGTATTTTATGTTATAATTAGCATAATTTCAGTAATTGTGGCTCTTAAACTTGCTGTATTTTATATGCCATTTTTAATTGCATTTATAATATCTTTAATGATGGAACCTGCTATAAAAAAGATAATGGAAAAATTAAAATTTTCGAGAAGACTAAGCTCTATAATAGTGTTTGTAATAGTATTTGGAACAATTTTAGGTTTATTAATATGGGGAATTTCAACAATAGTTTCAGAAGCAAGTAACCTTTTATCAGGTTTTAATGAATATTATGAAAAAATCAATAATCAAATTCAAAATATAATTAAAAGTATAGACCTAGGAAAACTTAATATTTCAAATCAATTAATACAAATTGTTCAAGATGCAACTTCATCGTTATTAGAAAGATTATCTGTTTATTTGCAAAGATTTTTAACGCAACTTATAAAGTTTGTAACATCTATTCCAACAATAGCAATATATTTTGCAGTTACAATTCTAGCTTTATATTTTATATGTACAGACAAAATTTATATGATAGATGAACTGGAGCATCATCTGCCTGAAAAGTGGGTAAAAGAAATAGCCACTCATTTAAAACAAATAACCAAAACTTTAGGAGGATATTTAAAAGCTCAGGCAACTTTAATTTTAATCTCTTTTACAATTTCTTTAATTGGATTGTATATAATGTATTTTGCAGGACTAAATGTAGGATTTCCATTGCTAATAGCACTTGGAATAGGTTTTGTGGATGCACTTCCAATTCTAGGATCAGGAACAGTAATGATTCCATGGGCAATTATTTCAGGACTAAATGGGGACTTAACACTTGGAATATCAATAATTATTTTGTTAATTATAATGAGTGTTACTAGACAATTTATTGAGCCCAAAATTGTAAGTGGAAATATAGGAATACACCCTATTTTTACAATAATTGCAATGTATACAGGCTTTAAACTTATAGGAGTCTTAGGTATGTTTGTAGGTCCAATCCTTTTAATTATTTTAAAAAATATATTTAGCGATTTTATAGACAATGGTATTTTGAAGTCCATTTTGGGGACTGGTTAAGTTACTTTTGATTCATTTTGGAAGCGGAAAAAATGAAATTTCTTCTAAAGTTACATTTAGGGACGCACATTTGTGGACAGAGAAAAAAAGTAACCTTAGATTTTAAAATATATTTGTTGTAGGAATATATGTTTTATCTGGAGGGTTTACAAAAATATTTTCAGGTTTATCAGTTTCTTTTATTGTAACAACATCAAGGACCGCAAGTTCATCAGTAAATCTTCCTTTTTTTATTGTTCCAATAACTTCAACCCAAGTTCCATCTGCATATTTTGATGCCTCTTTGCTTTCACACAAAAATCCTACAATTATAGAATTAGAACTTTCATTAAACTTCATATCACGTGCCACAACAAATTGTGTATCATCAAAATCTATAAGCCTGTATACATAGCCAGTAATACGTACTTTTTTACCAACATAAGAATCAATATTTTCATTAGCAGATTTTAAAACATTTGTATAATTTGTTTCATTTAAATCTATTATTTCTTTTTGGTTGGAATCACAAGTAGAAGTTGATTTGAAAAATATGATAAATAAACTATACATAATTATTAAGCAAATGATTACCAAAGATATACATATAAATGCCATTGTAACTAATTTTTTATTTAATTTTAAATTGTAAATAAACATAAAAAATTCATTCCCTTCAATAAAAAATATCTGTTAAAATCTATGTAGAAACTCTAAAAAAAGAACAAAATTTGCATTTTTTTAAAAGATGTGGTATAATAGTTGATGTCGCGTGTAAAAATAGTAGTAAAAGGAGAGTGTATAATATTTTAAAACTAAAATCAAAATTTAAAACAGTTACAAAAGAAACAACAAGAGTTTTAAAGATAATGATATTAGGTTTTATATTAATAATCGCGATATTAGGAATAAAATATAAACCAGTATATGAAGTTAAAATTGCAGATAAGACAATAGGATATATACAAAATGAAGCAGCATTTAAAGAACTAATAAATGGAAAAATTATTAACAAAGAAGTAAGAAATGTGGACAATATCTCACTTGCAAGTGAGCCACAATATGAAATGAAATTAATACAAAGAACTCAAGATACAAACGAAGAAGAAATAATTGCTAAGTTAGATGAAGAAAAAGTTATAACATATAAATTTTATGCTGTAAATGTAAATGGTAAAAACAAAGCATATGTAGATACAATAGAAGAGGCTGAAGAAGTTGTATCAAAAATAAAAAAGGAGCATAAAAGAGATGGCATAAAATTAGACATTGTTGTAAATGAAAAATATACTCAAAAATTAGATGAGGTTAAAACAGATAAAATTGAAATAGCAGAAAAATCTGTAGAAAACGAAATTGAGCATCTTTTAGATGAAAAAGAAGCTAAAGAAGCAATAGCAGTTATAGAAGGAATAAATGTATCTGTACTTCCAGTTTCAGGCAGAATTTCTTCAAGATTTGGAGTTACGAGTTCTATAAGGTCAGGAGCGCACACAGGTCTAGATATTGCTTGTTCAGAAGGAACAGATATTAAAGTTGTAGCAAAAGGAAAAGTGGTATTTGCACAAAATAATGGACCTTATGGAAATTTAGTTAAAGTAGACCACGGAAATGGCGTAGAAACTTGGTATGCACATTGTAGCAAGATTTATGCCAAAGTAGGTGAAAAGGTTAAATCAGGAGACGTGATTGCAACAGTTGGAACAACAGGAAATTCAACAGGACCTCATTTACATTTAGAAATTAGGATAAAAGGTGAGGCTATAAACCCACAAAAGTATTTGTATAAATAAGCTAAAAAAGCACAACCCAATAATATATGGGAAGTGCTTCTTTTTTGGATTTTTATCAGATGCTGTGTCATAATATGTGATTATAATTTTTCAAGTTAATTAAAAATATTGATAAATAAAACAAAATAAATATTAAAAAAAAATTTCTATGCACCCCTATTTTTGATGGTACTCTGAGGATTTATCACAATAGCTTTTTAGCCAATTTAAAATTTAAAAAATTAGATAACTTAAGTAAAATGGCTTATTATTGATTTTCAAAAGAAATAGAAGTATAGCCATAGTATGTTTCATGCAAGTTGTTTGGTTTTAGAAAGGCTATACAAATTTCTTAGAAAATTTAATATATGCTAATGCAATTTGTAATTAAAATGATATGATTTTTAGCAAAATCTTAAATTTGACTTTTCATTAGAAATTTGGTAAAATAAGTGCATTAAAAAGGAAGTGAAAAAATTATGGATTTTGAAGAGACAAAAAAAATCTTATATGAAAACGAAGTCAAATTAAAAAGTTTAGGTGATTCACTTTGACATACCAAAACTTGAAGAAGAGCTAAAAGAATTAGAAGAAAAAACTATGCAAGATGGATTTTGGAATGACCAAAAAAACAGTAATAAAGTTTTATCAGAAATAAAACATAGAAAAAGCAAAGTTACGAAATATAGAGAAATAATAAGAGAAATTGAAAATATAAAAGAATTTATGGAATTGACAGAAATAGAAAAAGATGAATCTTTAGAAAGAGAAATAATTTCAAATACACAAAAAATACAAAAAGAAATAGAAAACTATGAATTACAAACTTTATTATCGGGAAAATATGATTCAAATAACGCAATACTTACGCTTCATCCAGGAGCAGGAGGAACAGAATCTCAAGATTGGGCAGAAATGCTTTATAGAATGTATTCAAGATGGGCAGCAAAAAATGGATATGAAGTAAAAGAGCTTGACTACATAGAAGGTGATGAAGCAGGAATAAAAAGTGTTACATTTGAAGTAAATGGAGAAAATGCTTATGGATATTTAAAAGGAGAAATGGGAGTACATAGATTAGTTAGAATTTCACCTTTTGATAGTGGAGGAAGAAGACATACATCTTTTGCTTCATTAGAAGTGATTCCAAAAATTGAAGATGATGTAGATTTATACATCAATCCTGATGATATAAAAATGGATGTATATAGAGCTTCAGGGGCAGGAGGACAACATATAAACAAAACATCTTCTGCTGTAAGGCTTACACACATTCCAACAGGAATAATAACAGCTTGTCAAACGCAACGTTCACAAGTTCAAAACAGAGAATATGCAATGCAAATGTTAAAATCTAAATTGTTAGATTTAAAAGAAAGAGAAAATAAAGAAACAATAGAAGAATTAAAAGGAGTGCAAAGAGATATAGCTTGGGGAAGTCAAATCCGTTCTTATGTTTTTTGCCCATATACAATGGTAAAAGACCATAGAACAAATTTTGAAACAGGAAACATCGAAGCGGTTATGAATGGCGAGATTCACGGGTTTATTGAGGCTTATCTTAAAAGCAATATATAAATCATTTTATGTGTGTGTTATAATGGTTTTAGTATATATTTAACATATAACTTAAAATAACAATATAATAATATAGGAATATTTATAATTAAATAATCCTTTGAAATTAAAAAAGAAGGTGCCAAAAATGGACACAATAGTATTAAAATTTGGAGGTAGTTCAGTTGCAGATAATATAAAATTAAACCTAGTAGCTGATAAAATAAAAGAATTTTACAATAATAACCAAAGAGTAGTTGCAGTAGTTTCTGCACAAGGAAA
Organism: Clostridia bacterium; assembly: GCA_017429505.1. Taxonomy (GTDB): domain Bacteria; phylum Bacillota; class Clostridia; order TANB77; family CAG-508; genus CAG-269. Next base: position 95,753 of record JAFROW010000008.1, on the reverse strand, counting down.
AACAACAGATAATCTTATAAAAGAAGCGGCAACGCTTTCAAATATGCCAAATGAAAGAGAAATGGATGTGCTTTTAAGTACAGGGGAACAAGTATCTATGGCAAAACTTAGTATTTTGCTAAATAGAGATAATGTTCCTACAATTTCTTTAACAGGTTGGCAAGCAGGAATAAAAACAAATAACACAAATCAAGATGCAATAATTGAAGACATAGATACCACAAGAATTAAACAGGAACTGGACCAAGGCAAAGTAGTTATAGTTGCAGGATTTCAAGGAATAAACGAAAAAGGTGATATTACTACATTAGGTCGTGGGGGGTCAGATACAACAGCTGTTGCGATTGCTGCAAAAATAAAAGCAGATCATTGCTATATATTTTCAGATGTTGATGGAATTTATACAACAGACCCAAATCAAGTAACAATAGCAAAAAAAATAGATTCACTTTCATATCAAGAGATGCTAGATATTGCGGATGAGGGAGCAAAGGTTTTACACAATAGATGTGTGGAAGTTGGGGAAAAGTTTGGAGTACCTATCATAGCAAAGTCAACATTTAAGGAAGGAAAAGGCACAGAAATAAACAATAAACCTGTAGAAGGAATTTTAATAAAAAATATAGTAAAAAATGATAAATTAATATATGTGCATGGAGTTTCAAAAAAATACAGTACTCAGGACTTTAATAGTATTTATAACAAATTTGTTATAAACGAAATCGGAGTCAAAAACTTAATAAATAATAGTGACAAGAATTTAGATATGTCTTTTACTATTTCAAAAGATAAGTTTAGCAAATTTACAAATTTATTAGAAACAGAGTTGCAAAACTTAGATTGCACATATAAAGAAATTACTAGAATTTCTATAATTGGAAATGGAATAATGAGTAATAACTCAGTTTTAAAAAATGTGATGAATATTTTAGACGAGGAAAAAGCTGAAATTTTGAGTATGGAAGTTGCTGAATCTAAGATTTCAATTATGTTTAAAGAGATAGTATCTAATGATATTTTGCAAAAATTGCATAAAGAATTGATAAAATAAAATGTAGTAAAGAGATTGTGTAGCAACACAACCTCTTTTTTAGACTTAAGAAAAAGGATTATTTATTAAACTTGAAAAAGCTAATAGAGAATGGTATAATACTTTTAATTTAGTAAAGAAAGGGAATGATTAGAAAAATGGCAAATATAAATGAATACTTGGATTGGAGAGGAGATATTCCAATAAATGATGAATTTGGAATAAACGAAATAGACAATATGATTTTTGCAAGATTTTCATATTTATTATTTGATAAAATTGAATTAGAAGATGAAGAAACAATAGAGAGTATTTCAAATAAAATGAAAAATTTTAAAAATGAAGAGTTTAACTATAATGGAGATAAAGAGCTAATAACAAAACTTGGAAAAAGTAAAAGATTTAAAGACTTGATTGTAACAGATTATGTAAAAAATAATGATATAGAAGCAGAAAGGCAATTTTCTGCAATTACAATACATATATCTAAAAAATTAATGTATTTATCTTTCGAAGGAACAGATGGCACAATTTTGGGGTGGAAAGAAGATTTTAATATGGCTTTTATGAAAAATGTGGCATCTCAAATTTCAGCAAAAGAATATTTAGAAAAAATAGCAAATAAATATAAAAACAAAAAAATGATTTTGGGCGGACATTCAAAAGGTGGAAATGTTGCAATTTATGCTGCAGTTACTGCACCTCAAAAAATTCAAGAAAGAATAGTTAAAGTAGTAAATTATGATGGACCAGGCTTTGATGAAGAATTTATAAAAAATATAGAAAACAAAGAAATTTTGGACAAGGTGTATACTTACATACCACAAGGGTCTGTAATAGGCAGGATTATGGAACATGGCGAAGGATATGAGGTAGTTCAAAGTATTCAAAAAGGAATATATCAACATGATATTTATTCGTGGCAAGTTCTTGGAAAACAAATGGTTAAATTAAAAGAAACTACTAAGTCAAGTGAAGTAATGAATGATACAATGAAAACATGGCTAAAAAGTACAACTATAGAACAAAGAAGACTATTTTTTGATGCAATATTTGATATTTTTAATTCAACTTCTGCTTCAAAATTTTCAGAGATTTCAATTAGCTGGAAAACAAATATGCCAAAATTGTATGAGGGATACAAAGAATTGTCAGAAGACGATAAAAAGAATATGACAGAAATGATAAAACTTTTTGGAAGATCATATTGGGCAAGTATAAGAGGATAAAAGAAAAATGTTAATTTGCAAGAGTGTATATGTATTCAAGATTAAATAACAATTCTCTATGTAATGAGGGTAACATAAAACGACAAACTCTAATATAATATATAAGAAAAAAAAAATATTGGAGGTAATGTTATGTTTTTTAATGCACTCAAAAAAACAATAGGTGTATGTTTTATTGGCTTAGGACTTGGAATTTTGCTTGTATTGTTACTTCCAATCGCTGGCTGGCTTTTTATAATAGGATTAGCAATTACTGCTGTTGGGCTTGCATGGCTTGTTTGCTAGAAATAATATGCATTGGTATTTTGCATAGATCGATTTTTAGAAATATTCTATATAGCCAAAAATTGTGAGGTTTAGAAAGGGAGGTACATATATGACTATAGTTGTAAAAAAAGTTCCTAAAGCACTAAGAGGGATTGTAAAATTTATATTTGGGATTAAGGAGTAAGGTTTCTTTTGAGGTTCCTTTTTGGGACGGAGGAAAAAAGGAACCTGAAGAATAAAAAAAGAGAGCTTACCTTTAAGCTCTTTTTTTAAATCTTTAAATTAAGAAACTCTTTTTACTTTTCCATTCTTTAAGCATTTAGCACAAACTTTGATTCTTTTAACTTCTCCATCAACTTCTGCTTTAACACTTCTTAAGTTTGGCTTCCAAGTACGAGTTGTTCTTTTACTTATATGTGAACGTGTAATACTAAGTTTATTTCCATAAACAGGTTCTTTTTGACATACTGCGCATTTTGCCATAATTAATTGCACCTCCTAAATTAAAAAAAATTAACTGACTATTTAATAGTTTATCATAAATTTTAGAAAAATACAAGTAATTTTTGAAAAATATTTGAAAATTTGTTGCATTTTTCCAAAAATGTGATATAATAATGGAAGTTGCGCCCAAGTTATATGCATATTTTTTATAAATGCAATACGTAAATGTAAGACAAAAAAGAAAGGAAGATTTTAAATGAGTTGTAAAGTAGAAAAAACAGAAAACGCAAATGAAGTTAAATTAGAAATAACAGTTGAAGCAGAGAAATTTGAAAATGCTATTAAAAAAGTATATTTCAAAAATGCAAAATATTTCAATATACCAGGATTTAGAAAAGGAAAAGCACCACAAGCTATAGTAGAAAAATACTATGGAAAGGAAATATTCTATGAAGATGCATTTAACGAAATAGCAGGAGAAGAATATGAAAATGCTATAGAAGAAAGTAAAGTAGAAGTTGTAGGAAAACCAGAAGTTGATATTGTTACAATGGAAAAAGGACAAGATTTAGTATTCACAGCTGTAGTTGCAACAAAGCCTGAAGTAGAGCTTGGAAAATATAAAGGTATAGAAATTGAAAAAATAGAGTATAATGTAGAGGAAAGTGACATTGAAAACAACCTAAAACAAATGCAAGAAAAGAATTCTAGAGTTATAAGTGTAGAAACACCTGTAGAAAATGGAAACATTGCAGTAATAGATTTTGAAGGATTTGTAGAAGGAAAAGCATTTGAAGGTGGAAAAGCTGAAAATTACAGCCTAGAAATAGGAAGTGGTTCATTTATTCCAGGATTTGAAGATCAAGTAATAGGAATGAAGATTGATGAAGAAAAAGACATCAATGTTAAATTCCCTGATGAATATTTTTCAAAAGATTTAGCAGGAAAAGATGCAACATTTAAAGTAAAAGTTCATGAAATAAAGAAGAAAGAATTACCAGAACTTGATGACGAATTTGCAAAAGATGTTAGTGAATTCGATACTTTAAAAGAGCTAAAAGATAGCATCAAAGAAAGACTTGAAAAAGAAAATGAACAAAAAACTAAATATGAAAAAGAAGATACTGTAATTAAAGCAGTTACTGAAAACATGAAAGTAGATATTCCTGCAGGAATGATAGAAGTAGAAATTGACAACATGGTTAAAGATATGGAACAAAGAATGTCTTATCAAGGACTTAAATTAGAGCAATATTTAAAAATGCTTAACAAAACAGAAGAAGAATTTAGAAAAGAATATGAACCTCAAGCAATTGACGCTATTAAATCAAGACTTGCTTTAGAAGCTATAGTTAAAGCTGAGAAAATAGAAGCAACAGATGCAGATGTAAAAGAAAAATTAGAAGAAATGGCTAAAAATTATGGAAAAACAGCTGAAGAATTAGAGAAAAATGATAATATTAAAGAATATTTAAAACAAGGAATTCAAAACGAGAAAGCTATAAACTTCTTAATAGAAAATGCAAAAGAAGTTGCAAAGAAAAACAAATAAGTTCTAAAACTAAATTTGTAATGTCAAATTTACATATTAGCAAGCAATAAAAAAAGTAAAAAGGGGGTTTAAAAAATTTAATAAAAATTTTTTGAACCCTTTTTGATTTTAAATAATCGAAATAAAAGAAATTAGTCAAAAGTTAATAATTAAAAAATTTAAAGAAGTCAATCAAAAACGAGAAGTACAAGGCGATTTTTTGTTGAAATACCAGAGGCGTACATAAGGTATGTTGAGGATTTTCAATAAAAAATCAACGCAGTAATTCGACGTTTTTCATTGAATTATACAAGGAGGAAATAAAAATGATAAACAATAGCTTAGTCCCTTACGTAATTGAACAAACAAGCAAAGGAGAAAGATCTTACGATATTTTTTCAAGATTATTAAAAGACAGAATTATATTTTTAGGAGAAGATGTAAATGCTACAACTGCAAGCTTAGTAGTAGCACAACTTTTATTCTTAGAGTCAGAAGATCCAGATAAAGAAATAAATCTTTACATAAATTCACCTGGAGGAAGTGTAACAGATGGCTTAGCAATAGTAGACACAATGAATTATATCAAATGCCCTGTATCTACAACTTGTATTGGTTTAGCTGCAAGCTTTGGAGCAGTATTACTTGCAAATGGAGAAAAAGGAAAAAGATATGCAACTCCAAATGCAGAAATTTTAATACATCAACCATTAATCGGAGGAAATGGATTTACAGGCCAAACAACAGATATCAAGATTCATACAGAAAATTTAATAAAAACAAGAGAAAGACTAAATAAAATTTTAAGTGATAGAACAGGAAAACCATTAGAACAAATAATGCAAGATACAGAAAGAGATCATTATATGACAGCAGAAGAGGCTTTAGAGTATGGTCTTATTGATGAAATTTTAACCAAAAGAAAATAGAAAGGAATTTTAAAAATATGCCAAATAATGCGCCTAAAAATATAAGATGTTCATTTTGTGGTCAACCACAAGAAAGTGTAAAAAAAATAATTGCAGGACCAGGAGTATATATTTGTGATGAATGTGTAAACCTATGCAATGGAATAATAGAAGATGAATTATTAAATGATATAGATGATGAATATATAGATGAAGAAAAAGAAAAAATAATAAGCCCAAAAGAAATAAAAACAATATTAGATGATTATGTTATAGGGCAAGAAGAAGCAAAAAAGGTTTTAGCTGTTGCAGTATATAACCACTATAAAAGAATATTTAATGAAGATGTAATGAAAAAAAATGATGATGTAGAAATTCAAAAAAGTAATATTTTACTTTTAGGACCTACAGGATGTGGAAAAACTCTTTTGGCCAGTACTTTAGCTAAAATATTACAAGTTCCATTTGCAATTGCTGATGCCACAACTCTAACAGAAGCAGGATATGTAGGAGAAGATGTTGAAAATATTCTTCTTAAACTAATCCAAGCTGCAGATGGAGATATTTCAAGAGCAGAACGTGGAATTGTATATATAGATGAAATTGATAAAATAACTAGAAAATCAGAAAATCCATCAATTACAAGAGATGTTAGTGGAGAAGGTGTTCAACAAGCCCTTTTAAAAATAATAGAAGGAACAGTTGCTTCAGTACCACCACAAGGTGGAAGAAAACATCCACATCAAGAAATGCTACAAATAGATACATCAAATATTTTATTTATTTGTGGGGGAGCTTTTGAAGGATTAGAAAATATTATTAAAGATAGAACAGGAAAAAAATCAATTGGATTTGGTTCAAAAATAGAAAGTGAAAAAGAAGTAAGCAAATACAAAGTATTTGAAGAATTATTGCCACAAGATTTACTGAAATTTGGACTTATTCCAGAATTTATAGGAAGACTTCCTGTAATTGCAACCTTAAAAGAACTAGATAAAGAAGCTCTTGGAAAGATTTTGGTTGAACCTAAAAATTCTTTAGTAAAACAATATAAAAAGTTATTTGAAATAGATAATGTAGAACTTGTATTTGAAGATGATGCTATATCTGCAATTGTAGATAAAGCAATAGAAAGAAAAACAGGAGCGAGAGGATTAAGATCTATAATAGAAGAAATAATGACAGATATAATGTTCGAAATTCCTTCAAATCCAAAAATTGCAAAATGCACAGTTACAAGAGATACAGTATTAAATGGCAAAGAACCAGAGGTTGTTATTGATGAATCAAGAGCACAAAAAACAGATAATACAACAAATATCAGAAAAGCAAGACCAACACTTAATAAAGAAACGGCTTAAATGAAAAACCTCACTTGGCAATAGTGAGGTTTTTATGTATTAATCACCTAATTTTGCAATTAGATAAATTAATACGATAGCAATAAGTTGTATAAGATTTAGCATAACTCTTTAAAAAGAAAGGAAAAAAAATGAGCAAAACAGATATATTAGACGAATATAAAAATCAAGATGAAAGACTTTTAGCTGCAAAAATTTTGGACAAGCTAGAATTTACAAAAATAAAAAATAAAATTCAGTATACAGATTTTTTAACTTTGAATGAACAAGAAATGGCAATAAAATTATTAAAAAAAGTCGATTATAAGAAATACTATTTTTTTGGAGGCAAAGATAACGTCGAGCGAAAAATACTTGTAATTTATCCAGAAAAACTAACAGAAGAAATGTCTAGAAAAAATGATGAAAAAATCATATCTTTAATTAGAATTAAACTTCCATCTGAATTAGAAGGCCAATATGATCACAGAAAATATTTAGGTTCATGTATAAAAGTAGGAATTGAAAGAGAAAAAATTGGAGATATTTTAGTTGAAAGAGTGGGAGCAGATATAATTGCTAAATGTGAAGTTATAGAATACTTGCTTCAAAATTTGTCAAATTTAACAAGGTTTAAAAGTGCTGAGTTTTCAATAGAAAATATTTCTGAACTAAAAAATGTAGAAGTAAGCAAAGTTGAGATTTCTTCTGTAGTTATTTCATTAAGATTAGATAATATAGTAAGTACTCTTGCAAAAACTTCAAGAAGTAAAGCACAAGAAATTTTAAAACAAGAAAGAGTATTTTTAAATCACCAAGTAGAAACAAAAGCATCTAAAGAAGTTAAAGTGGGAGACGCCATAACAATTCGTGGTAAAGGAAGATTTGAATTCAGAGAAATTGCTGGAAACACTAGAAAAGGAAGATTTGTGATTAAGATAGATAAATATGTGTAAAAACTACCTATTATGAGTGTAGTTTTTTAGTTAATTAAAATTTTACAAAAAAATGTTCGAAAAACTATTGACAAAAATTAAAAATGATGTATAATAATACCAAACAGAGTTTTGTATTGCTTTGTTTGGTATTTTTATAATGGAGGTCGCTATATGATTACAAATTTACATATTAGAAATATAGGAATAATAGAAAATGTTGAAATAGATTTTAATAAGGGTCTAAATGTATTAACAGGAGAAACAGGAGCAGGAAAAACTTTAATTTTAGGTTCATTAGGTATAATTTCAGGAGGAAGGTTCTCAAAAGAAATGATAAGAAAAGGAGAAACTAATTCCTATGTAGAGCTATGCATGTATAATCCAAAAAGTGAGTACTCTATTGATGGAAATATAATAATTTCAAGAGAGATAAATATAAATGGGCGAAATATGTGCAAAATAAATGGAAGAATGGTAACTGTAAATGAGCTAAAAGACTTTATGAGTAAATTTATAGAGATACATGGTCAAAATGATAATCAAAATTTATTAGACATAAAAGAACATCAAAAGTACTTGGATGGTTTTATTGGTAACAAAATCGAAGAATTAAAAAATGAATATTCAAATTATTATACAAGATATAACGAAATAAACAAAGAACTTAAAGAAAATTATGGAGATGACAAAGAAAGACAAAGAAAAATAGATTTACTTAAATATCAAATAAACGAAATAGAAGTTGCTAATCTAAAAGAATCAGAAGAAGGAGAGTTAGAAGAAAAAAGAAAGATTATAATGAATTCAGAAAAAATAGCAAATTCTTTAACTGAGGCAGATATGGCACTTGGAGAAAACACAATTGATTTATTAAGTACAAGTATTAGGGCATTGGAAAAAATAGAACAAATAGACAAAAAATATGAGCAAACTGCAAATAATTTAAAAAGTGTATATTATGAATTGCAAGAGATTTCAAAAGACATTTCAGGCTATAGAAAAGACACATATTTTGATGAACAAGAAAGAAATCAAATAGAAGAAAGATTAGACTTAATCTATGATTTAAAAAGAAAATATGGAAATTCTATTGCAGAAATTTTACAATATAATGAAGAAATAAAACAAGAAATAGATAAAATAGAAAATTTAGAAGAAAGAAACAATGAGCTAAAAAATGAAAAAAATAAAGTCGAACAAAAAATGACAGAAATAGCTTTAAAAATTCACAATTTAAGAAAGGAGAATGCAAAAGAATTATCTTCACAAATAAATAAAAATTTACAAGATTTAGAAATGAAAAATGCAAAAATAAATATACATGTAGATTATATAGAAGATGAATTTTATTCTACAGGAAAAGACAAAATAGAAATATATATTTCTACTAATCTAGGAGAAGATGAAAAAGAACTTTCAAAAATAGCATCAGGAGGAGAAATGTCAAGAGTAATGCTTTCTATTAAAACAGTTCTTGCAAATACAGACAAAATGCCAGTTTTAGTATTTGACGAAATAGATACAGGAATTAGTGGAAAAGCAGCAAATAAAGTGGCAGAAAAGCTTAGTAGGATTTCAAAAAATCATCAGGTATTGTGTATTTCTCATTTGCCAAATATTGCGGCAAGAGCAGATTACAATTATTTTATTAGCAAAAACGTAAAAAATGAAAGAACAAATACAAATATAAAATTATTAAACGAAAATGAGGTTATAAACGAAATAGCTAGAATTTCTTCAGGAGAGATAAATGAAGCAACAATTAAATATGCAACCGAGCTTAGAAACAAAAAAGCAAGCTAAATTAATAATGATTTCTGTAGTTAATGGAAGGTTTAAATAGATTGTTTATTTTAAAATTGCGAAATTATTGACTTTTACAGTCTATTTGTGATAAAATAGTTTACATCAAAGCGATAATATGTAGTTATGTTAAAAGCCATGTTTTATAGTAAATATAGAATAGCTTCGCGTAGAAAAAGAAAGAAGGAATATAAATGAGATTATCAAAAACAGGATTAGGAACTATAAAATTAAACAATATAGATGAAATGTATCCAGGACAAAGTATTTTGTTACAATCAGGTCAATTAGTACAATTTGGAGCAGGAATATTTGCATATAACAATATTCCATTATTAGTAAAAAGAAGATTAGAAGAGATAATAGTGAAAACACTAAACAAATATGATTGTATAGAAGTGTCACTTCCAACATTACAACCAGACAAAATGTGGAAAGATTCAGGAAGATATGATGGATATGTAAATGATGGAACAATGCTTATAGTAGATTCAAATAAAGGTAGTTTCTGTTTAGCACCAACAGCTGAAGAAGCTATGCTTGAATTTGCAAGAGAAAAGCTAAAAACATACAAAACACTTCCTGCAACATTTTATCAAATAGGAGAAAAATACAGAAACGAAATAAGAACAAGAGGATATTTACTAAGAGGTAAATGCTTTCCAATGCTTGATGCATACAGTTTTGATAAAGACGAAGAAGGAATGGTTAAATCTTACACTAATTTAAGAAAAGCATTTTTGGAAATTTTTGAACAATTAGGATTAGATGTAATGCCAATAGCTGCTGACAATGGTGCAATTGGAGGAAAAAAATCAGAAGAATTTATGTTTAAATCTCCAATGGGAGAAGACAAAATATTAATAGATCAAAACACAGGAATAGGACTTAACACAGAAATACTAGAAAGAGAAGATTATAAAGAATATCTTGAAAAAGAATATGGAATTACAGATATTTCTAAGCTAGAAGAAGTAAGAACAATCGAGCTAGGACACATCTTCCAAATTGGCTTAAAATATTCAGAAATGATGAATGGCACATACATAAATCAAGAAGGAAAACAAAGTCTATATTATATGGGATGTTATGGAATTGGAGTTAGTAGAACAGTTGCAACACTATATGAAGCATGTGTTATAAACGACAAAAATGGAAATCCATGTGGATTTGCACTTCCGAAAAATATTGCTCCATACAAATTACAAATAATTCCAAAAATTGAAGATGCTAATAAAGTGGAACTTGCAGAAAAAATCTATACTACTTTAAAAGAAAATGGAATTGACTCAATTTTAGATGATAGAGAAAACCTATCAATCGGTGCAAAAATAAAAGACGCTAAAGTACTTGGAACTCCTTATGTACTTGTATTAGGAGACAAAATGGAAGGAGAAAATCTAGAAATAGAAGATATAAAGACAGAAGAAAAAACATTTATAAATTTATATGAATTAATTAAATTTTTTAAATAGAAATAAAGAAATTGTCGAAATTTGAGATGAAAAGATTTTAATTGTTATGTAATATTTATCTAATTTTGCAATTAAATAAACTAATCAGAAAATAGGATATTTGATTAAATAAAAAAGATGATTCAATTTATAAAAGAATCATCTTTTTTTCTAGGTTATTGAATAAATTTTAATAATTATTTTTTCTCTTTTTTCTTGCTATTTTCATCTTTTAAAATCTCTTTTGCAGTACCAAGTGCACCTAAAGCTGATGTTGCTTCAAATGGAATAAATACTTTGTTAGATTCACCTTGTGCAATATCTTTAAGAGCTTCTAAAGACTTAAGTTGTACTAATTTCTCATCAGGTTTAGATTTCATCATAGCATTATAAACCATTTCAATTTCTTTAGCTTTAGCTTCTGCAACCTCTCTTATTGCTCTAGCTTCACCTGCTGCACGTCTTACTTTAGCTTCACTATCTGCTTCTGCTTCTAAGATTGCAGCTTCTTTTTTACCTTGGGCAACTGTAATTTCTGATTGCTTTTGAGCTTCTGCTTCAAGAATTAATGCTCTTTTATTACGTTCTGCGTTCATTTGTTTTTCCATTGCATCTCTGATATCTTCAGGAGGATTAATATTTTGAACTTCAACTCTGTTTACTCTACAACCCCATTTATCTGTGGCATCTCCAAGCATTGTGCATAATTGATAGTTGATAGAATCACGAGAACTAAATGTTTCATCTAAATCCATTTTACCAACAATATCACGAATTGATGTAATTGCAAGATATTCAACACCTTTCTTCAAGTTTTGAATTTCGTAAACAGCTTTTACTGGATCTGTAATTTGGTAGAATACTACTATATCTATATTAATTGTAACATTATCCTTTGTAATAACGCCTTGTGGTGGAATGTCCATTGTTTGCTCTTTTAACAAAACTACAGAACTAACTCTGTCTACAAAAGGTATAATTATGGTAAGACCTGCATCTGCAGCTTTATGGAATTTACCAAGTCTTTCTATAATGTATACTTCTGATTGTTTTACTACTTTAACTGATGCAATTAATAAAATTATAGCAATAACTAATAATATTAATAAAAATATGTGCATTTTTTTCTTCCTTTCTTTAAGACACAAAATCAGATAAAAAACAAGTATTTATTTATTTTTGTGCTTATGTTCTTTTAAATTCTATTATATTATATCATGAATTTCCAAAATTGGCAATAGTTATGTAAATTATTTTACTTTTGATTGCAAGTTTTTTAATAGTATTGAACAAAGATGCAACAATAAGTTAAGCCTTTTCACTAAGTGGAAAACATACTATAAAAGTACCAAGAGTAATGCAAAGAATGCTTAAAATTGCTTCATTTAAAGATGAAATCCTAGGAAAAAGTACAAAAACTGAACCTATTGTAAATCCGATTATACTAAAAAAAGTTTGTGTATGAAAATTATCTAGTAAGAATTTAATCAATTTCATACAACATATAGAACCTACAATGAGTCCAATTGTTAGAGGAAATAAAAAAGGTATGTATAAAGAAGAAATGGAAATCAAATATGCATTATATACACCCAAAAGCATAAGTATTAGAGTACTGCTAACTCCCGGAATTATAACTCCTGCAGACATTAGGAGTCCAGATAATAGTAAATATAAAAAACTGAAATAATTATTTTCATTAGAAAAATGATATTTCTCTTCTAAATACACCAACAAAAGACCTATAACAAAGGAGAAAACTAAAAAAAACAAATATTGTAAATTAAAAATAGTTTTTCTGTTAAAGTTAATATGAGATTTAGAATCAGAATCGGTTCTGCTGATATGATTTATATTATCTTTTTTACACGAGTTAGCATTTTTAAATAATTCAGGAATACTTCCAATTATTAGCCCAATAAAAATTGATTTAGTTTGAATAGGGTATGCGTAAAAGACGTATTTTAAGATATTTCCAAACAAAACAATTCCTATAAATGCGCCTAAGGCAATAGGAAATAGAATTTTGAAATTATATTTTATGTTTTTAAAAAAATTCAATGCACAATTAAGTAAAGTTTCATAAATTCCAAAAACTACGCATAATACACCACTACTAATTCCAGGCAAAATTGCACCTGCTCCTATAGCTATTCCTTTAATAACATCTGATAAAAAATGCAATTAAATCACTCCCATCCATATAAATGTATTATATTTAAAAAAAAATATGAAGTGGAAATGGAACAGACTATATAAATTTTTCAAAAAATTTCTACGTAAATTTTGAAACCAAACAAAAGATGTGATGTATTGTTGAATAATACCTTTAAAACTTACGAGAATAAAAAATAAGCCTTATTTATAATGAAGTCTATTTTTTTGGAATTAAAAATATAGCTAAAATAGAACACAATCAATCCTCAGCTTGGTATCAAAAATGGGGGGTCATAGAAATTATTCATAAAAATAAATATATTTTGTTTAATATTAGTTAATTTGTTTTGCAATTTTACAAATTTACTTATTTGATGATTATGAACTTCTGTGAAAGATAGCAAATTTTCAATTATAGAATTTCTAAATTTAAATTAATATTAATATATTGATTTTTTATATTAAAAAATATATAATTTTAATTAATAAGAAAAGTGGCTACAACATATGTGCAATTTTTGCACAAAATTTTAAAAAAAGTGAACCTAAGAAAAAGAAAAAATATCTAAAGAGTATAAAAGCACATTGTTACAATTTGCAGTTAATTATAATATTGTCAATAGCAATGCACTAAAGCTATGCCAATTGTAACAGCACATTTTGTAAGGAAAAAATTAATACAAAAGGAGATGTGGTAAATAAATGAACATTGAACAAGTAAAAAAAGCTAAAGAAGGAGATGTAAATGAAATCGGAAATATCATTCAAGAAAATGTGCAAGCAATGTATAGAGTTGCTTTTGGAATTTTAAAGAATGAAGATGAGATTTATGATGCGATTTCAAACACAACAATAATTGTATTTGAAAAAATTGCAAGCTTAAAAAAAGAGGAACTTTTTAAAACTTGGCTTACAAGAATTTTAATTAATGAGTGTTACAAAATATATAACCAAAATAAAAAAGTTATATATCTTGAAAACTGTACTCCAGAAAGTTTAGGCAATTTGCAATATACCGAAAAAGATAGGTTAGAAGAACAAGATGCAAGAAATTTATTAAAAAATTTAAGCAAAGATTTAAAAGAAACTGTTATGCTTTATTATTTTGAAGATTTTAGTGTAAAAGAAGTTGCAAAGATTTTAAACATACCTGAAGGAACTGTAAAATCAAGGCTTTCAAAAGCAAGAAAAGACCTGGAAAAAATACTTATAAAAAATGAAGAATCAGAAAGGAGGAATTTAAATGGATAACAATGAATTAGATAAAATAATAAAAGAAAAATTAAATGGCACAATTAAGCCATCAAAAGAATTTGAACAAAAAATAATTCAAAAAATCGAACAAGAAAAGCAAAAAGCACAAACAATTCAAAATGAAAGTTCAAAAGTTAAATCGAACCAAATGAAAAACCAAGAAAAATCATCAAACCAGAATTATTCAAAAATGTCAAAGAACACAAAATTCAATACAGAAAACAAAAAATCTAAATTTAAAAATTACAAAAGATTTGCTAAGGTCTTATCTATGGCAGCAGTTGTTTTAATTATATTTACACTTGGAATGAATTTGAAAAACACTCCTTTAATTGGCGAAGAACAAACAGCTAATCTTATAAGCATAAAAGCAATAGAGCCAACAAAACTTGAATCAGGTGTAGTTGCAAAAGATTCAGAATTTACAATTTTTGTTGAAGGAGATAATGTAAATACAGAAGCTGTTCAAAAAAGTATTTATGTAGAGCCTGCATTAGATTATACAATTGAAAAAACTTTAAACAAAAATGAATATAAACTTAAATTTAAACAAAACATACCAGATAATACTATTTTAAAATTACAATACGTAAAAAATCAAATTACTCAAGATAGCTGGGCATATCAAACTTCAAATAAATTTAGTGTTACATCAACTTATCCATCTAATGGAGACGAAAATGCAAAACAAAATACCATAATAGATATTGAATTTTCGTATGCTACAGTAAAAAATTTAGAAAAATATGTAAAAATTTCTCCAACCATAAAGGGAACATGGGACCATCTAGGAAGAATATGGAGATTAACTCCAAGTGCCAAGCTTGAAAAAGGAAAAAAATACACAATAGTTATTTCAAAAAATTTAACAGCTGAAAATCAAAATTTAGAAGATGACTACAAATTTGAATTTACAATAGATAATGAAGATGGGGCTACAGCAGAGTTGGTAAATAATTCAATAGATGGAATTATAACTGCAAGAGCAAATGAATTCGTAAACATTCCTTATTCTGCAAGTAAGGAAGGGCAACAATTTGGGAAAGTTGAAATTGCAAAATTTTCTACTATAGATGATTTTATAGAATATGTAGATACAGCAAATTATGCTAAAGCAGTAAGACAAGGGGAGTATGAAGTAGAAAATAAGACTAAAAATTATTATGGAAATTTAGTATTTAAGCAAACATTAACAAAAGGATATTATGTTGCAAAAGTAAAATCTTCAGCTGGAAAAGAGTTATTCCATTGTCCTATTCAAATAACAGATATTTCAGCTTATGCAATGGAAACAGAAAGAGATGTTTTAGTTTGGGTTGCTCAAAATAATAATTTAGCTTCAAATGTAAATGTTGAATATAATGGGAAATCTGTAAAGACTGATAAGCAAGGAATTGCAAAACTTGAAAATGCAACAGATGGTTCTAAAAAAATAAAATATGCAAAAGTTGCTGGTGAACTTGTAATTGGTGTATATAACTATAGTTTTGAAAATTACCCACATGCATATATTTACACAGATAGACCTCTATACAAAAATACAGATACAATAAATATTTGGGGATTTGTACCAAAAGACTTCTTTTACGAAAAACTAGAAGATGAATTCTATATTGAGCTAGATGATGGACAAAAACAAAAAATTTCATTACAACCAGATGGAACCTTTACTTACAAAATTGACCTTAAAAACCATATAGATACAGATTATACTTCTGTAAGTTTGTATTACAAAGATACTCAAGTAGGCATAAAATGTATTTCTATAAAAAATTATGAGCTTCAAAATTATACTTATGAAGTAAGTTGCAATAAAAACTATGGATTTATAGGAGACAAAATAAACTTTGATGTAAAAGTAAAACACATAACAGGTCTTTTAGTTCCAAACAAAAACGTAGTAGCAATTTATGAAGAAAAAACATATAGAGCTAAAACAGGAGAAGACGGAGTAGCGCATTTTACAATTACTTTAACAGGTGAAGATTCTAAAGTCACAGATTCTTTATATCAAGAAGTAAGCATATATAATGGAGATGATGTAGAATACACAGAGGCTGAGACTTATTTAGAAACAAGACTTATAACAAGAGATATTTATGTTGCAGAAGATCATTCTACAGAGCAGAAGTATAAAGCAACAATATATAAGTTAGATACAAGCAAAAATGTAAAACCTGAATATGACTTAAAAGAACTGTATAACGGAACTTACGAAACTTCAATCGAAGTAAATCTAATAGAAAATATTATAACACAAGTTCAAAATGGGGAAGAATACAATGAATATACAAAACAAATGGAACCACATTATGACAGAGTAGAAGATGAAAACAAAACTAAATTAAAAACTATAAAATCTACAAATGGTAAGATTGAAGTTGATTATAATGAAATTAAGCAAAAACAGGATACAGAAACTCAAAGCTATTCATACGAATTAGAATTTATATTTAAAGATACAAAAGGAAGAAGAGTAAGAAAAACTTCAACTATATACAAAGACTGGTATAATAAAGAACAATATGGATATCATACAGGATTTTTAGAGGGTGAGGATAGCTATGATAGATTAGGCGAAATTACTAATGCCTTTTGGAATGATGATTATTATACTTATAGGTATTTATGGGATTATGATTTAGGATATCCTACAAAATTTACAAAAGGCAAAAAAATTGATTTTAAACTTCAAGAGGCAACAACTACTAGCAGAAAAGATATAGAAAATAAAGGAAAAGTGCTAAATATTTTCTTTAAAGAAAATATTTCAGAAACAGAAGTATTATCACAAAATAACTTTACTCGCGAATTTACAGATAAGGATTTTCCAGGCATAAAGATGACATCAGCATATTTTTTAGATGGAAAATTCTATAGAATGCCAGATAGATATTTTGATATTGATGAAGAAAGTAAAAAAGTAGATGTAGAGATAACTTCAGATAAAGAAATATATAAGCCAGGTGAAGAAGTAACTTTAACTATAAAAACTACAAAAGTCGGAAAGGCATTTAAATCTAATGTAAATGTAAGTGTTGTAAATGAAGCTGTATTTGAAATAGAAGAAGACAACACAAATATATTAGAAACAATTTATACAGATAAAGCTTTGGCTGTATATACCTATTCAACTTATTATGATGATATAAGCTCTCTAGATGGTGGAAAAGGAGGCGGAGATGGCGAGCTAAGAGGAAATTTTGCTGACACTGCACACTTTGAGACTGTAAATACAGATAATAGTGGAATAGCTAAAATTAGATTTAAATTACCAGATAATGTAACAACATACAGAGTAACAGCACATTCTGCAAACAAAGACTTAGAGGTTGGAGTTGGAACTAAGAAAATCACTTCAAAATTAGATTTCTTTGTTCAATCTGTAGAGCCAAGAGGAATAAAAATGGATGATGATTTAGTATTAAATGCAACAGCAATTGCAGATACAAATTATGATGTTGATTATGAATTTACTATAAAAGAATTAAACAAAACATTAACTGCAAAAGGAAAAACAAATAGTTTGATAACTGCAAATTTCGGAAAACTACCTATTGGAACTTATACAGCTGTTATAAAAGGAAAAAGTAGTACTGGGACAGATGCAATAGAATATAAAGTAAGTGTAACAAAATCTAGCCAAGAAGTTAAAGCAAAAACTACAATGAATATAACTTCAAATGCATCAATAAAACCAACCAAAAATCCTATTGTATTAGAAATATATAACAAAAATATGGAAAAATATGTTAGATATATAGATTTTGTAGAAAGCACTGTAACAGAAAGATTGGACACACAAATTGCATATAACAAAATACAAGATGTAAAAAATAAATATTATGAAACAGATACTAATACAATAAATAGACTAAATATGGAATTGTATAATGGGGAGAGAATAGGTCTTAAAAATTTAAGAAGCGGAAAAGATGATATAGTTTTAGCTGCAATGGTAACATATTATGCAAGAGAATACGCAAAAGATAGTACATTTATAGAATTAGGCAAAAATGATAATATTTTTGAATATTACTTATGGCTAGCAGCAAAACAAGAACCTGTATTGCAAGATTTGATGTACTTAAAAGAAGAAAAAGATATTTCAAATTATAATAAATTGCTTGTAACACTAAGCTTCGAATTTATGGGAGACTACAAAAATGCAAAAGAGTTATATAGCAAGATTTCTTTAACTGATGAAGAAGCAAAACAATATAAATCAATTATTGCAACAATAGAGACATTTATAAACAAAAAAGAAGCGGTGCAAAAAATTGATGATTTAATTAAAAACTCTCCTGCAGATGAATATTTAAGATTTGCTATACTTTCATTCTTCAAAAACAACTCAGAAGAAATTGGAAATGAAGAAACTGTTTTGTTAAAAATGAATGGAAAACAAAAAACAATTAAAGTAAATGGAGTTCAAATACAAAAATTATTGATAAATAATGAACAACTAGCAGACATAAGTTTTGAAACAGACTCACAAGATTTGATGGTTTCATATTACTACAGAACAAGCTTAGAAGATATTTCCGACAAGAATATAGCTAAAGATATAAAGATTAGTTTAAATGGCAAGACTCAAGTAGGAAGCACTATTAATCTAAAAGTAGAATTTAGCGGAAATTATGAAGGAGAAGTAAGAATTGCTCTTCCAAATAGTTTAAGACTATCGAAAGTAGAAAAAACACTTTCTGGAGATGATAAATACTATGTTCAAAACAATATGATAAATTATATTACGATTTATAAAACTAAAAAATGCAAAACTATTAATTTACCACTAGTTGTTGTAAATCCAGGAAAATATAAATTTGAGAATATTGTTTGTAATGTAGATGGGAAATATCATATTTCGAATTCGATAAATTTCGCTATAAAATAAACCAATAGAAGAAATTATTGAATTCACAGGATTAAGTAAAGAAGAAATAGAACAATTATAAAATTAGAACTAGTTTATGTGCACATAAAAATAATTTTTAGAAGGTCATGCACTTTTGTGTTTTTATAACATACAATATGTTATGAAAATATGGAGGTGCATGATTTTATGTTTTCAAATATTTGCCTAGCAGGATTTTTGAGTTTTTTAAAAACCTCAATTTTTGTAGTAGGATATATTTCAGGAGGTACACTTTTTCCTGAACCATTAAGAGCAGAAGAAGAAAAAGAAGCACTAATAAAAATGAAAGAAGGAGATGAAGAAGCAAGAAACCTGCTTATAGAGCGAAACTTAAGATTAGTTGCACATGTTTGTAAAAAGTATTCAAATACAAATGTTGACCAAGATGATTTGCTTTCAATTGGAACAATTGGACTTATAAAAGGAATAAAAAGTTTTGACGTAGACAAAGGTGCAAGGCTTTCTACATATGTTTCAAGATGTATAGATAATGAAATTTTAATGTATTTAAGATCTATAAAAAAACTAAATGCAGAGGTTTATTTAAATGATACAATTGGAAAAGACAAAGATGATAATGTAGTTACTTTAGAAGAAGTTTTGGAAAATGATGAAAGAAGTATAGAAGAGGTTGTAGACTTAAAAATGAAAGTTAAAAAGCTCTACAAAAAAATGAAAGAAGTTTTAAAAGATAGAGAAAGAACGATTATTGAGCTAAGATTTGGCCTTAATGGACAAAAGCCTAAAACTCAACACGAAATTGCATCTAGTATGGGAATTTCTCGTTCTTATGTTTCAAGAATAGAAACAAAGGCAATAGGAAAACTAAGTGAAGAGTTTAGAGAATCGTGATTTAGTCTTTAGCGGAAAAGATTTGTCGAAAAATGTCAAATTTTGCGATGAAAAGTACTGAAAAATAAGCATTTTCTATTGTAAAAGTAAATTTTTTGTGTTATTATAATGTTATGCAATAACTTTTTATAAAATAGGAAAGTAAAACTTTCCTATTTGCTAATATACTAGGAAAGTCATACTGACTTTTCTAGCATATAAAAAACAATATGCAAAATTTTGCAGACTCAAATTTGTTCAATGTTGCAACTTTTAAAGATTAATTCAAATATTTAGAGTAGTACAAGCAATTTGATTTATACTTAATTATTTTTATTCTACTATATTAAAATAATCAGATTTAAAAATAAAAAAAGAAAGGAGGTATTACAAAAAATAAATCTATATTTATCACTTAAAAAGTATAAGTATTAATTATATAAAAATCCTAAAAAGTTATTGCATAAATTTGAAAAATATGCTAGAATAGGAGATGATGATTATAGAAAAGTCAAATCAAAAAAATGAGCTAAAAAAATTACCATTAACTTCAGATGTAGTATTTAAAAGGGTATTTTCAAAAGAAGAAAATAAAGATTTACTACAAAGCCTATTGGAATCAATACTAGGAACTAAAATAAGAAGTATAGAGATAAAAAATCCCGAAATGTCACCAGATCTATCAGATGTAAAAGCTGGAACTTTAGATTTAAAAGTCGCAATAAACGAAGATACTATAATTGACGTAGAAATGCAGGTTGGAAACGAAGGAAATATAGATGATAGAGAAACAAGATATTTGGTTGCTATGTCTAATGACCAACTAAAACAAGGTGAACTATATACTCAAGTAAGAAAGCTAATAACTATAAGTATACTAAAGTTTAATTTTTATAAAAGAAATAGTTTTCTAAATATAGCACATATGAAATTTGAAGAAAGTAAACCTGAAATGTATGTGGATATGGGATATAATCGAGAAGAAGAATTATTAACAGATAAATTGGAAATGATAACAATTGAACTACCCAAGTTTCAAAAACAAAATCCTAGTATAGAAAATGAATTAAATCAATGGCTTTGGCTTATTTTAGGAGAGGAGGAGAAAATCAAAATGGCTGTAAAAAAGAATAAAAAAATAAAAAAAGCTGTGGAGATAGTAGACACAATGAGTATGGATCCGAAAGAATGGGAATTATATAGGTCAAGGCAAATGGCGATTTTAAATTATAATATAAGTATGCAAAATTCGAGAAAACAAGGTGAAGAAATTGGAAAAGAAATTGGAAAAAAGGAAGAAAAAATTGAAATAGCTAAAAAAATGCTAGAATTAGGTGATGAAATAGAAAAAGTAAGTTTAGTAACAGGATTAACTAAAGAAGAAATAGAAAAAATAAAAAATAAAAAGTGAAAATAAAAAAATGGCAGAAGTTCTAATTAAGAATTTCTGCTTATTTTAAAGTTTAACTTTATTTATTCTTATTTATTGTTTTCTTAAAAAAATAAATCCAAAATTTTTATTGAAAAAAGTATAACTTAATGATATGATATATAATGAAAAATGAAAGGGCAGATGTTAAGTAAAAAAATATGCAATAAATTGTTTTTACCAAGTTTTGTGCCTTGAAGGAAAGGAATGATTTAAAAAATGGAAAAAGTTTTGGAATGCAAAAACTTAAACAAAAAAATAGGCAAAAAAGACATTTTAAAAAATGTTTCTTTAGAAGTGCAAGAAGGCGATATATTAGGATTTATAGGACCAAATGGTGCAGGTAAAACAACAACTATAAAGCTAATACTTGGGTTGCAAAAAATAACTTCAGGTGAAGTAAAAATAAATGGATATGACATAAAAAAAGATTTTGAAAAAGCAATAGAAAAAGTAGGAACAATTGTAGAAAATCCTGATTTATATATGTATATGTCAGGTTTAGAGAATTTAAAAATTATAGCAAGATTATACAGAAATGTTGACCAAAAAAGAGTAGAAGAAGTTATAAAATTAGTAGGACTTGAAAATAGAATAAAAGATAAGGTTTCTAAATATTCTTTAGGAATGAGGCAAAGGCTTGGAATTGCACAAGCAATATTGCATAAGCCTAATTTATTAATCTTGGACGAGCCTACAAATGGCCTAGATCCAGAAGGAATAAAGCAATTAAGAGACTTGCTTACTAAACTTGCAAGAGAAGAGAAAATGGCAATATTAATCTCAAGCCACAATTTAGCGGAGCTTGAAAGTTTTTGTAATAAAGTTTCAATTATTCAAAATGGAGAGATAATAGAAACATCTACTTTAGAGGAAGCCAAAAGAGTAGATGGAAAAATGATATACGAAATAGAATTAGATAGTACAGCAGGGGTAGAAAATATATTAGACAATTCAGCTTTAGAGCATATTAAAGAAGATAGTTTACAGCAAAAACAAGGCACTGGAGACATTTCAAAGCAAGAGTCGAAAAATATAGAAATAATAGATAGTAATATTCTAAAAATTTATGCATCAAAAGAAGAAATCCCAGAGATTGTTGCAAAACTTGTAAATAGAAACAAAAAAATATATAAGGTATGTGAAGACTTGACAAGTTTAGAAGATGCATTCCTTAAAAAGACAGGGGGTAATGTAATTGATTAGTTTAATAAAAAATGAATTAACAAAAATATTTCACAAAAAAGCAATATATGTAATTGCAATAATAGCAATAGGTTTTATGATTTTAAATATTGTACTTACAAAATATTTTGAAAGCAATGTTCAAAAATATAATAGTAATGATGTAGAATTTTATACAGATTTATTAAATGGGTTAGATAAGAGTGATCCAAATTACAAAGAAGAATATATTGCAATGAAATCACAACTTGAAACAGCAATATTATTACAAAAATATGATTATGATTCGTGGCAATGGCAAGTAATTTCTTCAAATTCAGATAAATACATATATCCTATGATAGAGCTAGAGGGAACAGAAAATTATGAAAAGGCTAAAAATGAATATGATAGTTTTGTGGAGAAGCTAAATTCTGGAGATTGGAGAACTTTTGTACAAGCAGAGTTAGACGATGTAAATGAACAAATTAAAACATTTGAAAAACAAAAATTAGAGAGTAATAATCCAAATATAGATTTACAATTATTAGATATAAATGTAAAAAAACAAGCATTAGAATGGAGACTTGAAAAAGATATACCTTATGGAGATTCAAACAAAAATGAAATTTTAACAAGATGGGAAGATAGCAAAAAAGAATTAGAAATGTTAAAAGAACAAGAAAAAACTAAGCCATTAACTTATGAAGAGAAATATTCGAAGCAAAATGTTGAAGAAACTGTATATTTAAGCGAATATGATTTAAAAAATAATTTAAAAGAAAATATGTATTTAAATACTGATGGTGATAGATGGGTTTTGGCATCAGATTCTGATTATTCACAAATAAATATATTTTTTAATGCACAATTATTTATAACTATAGCAATTGTAGTAATTGCAGGAACAATAGTAAGTGAAGAGTTTAATAAAGGAACTATAAAACTATTATTGGTAAGACCATATAAAAGAATAAAAATACTAATTGCAAAATTTATTGCATGTCTAATTATTTTAATTTTAACTTATGTTGTTATGGCTTTGGCACAATTTATATTTGGTGGAATAATGAATGGATTTAATGATTATGTCGGTAAAGCTTCAATATACAATTTCAAAACAAGTAGTGTAGAAGAAATAAGTACATTTAAATATATGATTTTATCTGGCTTATCAATACTTCCACAATACTTACTAATAATGACATTGGCATTTTCTTTAAGTGTGTTATTTATAAATTCGCCTATAGCTATAGCATTACCACTACTTGGAATAATGGGTGCAGAACTTATAAATGAACTAGCATATCATTACGAAAAAGCAAAATTTTTAAGATTTTTCGTAACACCAAATTGGGATTTGAGTATATATTTATTTGGAAAATTACCACAATTTGAACCAATATCATTGCCATTTTCAATTGCAGTATGTGTAGTGTATTTTGCTATTATGCTAGTTACAAGTTTGTATATATTTAAGAGAAAAGAGATAAAAAATATATGATTACTATAAAAGAACATATTCAAAGCGAGATAGTTGAAAAAAAGTCTAAATTTATAGCTAATATTTTTTTTGTAGAAAGTGTAGAAGAAGCAGAAAATAAAATTAAAGAAATGAAAAAGAAATATTATGATGCAAGACATAATTGTAGTTCATATAGAGTTTTAGAAGAAGGAAAGATTGTAGAAAAATCAAGTGATGATGGTGAGCCATCAGGCACTGCAGGAGGACCAATGCTTAATATTCTTCAAAAAAGAGATTTAGTAAATGTTGTAGTTATTGTTACAAGATATTTTGGTGGGATTTTGCTTGGAACTGGTGGCTTAGTTCGAGCTTATTCTGACGTTACACAAAATGCTATTGAAGAAGCGGAAAAAGTAGTGATAATTTTAGGTAAGGAATTCGAAGTTAAAGTTGATTATAGTAATCTTGAAAAACTAAAATATTATGCAAGAACAAATAGTATTAATATTTCTAAAGTAGAATATGGAAATGAAATAACATGTATTATACAAATTTCGAAAGAAAATATAAATAAATTTTTAGAAGATATTGAAAAAAAGAATCTAAATATTATTAAGTACAAAGAAATTGGCGAAAAATATATAATAAATTGAAGATTGATATGTAAAGCTCCCAATTATTTTGAGAGCTTTATTATTAATGACTAACATAGCAAAAATGCTATGGACACTAATGTAATAATAGTATATGCAATACATTAATTTTTATAATAAGAAAAGTGGCTTCGCCACATGTGCAGGTTGCTTTGTAACCGCACGAATCAAAGAAACTTAACCTTGTTGCTTCGGAAAAATCTTGCGATTTTTCCTATGCAATAAAAAAACGATAGTCTTTCGACTATCGGATCAATAATGATTTACGTTTCTTTCGAAACGGACACTAATGTTTTATTAATTTAATTATAAACTATAAATAGCATAAAGTCAAGGATTTTACAAAAAAAAATTATTTTTGTGAAGTCTTTTTATTTATAGTTTTTAATGGCTTTAGCCTATATAAACTTTCTAATTGTTGATTAATTTTATTCCAATCTTCATGAGAAATAAGAGTTAATTTTCCTTTTGTTCTAAAAGGCTTTTCAATTCGTATCTTACTAACTACTCTCAATTGTTCTACTAATGCGGTAGAATCTATTTGAGTTAAATCAATATGATACCAATAGCCATCATGCAATTTTTTAGTAGTTAATGGAACTATAGAACAAACTGTTGAATTTTTATTTGTTTTTACTATAAGTACAGGTCTTAATTTGTTTTGTTCACTACCAATGTTTATTCCAAGATTGCACCAGTATATAAAATTATTATATATAGGAAATGTAGGCATGTTACCATTATATCTTAAATTAGATTTATCTTTTGTCCATTTTGAAAATTCAATAGCATCATCAGTATTAAGAGATTGTAATAAATTTTCTGTTTCCTTTATATTTTGATGGATTTCCTTATTTAAAGTTTTTTCTTCTTCATTAGTATTATTTTCAGAGTTTTCTTCCTTTATATTTTTAGTAGTGATTTCAATATTCTCTTGTTCAGTTGATAAATTAGTTTTGTTCTCCATAATCTCACCTCGTGTTATAGTATATCATATTTTTAGTCAAAAGTAAACACCTGTTTGCAGAAAACTTTGAAAATTTTATATTTTTTGTTATGTATAATACTTACAAGGAAGTTGTGGAAAAATGTCAGTTTTTTCCTTTCATGTAAGTTACATTTAACCCATTAAAAATCAAATGTGTTTAGATTTTTTTTTGGTCAAATTAAAACATATTAAAAAAAATATTTACTTACAACGACAACGAAAAATATAAAATATGGAAAAAATTTCCAAAAAACTATTGCAATTTTATTTTTAATATACTATAATAAAAATTGTAAGATTTTTCCATTTTATTTTACGAAAAAACGTAATATTTTTCAGAAATAAATATGCTTAAGATGTTAATAAAATATAAGAAAAACGAAAAATTTACGAAAAAAAGTTATAAAATGTACAAAAGATTTTACAATTAAGAAAAAAGGGAGGAAAAAACAGTGAAAGAAAAAATCACAATATTAATTGCAGATGACAATCAAGATTTTAGCAAAACACTTGCCACTTATCTTGGAAATGAAAAAGATATGGAGGTAGTAGGAATCGCCAAAGATGGTGTAGAGGCAGTAGAACAAATAAAGGAGTTATTACCAGATGTAGCAATACTTGATGTTATAATGCCACATTTGGATGGACTAGGAGTTTTAGAAAAAATTAATAATTCTAATATTGTTAAAGCACCAATTTGCGTTATGTTATCAGCAGTAGGTCAAGACAAAATAACTCAAAAAGCAATTGCTTTAGGAGCAGATTATTATGTAGTCAAACCATTTGACATTGAACTATTAATTAAGAGGATTAGAGAGATTAAAAACTTTAAACCAACAAAAAATAGTAATTTTATAGCAAGAGAAGTGCCAGTAAGGAAGTACATAGAAATTAATGACAATAAATCACCAGATAATTTAGAGGCATTAGTTACAAATGTTATACATGAGATAGGAGTGCCTGCACATATAAAAGGATATCAGTACTTAAGAGAAGCTATTATGATGGTTATAAATGATATTGATGTTTTAAACCAAATTACAAAAAGGTTATATCCAAAAATTGCTGCAAGATTTGATACAACACCTTCTAGAGTTGAACGTGCAATTCGTCATGCGATTGAGGTCGCTTGGGGAAGGGGTGAACAAGATATGGTTGAAAATATTTTTGGATATACAGTTTCAGCTCAAAAAGGCAAACCAACAAATAGTGAATTTATTGCGATGATTGCAGATAAATTGAGGTTAGAACTTAAGAGTGCATAGTCAAAATGGAGATTACATTATACAGAGAAGTTGGTATATTAAAATAATATGATAATATGATACTATTAAAACTTGAGCTATAATAAATAGCCAAAAAAATTATTTCGGAAATTTTGCAAAAAGTGGTTGACAAATAACCACTTTTTGTTGTACAATATATATTGTACGAAAAAATGGTGGATTTGGTGTAGTTGGTTAACACGTCGGATTGTGGTTCCGAAGATCAAGGGTTCGAATCCCTTACTCCACCCCATTTTATAAAATTAAACATTGGGCCGTAGCCAAGCGGTAAGGCACCAGACTTTGACTCTGGCATGCGTGTGTTCGAATCCCACCGGCCCAGCCAAAAAGAAAACTGTCAAACTTATATAGTTTGGCAGTTTTTTGAAGGAGAATATACAGATAGAAAAAGAATGTACGTAAAATCATATTGTGTGTTATATATTGAAAACATCAAAGGGCTAGAAAAAAGAATAATTCCAATTATAATTGTGAAAATATTTATAGAAGTAAAAATTGTAGAAAATGTAAAAATACAATATTTACAGATAGTTGTGGTAATTCTGAATATAAACTTGATTCAGAGGTGGAGGGGCAAAAAATAAATTTAAACATTTGTAAAATAAGTAAAAACGAGATCGGGTTTACATAATATTTGACTTTTGATAAATCTTTTGGTATAATATAAATATAACATAAGGGTAATAGCCTATTTAGTAGTATATAAAGAGGGAGGAAAATACATAATATTTTGGGATTTTGATTAACTTTGAAAAATTAACAAAAGAAAAGTAAGGGAGACTAACTATGAGGAGAAGTTCAAATGAAATAAGAAGACTAAAAAAAGTGAACACTGTATATACAATCATTACCCTATTATTATTTGGACTAAATTTTGTGGTAATTGTAGTTATATGTATATTATTGAAGATGAAAACAGAAGAATTTGATTTTATTATGAAAATTGGAGTTGGAGATTTAGTATTAAATATTATTTTTATTATATTCAATTTTATACATTATCTTACATATCATATAGAGATAGACAATACTATAAAGATTAATATCATAATCAATATATTATTTGTATTTTATATGTTGGCGTTTGGTAATAGTATTAGTTTTTGGATATGTGGTTGTATTATTTCTTGTATGATGACAGAATCCTATAACGTAATGAATTTGTATTTTAGTACCCCAGATCTTTAAAAGTTCAAAGTAAAAGTATTTAATAGCATAAACAATCCCCCACAACCAGAAAATTTCTGGTTGTGGGGGATTTTTTAGCATATATGCTAAGGTTATATTATTATAGTTGTTGATCTGTTGAAGTTTCCTCAGCTTCTTTTGGAGAAGAAGCCTCTTTATTAAGGGCTTGAGCAAAGATATTGGCTTTTATAGCTGTGTCCATATATTCACTATTAGTAGTGTGTGATGAAGAAACTCCGTCAAAACTTGGCATTGTTGCAATAAGTGTTGCCTTTTCTGATATTTCGGAATAAATTTCTTTAGCGAAATTCAGTTTTGCCGCTTCACTCATTTCAACATCTTTTAATGCTTCAATTTGCATTTTAACAGCGTTTGCTTTTCCTATTGCAAGAGCTTCCATTGCTTTAGCTTTTTTTTGTGCTACTTGAACTTCTGTATCAGCAATATAAAGTTCTCTATCGCGCTGATTTTTTGCTGATTGGATTTTCTCCAATTCCTTCTGATTTTCAGGAGTGAGATTTATGCCGTCAATTAAAAACTCTGAAATATATAATCCCCAGTTAGCAGGTTGAATATTTTCAATAAAATATTGTTTTAATTCACTTCCTAGTTTTCCCCTGTTTTTAGAAGCGAGAACTTCTTGCATATCTTTTTCGCCTATAACATTATTTATACAATATTGAATTGACTTTTTGATCTTATTGTCAAAGTCATTTCCTAATTTGTATCTTTTTTTGGGATCTATGATACGATACATCATAGCAGTATTTATTCCAATAATTCCACTTTGAGTTATTGTTTCAAAAACATCGGGGTCAGACATTTGGTCCTTAAGAGAATATTCTTCCAATATTTCTCTGTAGGGGAACATAAAGATAAATTTGCTAAATATACCTTTTTTTGGTTTTCTTTTCCGGAAAATTTTGCTAAGAATACCACTAGATTTGTTATTATCTTCTTCTTCGTAATTATCAATTGAGAGCCCTTCAGCAACCATCTGACGTTTGATAACATGATCGTCAATGATGCCAAAGGTTGATACTACAGCTACTTTGAGTGCTTCAGTTTTATAAAGTCTAAGTTTGCCAGATACTATAAATGCAATGATTGTTGCTACAAGTACAGCAACCAAAACAATAGGAATGTATTTAGCATTTTGGGTTACAAATAAAATGAAAAACAATAAAATTGCAATTACAATTATATATACAAAGTAATTGCCAAAGTTGACTTTGCCTTTGGGAATTTTAAACTTCCGCCACTTTTTATTATCCTTTTTGCCATTATCATTTTCAGTGTTGTCAACATCATTTTCAAATTCTGTTTTTTCATTTTCGTTAAAATTATCCATGATTTTTCCTCCTAAATTAGCTACTACTGTTAGTTTCCCTCTTTATTAAAACTCCTTTCTTTCTATAATAATATATTAATGAATTTTTATGTACATATTATATAACAAAAATAATATTATGTCAATAAAATGTTATAAAAAAGTTGACTAATTATGTAAATAATGATATAATGTTGATAAAATAATTTTCGTATAAAAATTTAGATGGAATTTATTATGTAATAAAAAAGTTTATAGGTAAATCTATATTAAAAACCTAAACATATTTATAAAAGGAAGGGTAGAACAATGAATAATAAAAATAGCAATAAAAAAAGAGTACAATTTTTGGCTGGTATGGCATTACCATTTGCTTTAACAATGTCATCATTACAAGGATGTGGAAAGATAGAAGATAAGATTGCCATAACACCTGACGAAAAAGCATACGCTGAATTTGGTGTAAGCGAGGAAACTTTAAAAGAGACAAAAAAATTAGAAAAAATAAGTGAGTTAGGAGAAGAAAAAATAGGAAATGATGTTTATATGGAATTGTTTCCTAGTCATGATTTTGAAGGAAATATAGAAGATGGAAATGAAGGGATATTGTTTAAAACAAGATACCAAGAATTACTAGAAAAAATAGCTAATGCAATAAATAGAAAATTAAGAAATGATAATGATATAATTGTTGGCAACGAGGGAGAAGAGAATGCAGAAAAGTACATTGAAGCTAAAGACATAAGTATAGAAGAACTTGTTGATAAAAATGGAAAAAAATATTTTAAAGTAAATGTAAATAGTGAGAGATTGTTTAGCAGTGAGGATGGTTCAAAAAATCCAATTAGTAAAGAAGTACTAGATGATATAGAAGAATGTTTTAAAATAAAATCTATAAATATACGTTTTGGAGATATTAATAGAAAAAAAATGTATAAAGAACTTGGCGATTATTTAGATGGCATAGAAGAAGGTCTTAAATATGAACTTGTTTATACTAAAGATGGAGCTTTGAAAATTGGAAAACAAGTTGATAGATATCCATTAGGAGAAAAAAAGAGTTGGGAAGATCCTGAAAAATAAAATTAAGGGGAAATAAAAAAATTTACATAAACTATTGACAAATAACTAAACGTATTATATAATATTCATATCTTAAAGGCAATGTCCAATAGTCAAATAAAAATACAAAAAGGAGGAAATGAAATGCGGAAATTAAGCAGCAAGAATTTTAAGTTCTTCTTTGTGTGTGCACTTCAGATCATCGGAAGTATATATACAATGTTGAACAGTCATGTCACGAATAAAGGTGGTTGGAAATTATATGCCTATTTAGGTATATACGTTATTGTAACTGGTTTACTCATTTATGCATACTTCAAGGCAAAAGAAGAAACCAAAGAGCGGTTGGCTATGTATCTCGCTATGGCAGTGGGAGGAATTGTTGTTTTGGTGATGAACCATGCTATATCAAGTCTGGATTCATCGGATTGGCAAAGATTTGCTTCCTCAGGCTTAACACTTTTACTCACATTAATCATATTTATTAAGTATGATTCATTTGATGTGAGGAAAAAACAAGTAGGATATAGTTTTATTGGAGCGACGTTTGGTATAACTATTACAATGTTTTCAAATACAGCTAACGAAGTAGGATATAATATCCCATATTTAAACACTACCGGGGACGATATTAGAGCAGGAATCTGTATTTTTCTCGGAGTTGTAATCACTATCGGACAAATTATAATGCTTAAGGCTGTAAAAGATGAAGTATATGATATAGGTGAGATTTTCCTGGGTTGGGGAATTTTTATCTTGATGTCATTTTTGTCTGCTATTTTTCTGTCTACAGGATTATCCAGGTTTGGTGATCTTGGATATCCGTTGGCAATAACTATAGCTACCATTTGCGTAATGGAACATTATGATTCCAACGTGATAATAAAAGAATAGTAGCTTCCATTTCGTTTTTTGTAGTTTTTAACAACCCAAAAAGCGAACCTGAATTCAGGTTCGCTTTTTTTGGTTTTATGGTTTGAGAAATCTTTTAGTTATCTTTATCTTTGATTTGTTCAAATAGCTCAAAAAATGTCTTGCCATTTTGAGCTGTAGCTCTTGCGTTTTCATTTATGTTACTATATATTAAACCATCCAAGTTAATATTTTCTGCTATTTGTATTAATTCAATAGCAGATGTTGTAGATGATGAATTATAACAAAGAGTGTTTGTAATACAAACATAACATTTGCTACTTGGTTTTTTAACGACAGTGGTATCTTTTTTCTTAGTTGAACCAAAAATTGATTCAATCTCTTCATCTGAAAAGTTAGTTTTTACTATACCTTCTTTTTTCAGATAAATTTTTTCGTTCAATTTAACTGTATAGATATCGGAAAAATACTTACATGTAGCTAACTCCGTAAGAATTTGTTTCTTTTTGGCATTCACTATGGGGTCACTTAATTCATTTAAAAGTTTTGCCACAGTCATTTCTTCTGAATGACCATGTTCATCAAACATAGAATTACTTGTTTTTTCCATAGGCATGTCAAGAAACAAATCTTTAATGGAATTAAATATTGAAGATTTTTGCTTACTTTGACCTATAGGACCTGATACGTATCGGTCCTCAATTTGGCTAAAGGTTCCATTGAATTTTTTTGAGTTAGTAAACTCAATGGTACATATTAATTTTCCCTTTTTTTCTTTGAGATCAAGAGTATAATCAATATTAGGATATTTGGCTTCAGCCGAAGTAATATGATTGAACTCTAGCTTTTTTGAATATACAGAGAAAAAATATTTTTCAAAATCTTTTTTGTTCCATTTTGTGTCAGCACCAAAATCTCTCCAATACATTGAGAAATTTCTATTAATTATTACATTATCATTTTTTTCTGTCTCATCGGAAAGTACATCTGAAATCCTTTTATTTAATTCTTCTTTCATTTCAGAAAGTTCCTCTGTAGATATTAC
The DNA here is from genome assembly GCA_017429505.1 of Clostridia bacterium. GTDB lineage: Bacteria > Bacillota > Clostridia > TANB77 > CAG-508 > CAG-269. The sequence goes on along the minus strand of JAFROW010000008.1, from coordinate 63,166 downwards.
AGTTTCGTTATCTGAATTATCAGAACTTTCCGAATCTTTCGAATTGTTAGAATTATTCGAATTTGATGAACTATTTGGAACTGTTTCATTTCCTGGATTTAAACCAGAAAATGGAGATTTTATTGGAAATTTATCTATCAAATTTTCAATAAAAGCTAGAGGTTCTTTAAAACTAGGATCAAATGGAACCAGTTTTTTTAAACTAAAAGACAATACAGCTATAAATAAAACAATAAGAAATGCTATTAGTGCAGTCCACCCCAAGCCTTCAACAAATAATTCTCCAGGTTTTTTGAAAATGATTTTTATCAAGAGTAAAAAAATAAAGATTGGTCCAAAAATATATAATATAAACATAATACTTCTCCTTATCTTGTGTAAAAAAATCGAATAAATCCCTCCTTTCTCAAACCATATATTTTAAATAGTGTAAAATTTGCTTAATAAAAGAGCAAATAGTCACTATAGAAATGTAATTTATGTAAACATTATATCATAGTTTACAGAAAAAGTAAACAATAATTTTAAAAATATATTAATTAGTGGAAATACTCATTAAATTTAATACATAAAATTTAGATATTATGTTGACTAAAAAAAGAAAATATGATATAATATTGACATAAAATGTATACAATAATGTTGGAGGAGAAAAAATGAATATTAATGAACAAGATTTTTTAACACAAGTTCAAAAAGTTGGAGCGAGAAAGGTAATAGTTGAATTTAATAATGGAGAGGAACAACCACAATCAAATTCTTCATCAGATAATTTAGATGCACAATCAATAAATTCATCAGATTTAGAAGCTCAAGAACAAGAACAATCTCAAGAATACATAAGTAGTAACAATGAAAATGAAGAACGTTTTCCATGGCGAGGAATTTACTTTGATGCATTAAAGTATAACAAAAAAGTAAACGCAGAAAGTATAGATTCTGTTCAACATATAGATGATAATTCAGTAGAAGTTTTAAGAGAACTTTTAGAAAGTAAAATAGTAAGAAAATCTAAGTGTGAATCTATATACAAAGATTTAGCATATTTAACAAATTATTTGTATGATACATATGATTATAACTATATCAAAAGTGATTCAGAAAGAGATGCAGAAGGAGATTATGTATATAATATTGAGAAAGGTATTATTGAAGGAGTAAAAAAAAGTTACTCAAAAATTAATTTAGAAGAGACTAAGAAAATTATAAAAGCAATAAGTGAAAAATTTGGTGACAATAATAAAGTTAATAATCGTAATTTTGTAATTGTTATTAGCAAGATTGCATGTGATCCGAAAGGAAATGAAATTTTAGAAATTGCTGTGCATTTTATGGATAAATTTGAATGTATTGATAAACCAGTACATTTAAAAGAATTTGTTAATATGATTTCGAAAATAGTTAATAAACATGGAGATATATCTGTTTTAAAAAAACTTGTTCTTGCAATTGAAGAAAATGAGATTAGTAAAGATGTTTTAATGAAAAAAATTCTTCAACCAATTTTAGATTTAAAAAAAGATGAATATGAAAAATTAAAAAAAGATAGAGTTTTTGATAATTATGGAAATTTGTGTGAAATAAGTGTAGAAGATTTAAAAACATTGATTGCAAATTATCAAACATCAAAAGTAAAAACAAAAGCAACAAGTATAGTAAATGATATTTTTACAGAACAAAATAATAAAAGAAGGTTAAAAAATTTACCAAAAAATATCGGAGTAGATAGAAAGTTTAAAAGAATGCCTATACTTATCTTAGGAGCAGCAGGTATGATGATAACTGCATTTTTATCTGTAAAAACTTTTTTTTATAATAAATCAGATTCTTTAAAAAATACATCTACAGAAACTGTTACTGAATTAGGAAGTGAGGAAGAGAAGGCTTTTGAAGACACAAAACAAGAAATGCCAGAAGTTTTACAAGAAGATAATAGGAAATATTATATTGTTAAATATACAGATCCTATTTCTAAAGAAACAAAATTAGGTTATCTTCAAATGGATAGAGATGAATTTGTAATTCCAGAAGATAATGTTATTATAACAGAAGATGGAGTTGTAGAAAATGTAGATAGGTATGAGATAACTCCTGTAATAACTAGAATGAGTGTAGATGGAAATACAGTATTAGACGTAACAGATGACATTGAGATAGAAGGTGGAAGTTACATAGATGTTTTAGATTATAATCCTCAAGATGCAAATGAAAATGATTACTATACTTATTTCTATAATGATGGTGATAATGTTTATACAAGTGAAATATCAGCAAAAAAACTCGAGAAGATGGAAATAGGTGATTATATAATGGAGGAATATAATGATGGAAAAAATAAAATATCATTAGTTACATTAATTCCAACATTTTTAACAACTAAAGAAGAAGTTACTACAGCTGAACAAGAAGAGAATATAATTCCAAGCGGAATGACTTTTTTAGGAAGTAAAGAGATTACAGCAGATGGAGAAAAGATTAATGCTATAGGAATAATGTCAGAAGAACAAAATAATGAACAACCAAGAATGATGGTAACTACAATAGAAGGAGAAGAAACAGGAAAAATTAATTCAAGTATAGATAAATACAAAAAAGAAGAAATGACAGATAATATAACTCAAGGATATACACCAGTGGGAGAATATACGATAGATGAGAATATTGGACAATTGTATGTTTATCCATCAACTAATATAGAAGGTATTCCAGAATTTATATTCGGAGAAGGAGTACATATTACATTATGTGAACATAGCTCTGGATATACTGTAGAAGATGAAAATGATCATTTTGGTAGTATTAGTCTAAAAGACGGAGAACTTCTTAAAGATTTAATAGCGCAAGAAAATGACCAAGAATATTCACTTGATGATGAAACAGAAGATGAATATGAAGATGAAGATAGTTACGAAGAAGAGTATGAAAGTCAAGATGAAGAAGATTATTTAGAAGAAAGTGAAGAAACTACAGATGACACAGAAAAAAGCTCATTTGATGCATTAGGAGAAGAATGGGACGGAGATGAGATAGATTATTAATAGATAATAAGAAGGAATAAAAAATGAAAAATCCAATTGAAAAAAAATCAAAAAAAAGAGGAATAAGATTGGGTACAGCAGCTCTTGCTTTAACAATGCTAGGAAGTACTCCACAATTACCAAGTAATCCGATAGGAGAAAATGTTTATGCTATAGAGATAGAACAAAATAATGAGGCAAATACTACTAATAATGATGGAAAATCTAATACAGAAATAGAAGAAAACTCAAATACTGATGCAGAAAAATATCTGGAAGCAATCAAAAAACTTGAGGATACTTTAAATTATGCATGTAGTTTTTCGACTCAAAAGGGAGGACATATTACCTATATAGATTCTTCTCATGGAGATTTTAGAAACCATGGTAAATTAGAAAAAGGCTATTCAGATTGTTCTTGGTATATATTTAGAGTATTGGAACATGAAGGAATATTAAATGAACATGTTAAATCTGAAAAATGGGGCTATGGAGGTTGTCCAAATTCTGTAGATGTAGCTCACTTTGAAAAAGGAGAAAAATGGGATTATTCTAATGCGTCTCCAGGAGATATTATTTGGGAACATCACGGAAGTGGACGTAATAATCATGTATATTTTTATTTAGGAAATGGTAAAAAAGTTTCATGCAGTTCTGGGCATAAAAAAGGAGAAGGTGTGAATATAGGGAAAGTTCACGAAGCTAATTCAAAGAGTACTAAAGGTATAGAAAGAAAAATAATACACCTTAAGGTTTTTGACTTTCCAAATTCAACTAAGGCATATTTTGATCCAGATAAAGGAAAATTAGTCTATGAGGAAAAAGAGATTGATGTTAGTTATGTTTTAAGTAATACAAATAATGAGCATTCATCTAATAATGAAAAATTACCTGATAATGTAACAGAAACAAATAGTAAAACAGCAACCAATAATGAACAAACCAATACAACTGAAATAGTAAATTTTACTCAAGATGAAACTTTAATGACAATTGATTGTGCTAACATAAAGTGTGCTGGACAACCGAAAATAAAAAGAACAGCACATGGTGATATGACAATGATAGGAAGTGATGGACATTATTTAATGATAGATACCTCGGAAGATGATTTAAGAGATTCTGTTATTAAATTTATGAATGATAAAAACTATAAAGATAAACATTTTGATATATTAATTACACATAATCATGATGATCATTGGGGCAATGCAGTATATTTAATGAAAAATTATAAAGTAGATACATTATATTTGCCTGAAGGAAAAGAAAGTATGTATTCTAAGTTAGAAAGAATTGCAAAACAAAAGGGTATAAGAGTAGTAAGACTAAAACAATATGATACATTTTATATAGGAAAGGCTAAATTTGAAGTACTTTATAACCCAAATAACAAAAGAAAAGATTATAATAATGAATCTTATACAAATAATAAATCTTTAGTATTAAGGATATCTGTTCAAACTTTAGATGGAAAAGAAATTCGTTACTTAACTTGTGGAGATATTGAAGCAGGTTTAGAAAAAGAGCTTTTAGAAGAAGGGATTGATGTTAGGGCTGATATATTTAAATTAAGTCACCATTCTATGAAAACTAGTAATATAGAAGAATTTATTGTAGCAATTCAACCAAAATATACTATTTCAAATTGGTGGCAAGATAATTCTAAAAAATTCCCGACAACAGAGTCAACTATTAGAGTTGCAAGAGCTGGAAAATTTGGAATTGTTTATAGTGTTATATATAATAATGGTGTAAAGTTTTCGGTATCAGCACATGGTGTAATTACTCCGGAAATATATCAGAATGTTGAAATTGTGCCTTATGTGATTCAAGATACTCAAGGAAATACAATAAGTACATTTAATTTGCAAATTCCAAAAGATGCAAAAGTAAGAAGTTATAAACCAAAAAAAGAACTAAATGTGGAACAACAACAAGCAATTGTGGCACAGATAAAAGATAAAAAAGAAGTAGGAGATATGATATATAAAGCCAATACAAGCGATAATAATACTTTGAACACAAGACAAGGTGCAACTACATCAGATGGTGTAAGAATAATAAAAATAGATGATGTAAATATGCAAAATGGTGCTACAACTCTATCTAAATTAAACACAACTGGAGAAAATCTAGTAGAACCAAGAGCAAGAGATATTCCAAATTTTGCGGAAAGACTATTTGGAACAGTAGCTGGACTGTTAGGAGAAAAAAGGAAATATTCAATGGTTATTCCAATGCCAAATACACAAGGAATAATATGTGATGAAAATGGTAGTTATGAAGATCCAAATCAGTTATATTCGCTAAATTCGGAAAAAATGTATCCTGCATATTATGCTGTAAATCCAAAGTTTGATACAGCAGAAAAAAATTGTAGAGTAATAAAAGATGAAATAGTCGATGAAAATGGCAATATAAAAGAAATATATGCATTAGTAAATAATGGAAGTTTATTAAAAACTGTACGTACTGCTTTAGTTATAAGAAATACTAAATTAACGGATCAAAACGGAACTGCTTATGATGTACAAGCAGGAAGGGAAATATTAATTGTGGGCAATACAGCAATTGTAAGTGAACTTATTATTGGAAAGGATGTTGCAGGTACTATACCAAGTTCAGATTTACTTGTATATAATGATAGATGGAAAGAAGTATTTATAGAAACAAATGATATACATATATATTATGACAACACAACTAATAAATATGTATGGGGAGCTAGAACTGGTAGAAAAAAAATGACTATATGTTCTCCAGAAAATATAAAAATAACAGAAGATAATAAAAAATGTTTAGGAACAGAAGTAAAAGAACAAACTCAAGGTGAGCTTGAAGCACGATTTACATTAATAGGAAAACTTGGAGAAAAAGATAAAGACAATCAAAATGAAATAGAAAAATAGGGAAAGAATATGAAAGATAATAATGAAGATGAAAATATTAAAATTCCAAAAATTATTTTAAAAAGTGCATTGGCAGGTTTAACAGCTACTCTTTTACTCAATTGGCATACTTTTGTTGATAAATTTGAGTTTTCAAGTAAGGAGCAAATAAGTGAAGAACTAGAAAAAGAAATAGATAACGGTCCATCTATATTATGGGATGTTATGACGGATGAAACTTTTCAACTAGTCGAAAATGTTGGATTTAAAATGTTTGACTTAAATGAAACAGCAAAAAAAGAATTCGGAGACATGGGTAAATTTCGAAAAGCATTGGGAATTCCTGATACTGTGACAGAAGAAAACATTTCTCCTGAAGCTTATGCAACAGCATTGCAATGGCAAAAACAGTATTGGTTCTTTACGACTAAAGATGATAGTAATATTCAAGCAATACCATGTAATATGTTTGGATATAAATTTGCTGATAAAGAAGAACAAAAAATGGTACAAATACCATCAAAAAAGCTTTTTGCAGGAAGAAAAATAAAAGTCGAAAATGGCGACTATTATTTAATTAAATATGATTTTAGGAATGATAAATATGCATTAATTTCCAAAAATGATGTTGATTTAAATATTGCAAATACATTTAAAACAAAACAAGATGTAAAAATAAAAACAGAAGCTTTTGGTGAGCAAACATTAAAGAAGGGAACAGAAATAAAGCTTATAGGTAATGAAGCTATTTATTGGATAGATGAAAAAGAGTACCAAGTTGAAGCAAAAGAAATAAAAGACCAAATAAATGAGAAAAATTCTATGGCATTAAATAAACAACCAATTTATATATATGCAAAAGGTATTTCTGAATACTATAAAAAAGGTGATTCAAAAAACAGAGTACTTGGCTCAGATGTTCAATATGACATTAATACAAATAAACTATATGTAACTACATATTCTTTAAATGGTTTTGGAATAAATATTGAAACGAAAGATTTGGTAGAAACAAGCAGTAGTTTGGCAATTCAAGAAGAATTAGACGAAGCAATTGGGTATCAAGGTGGAAACTATTATACAAATAATAACAATAATTATGTTTCAAATTTCACATCATCTCAAAGTGTTTCAAATTTTACGTCTTCTCAAATGCAGAAAAATGCAAGACATAATTATGTACAAGCATTTAAAAATCGTAAGGGGGATACAAATGAAGACGAAAAATATACTAAATATTTAGGATTAGGTTCTTCAGCAAAAGATCAGTATTGTGCAGCCGCTATAATGCGTTTGGCATATGATAATGGAGTGCCTGAAGATGTAATACCACAGGGAGCTCAATATGCAAGTTGTGCAGTGATGTATAAGTTTTTTGAAAAGCAAGGGTTAATAGTAAAAAATGATGGAAGTTATATTCCACAAGAAGGAGATATTGTGTTTTTTGATTCTGATGGTGATTCTGAATGGATAAATCATGTAGGAGTTGTAACAGATTCAAAAGAAGGTAAATTTTCAACAGTTGAAGGAAATACTACAGGCGGGAAGGTATCAGTATATGATTTGAAATATAAAATTGGAGATAATAAAGTTGACAATAGTGGAAAAATGAAGCCTATGTGGTTTGCAAAGGTGCCTTGGAATAATATGGTACCAGAACAAGAGAAAAGCCAAACACAAGTAACAATAAAAGGTGAAATAACAGCAGATGATGTAGACATAGGATTAGGATTTAATAATGAACAATCAAAAAATGCTCAAGATGTTGCTAATATTTTAAGACAAAAAAATATAGATTTAATACATATGGCTGGAATATGGGCAAATATTTATCATGAATCGTCATTTCATATAGCAGCTAAATCTTCTGATGGATATGATTCAATAGGATATTGCCAATGGACAGAGGGACGAAAAACAGCTTTACTAGAGTATACTGAAAAATATAATAAAGAACATGGCACTAATTATGATTGGAGAAATACCTTAGTGCAAATGGATTATTTATTATATGGAGATCCAGATACATATGGTGATAAACGTACAATTGAAGCATATTTGGAAACAGATTTTAAAGATGCAAGAGAAGCAGCAATGTGGTTTTGTGAACATTGGGAAAGACCAGAATATATTGATCCAAACAGAGGTGAAACAGCGCAAAAGTTCTATAACAATATAATAAAAAATCATCAAAAAAATATATCTTTTAATAAAAAAAATCAAAAAAATATAATTTTATCAAGTTATACAAAACAATTAAATGAAAAAGATGTTACTAATTTTGATTGGAACAAATTTGTAAAACAAGTAGAAGAATTTTTATGTAAAGCAGAAGATAAAGAGATAGAAGAAAAAAAAGAAAGATACTATGGACAAATAATTGAAGAAAATAAAAAAGGATTAGCCTTTAGAAGTGAGGAAAGATAATAAAAAATGAAAAGGAGATTGAAAGAAATGGAAAATAAAAATGAAAGTAAAAAAGGAATAATAAGAGGAATGAGTGTTAGATTAGCAGGAATTATAGCAGCAATTATGGTTGCATTAACACCAAATTTACAACATGTAAGCATTGTAAATCAAAACAATACTCAAAATGAAGATGAGGAACAAGGCATTGGTAGAGACATAAGTAAAAAAGACAGACAACTTTTAATAGAAAGATATGTAAAAGAAGCTCAAAGCCATATAGGTGAAATAAGTGATGTAAGTTCTGCAGAATTTATAATGGACAGTGCAAAACGAAGTGGAATATCAGAAGATGTAATACCACAGGGAGCTAAATATTTAAACATTGCTAAATTTTTAAAATGGTATAAAGATCAAGGATTAATAGTAAAAAATGATGCAAGTCATATTCCACAAGCAGGAAATCTTGTATTTTTCGATTCAGATAGTAATCCTGACTTTATAGATCATATGGGAATAGTTATAGATTATAAAGACGGCAAGTTTTCAACAGTTGAAGGTAATACAGGAATAGAGGGGAAAGTAGATAGATTTCCGTTAAAATACAATATAGGAAATAATAATAATATAGATATAAGACCTCTTTGGTTTGCAAAGGTGCCTTGGGACAGGATGATAAAAAATCAAAATTTCGATCGTATTATAGATGAAGAATTAGGCATTGGTAGAGAAATAAGTAAAGAAGATAGACAACTTTTGAAAGAAAAATATGAAAAAGCAATATATAAATATATGTACTATCAAGAAGCAAAACAAAAATTAGAAAATGAAAATACTTTAAATTTAACAGACAAACAGATAGAAGTAGCATCTAAAGCTTATGCATATTTAAAAAGTGAAGGAGTAAAAGATGAACAAAATATAGGAACACTAGTAGATATGCTATTTTTATCAGGACTTAATCCTAATGCAGTTTCAAGAGATGCATTCAAATTTTTTGGAGTAATGCAATGGTCATATTCTTTAAAGGAAGATTATGTAAAATTTTTAGAAAAATATAATACAGAAAATGGTACAGATTATAAATTTGATGATATTGAACCACAAATGGCTTATTATCTTAAAGGAAGCTATGATATTTTTGTGAAAAAAGGAAAAAGTACAGTAAATATTTATAATGAACAAGAGTTTGAAAGTGGAGCTAAAGCAGCTACATATCTACTAAAAGAATATATTAGATTAGACCCAAAGCTTATAGATTATAAAGGTATAGAAAAAGTAGCAAGTGCTTTTGAAGATGCATTTGAGGGAAGAAAAACAAAAGCTTTTAAAAATGCATTTGAAAGAAGTACAACGACAACAGCTTTTGAAAATAACTTTTTAGAAAATACAACGATACAACCCAAAAATTCGAATGTTGGAAAAATATTTGAAAAAGGTATAGATAGATAATAATAAGCAAGATAAAAAACGAGGAGGTAAAAAATGCCAAGTTTAGAAGAGCTTTTACAATTTATTAGTAATAGAAAGAAAAATATAAATGCTAATATGATTAGAATAGAAAGCAATACAGAAGCGGATAGAAGAAAACTAAAAAAGTTAAAACTTACTCTTATAGAAGCTATGGAAGAATTTATTAAAGAATGTGATCAAGTTCCAATGGCAAAAAGTGTAGAAGAGGCAAGAAGAACTAGTCAACAAATATCATATAGAAGATTTTTTCGTGAAGAACTTGAAAAAACAGAAAATGGAGAAATTCCATTTCAAATAATTGAATTATATAAAGAGTCTGGAGATTCTATTCAAATAGATAAAAATAGAATATGTAAGATTAGTTTAAAAGGAAAAGAAATATATGTTACTGATCAAGAATTAATACATCTTATAGAAAAACTTGATATATATGATAAAGATGATGAAAACTCAATATATAGAGATATAAAAGCTATTAAACAAAACATTATAAAAAACATGTTTTTAAATCCTTCAGATAAAGAGCTAGATACAGATACATTAGAAACTATAAACAACAAAAATGTACCTAAATATATTATAGATGTATTAACAGATGGAACATTTATTGTAGAGTTTAATGGACAAAGACATTGTCTTCCATATAAGTTTTCAAGGTATATTTCAAGCATGCAAGGTTTAACAAATGAAAATCGATTAGCAAACGAAATAAATTATATTCTAGAAACTTATATGCAAGAACTTGATTCTGAAGGAAATAAATATAGTTTAACTGCAGTAAAAGAATTAACAGATTGGATGAAGGATGAATATAACTCTATAACTATACTTTTTGATGGTGAAAAATATTATGCAGTTGATAAGGAAACTAAGTCAGTAGCTTTTCTTAATGAGAAACAATGTGAATTTTTAAACAAAATATCTAGTCAAACAATAAAAATTTTATGTAGGAAAAATAAGGTAAGAAAAACAAAAAAAGGGTTTGAACTTGATAGTGATGGAAATTATATACCAACAGGAGAACAAATTAAGTTTATAGAATATGGAGCACATAAGACTTTAAGAGAACTAATGGATTTAGGATATGAATTTAAAACAAAAGATGAAAAAAAAGATTTTAAAGATGATAATATAGATTGGGAAATAATAATAACTAATCCATTTGGAGGATATGAAACAAAATCTGCAAGAAGAGAATGGGCAAAATTAAATATGCCATACACAAAAGAGATGATACGATTAGTAAGAGACTTTAACGGAAAACCAAATGAGTTCTATGATTATTTATATGATAAAGCTAAACATAGTTTTGAAGAAGGCCCTATTGGAGAAAAATTGAGAAATTATAGAAGTTATTTAAGAAAAATAAATAGTGTTATTGATACACGTGGTAATCAGCCTGCAATTTCAATGAAAATAGAGGAAAAAAAGAAAGAAATAATTACATATGAAGAAGATGGTTCATTATCTATAGAAGAAGATATGGAAGAAGATTTGAAAAAAGATGAAGTTGTAATTCAAAGTAATATAATAACTAAAGGTTTTATATGGAAGACAGATGCAATAAAGAAAGCCAAGGAAACTGCGCAAAATATTGCGAAATTAGCTGTTGTGCTTTTCGTAAATGCAAATAAAAAAAGAAAAGGAAGAAAAAAGGCTAAAAGAATACAAAGTGAATTTATAAGAAGAGAATTAGATAGACAAAGAAAACTACAACATTTACGTGTTCCAATAAGTTATAATAAAATAAGTTCAAATGTAGTAGATAGTGGAGATTATAAAGATGTAATTTTAGTGAAAACTGATGTTGATCCTAGAGAGGAAAAATAGTTAAGAATAATTATAGGGAGAAGAAAGATGTCTACGTATAGTAGTAAAAAAGGGGATATAATAGAAAAAAATAAAAAATACTTTGATTTTAAATATAGTGATAGGGAAGATTTTTATGAACTAAGAAAAAAGCTTGAAAAAGTCTGTGAATTAAAAGTGAAAAAAGAATCTTCTAAATATAAAATTGAGTTTTTAAATAAAAGAGGAAAGTCAATTCATTCACCATATATATATCCTACAAAGCAAGTTTTTATAAGAAAATTTGGAATAGATCCAGATGAGATAATAAAAGGACAAAAAAATCCTAGTAATTTAACCAAGCAGGCAAAAACACAATCAAAGCAAAAACAAAAAACAAGAAAAATAGTTCCTGATGAAAAAGTAGAAGATACAGCTGTAAATGTTGTTGAAGTTGATTCAAAAGAAAGAGAAATAGTTTCTGAAGGAATAGTAGAAGAAAAAGCTGTAAATGTAGTCAAATCTGATTCTGAAAAAAGAAAAGAAGATAATAAAAGTGAAACTAAAGGCGAAGATACAGCTATTATACAGAATAGAGATAAGAAGAAAGAAGAAATTCCAACAAAAAAAAGTGACAGTCAATTAAAAAGAATAGAACCAAAAAAAGAAGGCTTTATAAAAAGAACTTTAAATAAATGGAAATTAAAAAGAGAAGAGAACAAAATAAGAGAAGAAAAAGAAAACAGAAATTTTAGACTTGCTTTATATGGAATGATTGGAACTTTGATTTTTGGAAACTATGGTTGGAAATTTTATTTAGATTATACAGATGAGCCACTAGTATTTCCAGAAATAGAAGATGGAAGCTTATATTATTATAATACAGATTTATCTCAAACTTTAGACCAAACTCAAACCCAATCTGACAATCAAACTCAAGCAACAGACACAAATAATTCTGAGGCGAAAACAATTGAAGGAAAACCATTCACAGGAGATATTTCAGACTTTTTCAATGAAAACATGGTCATAATCTCTCACTCTAGAATGAATGGAATAAAGCATTTATTACCTAAAAGTATTAAAGAAGAAAACTATTATGCAGTAGATAGCGCAACAACAGCTGATGGAATAAAATGGATGCAATCTGCAAATGAAAATACTACTATTACAAGAGTATACATATCTATGGGAGTTAACGATTTAGTAAAGAGTGATATGGACAAATTAATAGAAGAAGCTCACGAAAAATATCCTAATGCAATTATTTTGGTTCAAGAAGAATATGTTCCAAATAGGTTTGATGAAAATGGAAGAAATCAACTAAAAGAATTTAATGAACATAGTAAAGAATTATGTAGCAAGCTAGATTATGCATATTATATAGAAATAACAAACAATAAACATAATTTAGCACATGAAAATGGAGACATAATAGGTGAAGAAGATGAAGTTTATGGAAATAAAGATGCTGCTATACATATAGTAAACCCAGAACAACAAAAGAAGCTGATTGAAAATATAGAAAAAGCTATACAAGATGTAGAAAAAGAAATATATTTAAAAAATCATCAAAACGTATCTCAGAACTCTACAACTGATCAATCTACCGAAAACACTGGTGCAGACACTCAAAATAATAATGGAAATATATATTATGTATCTAAAGAAGATAGCGAAGATGAACGAACATATAAAACTATTTCAGAAGCGGTAGAAAAAGCACAACCAGGTGATACTATAATTGTTAAAGAAGGGGACTATAATGAAAAAGTAAAAATACATAATAAACAAGATATAACCATTAAAGCAGAAGGAGAAGTTATAATAGATGGAAAAAATCTAAGTGGAAGCTTATTTTCAATAAAAAATTCAAAAAAAATATATGTAGAAGGATTTGTATTTGCACATATGTTAGCAGATAATTCTCAAGGAGTTAAGGTTTATGGAGATAATACTTCAGATATTACAATTGATAATTGTACATTTGAAGATATAAGATGTGTGCATGAAAAAGATCCAGATAAAGGCTCTAATGCAATTTATGTTGTAGGAAGCAGTATTACTCCAATTAATAACATAGTAGTTAAAAATTGCAAGTGTAAAGATGTTGCAGCAGGATTCTCAGAAGTAATTTCATTTGAAGGCAATATTACAAACTTTTTAATAGAAAACGTTATGATTACTTCAAATAATGTAAAATCAAATATTGGAATATGTATTTGTGGAAATCAAGGTACTTGTGAAGATAAGAAGTTAGATAGACCAAGAAATGGTACAATTAGAAATTGTAATGTTAGTAAGTGTAAATCTCCTTATGATCCAGATTCAGCTTACGGAATTTATGTAGATGGTGGGGAAGATATTTTAATAGAAAATAATACAGTAAGTTTATGTGAGGGCGGAATTGAAATAGGTGCAGAAATAGCAAACACTGCATATTCTGGAACAAAAAATGGAGAAACAGAGAATATTACAGTAAAAAATAATTACATTTTAAATTGTTTATATGGTGTCCAGATTGGCGGATTTGAAGAAAAAAGAGGAACAGTTTATAAAGTTATTTTTGAAGGTAATGAATTACAGAATTGTGGTAGCAAAGACTCGGAAATGCTTACTCTTACAAAGTGCAACAATGTAACAATAAAAAATAACAAATTTATCTCAGACGAAGAAGGAAAAGTTAGAGTTATAAATATTAAAATGCCCGAAAAATTGTGTTATGATATTGATTTTGAAAAAAATAATGAATTTAAATTTAACGATAAAATAGAGAAACCTAATTCAAAAAGTTTTCAATATAAGGGAGGATATTATACCTTAAATAATTTTTATAAAGCTATTGAACATATAAGTATGAGTAAAGAAAGATGATTTTTGGAATGGAAATATTTATAAAGTAACATATTTTTAAATAATGGTTTATAGGTAGAACCTTGATTAAAAACCTAAATAATTAAAAGGAGCTTAAGAAAATATGGTAATAGATGAACAATTTAAACAAGATTTTATAAAACATTATAATTTCGCTGTTTTAATGGAAAACAAGACAAACGATGACTATAATAAAACTCAGCAATTGATAGAAGAAAGTGAAAATATTATACAAAAATATGCTCAAAGGTATGATGGAATAATAAATTCAAAAGATAATGAAATAAATATTTTAAAAATTCAGTTACAAGATTTGAAAAACGAAACAAATAGTTTGAGAAAACAACTTAATAATATTCCATTTTCTGTTAGAAAAATGTATAAAAAAATTAGTTTTTAAAAAATTATGAGGTTAATGGAATTTAAGATTGTGACTTTATTGGTAATATATTTTAATTTGGATATATTTTTGATATAAGAAATATAGTTTTAAAGATATTATAAAGAAGGGGAAAAGGTGTAAAAATGTTAAAAGAAGAATTTGTAAAATTTAATTTTAATAGGTTATTAAAGTATAATGAAAAATTGAAAAAAAGACATGAGGAAAATGAAAAAAAGATTGCAAATCTTAAAACTGAATATTTAAAAAAAGCAAGGGATCTTGAAAAAGAAAATAAAAAAATAATATTTGAAAAAGATTCAATTATAGAAGAATTAAGATTTCAAATTGATAGGTTAAAAAGAGAAAGAGAAGGTTATGAAAAAGAACTTGATCAAATTCCATCAGAGATAGTGAGCAATTATAATAACAAATAAAATATTTTTATAATAGAATTATAGCAATAGTGTAGTATTATTTACACAATAGAACAACATGATTTACATAAAAAAGCAGTGTGATTTACATAAAATATTGACAACAATAGAAAAATATGGTATAATAGAATTGTAGTAAATATAGTTGTTCAGCCAATTTTGCAACCTCAATCGTTGAAAACGATGGAGAAAGGAGAAGACATGAAAAAAATTATGAAGAAACTGATGATTGTTGCAGTTGTTTTGGCATTCGTGATGACACTGGTTCTGCCGGCAATGGCCTGCGAGATGCGCTTGGATGGGTCTACCTCCTATCAGGAGGAAAATTCCTGTCTGGAAGGCTCTAACTACCATGAGGATACATATGACGAAGGAGGTTCATATTTGACAGAAGTATATAAGGACAACCAAAATGTTGGCATTATAGCTAACGAATCAGGGGAAGAAACAGCCTATTATACAGGTGGTGCATACACAGAAGGCGAAGACGGCTTTAAGCCGGACGAGGAACGTCAGGAAGCGTACGAATCCTTGGAAATGATCCCCGATGGCGTGGTGATTCAACCCGTAGAAGTTAACATTAATGACATTCCTGAGATCCCCTATGGGGGAGACCCCACTCCTCAGCGCGAGTGGGCAAATGAGAAAATCTGGGAAGCTGGCGAGTAAAGCCTAGCTTTCAAAAAAAAACTAAATAATGGCTGAACAGGCCCCGGGAGTGCGTCGACGAAAATGTCTTACGCAGCTACTCCCGGGGTTTATTTTTTGTTTGAAAATGTTGGCAAAAGTATAAAAATATAAAATATACTTAAGATATAGGACCTTATCAAGATTAGTTTATGAATTTTTAAAATATTAGTTATGTTGTACCAAATATTCAATTCCACCTTTAGCCATAGCTGTTGCACTTAAAACAATAACTCCTGCTGTAAAAACACCTACAATAATTGGAGGTATAGCTTTTTTAGGTTTTAAGTCTAAGAAGTTTGCAATAAGTGAACCAACCCATGCACCTGTTCCGGGAAGTGGAATTGCAACAAATGCAAATAGCGCAAAACTCACAGCTGTTTGCAATTTTTTATTTTCTGCAATTTGCTTATTTGCTTTTTCAGAAGCAAAATCAATTATTTTTTTAAAAGGTTTCCATCTTCCAAAAAAATCAAATAAAGGTCTAATGTATTTAACAATAAAATATACAGGAATTATATTTCCAATCAAGCTACATAAAAAAGCCTCAACATAGTTTAGGTGAAATACTCCTACTCCAATAGGTATAGCACCTCTAAGCTCTATAATTGGAACCATTCCAATTAATCCCGTTAATATGTATTTTAAAAATATGGGTAAAGTTGACATTTTTACTTCATCCTTTCACTTAAGTTAAAAAATTTTCAAAACAAATTATACAAATAAAAAGAAAAATTGTCAAGACGAAAAAATGTCATATATTTAAAACAAAAAATGTTAAAAATAGGAATGTTGTATATAATAAATGAAGTAAATGATATCAAGATGTTTATAATAAATTATATATAATACACAAAACAAATAAATATATTGACATTGTAAATAAATAATAGTATAATATAAGAGAAAGGAGTGAGAAAAATGACTCAAACAAATGTGAATATTAGGATGGATAAAAATTTAAAAGAACAATTTGATAAATTTTGTAAGGATGTTGGAATGACAATGACAACAGCATTTTGTATATTTGCAAAAAAATCAGTAAGAGAACAAAGAATTCCATTTGAAATAACTGCAGATGATCCTTTTTATAGTGAACAAAATATGAAAAGATTAAAAAAAGCTATAAAAGATTTGGATAATGGAAAAGGAACCAAGCATGAAATAATAGAGATGAGTGATGAATAAGATGTGGCATGATGGGGCTTGGGAAGATTATCTATATTGGCAAAAAGAAGATAAGAAAACTCTAAAAAGAATAAATGAATTAATTAAGGACATAGAAAGAAACGGATATAAAGGCATAGGGAAGCCTGAAAGATTATCTAATGATTTATCAGAGTTTTGGAGTAGAAGAATAGACATTAAAAATAGAATAGTTTATAGAATAAAAAATGATGTAATAGAAATTGCACAATGTGGTTCTCATTATAGAGATAAATAATTTATAATATAAGGGAAGATGTTATAAAAATAGAAAAACACTCAATGTATTGGGTGTTTTTTATTGCATAGAAAATTTTACGTATATAAAAAATTAAATTTATGTGTTCCTATTTTTCTATATAAAAATTTCTCAAAAATTGTTGAAATAAAAAATTAGTTATAGTATAATGTAAACGAAATTAGAAAGAATAAGAATTTGAAAGGAAGAAAAACAAAATGAGATTTGTAACAGACGAAAAGTCAGAGGCAGAATATACAAGTTTTTTAGAATCACACGAAAGATGTAATTTTCAACAATCTATAGAATGGTCAAAAGTAAAAACAAGTTGGAAACATGAAGTAATTTTAGCAGAAGATAGTAGTGGAAAAATAATAGGTGCACTTATGGTTTGGATTAGGAAAATCCCTATTTTCGGAAACATAATGTATTCAGCAAGAGGCCCTGTTTGTGATGTTCACAATATGGAAGTTTTAAAACAAATAAATGAAGGGGTTGGGGCTTTAGCAAAAAAATATAATGCAATAGTAATTAGAATTGAGCCAGATATAAAAAGTGATGATCAAAGTTTTAGAAATATAATGTTAGATTTGGGTTATCAAATAAAAGATGATGCCAAAAATTTTAGAGAAGAAATTCAACCAAGATATGTATTTAGGCTAGATACTAAAGGCAAAACAGAAGAAGAGTTATTTAGCAATTTACATTCAAAAACAAGATATAATGTGAGGCTTGCAACAAAAAAAGGAGTAACTATTAAAGAAGGAACAAGAGAAGATTTAAAAGACTTCCACAAAATAATGGTTACAACAGGAATCAGAGATGGTTTTATAACAAGACCTTTAAGTTACTTTGAAAAAATGTATGATTGTTTAGCACCAAAACACATGAAGCTTTTAATGGCATATTTTGAGGACAAGCCTATATCAGGTGTTATAGTAATTATGTATGGAAATAAAACTTGGTATTTATATGGAGCAAGTAGTAATGAACACAGAAATTTGATGCCAAATTATCTATTGCAATGGGAAATGATAAAAATTGCACTTGCAAACAAAAGCGATATATACGATTTACGTGGAGTTCCGGGAATTGCAGATAATAGCAATGGATTATATAGATTTAAAAAAGGATTTGGAGCTGAATATACAGAATTTATTGGTGAAGTATATATGGAATTTAAGCCTTTAAGATATAGAACATATAAATTTGCAGAAAAAGTATTTAGAAATGTAAGAGCATTAAAGTTAAAGTTTAAGAAATAAGGTGGATCAAAATGAAATCTTTATTAGTAAACAGGCAAGACTTAAAACATAATATTAGAGTGATTAAAGAAATAGCAGAAAAAAACGGAAGAAGCGATAATCACAAGCCTTTACAAATTATTGCGGTTGTTAAAGGAAATGGCTATGGATTAGGACTTGTGCAATATGCTAATTTTTTAATAGATAATGGAATTAATTTTTTAGCAGTATCTACTGTGGAAGAAGCAATAAAATTAAGAGAATCCGGAGTTATTACGAAAATTATAATGCTTTCTTCAACTGCTATAGAAAAAGAAGTAGAACTTTTAGCAAACAACAATATAATTATTTCTATAGGTTCAAAAGATGCATTGCAAATGGCCCAAAAAGTTGCAATCAAGCTTAATAAAACTATAGAAGCACATTTAAAAATTGATACAGGTTTTGGAAGATATGGTTTTTGCTATGATAAAAAAGATGAAATGGTTCAAGCATTAAAAGAGACTACTAAAACAGATGAAGCTAACAACACAGATAAAACAGAAAAGACGAATAAAACTGATAAAACAAATGAAACAGCAAACATAAAAATAACAGGAACTTTTTCACATTTATCACTAGCTTTTTATGAAAAAGACAAATTTTCAAAACAGCAATTTGACAGGTTTATAGATTGTGTTGAATTTTTAAAACAAAATGGAATTGAAACAGGAATGTTACATATATGCAATTCTTCTGCATTTTTAAAATATAAAGAAATGAGACTAAATGCGGTAAGAGTGGGATCTGCATTTTTAGGTAGACTTTCTATTCCAAATATTTATGGACTTAAAAAAATAGGATTTTTAAAATCAAATGTAGCAGAAATAAAAATTCTACAAAAAGGATACAATATAGGGTATTCAAATTCATACACAGCTAAAAGTCAAACAAAAATTGCAATTATTCCTTGTGGATATGCAGATGGATTTAACGTTTCTGTCCAAAGAGATATGTTTAGAATAAGAGATAAAATAAGATATATAGTAAGAGATATAAAAGATTATTTTAAAAAGCAAGATTTGTATGTTGAGATAAATGGTCAAAAATGTAAGGTTTTAGGAAGAATTGGAATGTATCATGTTTCTGCAGATATAACAGGAAAAGATGTAAATATAAATGATGAAGTTTTATTTAATGTAAGCCCAATGTATGTAGATAGCAGTATTAGAAGGGAATACAGGTGAATTTTAGCTAGTATCTAAGACTATTAAAGGATTTTTTTACAAAGAAAAGAGGATTAATAATGGAAGAAGAAATTGTATATATACCAAAACATAAAAAGGTTTGGTATTCAATTACAAAATTTGAAAGATATCCAGAAATGGCTACAGAAGGAGTTGGAAGAGCCTTTAGATATCTTATATGGTTTATGTTTATATTTTCTATAGTTCTTAGTGTTGCATTTATGATAAAATTTGTTAGACTTACAAGACAAGGCGTAGATTTCTTAGATAAAAATTTTAATGAAATAACTTATTCTGAAGGAGTTTTAAATTTAGATTCAGTAAACAAAAGTGCAACAACAGAGTGGGGTAATATTATAGTAAACACTGAAGAACTTACAGAGGAGCAAATAAAAGAATTAGAAAATAAAAAATCTTTAGTCAATACTGAGATAATATGGTTAAAAGAATTTGCAATAGTAAAATATGATGAGGGAAGTTTTAGGCTATATTATAAAGACATTTTAGATAATTTTGAAATAAAAAGTTTTGATAAAGCTAAAATAATTAATTTTGTAAATGAACAGCTAAATGGACCAAATATTTATATAGTATTTTTAATAACAGGAACAATATATCTTTTTATAGGATATTTTATAAAAACATTATTAGATGTACTTATTTTGTCACTATTTGGTATGATAACAACATTAGTTGCAGGAATTAGAATAAGATATAGAGCAGTATTTAATATGTCAGTTTATTCTATTACTCTTTCAACAATCTTACAGCTTATATATATAATTATAAATACTTTTACAGGATTTAATATTAAATATTTTGATTTAATGTATACAGCAATTTCGTTTATTTGCTTAACAGCTGCAATTTTTATGATAAAATCAGATGTTATTAGGCAACAAATAGAGCTAATGAAAGTAATAGAAGCAAAAAAGCAAGAGCAGGAAGAACAAAAAGACGAAGAAAAAAAAGAAGAAAAGAAGGAAGAAGATAAAAAAGAAGAACAAGAAGAAAAAGAAGAAAATAATAAAGATGAAAAGGAGAAAAAAGAAACGCCTCCAACTGTAGAGGGAGAAGCTTAGAATTTTTGTAAAAATTACTTAGTATAAATATTAAAATTTTTAAACATTTGGTGTCGCAATCCCCATATTCAAAAATACTAGTATGAAGATTGCTCCAGTTCGCACTCAGCTACGCTTCGTTTGGTCGCTTACGCATGTTTTTAAATTTTAATATTTATACTAATGATTGGATTAAAGATATAGAGAAAGGAATGATTTAAATAATGAAAAAGAATAAAGGATTAGGCATAGCAGTATTAATTTTGATTTTGGCAATTGTATTTTTGGCTGTGGTATTACTTACGACTAATTCAGGAAAAAAGCAAGAAGATAAAGTATTGCCATATACAGATTTAATAAAACAAATAGCGAGTCAAAATATTGCGAAAGTTGAGATGACAACAGGAAGTACAACAGTAAAAGTTACTCTAAAAAAAGAAATAGATGAAAAAGGTAATATTGTAAAAGATGGTATAGAATATAAAGAAAAAAAAGAGGAACAATCAAAAAGCATAAAAGATTTGTTTGTTACACAAAAAAGTGAAGAAGAGACTCAAATGGAAGAAAAGCTTGTAAAAACAACAATAGTTCCAAATACAGAAAGTTTTATAGGGTTAATTCAAGATGAAGTTGCAAAGGAAAATGATATAGAATTAATCCAAAAAACACCAAGCTTTTTAACAAAACTTCCATCATACATTTTTTCACTTTTACCAACATTTATAATGCTTGCATTATTTATTATGATATTTAAAATGCAAGGTTTAACAGAAAAAGGCGAAGTTTATGATGATACAGAAAGAAAAATAAAAGTTAAATTTGAAGATGTTGCAGGACTTAATGAAGAAAAAGGCGAGCTTATAGAAATAGTAGACTTTTTAAAAAATCCTAAAAGATATACTCAAATGGGAGCAAAAATTCCAAAGGGGATTTTACTTTATGGAAAACCAGGAACAGGAAAAACATTAATTGCTAAAGCTATTGCAGGAGAAGCAAATGTTCCTTTTATTTCTATGAGTGGTTCTGAATTTATAGAGATGTTTGCAGGACTTGGAGCTTCAAGAGTTAGAAAGCTTTTTGATAGAGCTAGAAAGCTAGAGCCTTGTATAGTATTTATAGATGAGATTGATGCTATAGGTTCAAGAAGAACAAATGCAAGTGGAGCAGAATCTGAAAATAATCAAACATTAAACCAATTATTAGTAGAAATGGATGGGTTTTCTTCAGAAGAAACAATTATAGTTTTGGCTGCAACTAATAGACCAGAAATGCTAGATAAAGCTTTGCTAAGACCGGGAAGGTTTGATAGACAAATAGTAGTTCCAACACCTGATTTAAGAGGAAGAGAAGAAATTTTAAAAATTCATGCAAAAGACAAGAAATTTGCAGAAGATATTACATTTAAAAGTATTGCAGAAGATACAGCAGGATTTACAGGAGCAGAACTTGCAAATATTTTAAATGAAGCAGCAATTATAGCGACAAAAAATGAACATCAAGTAATTGAGCAAATGGATGTAGAAGAAGCTGTTAAAAAAGTAACAGTTGGACTTGAAAAGAAAAATAGAGTTATTTCAGACAAAGAGAAAAAAATTACTGCATATCATGAAGCAGGACATGCAGTTGTAAGTTGGTATTTGCCAACACAAACAGAAGTTAAAGAAATCTCTATTGTGCCTCGTGGTATGGCTGGTGGATACACAATGTACAAAAATGACGAAGACAAGTCATATATATCAAAAACAGAGATGGAAGAAAAGCTTATTGCATTACTTGGAGGACGTGCCGCAGAACAAGTAGCATTAAACGAAATTTCTACAGGTGCAAGTAATGATATAGAAGTTGCAACACAAATTGCAAGAGATATGGTAATTAAATATGGTATGAATAAAACAATTGGAACAATTTCTTTAAAAGATGAGAATGGGGATTATCAGTTAGAAATGTTTGGACTAAATATGGGAGACAAAATTGGTAAAGAAATTAAACAATTACTAGATACTGCTTACAATGATGCACAAACAATTTTAAGAGAACATTATGATAAATTAGATGCAATAGCACAAAGACTTTTAGCTACGGAAAAAATAAATGCAGAGGAATTTAAGAAATTTTTTGAATAAGAAAAGTGGATTCGCCTCATATGCTAGTTACTATTTGAAACGCACAAATTATAAAATGGACTTAGGTCTTGTTGCTCTGAAAAAAATCCCCCATATTTATATATGGGGGGTAACAAAAGATATGGATTTTGCATAATAGTTATGCTATTATTATTATAACACAAATTACATAATTTGTCAAATTATGTAAACAAAATATTGTAAACCAAATATGGTAAACTTAAGAAGAATTATAATTTAAATGATATTATTTTAACGAAAGGAAAGAAAAAAATGGAGAAGTACTTAAATGAAGCATTAATTGGTAATAAGGAAATATTAGTAACATTTACAAGACGAGGAAATATGCAAAGGATGTATTATCCAACAAAAGATAATAGACAATATATTAGTTTTTATAATATAGGAGTAAAAGTTAATGACTCTGATTTAATTTATTTACATGATGATATAAATAATGTGTATAAACAGTTTTATGATGTAAATACAAATATTTTAAATACAGAAATAACAAATACATATTTTAATCTGAAAATTTTACAGACTGATTTTGTACCAATCAAAGAAAATGTATTAATTAGAAAATACACAATTATAAATGAAAATCACTTAGACTTAAATTTGAAATTTTTTGTTCATTCAGAAATTTTATCAGATAGAAATAATCATGTTGGATGCATGGTTACAGACTATGGAATGGTGCAATATGCACATGATTTTATGGTATCTACCATAAGTCAAGAAAGAAAAATTTGTGACCATCAAATAAATGGAAGCAAGAATACTATAAAGTCAACAAATATCTATGACAAAGACTATATAGGAATGTCAAATGATTCAAGTATTGCTTATGAAATTGGAAATATTAAGCCAAATGAAAAGAAAACTTTTGAATTATGTGTAGTTTTGCAAGCTCATCCAAGCAATATGGCAGATTTTGAAAAAGAGATAGAAAGAATTAGAAGAATAGATATTAATTCAGAATATGCAAAAACAAAAAGTTATTGGAGAAAATATGTAAAAACACATGATGGACTAGAATTTAAAGAACCTGAAAACAGCTATGAAGAAAAATTGCAACAAATATACTATAGAAGTATCTTACTATTTCCATTACTTACAAATCATGATACAGGTGGAATTATTGCATCACCAGAAATAGATGAAGATTTTACAAAATGTGGCAGATATGCCTATTGTTGGCCAAGAGATGCAGCTTTTATAACCAGAGCAATGGATATTTTAAAAATGGAAAAAGAAACCGAAAAATTTTATAAAATATTTTGTAAAATGACACAAAGCAAAAACGGAATGTGGGAACAAAGATTCTTTTCAGATGGAAAATTTGCACCTTCTTGGGGATATCAAATTGACGAAACAGCTTCTGTAATTTATGGAGTTTATACACACTATAAATACACAAACAATTTTAAGTTTTTAAAAGAAAATCTTCCAATGTGTGAAAAAGCATTAGATTTCTTAAAAAGATATGTAAAAGATTTGCTAGAAGAAACACATAAATATCATGTTAGTTATGATTTATGGGAAATGTGTGAAGGAACTCATATGTACAGTTTATCAAGTATTTATTCAGCATTTGATTCAATGTTAGAAATCTATAATGTTCTTGGAAAAAATGTATCAAATTTTGAAAACAACAGACTTAAAGATGAAAAAATTTCTAAATCAAAAGTAGAAGTTGAAAAACTTAGAAAAGACCTAAAATTATATATCGAAGAAAAAATGTATGATGATGAAAAGAAATGCTTTGTAAGAAATATAGAAGACAAAAAAATGGATATTAGCATTTTAGGATCTGTTGTACCGTATAATGTGTTTACTCCAAACGAAAAGAAAGTAGAAAACACAATAGAAAGAATAAATATGAGTTTAAGAACTTATACAGGTGGATATAAAAGATTTGAAGAAGATCACTATATGAATGGAAATCCATGGCCTATCGCAAATTGTTGGATGACTCTATATTATTTATCAAAAGGAGAAAATAAAAAGGCTAAAGAAACGTTTGATTTTGTTGTAAAAACAGCAGGATTACATAGCTTTCTAGGAGAACAAGTAAATAACGAGACTTTACAACCTAATTGGGTTATAGGACTTGGATGGAGCCATGCTATGTTTATTATAGTTTTGGAAAAGATGATGAAAGGATAAAGAAAAAAGATGAAAAATGAAAAAGGTATTACGCTTACATCTTTGGTAATAATGATAATTGTTTTAATTATTTTAGCTTCTATAGCAACATACTCTGGAGTAGGAACAATAAGATATACAAATTATAACAAAGCAAAAGCTGAAATGCAAATAATGCAAGCAAATGTAAATACTTGGTATAATGAGTATAGAAAAATTGAGGTTAAAGAAGATGAAATACCAGAAGGAGAAACAGAAGAAGATGTTTTAGATGGCAAGCAACAACTATTTATTGCACAGTATGGAGTACCAACGAGCGATTCTTCTTGTGATGGGACAAAACTAAACAGTACCATTCAAGATATTCAAGAAAAAGGATATACAGCTACAGCTGGGGATTTCAGGTTTTTATCTGCAGAATTTTTGAAAAATAAGCTAGGTACTGATTTTGCATATGATTATCTTGTAAATATTCCAGAAAGACAAGTTATATTATTTAATGGTGTTTTGTATAATGGGGAAAAATATTATACAGCAGAGGATTTTGGGTTAATGAATGTTTCTTATAATGAACTAAACACAGTAAATTTTGACGTAGAACAAGGTGACTATAAAGAATTATTTATTTATAATTTGAAATTTGTAGATAATCAAAATAATGAATTTGATGTTAGCAAATTTAGAGTATTAATTTCAGAACATGAAGCTAATTCTTGGAAAGATGTTACAAACAGTATTACTGAAACAACATATAATGATGGAAAAGCATATCATCTTGATAATTTAGAATACAAATCTTATGATATAAAAGTGTCTACTTTAGATAATAAATCAAATCAAAAACCTATAACACTAATAGAGCCAAGAGCAATTTTTAAAACAGGACAAGAAGTAAATGCAAAAATGAAACAACTTGCGGGAACAGAAGGTGCAACTTACGAAACGGAAGATACAAACATAATAGAAATAAAAAGAGCAACAGAAATATCTGATGAAAATAAAAATGATTCAAATATAGTATCTACTTCTGAACAAGAAGGTTCGAACACTCCTATTTATATGTGGTTTGATAATACAAATGGAACAATATATTGGTATACAAAAGATAAAAATCCAGAGTTGAATGAAAATAGTGAAGAGTTTTATGCTACATTAACAAAAGTAGAAAAAATAGAAGTAGAAACATTAGATACAAGTAATGTAACAAATATGAAAAATATGTTTTATAATTGTTATAACCTAACAAAACTAGATGTAAGTAACTTTAATACGTCAAATGTAGAAAGTATGCATCAGATGTTTCATAATTGTGGTAGTTTAACCAAATTAGATGTAAGTAACTTTGATACTTTAAATGTAAAAGAAATGTATTATTTGTTTTATGGATGTAGTAGCTTAACGGAGATAGATGTGAGTGGTTTTGATACATCAAAAGTAAGAAGATTTTCTAGTATGTTTAGAAAATGTAGAAATATAACAACTTTAGATGTTAGCGGATTTAATACATCTAGTGCAACATCTATGAATGCTATGTTTCTAGATTGTTATAATCTAGCAAATTTAAATGTAGCAGAATTTGATACACAAAATGTAAATAGTATGAGCGGAATGTTTAGTAATTGCAATAATTTAACAACTATAGATGTAAGTAAATTCAAAACAGAAAATGTAAAAGGCATGGATAGTATGTTTGCTAATTGTTATAAATTAACAGGATTAGATTTAAGCAATTTTAATACTTCAAATGTTGAAAAGATGAATTCTATGTTTTCTTCATGTAAAGCTCTTACAGAATTAGATATAAGTGGATTTAATACATCAAAAGTAACTAATATGAGTCACATGTTTTATAATTGTAAAGAATTATCTAGTTTAGAGTTAGATAATTTTGATACTTCAAATGTTGAAGATATGAGTGGAATGTTTCGTGATTTAAAAAAAATTACAAGCTTGGATTTAAGTGGCTTTAATACAGAGAAGGTCAAGAATATGGAATCCATGTTTCGTGGAACAGATAAAATTACAAACATTGATTTAAGTGGGTTTAATACGCAAAAAGTTGAAAATATGAATTCTGTGTTTTATGAATGTAGTGCATTAACAACAATAGATATAAGTGGATTTAATACATCAAAAGTTACTAATATGTCAAATATGTTTGTTCGATGCTCAGAGTTAACAACAATATATGGTGGAAATTGGAATACAACTCTTGTTACTGAAAGTGATAATATGTTTAGTGCATGTACTAAATTAGTAGGTCAATCAGGAACAAGATATAATTATTCATACATAGACAAAACCTATGCTCACATTGATGGAGGAACATCAAATCCAGGATATTTTACTGCAAAGCCAAATACATAACAATAAATCTTAATAGGAAATTTAACAAGGAATATAGTTTGAAAGATTTCATAGCTATGTGTACCTTTTAGAGAAACAAGTAAGGAATTAATTATAATAAGAATTAAAATAATAATAAGTAATATAATGAAAAAGAAAGAAATGGAGGAATTAAAATGACAATAATACAATCAATAATTTTAGGAATAGTTCAAGGATTAACAGAGTTTTTACCAATTTCAAGTTCTGGGCATCTTAACTTATTTCCATGGGTATTAGGATGGCAACAAATGCCAGAATCATTTGACGTAGCATTACATATAGGAACATTACTTGCAATAGTAATATATTTTTGGAAAGACTGGCTAGGTCTAATAATGGGTGGATATAACCAAACAATAAAGAAAAAGCCATCAACAGAAGGAAAAATATTTTGGTATATTGTGCTATCTACAATACCTGCAGGAATATTAAGCTTAGTATTAGATAAAATAGCTGAAAAAATTGTAGGAGACAATTTAGATTTAGAGATGGTTTTAATTGCAATTGCATTAATTGTTTTAGGTATTGTACTTTATCTTGTTGATGAAAGATCAAAATCAAAAACAAATTATGAACATATTACATTTAAACAATCTTTATGGATTGCTTGTTCACAAGCAATAGCTGCAGCATTTCCTGGAACTTCACGTTCAGGAATTACAATGACAACAGCAAGATATTTAGGAGTAGACAGAGAAAGTGCAGCAAAATATTCTTTTCTACTAGCAACTCCAATAACACTTGCAGCAGTTGTATTTGATTTAAAGCACTTTGTTTTTGATGCATCATTCTTTATTGGAATTTTAACAAGTTTTATAGTTGGATTTTTTGTAATAAAATTTTTAATGGATTACTTAAAAAAAGGAAGTTTCAAAGGGTTTGCAATTTATAGAGTTGTAATTGGTTTAATTGTAATTGGATTATATTTGTTTAGATAGAATGTTTTACTTTAACAAATAAGAAAAAATGTCTTTTAGTTAAAAATATAGATTTTATAATTTGCAAAATATGAAATAAGAATTAGATTTTAGTAAAAACTAGAGTCTAATTCTTTTTTCTTTTATTTTACGCCAATTTAGCTTTTAGTTCATCTATATCTGAGTCATGTTTATTAAGTTGATTTTGCATTTCAGATTCACGCTTCCAAATATCATGAATTATTTCAGATGTAGCGAAACTATTAGTTTTTATAGCTTCCTTAAGGTCTCTTTTTGAATCTTCTGCAACTTGTTGAATCTTATTACTAAGATCATTATTAACAGAATCGATTTTATCATTGAGTTCAATCTTAACAGAATCGATTTTTTTGTCAACAACATCAATTTTATTATCATATTTCTTTTCAAAATAATCAAATTTGTCATTAACTTCTTTTCTAAAGTCATCTAAAGATTCTTGTAAATTATCAAATTTCTTTGAAAGAGAGTTTAATAATTCATCTCTTTTTTCATTTGATATATATAAATCATCAAATTTTTTTGAAAGAGAGTTTAATAATTCATCTCTTTTTTCGTTTGATATAAATAAATTATTAAGTCCTTTTGAAAGAGAAATCAATAGTTCGTCTCTTTGATCGTTTGTCATAAATTTCACCTCCTCTTAAATTCTACCTCTTAAATAGAATTGCAATTATAGAAATAAATAATTGATTTAATAAATCTGGGATTGTAAAGATTTGTTGCATTTAAATCAAATGCAATAATATAATACCATAAGTTAGAATTATTGTCAAGTGAAAAATTAAAAATAAAAGTGAAATAAAAAATTAAAAATAAAGTGACTAATTCATATTGAAATATAACTAAAAAAAAGATGAAAAATTTTTTATTCATAATCAGCAATTATAAGAATAAAATAAAATGTGAAAATAATGTGAAATTTTAAAATAAGTATTGACATTTTATAAAAATGGGTATATTATTATTAGCAGTTAAAAGTTAAGAGTGCTAAAAGTACAAAGCATTCTTTTTAAAATTAAAACTTAAAAGGAGGAATGAAAAATGATAAAACCATTAAGTGATAGAGTTTTAATCAAAATGAAAGAAAAAGAAGAAACAACGAAAAGTGGAATAATTCTTGCAGGTACAAGTCAAGAAAAGCCACAGATTGCAGAGGTAATTGAAGTTGGACCAGGAGAAAAAATAAAAGGTGAACTTCAAGAAATGTATGTAAAAAAAGGAGACAATGTAATTGTTAGCAAATATGCAGGCACAGAAGTAAAATACGAAGGAGATGAGTATATAATTGTTAAGCAAGAAGATATTTTAGCTATAGTTGAGTAAATTTTGTCTAACACTACTTTTATTTGATTTATTTAAATAGAATAGAAAGTGGCAAAAATGAAAGATAAGAAAAAAATAAAAATACTATATACAAATTGGAAAAATGAAACAAGATATAGATTAATAGAACCTATATCTATAGAATTTAAATCAACTAAGTGGCATCTAGAAGAACAATAGATATTAAATGCAATTGATATTGAAAAGGATGCACAAAGAGCATTTGCTATAAAAGATATAAAAGAATGGCAAGTAGCTCAATAAAAAGGAGGAATTTTAAAAATGGCAAAACAAATTATTTATGGCGAAGAAGCCAGAAAAAGTTTATTAAAAGGTGTAAATAAATTAGCAGACACAGTAAAGGTTACATTAGGACCAAAAGGAAGAAATGTAGTATTAGATAAGAGCTTTGGTTCACCATTAATTACAAATGATGGTGTAACAATTGCAAAGGAAATTGAGTTAGAAGATAAATTCGAAAATATGGGAGCTCGTTTAGTTAAAGAAGTTTCTACAAAAACAAATGATGTTGCTGGAGATGGAACTACAACAGCTACTGTTTTAGCTCAAGCAATGGTAAAAGAAGGAGTAAAAAATGTTGCTGCAGGAGCAGATCCAATGAGTGTAAAAAGAGGAATGGATAAGGCTACAGATGCTGCAGTAAAAGCATTAAAAGAAATAAGTTCTGCTGTTAATGGAAAAGAAGATATTGCAAGAGTTGCAAGTATTTCTGCAAATAACACAGAGATAGGAAATTTAATTGCAGATGCAATGGATAAGGTTTCTAAAGATGGAGTAATAACAATTGAAGAGTCAAAAACTTCTCAAACAGAATTAAATGTTGTTGAAGGAATGCAATTTGACAAAGGATATGTATCTCCATATATGGTTACAGACACAGAAAAAATGGAAGCAGTTCTTGACAATCCATATATATTAATTACAGACAAAAAAATTAGTAATATTCAAGAAATATTACCATTATTAGAGAATTTAATGCAACAATCAGGAAAACTTCTAATTATATGTGATGATGTTGAACAAGAAGCTTTATCAACACTTGTACTTAATAAATTAAGAGGAGTTTTAAATGTAGTAGCAGTAAAAGCACCAGGATTTGGAGATAAGAGAAAAGCTATGCTACAAGATATTGCAATTTTAACAGGTGGAGAAGTAATTACATCAGAATTAGGACTTGAACTAAAAGATACAAAATTAGAACAATTAGGAAGAGCAAAACAGGTTAAAGTCCAAAAAGAAAACACAATTATTGTTGATGGTTCAGGAGATAAAGCAAAAATAGCAGAAAGAGTTAATCAAATAAGAAATCAAATTGAAGAAACAAAGAGTGAATTTGATAAAGAAAACTTGCAAGAAAGATTAGCAAAAATTGCTGGAGGAGTTGCAGTAATTGGAGTTGGAGCTGCGACAGAAATTGAGATGAAAGAAAAGAAACTTCGTATAGAAGATGCTTTATCTGCAACAAAAGCAGCAGTTGAAGAAGGTATTGTAGCAGGTGGAGGAACAGCTTTAATTAATGTAATTCCAAAAGTTCAAAAATTAGTTGATTCTTTAGAAGAAGGCGAAAAACTAGGAGCTTCAATAGTTTTAAAAGCATTAGAAGAACCATTAAGTCAAATTGTTAGAAATGCTGGATTAGAGCCTGCAGTTGTTGTTGAAAATGTAAAAAAAGCTGATAGCGGATTTGGATTTGATGCTTCAAAAGAACAATATGTAGATATGAAAAAAGCAGGAATTGTTGACCCAACAAAGGTTACGAGAAGTGCTTTACAAAATGCCACATCAATTGCTTCAATGGTAATTACAACAGAAAGCCTAGTTGCAGATGCACCTGAAAAAGATGGTTGCAAATGCGGTCATGGAGAAAGTGCAGGAATGCCAGATATGGGCGGAATGTATTAATAAATTTATTATTATAATTAGTAGTATAATAATATTTAATATGGAAAAACGCGAATCTCAAAAAAGATTTGCGTTATTTCTTGATTCTTAAAAAGAAAAATGATAAAATTGATTGAAAAAGGTAAAACAAGATAGATTAGGAAAATAGGAGGAAAACATGGAAAGAAATAAAATTATTATAAAAACAAGTATACAAGGAATAATTGTAAATATCATACTCGTAATATTTAAAGCAATTGTAGGAGTTATAGTAAATTCTATAGCAATTATTTTAGATGCAGTAAATAACTTAAGTGATGCAATTTCCTCAATAATTACAATAATTGGAACCAAACTTGCAGGAAAAAGACCTGATAAAGAGCATCCTTATGGTCATGGAAGAATAGAATATTTTGCTTCTTTAATAATTGCTGTAATCGTACTAGTTGCAGGTGTTACATCAGGTAAAGAGTCTATTGAAAAAATAATTCACCCTGTAAAAGCAGATTATACTATTGCTTCACTTATAATAATTATAGTTGCAGTAATTGTAAAATTTTTCTTGGGAAGACATGTAAAAAGTGTGGGAGAAAAAATTGACTCACAAAGCTTAATTGCTTCAGGAACAGATGCTTTTATGGATGCAGTTTTATCATTTTCAACACTTGTAGCAGCTGTTATAAGTTTAATATGGGGAATAAGTCTTGAAGGATATTTAGGTTTTGTAATTTCTGTAATAATTGTAAAATCTAGTTTTGAAATAATGAAAGAAACATTAAATAGTATAATTGGGGCAAGAGCAGATAGTGAACTTACTCAAAAACTAAGAGAAAAAGTAAATGAATTTGAAGAAGTTCAAGGAGTATATGATATAACACTTCACAATTATGGACCATCACAAATAATGGGTTCAATTCATATTCAAGTAGATGATAATATGACAGCAAAAGAAATACATAAATTAACAAGAAAAATTCAACTCTACATATATGAAGAACTTGGAATAGTTTTAACAATTGGAATTTATGCCTCAAATACCAGTGAAGAGCATTATGTACAAATAAAAAGTGAACTTACCAAAATCATTCGAAAATATCCTGAAATATTGCAAATGCATGGATTTTATGTTGATGAAGAAACAAAAACTGTTTCTTTTGATTTGATTATAGATTTTAAGGCAGATAACAAAGAAAATATAAAGGATGAAGTTGTAAAAGAAATTAAAGAAAAATACTCAGAATATAGCTATTTTGTGATATTAGACACCGATTATAGTGACTAAAATCATTGTGAGCTATCAATATTATATAGAAAATTGTTTAAATATTAACTATATGTGAGAAAAATATTTATAAATCAATATTTCTGATAATTGGTTATTCTAATTGACTATAACAACTATTAAATATTTATTTGTAAAAAGTGTTGATTTTTAAGATAAATAGTGGTAGAATGTAGTTCATAGGTTGAACAGATAGGAGAGATATAAATGGATAATTTAAATATTATAAAAAGAAAAGCAGTACAAATCTTTAATGAAGAAGATTTAGAAAAAAAGATAAAAAGTGGAAAAAAATTAGTTATAAAATTTGGAGCAGACCCATCAAGACCTGATTTACATATTGGACATAGTGTAGTTTTAAGAGTTTTAAAACAATTTCAAGATATGGGACATGATGTTGTATTTCTAGTGGGAGATTTTACTGGAATGATAGGAGACCCATCAGGAAAGAGTAAAACAAGACCTGCTCTTACATTTGAGCAAACTAGAAAGTCAGCTGAAACTTATGTAGAACAAGCTTCAAAAATATTAGATAAAAATAAAACAAAAATAGTATATAATTCAGAGTGGCTTTCAAAGATGACATTTGAAGATGTTATAAAACTTGCTGGAAAATACACAGTTGCAAGAATTATGGAAAGAGATGATTTCAAAAATAGATTTGAAAACAATCTTCCACTTTCTATGCATGAATTATTATACCCATTAATGCAAGGATATGATTCAGTTGCATTGCATGCAGATATTGAAATTGGTGGAACAGACCAAACATTTAATCTTTTAGTAGGAAGAGAATTACAAAAAGATTATGACCAAGATAGGCAAGTTGTAATGACATTTCCACTACTTGTAGGTTTAGATGGAAAAGAAAAAATGAGTAAATCTTTAGATAACTACATAGGAATTTCAGAAGATCCATTTACAAAATTAGAAAAATCAATGAAAATTCCAGATGATGTATTAAGACAATATTTTGAACTTGCTACAGATTTGCCAATTGAAGAAATCAATGAAATAATGAGTGGAGATATAAGAGAAGCACACTTTAGATTTGCAAAAGAATTACTTGCAATGTATGATGATGTAAATGAATTTGATTCTCTTAAAGAAAAATACTTAAATATTGCAAAAGGTGGAATTCCAACAGAAGTAGAAGAAATGGAAGTTTTAGAAGATTCAGTAAATATTTGTGACTTATTAGTTGCAGCAGGATTTGCAACATCACGTGGAGAAGCAAAAAGAATGATTACAGGAAATGGTGTAAAAGTTAATGGAGAGCCTGTAACAGATATTACAACAATGGTAGAGGTTGTAGGAAAACCTGTAATTCAATTTGGAAAAAATAAATTTAAAAAAGTTGTAAAAGCATAAGCCACATTTTGAGTGATCAGCTTTTTGGAAGTTCCATTTTTGGAAGGTTCATTTTTGTGGAGGCTCATTTTGAGAAGTTTTATTTTGGAGATAAATGAAAGAAAATTACATAAAAAATGTTTCTTGAAACGATAAAGGTTTTAAGAGACGTTTTTTTATATAATTGAAAAATAACACTTTCCATTGAAAATATGATTTTTATATTTATGCTTTGTGTTGCGTAGCTACTTTAGAAGTTTTATAGAGTTTTTTATTAAATAAAAACATATGTGTAGAAATTTACACTATGTCACAAAAATATATCAAGTTTTGTAAAAAAATTTCTACGCACCCCCTTTTTTGATAGCAAGCTGAGGATTGATTCTAACGCGTTTTGACGATATTTTAAATTAAAAGAAAAAGCTTTCTTAACAAAAATGGCTTATTTCAAAATTTTAAGATTATTAGAAACATTATTATAGTATGTCTCATACACTTTGTTTGGTCAAAAAAAGGCTTTACAAATTTTCTTTAGATAATATATTATTTACTTATCAAAATTATAATAACTGTTTCAAATTTTTTAGTTCTATTATATATTATTTAGAATAAAGATTAATCAAATATTGTAAAAAAAGAATGTATAGATTTATAATTTAAAATTAGTTATAAAAATTGTTTTTGATACTATTTTATGTCTTAGAGGAAAGGGATATTATTAAAAATGCAAAATTTTTTATCAAATATGAAAAAAGGACAAAGTGGGGTAATCCAAGAAATAAATATAGACAATCCAAAAAGAAAAATCCGCTTACTAGAGATGGGACTTACTTTAGGAACAAAAATAAAAATAAAAAAAATTGCACCAACAGGAGAACCTATAAGTATTGAACTTAGAGGATATGAACTATGTATTAGTAAAAAAGATGCTTCAAAAATACGAGTATATTTGGGAATGAGATAGAAATTTACTTACTTTTTATAACTATGTGTGACTTCGAACAAAGCGAGAAAGGAATAGAATTTAAGATGAATATTTGTTTAGTAGGAAATCAAAATTGTGGAAAAACCACGTTATTTAACGCTTTAACAGGAATGAATCAAAAAATAGGAAATTGGCCAGGAGTGACTATTGAGAAAAAAGTAGGTATAATAAAAGAAACAAATTTTGAATTAGTAGATTTGCCTGGTATTTATTCATTAAATCCATATACAGAAGAAGAAAAGATTTCAAGAGATTTTATTTTAACTCAAAGACCTGAAATAATTATAAATATAATAGATGCAACATGTTTAGAAAGAAGCTTATATCTTACAACACAACTTCTAGAACTAGATACAAAGACTATTATAGCATTAAATATGGTAGATGTTTTAGAAAAAAAGGGAATTAAGATTGATATTAATCAATTGAAAAATGACCTAAATACTGAAGTATGTGGAATTTCTGCTTTAAAGCAAATAGGAATAAAAGAGCTAATAAATTGCATAAGAAAAATGGCAAATCAAAAGCAAACTTATCATAAGTTAAATTGTAATAATTGTGAGATTTGTATTTTTAAGAATAATAATGACACTAAACATTTATATGAAGAAAATAAAACTCAAAAATACAAATTTTATAAAAAAAACAAAAATCAAGAGTACAAATTATATGAAGAGAGCATAACTCAAAGATATAAATTTATAGAGAAGATAACCGCAAAGTGCTTATACAAAAAGAAAAAATGGATTAATATAACAGAAATGTTAGATAAAATATTTTTAAATAAAATTTTTTCATTTCCAATTTTTGTAATTATTATGTTTTTAGTCTATTTTTTATCTGTTGGAGTGGTTGGAAAATATACAATTAATTTAAGTAATAATATAGTGCAAGTTATTTCTAGCGGTATTGAAAAAATACTTATAAATTTTCAAATAAGCCAGTGGTTACAAAGTCTGATTATAAATGGTGCAATTAAGGGAATTACGACTGTATTAACATTTATTCCACAACTTATAATGCTTTTTATTTGTATCGCAATTTTGGAGACAACAGGTTATATGGCAAGAATTGCGTTTTTGCTAGATAATATTTTTAGAAAAATTGGACTTAGTGGTAAAGCAATAATTCCTTTTATAATAGGTTCTGGATGTAGTGTTCCTGGAATAATGTCAACTAAAATTTTGGAAAATAATGAAGAAAGAAAAAAAGTATCTATATTGGTTCCATTTATACCATGTAGTGCAAAACTTCCGATTATTGTACTTTTTTCTAGTTATTTCTTTAAAGAAAAAGCAGGAATTATAAGTAGCTTAATATATTTTTTTGCGATTTTTATAATAATCCTAAGTAGTCTAATTTTTAAAAGATATAGCTTACAGAATACAAATGAGGGATTTGTTTTAGAACTCCCAGACTACAAATTGCCAAGCATAAAATATGTTGCGAGAGATGTTTTTGAGAAAACAATAGATTTTATTAAAAGAGCAGGAACAACAATTTTTTTGTCATCAATAGTAATTTGGTTTTTACTATCATTTTCAACAAAATTAGAATATGGAGTAAATCTTGAAAATAGTATTTTAGCAAGTATAGGGAAAAAAATATCGTGGGTTTTTTATCCAATGCTTGGAGTAAATAGTTGGCAAGCAACTATTTCTGCAATGCAAGGATTAATCGCGAAAGAACAAGTTATTTCATCAATGGCTATAATTTCAGGGCTTGAAAATAAAGAAATATTTGAAAGCCAAGCTTTTGGTTTTTTTAATATTGCTTCTGCAATTTCATTTGTTATATTTAATCTTTTTAGTGCACCATGTATTTCTGCAATTTCTGCTATGAAAAAAGAACTTGGAAGTTTTAGAAAAATGTTTATAGCAATATTATTTCAAACTATTCTTGCATGGGGATTGGCAGTTGTGATATATTGCTT
Organism: Clostridia bacterium; assembly: GCA_017429505.1. Taxonomy (GTDB): domain Bacteria; phylum Bacillota; class Clostridia; order TANB77; family CAG-508; genus CAG-269. The sequence continues at coordinate 25,843 of JAFROW010000008.1, read as the reverse complement.
ATTCTAACAAGCTTTTTGTAACTTCAATTTTTGTATTGCTTTTTTTAATTTTTTGTAATATAATATGTGTGTGAAAAAAGATTTTTAATAATGTTAGATAATTAATAAAAATTTCACCCAAAAGGAATGGTTTGATGAACAATGTTAATTTTTATCAAATTATTTCGTCATAAATGAAAGGAATTATAGTAAATATGAAAAAAAACAATAAATCTAAAAAGGCAACAAAAAAACAAACTACTAAACAAAAAAATAAAGTAGCAGTAAAGCCTAAGAATACTCAAAATAGCAATAAGTTTAATACTCAAATATATAACAATTCAGGCTACGAATTTAACACAAAAATATATGGTGACCAAAACCATGAGCAAAACACAAAGAAAAATGGAAAATCAAACACTAAAAATAATTCTAAATTTAATAAAGTTCCAAAAACAAAAAAAGAAAAAAAGAAAAAATCTAAATTTTCTAGCAAGCATCCAAAGCTTTCTTTAACAATAAAAATAGGATTTTTAGCAATATTAGCATTTGTTGTAATTGCTGCAGGAATTGTTGTTGGAATGCTATATGGAATGTGGGGACAAGATTTTGAAATTTCAGAAGAAGAGTTAAAAGTCTCAGGAAATTCAATTCTTTACGATAGCGAAGGAAAAGTTCTTGCTGAACTTAAAGGTGATGAAAATAGAAAAATAATTAAATTAGAAGAAATGTCAGAATATTTGCCAAAGGCTTATGTTGCAATAGAAGACGAAAGGTTTTATGAACATGACGGAGTAGATTACAAAAGAACAGGAGCAGCAATTGCAACTTATGTATTACACAGAGGGTCATCTTCTTATGGTGGAAGTACAATTACCCAACAATTAGTAAAAAATATTACAAACGAAAAAGCCAAAACTGGAAAAGAAGGTATTACAAGAAAAATTAAGGAATGGGCAAAAGCTTTCCAAATTGAAAAAATGCTTTCAAAAGACCAAATTCTAGAAACATATTTAAATGTAATATTTGTTGGAGAAAAGAATTGTGGAGTGGAAGTAGGAGCAGAATTCTATTTTAATAAAACTGCAAAAAAATTAAGTCTTGAAGAATGTGCCTTTTTAGCAGGAATAAATAATGAACCTAATAACTATAATCCATATGAAAAAACAGCTAAATATGGAGGAAAATATGGAAAAGATGAAACAAAAACAAATGCAATAAATAAAAGAACTAAAACAGTTCTTAAAAAGATGCTAGATTTAGGCTATATAGACCAAGAAAAACATGATGAAGCTGTAAAAAAAGTTGATGAAGGTCTAAAGTTTAAAAAAGGAACATCAAAAGGTTCGATTTATTCATACCATACAGATGCAACAATTGCACAAGTTATATCAGACTTTGTAAAAGAAAAAGGCTGGTCTGAAGAATATGCAACAACATATGTTTATGGTGGAGGATTAAAGATTTATTCAACACAGAATACAGATGTTCAAAAAACAATTGAAAAGACTATGGTAGATAATGCAAGTACATATCAAAGAAGTTCTAGAAAGAAAAAAGATGAAGATGGTAAATATGTTAAAAGTCAAGCTGCAATGGTTATAATAGACAATGAAACAGGCTATGTTGTAGGTGTTGTTGGAGGGCTTGGAGAAAAGACAACTTCAAGAGGATTAAATAGAGCAACACAAAGTCCAAGACAAACAGGTTCATCAATTAAGCCTATAGCAGATGTTTTACCTGCATTGCAAGAAGGAATTTTAACTGCTTCAACAAGATATTTAGATGAAAAAACAAAATTTGATAATGGCAAATTTGAACCAAAAAATGATCATGGTTCATATTTAGGAAACATCAGTATAAGAACAGCAATTGCAAAATCACATAACGTTCCATTTGTTAAAATAATGGCAGAGCTAACAAACGAAGTTTCAAGAGAATATCTTAAAAAAATGGGAGTTACTTCTTTGAATGATGAAAGAGATGTAGGATTAGCTTTGGCAATTGGAGGTTTATATAGAGGAATTAGTCCATTAGAAATGGCAGGTGCTTATGCAACAATTGCAAATGATGGAGTATATAGAACACCTTTATTATACACAAAAATAGAAGATGATAAAGGAAATACAGTATTAGAGCCAAAACAAGAAACAAGAGAAGTTTGTTCAAAACAAAACGCATATATTTTAAAAGATTTATTAACATCAGTTGTAGCTAGTGGTGGAACTGCACCATATTGTTCAATTTCTGGAATGGATGTCGCAGTTAAAACTGGTACAACAAATGATGATTATGATAGATGGCTATGTGGATTTACAAATTATTATACAGGAGCTACATGGTACGGATTTGATGACCCTGAAACAGTTTATTATAACAGAAGCAATCCATCTGGAGACATTTGGGCTGCAACTATGAGAAATTTGCACAAAGGTAAAAAATCTTCTAGATTTTCAAAACCTGATGGAGTAGTATGGATAAAAGTATGTAAAGAAACAGGATTAAGAGCTTCTAAAAAATGTGGTTCAACATATTCAGAATTATTTTCAGAAGATAATATTCCAGATTATTGTGATGAATCTGGAAATGCTGTAGAAATATGTGAAGATAGCGGAAAACTTGCAAATGAATTTTGTCCAAACAAAAAAATAAGATATTTTTCTTATGTATTACCTAAAGAAAGATTAAAATTATGGAAAACACCTATGAACTTAAGCAAAGCTCCTGGAGATGTATGTACAGAACATAATGAAGAAACAGAAAAAGAAAATGCAAAAGCACCAAAAATTAGCTTAAATGGGGAATCAACAATTACACTTAATGTGGGAGATACATATACAGAACAATATGCTACTGCAAAAGATGACAAAGATGGAGATTTGACAAATGATATAAAAACTTCAGGAAGTGTAAATACATCGAAAGCAGGAACTTATACAATTAAATACACAGTAAAAAATTCTGCAGGTAAAGAAACGACAAAAACTAGAACAATTATAGTTAAAGACAAAGAATCTCAACCAACAGAGAAACCTTCAACACCTACAACTCCATCGGAACCATCAAACCCAAGCAACGCTGAAAAGCCAGAAATACCAAGCAAGCCGGAGGCAGACAATACAACGAGTGGTGGCAATACATCAACAGATAAAGAAAAAGATAAAGATAAAGAAAAAGACAAAGATAAAACTAATTAAATTTAAGCGTATATAATTGTAAAAAGAAATGCTTCAAAATACTTATATATTCAATAATTTTTACATAAAAGTGTAAAAAAGAACCACCTAAAAAATAAACAGAAGGAGAAAAGATGATGACAGATTTTAAAACTATAATAGCAAATGTAATTGCAAAAGTTACAAATATAGACCAAAAAGAAATATATGGGTATATAGAGATACCAAAAGATATAAGCAATGGGGACTATGCGTTCCCATGCTTTAAACTTGCTAAAATAATGAAAAAATCACCACAACAAATTGCGACAGAAATAAAGGAAAAAATATCTTTTGAAGATACAATATCTGCAGATAAAGTGACTCAAGGTAAAGGAAAAATGCCTATGTATAATGATGAAAATGACAGCAATGATAAAATCACAAAGATTGATATAGCAGGAGGATATCTTAATTTTTATATAAACAATCAATATATGACAAAAGAAGTTTTAGAAAAAATTGAAAATGAAGAACAATATGGAAAGGCAATAAATCAAAAAAATAAAAATATAGTTATAGATTATTCTTCACCAAATATTGCAAAACCTTTCCATATTGGGCATTTAAAAACAACTGTAATAGGTGGAGCGTTATACAATATATACAAATATTTAGGATACAATGTTACAGGTGTTAACCATTTAGGAGATTATGGAACTCAATTTGGAAAGTTAATTGAGGGGTACAAACTATGGGGGAGCGAATATGATTTAAGCGAAGACCCTATAGACAAATTAGCAGATATTTATAAAAGAATAAATGAGCTTTGTAAAGAAGACGAAAAAGTTCTAGATAATTGCCGTGAAAACTTTAAATTATTGGAACAAGGCGATGAATATTGTACAAAATTATGGCAAGAATTTAAAGATTTAAGTATTAAAGAATTTCAAAAAATTTATGATTTACTTGGATCAAAATTTGACTCTTGGAATGGAGAGGCTTTTTATGCAGACAAAACTGATGAGGTAATCCAAATATTACAAAAGACAGGAAATCTTCAAGAATCAGAAGGTGCGATGATTGTAGATTTATCAGATAAAGGAATAGATACACCTTGCATAATTTGCAAAACTAATGGTTCAACCATATATGCAACAAGGGATCTAGCTGCTATTCTTTACAGATCAAGAACTTATGATTTTGATAAAGCTTTATATGTAACATCTTATGAACAAAACTTACATTTTAAGCAAATTTTTGAAGTTGCAAAACTATTAGGCTTAGACGAAAAATATACAAATGGTTTAGAACACGTGCCTTATGGATTTGTTAGACTTTCAACAGGAAGAATGTCAACAAGACTTGGAAATTTTGTAAAAGTAGAAGATTTGCTTAATGATGCTATAAACCAAGCTAAAAAAATAATAGAAGAAAAAAATCCAAATCTTGAAAATAAAGAAGAAATAGCTAAAAAAGTTGGAATAGGAGCTATTATATTCAACGATTTAGCAACAAGTAGAATTAAAGACGAAATATTTGATATAGACGCAATGCTCAATTTCCAAGGAGAGACAGGACCATATATTCAATACACCTATGTAAGAACAAATAGTGTACTTGAAAAAGCCAAAAGTATGCCAAAATTTGAAGATGTAGATACAGATTTATTGCAAGATGAGTATTCTCAAAAAATTATAAAACTAATATATAATTTTGAAGAAATATTAAATCAAGTAATAGAAAAATCTGAGCCTTCAATTTTGGCAAGATACCTAATAGATTTGTCTAAAGCTTATAGTAATTTTTATAACGAAAATAAAATTATTTGTGATGATGAAAATTTACAAAATGCAAGAGTTTATTTGACTTTCGCAACAGGAAAGGTTCTAAAAGATGGAGCAAAACTTTTAGGAATACAAATGCCAGAGAAGATGTAATGGAGGAATTAAATTGAAAACAGAAAAAATAATGGGAACAAAAAGATGGATTTTTTGGGTATCTATTGGAACAATACTAATAATAATATATAAATTTTTTGATAATTTTACAGGAATAGGAAAATGGATAGCTAATTTGATTGGTATATTAGCTCCATTTCTTGTTGCGATTATAATTTCTTATGTATTGTACAAGCCATGTTCAAAAATAGAAAAAAGAATAAAGAAAAAAATGAAACATTCAAGAGGATTAAGTATATTTATTGTATATGCTATTGTTTTTGCATTTTTGTTTTTTGTGTTAAAATTCGTTATACCTGTTGTAATTAATAGTGTTGTAGATTTAGTAAATAATATACAAAGTTACTATAACTCGATTGCAACAAACGAAATTGGAGAAAGTTGGGCGCCATTTATTAAAGACAATATTATTAAGCCATTAGTTGAGTATATACAGGGATTAGACTTTAAATATATGCTTACACCTGAAAGAATGTTAGAATACTTATCTTCAGCTATTGGAGTTGTAAAAACCATATTTAGCTTTTTTATAGCTATAATATGTTCTGTATATATTTTGTCAGAAAGAGAAAAAATTGTTGACTCAATAAATAAATTTGCAAAAGCTTCAATGTCTGAAAGAAATTATGCAAAATTTAATAGATATTTTACAAGCGGAAATACAATATTTTTTGGATTTTTAACTAGCCAATTTATAGATGCAATAGTAGTTTCAATTTTAGCTTCCATTACACTACTAATAATGAAAGTAAAATATGCTGTTTTACTTGGGTTTATAATTGGTCTATTTAACTTGATACCATATTTCGGGGCTATTGTTGCAATTGGAATAGCAGGCATTATTACAATACTTACAGGTGGTTGGCAACAGGCTTTAATAATGGTCATAATTGTTACAATTGTTCAACAACTTGATGCAAATATTATAAATCCTAGAATTACAGGTTCTAAATTAAATGTTAGTCCATTACTTATTATTTTTTCTGTTACAATTGGTGGAGCATATTTTGGGGTGATTGGAATGTTTTTGGCTGTGCCTGTAGCTGTGCTAATTAAACTTATGGTTTCAGATTATATTTATAATAAGAATGTAGATTTAAGTTAATACGCAAATTACACGAAAAATTTATACTAAAACTAATAACTAGGATTTTAACAAAAAAATTAAAATTACTTGAATATTAATGCATAATTGTGTTATAATAACCAAGTGTTAAAAAATACATATAATAAAAGTAAAAATGAAAGGAAGTAAAAATATGAAACAATTAAGAAAAACAAAAATAGTAGGAACTATAGGACCTGCAAGCGAACACAAATTAAGAGAATTATTTGAGGCAGGATTAAATGTATGTAGAATAAATTATTCTCATGGAAGTTATGAAGAACAAAAAGAGAAAACAGAGGAAATAATTAGATTAAGAAAAGAGTTAAATTTACCAATTGCAATGATTTTAGATATGAAAGGACCAGAAATAAGAACAGGAATGCTATACACAGGAACAAATACAAAAGTTGAACTTAAAGATGGTCAAAAATTCACTCTAGTAAATGAAGATATTACTGGAGATGAACAAAAAGTTTCTATATCATATAAAGAACTATATAAAGATGTTACACTAGGAGCTAAGATTTTAATTGATGATGGAGCTATAGAATTAAGAGTTGATGAAATTCAAGACAAAGATATAGTTTGTACAGTAATTCATGGAAATGGATTAGGAAGTAGAAAAACTGTAAATGTGCCAGGAACTGCAATTAAATTACCAGCACTTGCAGAAAAAGATATTCAAGACCTTAAAACTGCATGTGAACATGATTATGATTATGTTGCAATGTCATTTACAAGAAATGTAGATGATATTAAACAAGTAAGAAAAGTTTTAGATGAAAATGGTGGAAAAGACATAAAAATTATTACAAAAATAGAAAATGTTGAGGGATTAGAAAATTATGAGTCTATAGTAGAAATGGCAGATGCTCAAATGATAGCAAGAGGAGATATGGCAACAGAAACTGATTTTACAGAACCACCAATTATGCAAAAAAAGATAATAAGATTGGCAAATAATCTTAATAAACCTGCAATAACTGCAACACAAATGCTTGAGTCTATGACTCATAATCCATTACCTACAAGAGCTGAAGCAAGTGATGTTGCAAATGCTATATTTGATAGAACAAGTGCAGTTATGCTTTCAGGAGAATGTGCTATGGGAGATTACCCAATAGAATGTGTACAGACAATGGATAAAATAGCAAGAAGAGTTGAGCCAGAAGTTCATTATTGGAAAAGATTTAAAAATAAAGAAGATGATATAGATACATCAACTTTTGAAATGAATGTTGCAAAAGCTGCCTGTGTACTAGCACAAAAAATGAATGCAGATGCAATCGTTGCATATACAAATACAGGAGATAGTGCAAGAAGATTAGCAGGAATAGGAACAGCATGCCCAGTACTTGCTATTACAGACAATAGAAGAACATTTAATCAATTGGGATTAGTATGGAATGTTCATCCAATTTTTGTGGAAGCTCAAGAAACTACAGATAAAACTGTAGAGGTAGGATTAAAACAATTAAAAAAAGATAAGATTTTAGAAAGTGGAGATTTAGTTATAGTTTCAGGTGGATCTAAACTTTTAAATGCAGGAACAGAAAGTAGAATTGCTTGTGGAATGATAAGAATATAAAAGAATTCCAAGTATGAAATAATAAAGGTGATTGAAAAATGCAGACAAATAGTGTCTGTATTTTTTTGATTTCTTAAGAAATGTTACAAAAATATTACAAAAAAGTAACAGAAATGTAATAAAATGTAAAACACTTGAAATATCAGTTATACACAAAATATGCATATACAAATATAATTTTAAAGTATTGTAAGGATAAAAAAAAAATGATATTATTTTAAGTGAAGTTAGGTTTTAAAATTTTTAATTTATAAAAATGATGGAGGAATAAAAAATGAAACAAAAGTCAAAAAAATTAATTATTTTATTTATTGTAAGTTTAATTATGATATTAGGATTTGCAACAATCGTTAAGGCAGATGGAGAATTTAAGTTATCTAAAGATAGTGAAGATGTTGAATTAAATAGAACTAAATATCTTTATTGTGAAAATAAACCTACTGGAGAAACAATAACATGGAGTAGCTCAAATAATGATATTGCTTCTGTTGATTCTAACGGACAAGTTACAGCTAAAGCAATAGGAACTGCAACGATAACTGCAACAGCAGGTTCACAAACAGCAACATGTATAATAAATGTTGTATATAGTAGCTATGTTAAATCAAATATTACTGATGTGGTTTTAGTACTTGGAGAATATGAAAGCAAAACTATTACAATTACTGCAACTGATTACAATCATAAAGATATTACAAATCCTGAAGTACAATGGAAAAGTAGTGATGAAAGTATTGCTAGGGTAGATAGTAATGGAAAAATAACTGCGGTTAAGGCAGGAACTGCAACAATAACTGCAACAGTTGCAGGTGGAACTAAAGATATTAATGTTACAGTAACAGATGCACCAACTTTTACTGATTTTTCAAAAGCAGAATATGAATTAGTTAAAGATGGCGTTTCACGTGTTAATTTACATATAAAAAATGTAACAAATAATAGTGACCGACTTTATTATTGTATAACTGCACAAAATCAAAAACCTGAAATAAAATTAAAGGATAATGGAAATATAGATACATCAGATTCTAAATGGAAAACATTTGGATATAATGAAAAAGATGGATATTTATATGCTTCTCAATTGGAAGAATATGTTCAATTAAATCAGGATTTGTATTTGTGGATAATAGATCAAGAAAAATTTGAAACAAATTATTATGATGATAATGGAAACTCAATAGGTTATAAAACTCAATATGTTGTATCAGGTCAAAAACTTGAAAGACTTAAGTATCCTGGTTATGCCGAGACTTTTACGAGTTCTACTTTTATGACACATGATTCTACTCAAATAATTTACACTATTCCATATGCACAACAAACAGAAAGAAAATTCACTTTAAAAATAGGAAAGATAACAGACAAAAATATTTTAAATGGTATTAAAAATAATAACGGAGATGCTTGGAATTCTTTATTAGAATATGCTAAAAACAATAATGCTGTTTATAATAACAAACTTACAACTAATAAAACATCAAGTTTTGCTGAATATGGCACAAATTTTGGAGAAAATAGAGATGTAATACAACTTAAAAATCTTGAAAATAGTGCATATTACTATATGTATGTCGTATTTGATGATGAAAACGGAAAATATTATCCTGTTTCTGGGTTAACTTTGGCAAAGGCAAGTGTACATAATAATGGAGATTGGTACTTGTTCTTTTTAGGAAACGACGATTTTAAATGGGATGATTTTGGTGTTGTTCAAACAGGAACAACTACAGTTGATGGAAAAACAACAGGAACAACTACCAAAGAAAATACAAAAAAATCAAGTTCGCCAAGTAAATTACCATACACAGGAGCTACAACAATAGGCTTGACGATTGTAGTGATTACAGGGTTTGCAGTGTTCTTCAAAGTTAAGAACAATAAATATAAGGGATTATAGTGTTATTATTAATATTTCCATTCATATACAAACAAGAAAGTAGTGAAAAATAAAAAGAATATAGAAAAAACAGAACTTCTTTTGACAAACTAATTTTGTCAAAGGAAGTTTTTGCATTTTTTTTAAAAAAATAGTTGTAAATTATAGAAAAAATTGATATACTATAGGCATATAAAAATAATGAAAGGAAAGTGATTTATATGGAAGAAAACAAAAATATAGAGGTAGTAGAGGAAGTAAAGGAGTCAGAAGGAATTAAGATTTCTAATGATGTAATCGCAGTTATTGCAGGAGTGGCTGCATCAGAAGTACCAGGAGTTGCAGCAATGGCTGGAGGACTAACAGGAGGATTAACAGAAGCTTTAAAAGGAAAGAAAAATTTAGCAAAAGGAATCAAAGTTGAGGCAACAGAAATTACAGCAAATATTGACGTAAACATTATAGTAGAATATGGAAGCAGAATTCCAGATGTTGCATTCGAAATTCAAAACAGAGTAAAAAAGTCAGTAGAAAACATGACAGGACTTAAAGTTACAGAAGTAAATGTACATGTTCAAGGAGTAAATACACAAAGCCTTAATGCTGAACCTGTTGAAGAAATTGTAGAAGAAAGTAAAGAAGAAGAAAAAAACGATTAAAATATTTGCAAAAAATAATCTAAATACTACAAATTGGCAAAAATATTGGTCACTAAATAATAGAATAAATACTATTTAGAGGAAAAACCTCGTACAAGAGATAGTTTGGGAAGGAATGAAAAAAATGAAAAAATTAAGTAAATTAGTTTTAGTACTGTTTTCAGTAATAATTTTAATAATTGGAGTTGTAATAAATTTATTAGTTATTGGATGGCTTGATTATGATACAGCATTTTCGATAATCCAAAAGATTTTAACTACATCACCACAAAATAAGGTAGTTTTAGTTATAAATGGATTTTGCATGTTATTTGCAGTTATTTGTATTTTTGCAGATTCAGGAAGCAAAGAAGAAAGCAAAAATAGCAGAGATGTGTTAATGCAAAATGATAATGGTAAATTAATGATTTCTCGTGACACATTAGAGAATCTTGTAAATGCCGTTGTAAAAGAATTTCCTGGAGCAAAAGAAGCACATACAAGAATTGAATTAGATGAGCAAAACAATGTAGCAGTTTTTGTTGATTTATTAGTAACTAAAGATGTTGTTATAAAAGATTTAACATTAAATATGCAAAATAGAATAAAAGAAGCTATAAACAAAACATCAGACTTAGATGTAAATGAAGTTAATGTTAGAATAAAAAATGTAGTAAATCTAGAATCGGAGGAATAATTAGTTTGAAAGATAAAATCTATTAAAGCTATGTTTACTTTCGTGCTAATCAAGAAAGGGATGAATTTATTATGAACAGTATAAAAGACTTTTGGAATAGTTATAAAGGTGCAATATTAGGAGTTATACTTGCAGTTTTAATTATTTTTACAAATTTATACAAGCTAATTGTTGCAATTATATTAATATTTTTAGGAGCTTTTGTTGGAAATTACATTCAACAAAATAAACAAATTGTAAAAGACAGATTAAAGAATTTTATAGATAGATTTTAAAAATTGACTTAGACTTCGAATAAGAGTGTAAAGCAATCACGCAAATATAGGAAACTTAGAAGTTTTATAGTGTTTCCTATATAATAAAATAAATGATAAGAGATTGTAAAAAAAATATATTTATAACGCATATTCTAAAATAAGGGGAATTAATAATGAGCAGAACAAAAATGAGGGAATCAGCATTTAAGTTAATATATAGTTTGGAAATACAGCAAACAGAAAATTTAGAAGAACAAGTTGATTTGTTTATTGAACATAATGAAATCGAAAAAGCAGAAACTATAGAATACATAAAAGATGTTATTTTTGGAATTAAAGATAATTATGCTGAAATTAAAAATATAATAAAAAATTGTTTAACAGAAAAATGGACAATTGAAAGAATTTCAAAAATAAATATAAGTATTTTAAAGCTTGCTATATATGAAATTAAATATAAAGATATTCCATACAAAGTAGAAATAAATGAAGCAGTAGAACTTGCAAAAAAATATGGAGAAGATACTTCTAGTAAGTTTATAAATGGGGCTTTAGCAACAGCTGTGAAGCAAATGAAACTTGTGTAAATTTAAAAATTTGCAATTGAATATATAAATATTTTTCAAATAATCTTAGCTAACTTTCATTTAACACTAAAAAATTCTAATTAATTTTGCAAGCACCCTAAAAAATTTGTTTTTAGATTCCCTTGAAAAATTACTAAGAATTTTTAAGTTATTTAGTTAAATAAGATTATTTTCAAAATATTTATATATTCAAAAAGGGTAAATAACGAAAAAGGATTGTGATGAGATGAATTATGATTTGGTAGCAGTTTCGGTTACAGATTTGAACTTATATATTAAAGATAAAATTGCAGGAGATGAAGCTTTAAGTGCAGTTGTTGTTAAAGGAGAAATATCAAATTTTAAAAACCATTACACAGGCCATCTATATTTTACATTAAAAGATGATAAATCTTTAATTAAATGTATTATGTTTAAAAGCTATGCCGAAAGGCTTGGATTTATGCCAAAAGATGGAATGAAAGTAATGGTTTTTGGTAGTGTATCTGTTTATGAAAGAGATGGAATTTATCAAATTTATGTAAAGGCTATGAAACAAGATGGAGTAGGTGACTTGTATGAAGCTTATGAAAAGCTTAAAGCTGACTTGGAAAAAGAGGGTCTTTTTGACGAAGCACATAAAAAGAAAATTCCGCTTAAACCAAATGTAATAGGAGTTTTGACATCACAAACAGGTTCTGTAATTCGAGACATAATAAATGTTTCTACAAGAAGAAATCCAAGTACATATATAAGGCTATTTCCTGTGTCTGTACAAGGACCAGGAGCTGCTGAACAAATAGCAAGAGGAATTAAACTTATGAATGAAAAAAAATTAGCAGATGTTCTAATAATTGGAAGAGGTGGAGGATCTTTAGAAGATCTTTGGCCATTTAATGAAGAAGTAGTTGCAAGAGCAATATATAATTCTAAAATTCCAATTATTTCAGCAGTAGGACATGAAACAGATTTTACAATTGCTGATTTTGTCGCAGATTTAAGAGCTCCTACACCTTCAGCTGCAGCAGAACTTGCAAATCCCGATATTTTCGAATTAAAAGAAAAAATTAATTTATATAAGCAACGAAGTAGATTAGCTTTAAAGAAAAAAGTTGAAGTTATGAGATTAAGGTTCGACAAAACGCAAGCTTCGGCGGTATTTAAAGATCCATACAAAAAAATAAATGAGTATTCTTTGGTATTAGATAAAAACATTAGAGCTTTGGAAGTAAGTGTGAAAAATGCTTATAGTAAAGCAAAAGAAAAATTTGTAGAAAAGGCTGCAAGACTTGATGCTTTAAGTCCTTTGAAGACTCTAACTAGAGGGTATTCAATTACTGAAAAGCAGGGAAAAATTATAAAGAGTAAAACTGATTTAAATAAAGATGATGAAATAAGCCTGAGATTCGTTGATGGAGAGAAGCAGGCTAAGATTATTTAAATAAAGTTAAAAGTTAATATAATTTGATTGCATTTGTATAAATTTTAAAATTATATATTAAGCAATAAAAAATTATGATTGTGAGATGATTTTTATGGTAGATAAAAAAGCAGTTGCAATAGTTTCAATTATTGCAATAATAATTATAGGAGTAATTTTAGGAATAAGAATTAAAAATTTGAATAGCTATAAGTATCAGGAAACTAAAGAAAAAATAGAAACTGCTCAAAATTCAACTAATAATCAAAGTTCTTCTAGCAATGAAAAAATTTCAAAAGAGAACGGCTCTGAAAACAATGATTATAAGAATGAATTAGAAGCAAATACGACTAACGAAAATAGTGTTTCAGAAAGCGAAGAAGAAAATAAAAATGTAGAAAATAGCAATTCAAAGAACACTACAAGCAATACAAGTTCTGAAAATACAACTGAAGAAAATAATTCAACTAAAAATACAAGTTCAAATACTTCTACAAGTAAAAATAGTGGAACATATAAAACAGATAGTAATGAAAAAGATCCTGAAAAACTTGCTATATCTTTAGCAAAAGAAAAATGGGGAAAGAAAAATAGCAATGTCTATTTTGATGTAGAAGATAAAAATGAGAAAAAAGGAATTTATACAATTGTAGTTAGAGACAGCAATACTACTATAGAGATGACAACATACAAAGTTGATGTTAATAAAAAAACTGTTACTGAATAATTTGAAGTTATCATGAAAAAGTTTAAAACAAATATATATGTACATTTAATTAAATAATAAAAAAATAATTTATATAAGGTTAGGAGGCACAAAATGAAAGCAAACAATTTCGAAGAAAAAATTTCTGAACTAGAAAAAGTTGTAAATGAACTTGAAAATGGAGAAATGAACTTAGACGAATCTTTAATAAAATTTGAACAAGGAATGAAATTATCTAAAGAATGCAACAAAATGCTTGAAGAAGCAGAAAAAAAGATAACGATTTTATTAGAAAAAGACGGAGAAATTGAAGAAGAAAATTTTGAAGAAGAATAAGAGGAATAAAAAAGATGAATGAATATTTTGCACAACTTTTTACAAATAAATATTTAATAGTACCAATACTTACATGGTTCTTTATACAAACATTTAAAGTGATTTGGGACTTAGTTACAACTAAAAAATTTAATTTTAAAAGAATATTAGGAGCTGGAGGAATGCCAAGTTCACATACAGCAGTAGTTATGTCACTTTCGACTTTAATTGGAAAAGAATATGGATTTAATTCACCAATTTTTGCACTAAGTATGGTTTTTGCATTTGTAGTTATGTATGATGCAGCAGGAGTAAGAAGAGCAGCAGGCAAGCAAGCAACTTTATTAAACAAAATTGTAGAGACCCCAGGCTTATCAGATTTGGAGGTACAAGAAAGATTGGTAGAAGTTTTAGGCCATACTCCTACACAAGTTATTGTAGGGGCTATTATTGGTATTATTGTTGGAGCGATTTTTTAGAATTTGACATATACTTGAAAATAAAGTTAAATATAGTTACTTAATTAAGCTAAAAGTCATTAGATAGGCGAAAGAACTAAATGTGTGGTAGCATTTAGTTTTTTTATTAAAAAAGAAGGAAGTAAAGAAAATGAAAGTACTTATAATTGGCGGAGGGCCTGCAGGAATGATGTCTGCAATTACTGCAGCAGAAAATGGAAATGAAGTAATTATAATAGAAAAAAATAAAGCATTAGGCAAAAAGCTTTTAATAACAGGCAAAGGTAGATGTAACATTACATCTTCAATAGATATAGATGATTTTATAAAAAATATACCTGGTAATCGGAAGGTTCTTATATAGTAGTTTTAAAAATTTCACAAATAAAGATATTATACACTTTTTGAAAAAACAGGGCTTAGAAGTAAAAGAAGAAAGAGGAAACAGAATTTTCCCTGTAACAGATAGATCTATAGATGTTTTAAAATGTTTTGAAAAAAGACTAAAAGAGGTTAAAGTAAAAATATTTTTTGAAGAAATTGTAAAAGATATAATTGTAGAAGATGGACAAGCAAAAGGTGTTAAAACAAATAAACAAAATATCAATGCAGATAAAGTAATTATTGCAACAGGAGGCAAAAGCTATCCTTTAACAGGTTCAACAGGAGATGGATATGAATTTGCCAAAAGACAAGGACACACAATAACAGAAATAAAGCCATCACTTGTACCACTTACATGTTTTGAAAAAGAATTGTGCCTAGAAATGCAGGGATTGAGCTTAAGAAATGTAGGAATTTTTATAGAGGATATAGAAAAAAATAAAAAGATATATGAAGATTTTGGAGAAATGATTTTTACTCATTTTGGTGTGTCAGGACCTATAATTTTAAGTGGATCATCTCATTTGGTAAGATACAAAAATTTAGATAATCTATTACAAAAAAAGAAAATAATATTGCACATAGACTTAAAACCAGCACTTAGCAAAGAAAAACTGGATGATAGAATTTTAAGAGATTTTTCAGAAATGAAAAATAAAAAGTTTAAAAATAGCTTAGAT
Organism: Clostridia bacterium; assembly: GCA_017429505.1. Lineage (GTDB taxonomy): Bacteria > Bacillota > Clostridia > TANB77 > CAG-508 > CAG-269. The sequence goes on along the minus strand of JAFROW010000008.1, from coordinate 10,052 downwards.
AAATTATTACCACAAAAAATGATAAATCCGATAATTGAATTTTCAAAAATAAATCCTGAAAAACAAGTAAATGAAATAACCAAAAAGGAAAGAGAACAATTAGTGCACATAATTAAAGATTTAAAAATTACAATAAAAGGCTTTAGACCAATAGATGAAGCGATTATAACAAGTGGAGGAATAAACATAAAAGAAATAAATCCATCAACTATGGAGTCTAAAATTGTAAAAGGACTATATTTTGCAGGTGAAGTAATAGATGTAGATGCTTATACAGGGGGATTTAATTTGCAAATTGCTTATTCTACAGGATTTACAGCTGGAAAGTTATTTTAATTATTATATACTTAAATATTGATTTGGTAACCAAATTAATGAAAATGACTATCAAGTCTAAAATATAAATTTTGAATAAATATCATTGACATATTATAAACTAGATGATATAGTAAAAAAAACTAGATACAGGAGATGATATTTATGAAGAGAATAAATTTAGATGATAGAATTTTGCCAACATATACAAAAGGTGAAGAAATATTTAATATGACATCACATATTGTAGGCGCAGGATTTGGAGTAATTGCATTAATATTATGTATTATATTTTCTATAATAAGGCACAATTTTTATGGAGTTATAAGTAGTATTATTTATGGAATTACAATGATTTTACTTTATACAATGTCAAGTATTTATCATGGATTGCACCCACATTTAAAAGCAAAAAAAGTATTTCAAATATTAGACCATTGTTCAATCTTTTTACTAATTGCAGGAACATACACACCATTTGCATTATGCACATTAAGAGAGTATAACCCAACAGTTGGATGGGCGATTTTTGGAGTAACTTGGACAATGGCAATAATAGGAATTACTTTAAATGCAATAGATTTAAAAAGATACAAAGTATTTTCAATGATATGTTATTTAGTTATGGGATGGTGCATTATAGTAAAAATAAATATATTACCTACATTACTTGGAGTAAAAGGATTTATTTTATTAGTATTAGGTGGAGTAGTCTATACTTTAGGAGCAATTCTTTATGGAGTTGGAGTTAAAGTAAAATATATGCATTCCGTATTTCATCTTTGTATTTGCTTAGCAAGTCTTTTACAATTTTTGTGTATAATTTTGTATGTACTATGAGGTTTATTTTTGGGACGGAGGAAAAAGTCACCTGATTATGAAATTGAATTTGTTTATATAAATTAATAGTATAAAGAGGAATAAAAATGATAAAACAATTAGAAAAATGTGAGATATGTCCTCACAAATGTGGTATTAATAGAAACAAAAATAAAATAGGAAGATGCAAATCAAAAGATACAATAAAAATTGCATTATATAGTACACATGATTTTGAAGAGCCTTGTATAAGTGGAAACGGGGGCTCAGGTACTATATTTTTTTCGAACTGCAATATGAATTGTATTTTTTGCCAAAATTACGAAATTAGTCAACTTGGAAAAGGAAAAGAAATTACTATAGAAAACTTAGCTGAAATTTTTTTAAAACAGCAAGAAAAAAATGTAGAAAATATAAATCTTGTAACTCCTACAAGCTATGCATTTCAGATAATTGAAGCAATAAAAATAGCAAGAAAAAATGGATTAAAAATCCCGATTGTATATAATACAAATGGATATGAAAATGTAGAGACAATAAAGGCTTTAGATGGCTATGTAGACATATATTTGCCTGATCTAAAATATGCAGAAAATGATTTAGCTTTAAAATATTCAAAAGTAAATAATTATTTTGAAATAGCAACAGAAGCAATAAAAGAAATGGTAAAACAAGTAGGTGCACCAAAATTCAACTCGAATGGTATTATGGAAAAAGGAGTTTTAATTCGCCATTTAGTTTTGCCAAATTACATAGAAAATAGCAAAAAAGTTTTTAAATGGATAAAAAATAATTTACCAAGTGATATATATGTAAGCATTATGGCACAATATTTTCCTGCATATAAGGCAAAAGAAGATGATAGGTTAAATAGAAAACTTTTACAAGATGAGTGGCAAGAAATTGAAGATTTTGTTCAAGAAATAGAGATTGAAAATGGATTTATTCAAGAACTTGGAGAGCATGAAGAAGAATATGTGCCAAAATGGAATGTGGATTTTTAAATTTTTTACGTATAACCCCTTGACAATTCGGGAATAACAATGTATAATAGTTATTATTGAAATGGCGATGTAGCTCAGCTGGCTAGAGCATCCGGTTCATACCCGGCAGGTCGTAGGTTCAAGTCCCACCATCGCTACCAAAACAAAGAAGTCATATATGTATTGAGACATCAATATAATATATGGCTTTTTATAAAAGGAAAGTTATACTTTCCTTTTATAAAAAGCACGATGTGCAGAAATTCTATGCGTGAATTCGCACAAGAAGAAATTTACGGAACGCTCTAATAATCAAGGTTTTTAAAGTTACGTTAAAGTGCTGACAATCTTAACAACCTAAATTTTATGCGTTCCGATTTGTTCCTAAAAGTGAGTTTGGGGACAGAAAAATAATTCACTTTTGATTTAGTTTAAGGTTTTAGAGAATATTTGAAGACAAATATTTTAAAAAAGGGAGGTAAATATGGAATATTTTACAACTTTTTATTTAGATAAAGAAAGAGATATTGTTATTAATTTGTATGTATCAGGAGAAGACGAATTGACTTATGTAATAGAAACGCCAAATCATAATTCAGGAAACTTGATTTCAAATTTAGCAAGAATTTGTGGAGTAGAAACTACAGAAAATGAAAAGGGGCTTAAAATTATTACAGGCAAAATTCCTGCAAGTATTAATGCCAAAAATGAAGATGTATATATTTTTAAACTTGGTGGATATAAGATTGCAAATATTTTTGATGACAAAGGTGTACAGTTAAATGGACAAATACCGGCAATTGCAAAGACTTTGATGTCACAGACCAAAGACTACAAATTTCCAATAGAAAAAACAATTGTTAAATCTTTTATTTTAAAAAAATTAAAGTTTAGAACAGACTTACATACTCACATGAATGCAAATCTTTCACCTGATGCTTTAATTGCTTTAGGCATTAAACATCAAATAAAATATCCTCTATATTACATAAAAAAGCTTGGACTTAAAATGTCTAAAGAACAAGAAGAAAAGATATTTGCACAAAGAGAAAGAGTTTCAGAAAAATATAAAGATAGTAATTTATCAGAAAAACTTTTAAATAGAAAAATAGATGATAATACATTTATAAATTTTGCGGATTTTGTGTTAAATAATATAGAGAATTGTAAAGAGAACTTAGAGAAAATTAGAACAAGCCTTGTAATTCTTAAAGATGGTCAGGCAGTTTTTACAAATCTTGAAAAGCTTTATTTATATCGTTATGTATTTGCAAGAGGAATTGAAAGTGAAGAAAAATTAAACTTAGAAGAAGAACTTGATAAAATTGAAAAAATCAGTATTCCAGAAATTAGACAAATAGTTTTGACAATGCTAAAAGATTTAAAAGAAGATAGCAAGTTCAAAGACTATAATCTAAGAGAAGATAAAATGCTTTGGATTGCAAGAGAATATAAAAAACAAGGTATAAAATACGTAGAAATTGCAGATACAACACTTGCAAAGCCAGGACTTCCGGCTATAGAATTTTTGGAAGAAATCCATAGAGTTATGCCAGACATTGAAAAAGAAACCGGAGTTAAAATTAGATTTTTGTTTGCAATAAGAAGAATTCCTTTAACAATTGTAGAAGACGCAGAAAATAATGTTGATTATTTAAGAGAAAACATAAATGTTTTAAAAGCGGTTGGAAGAAGCCCTTATGTTGTAGGTTCAGATTTCATTGGAGAAGAGATAAACGATATTTCTGAGTTACAACCTGTTATAAATGAAATTGTAAAATATATAAGAACAACAGACAAGGGATTTACAATTAGAATTCATGCTGGAGAAAATGACAGCCTTAAAGATAATGTATATAACTCTATTAAATGTGTTAAAGACTCATTGGCAGAAGGTCAACAAATGCCAAAACTTAGGATTGGTCATGGGCTTTATACACCTGAACTTGATTCTGAAGATGGTCTTAAATTAATAGAGGCGATTAAGGATGCGGAAGCTGTAATGGAATTCCAAATAACATCAAATATAAGGCTAAATAATTTAAGTAAAATTTCAAAGCATCCACTAAAAAAATATTTAAAACATGGCATTAAATGTGTTCAAGGAACGGATGGATGTGGATTTTATGGAATAGACACAATAGATGAGCAACTTGCACTTCAAAATATTTTAGGATTAACAGATGATGACTTTGCAAAAATGAGAGAAGTAGAAAAAGAAATTTTAAAGCAAGCAGATGAATATTTTGAAGAAAAGAGTAGAAAATTCGAAAAGCTTTTAAATGGAAGAAATTTAAGAGATGTTATGTTAGAATTAGAAGAAAAATATGAAAAAGAAAGCCAAGGGGTACATATTAAATGGAGACTTACAGACAAAGTTTCTGCTTCTAAATATCTAAAAGATATGATAAAACCAATTCCACTTGACAAAGTTCCAATAGTTATAGCAGGAGGAAGTTTTAATGCTAGAGGAATTCACACTAATGTTGAAGAAGGTGGCATAGAGATTTTAGAAAAATTAGTAAGAGAAACAAATCCTAAAAAAGTATATTTTGTAATAGGTCATTCTATGAGAGGATATGAGAAAGAAATAATAGAGATTTGCAAAAGACAAAAGAAAAAATTTGACATTTATGCAATAATTCCGAAAATGCTTACAAAAGAAGTAAAGGAAAGAATCTTAAATTCAGGAATTACAGGACTTGCTATATCAATAGACAGCGATAGTTCAGGAATTTATAAAAGCTTTAACTACGAAATTTTTGAAAGAATAAAATCAATTGTAATTGCATTTGATGGCAATTCACCAGTTTCAAATTTGGTTCAAGAAGCAAAAAACGGAAAAGGAAAAGCTTCTATTTATGTAAATAACGAAAATCAAAATTTGGCTCAAAAAGCAAGAAACCTTGAAGGATACGTTGTTCCATTTGAAATGGATGATGATATTGTAAGGAAAATTGTGAAAGATAATCCGGAGATTGTGTAAAGGCAAGACTATGCGATGCGGAATTAAATGCCGAAAAATAACGGAATGAAATATGGAAAAATCAAGGAATGAAAAAATATCGCTGAATAAAATGTCAAAATGTTACGTAATAAGAAAAACGGCAGAGGAGGAAACAAATCCTAACTCTGCTGTTTTTGCACTCTCTTGGTCTAATGGCTTTTAGACCATTTCGATCCAATAGAGAGTGATGCAATCGCCGTTTTTATTGACTAAAAAACGGGTCTTCCCCGTATGATGCCAATATCCATGACAAAGCACTCTCATTTTCATCTCAGTAACCCACATTGAACTTCTCCCTTCTGTGAGTTGATGTATATTAATTGTCGGTATCGTTAACTTCTACAATTCGTCCATCAATGTATCTGCAGTGATGACCATTTATACTGATATACTCTGCACAGTACCCATAGCCATATCCCTGATAGCCACAAGGGCATTCTGTTCTTGAAAATATATAGTAGATTACTTTGGTGTCGTCAGCATAGAACAAATTTTTTGTTCCAGCTATGGCTGTGAAACCATCAAATTCAACGTCATTTTCAACGTCATTAGTAGCATTGTCAGTTTTATTTGAAGATGTACCACATGTAGCCAAAGACAGAATTATTATTATACCATAAATTTACATAAAATTCAAATTATATTATGTTTAAAATAATCTTAACTGAATTTAGTGAAAATTTATTTATTTACTTAATTTATAATAAATACTATTTTTCTATATATAAATTTCTACGCAAAAATCGAGACCAAACAAAAGGTAAGAAACATAGTATATAAATACATCTAAAACTTATGAAATTTAATAATAAACGTTATTTATAAATAAAACTTTATTTAAAACTAAAAACATGCTTAAAATGGGTTACGATCAATTCTCATGCTAGTGCCAAAAATAGGGGTGCGTAGAAATTTGTTTTAAAAATAAATATATTTGTGGCTAAATAATCATATGGTTATGCTCACAAAAAGGAAAGTGCGCATACGAGGCAAAATAGATTTGCTCGTATGCGCTTAGTTTTAATCAAGGTAATAGTAGATACCGATTAAGGTTCCTTGAGAATTAAATTCTTTATGTATGGTTATATTTAATTTATCTTTTTTATGATATGAAACATACATTGCAGTGCTTACTTCGAATTTTAATTCTTCCTCCTCAATTTCAATTTTAAAAATATTTACTATGTGTCCATTTTTGTTTACTTCTTGATATTTTTCCAATAATGTCGCTTCAGTCTCATACCAATCTTCAGAATATACATAGTTTGGATCGGAACAAGAACAAAGAATAGAACAGAACAATAATATTACTATCATAATAAACCATTTCCGTTTCCGCATAATATCCTCCTTGATTTTTCTCTTCGTTATAGGTGATTTCTGAAAATGTATATTATCATAACAATAACATTATACCATTTTTAAGACTTTATGTCAAATTAAGTTTGATTAAATTTAGTCAGATATATTTTTATCAGCCCATGGTAAAATACTAAGAATAAAATAATGAATCCACGTAACTTCACGACGTGGATTTTTTTAGTTATAATTTCAACTCCCACCGCATATATATTATATAGAGACCAAAAGAGGAGTTGATATTATGTGGTATGAACAAAGCACAGAAGAAGTTGCAAGAAAACTAAAAACAAACACGAGAATTGGACTAGCAGAATCAGAAGTAGAAAAAAGAAAAATAGAATTTGGCAAAAACAAATTGGACGAGCAAAAGAAAGAGTCAATTTTTATAAAATTTATAAAACAATTCAATGATTTTATGATAATTATTTTAATTATAGCTTCAATAGTATCTACGTTAGTTTCAAAAATGCAAGGAGAAAATGATTATTTTGATTCTATAATTATAATTGCAATTGTTATTTTAAATGCAATAATGGGACTAGTTCAGGAAGAAAGAGCAGAAAAATCAATAGAGAGTTTAAAAAAGATGACTCCTGAAATGGCAAAAGTAATACGTGATGGAAAAACAGAAGAAGTCATCGCAGAAGAGCTTGTTCCAGGAGATATTATAGAATTAGAAGATGGAAAATATGTGCCAGCAGATTGCAGAATAATAGAAAGCTATAATTTGAAAATAGAAGAATCAAGTCTTACAGGTGAGACAGAACCTGTAACCAAAACTGACAATATATTACATGAAAAAAATATCACTCTAGCAGATCTTAAAAACATGGCATTTATGACAACAATTGTAACTCATGGACATGGAAAAGCTATAGTTACAGAAACAGGAATGGACACAAAAATTGGACAAATTGCAAATATGATAATAAAAGAAGAAGCACCTGAAACTCCAATACAAAAGAAGCTTTCAGAAGTTGGAAAAATTTTAGGACTAGTATGTTTAGGAATTTGTGCAATTATATTTATAATAGGAATACTTAAAAAAATCGAGCCAATAGAAATGTTTATGACATCTGTAGGACTTGCAGTTGCAGCAATACCTGAGGGACTTCCAGCAATAGTTACAATAATGCTTTCAATAGGTGTTACAAAAATGGCGAGAAAGAATAGTATTATAAGAAGGCTTCCTGCAGTAGAGACTTTGGGAAGTAGTTCTGTAATTTGTTCAGACAAAACCGGAACACTTACACAAAACAAAATGACAGTCGTAAAAACTTTTAGTGATAATGAAAAATTTCTACTTGAACTTGGCTCAATGTGTACAGATTGCCTAATACAAGAAGAAAATGGGATTCCTATTGCAACAGGAGAAGCTACAGAACTTGCTATTGTAAATAAAGCATTAGATGAAAATATTAACAAGGTAGACTTGTACAGAAAAATGCCAAGAGTAGATGAAATCCCGTTTGATTCATCAGTAAAAATGATGACAACTATACATAAACTTGAAAATAACAGTGGCTCTAATAGTTTTTTTTATAAAAGCGATTTTTTTGAAAGAGATAATAATTTAAATTTTTCTAATAACCCAGATACAATGAATAACTATAATAATAATCATCAACAAATGATAAATGATAATAATTACATAAATGGTCAACAAGCAATTCAGATAAATGAAGAAAGTTCAACTTCAACATATAGGATAATTACAAAAGGAGCTCCTGATGTATTAATAGAAAAATGTTCAAGAATTCTTGTTAATGGAAAGATTCAAACTATAACAAATATGCAAAGAAATAAAATAAAACAAGAAAATTTTAATATGGCAAATAATGCTTTACGAGTTCTAGCGGTAGCATATAAAGATGAGAAAAAAATAAGCAAAACAGTAGATTTCAGCCTAAAAGAGTCAAACACAAATCAAGAGCGTGCTGATAAAGAACCGGTCCCTGTCAACACGGATTTAATATTTGTTGGTCTTATTGGAATGATAGATCCTCCAAGAGAGGGAGTTAAAGAAGCGGTACAAACTTGCAAAAAAGCTGGTATAAAAACTGTAATGATTACAGGTGACCATATTGCAACTGCAAAAGCAATCGCAAAAGAGATAGGAATTTTAAATGTAGGTGATGAAGCAATTACAGGAAAAGAATTAGACAAGATTTCTAATATAAGTTTAGAAAAAAATATAAATAAATATTCAGTATTTGCAAGGGTTACACCTGAACATAAAGTTAGGATAGTAAAAGCATGGCAAAAAACAGGAGCAGTAGTTGCAATGACAGGAGATGGAGTAAATGACAGTCCTGCACTTAAAAATGCAGATATAGGAATTGCAATGGGTAAATCTGGAACAGATGTTGCAAAAAATGCAGCAGATATGATTTTGGTAGATGATAATTTTGTAACAATAGTAGAAGCGGTAAGGCAAGGAAGAAATATTTATGACAACATAAAAAAAGCAATACATTTTTTAATAGCAACAAATATTGGTGAAATTGTTACAATATTTATAGGATTATTATTAGGACTTGAAACTCCCTTACTTGCAATTCAGTTATTATGGATTAACTTAGTTACAGATTCATTCCCCGCAATTGCACTAGGACTAGAAAAAGAAGAAAATGGAATAATGGAAAGAAAACCTAGAAATTCAAAAGAAAGCATTTTTGCAGGAGGATTATGGTACAAAATAATAACAGAAGGAATAATGCTTGGAAGTCTAACTCTTTTTGCTTTTGCATTAGGTAACAAATATTACGGAGTTCAAGTTGGAAGAACAATGGCATTTGTATCTTTGGGACTATTAGAACTTGTACATAGCTTTAATATAAAAACTGATGAATCAATTTTTAAAACAGGCATTTTTGAAAATAAGTATTTAATAGGAAGCTTTTTTGCAGGAACCTTTTTGCAGATAGTTGTTGTCGTTGTACCTTATTTAGCAAGGATTTTTGAATTGGTTTCATTAAACAAAATACAATGGATTTATACTATAGCAATTTCTTTACTTCCTATTATAATAATAGAATTGCAAAAAATGATAAATAAAATAAGATTTAAAAATCCTTCTTATTGCATAGGAAAAATCGCATGATTTTTTCGGAGTAACAAGGTTAAGTTTCATAATAATAAAAGGCTAATTTTATCTGATAAATAAGATTAGTCTTTTTAATATAAAGTAAAAAAATTAAGCTTCCAAAATTTTCTTTTGAATTTTTTTAAAAAGTTATTGACAAGATAAAATAAACATGATATTATGTAAAAGTACCTCAGAAAACAACGAGATATTAAGGATAAAAATAAGTCTTTTTTTACTAAAAAAATATCAAAAAAAATTTTTTGAATTTTTTTTAAAAAAGGTATTGACAAATCAAAATTGTCATAGTATAATAAAAAATGTCCTTTGCGGGACAGAAAAAAGTACATTGAAAAGTAAACAATAAATTCTTTAGAGATGAAACCAAACGGTATGTGTTTTTAACCTAAAACACAGTACCAAAAAGTAAATTTTTAAAGGTGCTTAATAAGTATTTATTAAGAGACCGGAATTAAACTTA
>JAFROW010000007.1 GCA_017429505.1 Clostridia bacterium | reverse complement strand
TCCTTTCTTTCTGTATATAAATTGCAAAAAAATATGCAGAAAACTATTGACTATATGCAGAAAAAAAATATAAAATATATGCAAATTTGTATATAATATATAAAGATAATGTATTGACAATATATTTATATTGTGCTATAATATTTAAGAAAGGTAAGGTGATAAAAATGGCACATACACTAGTTAATATCCGAATGGATGAGAAACTAAAGAAAAGTATGGAAAAAATTTGCCAAGAGCTTGGAATGACAATGACAACAGCATTTACTATTTTTGCGAAAAAAATGAGCAGAGAAAAAAGAATTCCATTTGAAGTATCTGTTGATCCATTTTATTCAGAGAGTAATATGAAAATTTTGAAAGAGTCAATTAAACAACTAGAACAAGGGAAGGTAGTTGTAAAAACTCTTGATGAACTAAAGGAATTAGAGAATGAGTAAAATTTCATTTTCTGATAAAGCATAGGATGAATATTGCTATTGGCAGACTCAAGATAAGAAAACTCTAAAAAGAATTAACATTTTATTAGCTGATATTTGTAGAAATAATTTTACATGAATCGGAAAGCCTGAATCTTTAAAAGGTGATTTAAGTGGATTTTGGAGTAGATGTATAGATGATGTCAATAGATTAGTATATAAAATAACAATAGTTGGGGTAGAAGTTGTCCAATGTAAAGGACACTATGATAATAAATAATAAAAAATAGTTCTTTATTTTAAGGTATAAAATAAAGAACTATTTTTTATGGTGCAAGAAGATTTTTTTGTGGCTCTTGACCATTTGTTACAACTTTTCAATTTGTTCAGCGTGTTGTTTTCCTAAAAAATAAGCAAGAGTAAAGTAATATGAGTCTATTTGATAGTGCAATCTCATAACTTTGTCAAGTTTAGCATTTAGTTCTTCAGATAAAGCATCTTCAAGTTCTTCTATAGTAGTGCCTAACTCTTGATCTTTGGCTTTAAATTCAGGAACTTTGTTTAGCAAAGGCATTTTGCTTTCTACAATATTGCTTATATTCTCGACATTATCTTCATCAAATAGATCGCTTAAGTTGCTCATATAAATACATCCTTTCTTTTAAAAGAATAAAAAGTTTGATACAACATTAAAAAAACTTGCTCCTTTAATATTGCTTAACTTCTTTGAATATATAAATATTATTTGCTATATAAAAAAAATTATTCTATTTTGAAAAAAATAAAAATTTGTTTAAGTGTGAAATTTACGCAGGAAATTTCTGTACATTATATAAGCGATACTAACTAAAGATGTACTTATATTATATACTTTTTAAAATATTTGTCAACATCATTTTTTTAGTTATATAATTTTTTGAATATAATCTTGTATTGCATAGATATGGCATAAACGAATTGAACAAAATCTCTTGATTTTTTAGATAAAATATGTTAAAGTATTAGTATAGCAAGATTAAAGTGTAATATTCATTGCTCTAAATATAGAAAAGAATCTATGGGCTATGAAATTTAATTATAAAAAAGGAGTGATTCCTAAATGCAAGAACAAAAAGAAGAAAAAATAATAGATATAAAAGGAACAATAAAGCAATTGGTTGAAACTGATGAGCCTGAAATTAGCCAAGAAGAAGCTATAATGAAATATGGAGAACCAAAAAAGAAAAAAAATAATAATGGTGGCGATGATGACGAGGATGTAACAGAAGAACTAGAACATTTAAGAAGAATAAAAAAAGAGTTACTAGCTTCATTAAAAAGAGTAGAAAAGTTAGAAGAACAGCTATTTAAAGACCGTGAAGAAAAACTTAAACTTAATGTTAAAGCTAGTAAAAATGGTGGATTTTCAAATAGTAAACAAATAGAACAAAAAGAAACAGAAACAGAAAAACAAAACCAAAAAGAAAGGGAATAAGCAATAGTATGCATAGGTGGAAGTTATGAGAGTGAAAAATTCCTCCGTCCCCAAATGCACTTTAGAAAGGATGACGTAATGAATACAATAATAGGAGAGCTAGGTAAGAGTCCAAAGTTTGTTAGTTTAGTTAAAAATATAGAAAATGAAAAAAGTCCGATAGAAATATCGGGCTTAACTGACGTGGCAGAAACAAGTTTAATTGCAGGAATAAATGAATTTACAAAAAGGCCAATTTTACTTGTTACATATAATGAGATTCAAGCAAAAAAATTGGCAGAGAATATTAAATATTTTACAGACAAAGCTTATGTATTTCCAAAAAAGGAAATTGTAACTTATGACTATGTTGCAGAAAGCAAAGATTTGCCTTATGAAAGAATAGATGTGCTAAACAAAATATATGATAATAAAAATATAATCATAGTTACAACAATAGAGGCGCTAGAGCAGAAAATTTTGGCTAAAAATGAGCTTTACAAAAATACTTTGAATTTTAAAATTGGAGCAAGATGCAATATTGATGAAATAAAACAAAAGCTAGTTGATTTAGGGTATGCAAGATATGACTTAATAGATGCAAGAGGAGAGTTTAGCATAAGAGGTGGAATTATTGATATCTCTATTACAGATACAACAGGGGTTAGAATTGAGCTTTGGGGAGATGAAGTTGATTCTATTAGATATTTTAACATTATAAGTCAAAGGTCAACAAGTCAGATTGACAAAATAGAGATATATCCTGCTCATGAGTTTATTTTAGAAAAATCTTTAGATGAAGTTTGCAATTCTATCCAGAGTAATGTGTATGATGAAAAGAAGCAACAAATAGCTGAAAAAGATATTGAAGAAATAAGAAATGGTAACTATTTAAGCAAAGTAGACAAATATTTTAATTGTTTTTATCAAAATCAAGAAACTATTATAGATTATTTGGAAGATAAATATGTAGTAGTTATTGATGAGCAAAATAAAGTTGAAGCAAGAGATTTAAATTTAAAAGAAGATATAGAAAGACTTACAAAGGCTTTAGTTGAAAAAGAAAAAATAGTCCCAGAAACTTTGCTTAATACTGCAAGTTTTGAGGATATTAAACTAAAGCTTGAAAAGAAAAAAGTAATATTTGTAGAAAAATTAAATACAACTACAAAATCTAGTATAGAAAAGTTTAATCTAAAATATAGACAGCTAAATTATTACAAAACAGGAATTGACTTGTTTATTAGTGATATTAAGAATTTCTTAAAAGATAACAAAAAAGTCTATGTTGTAGTTGATATGAAAGAAAAAGCAAGTAAAATAGAAAAGCTTTTAAACGAAAATGATATTTCTTCAAGATTTGAAGAAAATTTGAATCAGACAATCATATCTAAAAATACATATAATAATGTTGTAATTACAGTTGGAAAAATCTCAGAAGGCTTTGAATCTTATGATTTAGACCAAATTGTAATTGTTGCAAATGAGCTTGTAGAAGCTGATAGGAGAAAAAGAAAATTTAAATCTGAAGAGTTTAAGCAAGGAGAAAAAGTAGTTTTTGCAGACTTAAAAGTTGGAGATTATGTAGTTCACAGAAGCTATGGAATTGGTATATATATTGGCGTAAATACTATTACAGCAGATGGCACAACAAAAGACTATATCAAACTTAAATATGCAGGTGATGATATTTTGTACATCCCTACAAATGCTTTAGATAGTATTAGAAAATATGTAGGTGGGGAAGAAATTGGACTTAAGCTTAATAAATTAGGATCAAAAGACTGGGAAAAAACTACAACAAAAGTAAAAAATAATTTAAGAGCTGTTGCAAAAGAATTGATAGAGCTTTATGCAAGAAGAGAAAAGTCAAGAGGTCATGCATTTGCTCCAGATACAGAGTGGCAGAAAGAATTTGAGGGGAAATTCCCTTATGTAGAAACAGATGATCAACTTCGTTGCATAGAAGAAGTTAAAACAGATATGGAAAACGAGAAACCTATGGATAGGCTTCTATGTGGAGATGTTGGATATGGAAAAACAGAAGTTGCAATAAGAGCAGCATTTAAAGCTGTAATGGAAGGAAAACAAGTTGCATATTTGGTTCCAACAACAGTTTTGGCAAAACAGCAATATCAAACATTTAAAGATAGAATGAAAGATTATCCAATTACAGTAGAGCTTTTAAATAGATTTAGAACTACAAAAGACAAAAATAGAATTGTAAGAGACCTAAAATTAGGAGATGTGGACATTGTAGTTGGAACTCACAAATTACTTGGAAAAGAAGTAGAATTTAGAGATTTGGGACTTCTTATAATAGATGAGGAGCATCGTTTTGGAGTAAAAGCAAAAGAGAAAATTAAACAATACAAGGCAAATATAGATGTACTTACAATGACTGCAACTCCAATACCTAGAACGCTTCACATGTCTGTTGTAGGAGTAAGAGATATGTCTGTAATTTATGAGCCACCACAAAACAGAAAGCCAGTCCAGACTTATGTTTTAGAATATGACTCAGAAGTTATAAAAGAAGCTATAACAAAAGAACTAGAACGTGATGGACAGGTATTTTACATATATAATAGAGTTGATGACATAATGCTTAAAGCAGATGAGATTTCAAGACTTGTGCCAGAAGCAAATGTAGGTTTCGCTCATGGAAGAATGACAGGTTCAGAAATAGAAGAAATAATGGAAGACTTTGTAGATAAAAAGATAAATGTTTTGGTATGTACAACAATTTTAGAATCTGGAATTGATATTCCAAATGCAAACACAATTATTGTTGAAAATGCAGATAGAATGGGATTAGCACAGCTTTATCAAATTAGAGGAAGAGTAGGACGAAGTGATAGACAAGGATATGCATATATAACTTACAAAAAAGATAAAGTTTTGGCAGAAGAAGCAGATAAAAGACTTAAAGCAATAAAAGAATTTACAGAATTTGGTTCAGGATTTAAAATTGCAATGAGAGACTTGGAAATAAGAGGTGCAGGAAGCTTAATAGGAGAAATACAACATGGACATTTAGAAGAAGTTGGATATGACACATATTGCAGACTTTTAGACGAAGTTGTAAGAGAAGAACAAGGATTAGAAGTAAAACCAGAATTTGAAGTTCAAATTGACTTAAATGTTACAAGTTATATACCAGACAGCTATATACCAGACTCAAACCAAAAAATCGAGATTTATCAAGACATTGCACTTTGCAAAGATGAGAAAGATATTCGAGATGTTATAGATGAATTAATAGATAGATTTGGAAATCTTCCAGAAGAAGTTCAAAAATTGCTAGAAATTTCAAGAATAAAACAATTGGCGAAAGCTCAAGGTGTATCTAAGATTTCGAGCAAGAGAGAATCTGTGGT
Source organism: Clostridia bacterium (assembly GCA_017429505.1). Classification (GTDB taxonomy): domain Bacteria; phylum Bacillota; class Clostridia; order TANB77; family CAG-508; genus CAG-269. The sequence continues at coordinate 45,215 of JAFROW010000007.1, read as the reverse complement.
GTTTATTTATGATAATAGCTTGTTTGACCCTTCACGAGTTCAGCCTATGATTGACCATTATAAAAGCAGGATTAACTTTTCGCCAGGTGTTAAACCTATGATTACGCTAAAGATTGGAAGCAATAGCGAAGATACGATTTTGGAGGAAGTTAAAGGGTATTTGAGTTTGTAAGCTAGAGAATAGGGGGCTAATAAATAGCCCTCATGTTTAATATCATTGATGTTTTTGCAGTTGTTTATTGAGTTTATTTGTAGAAACTTTATCGAAAATTGCTAAGATTACATTTGAAACTATAGTATAAACAATTGCAGCCCATAAGCTAGCTAAAGGTATAAATGTTGTATAAAATGCAAGATTTGATAGTAATTTCGAGTATGAATCTGAAGAGATTGTATTTTCTTCGTTTTTATATTTTGAAACCATTTCATCTATTGTTTCTATTAAAGGCAACCCTTCATAATCCTGATTTTGAGATACCTTTTTGCTTTCATTTTGAGCTTCTACATTTACAACTATTACAATTATTATGCTAAAAATCATATAAGCTATACAAATATCTTTTAATATTTTAAAAATTATTTTTTTCATTTAAATCTCCTCCTTTTTAAGTCCACTCTTTTATTTTTTTTAGGACTTCTTTTACTTTTCCTCTTGAAACATATTGTACAGAATTATCTTTAAATACAACCTCTATATTTCTTGAAAAGGCAGATTCAAAGCATTTTATGTAATTTAAATTAATTATGCATGAACTTGATATTCTTACAAAGTTATTATTTAGCGTATTTTCTAATTCATATAATTTTTCTTTTACTTGATATATGCCATTTTCAGTTTTGCAATAATTCTTTTTACTTTCACTATAAAAATAGAGTATATCATTTGTTGATAAAATATATTTTTTTCCATCAGAGTAGCTGATTAAGTTCTTTTTTGAATTTGAAAAGCTTTCAATTATGTCGACCATCATTTTAATATCGTCGTTCATCTCAGGTGCTTCAATTGTTACTTTAACATTTGTATAATCTTTCGAAAGATTTGCTACTAAATTTATATCCATATTGCCCTCCTTTAACTTTATTTTACTATTTTTAGGAATTTTTTCAATATAAAATGGATAATTTGTACAAAAAATAGGATAATATGTCAAAAATAGATAATAAATTTAATGCAATTTCAAAATTTGATTGTTAAAAATGTCGCCTTTCAAGCGACATTTTCTTTGAATAATCTGGTAGAATTATATCATAAAAATAAAGGTTTTTAAAGTGAAAACTTAAATAAAATAGAATTTAAAATTAAAAGTTATTAATCCAATTAATTTTATTATGGAGGTGATTTAAATGGGAGAGACATTAAGAGAATTAGAAAGAGTTAGAGAAAAAGGACTTAGAATATTAAAGGAACATTTAAGTCCGACAGAGTTGATAGAATTTTTACAAATTATAAGTAATGGTACTGGAGATTATACAAAACAAAAATATGAAAAACCAGAAGAATTTACAATAGAAGAATTTGAAAAATATATGAAAAACAAATAATTCATAAAAAATATTCTCAAAACGAGAGTATTATTTTATTCATAAACGAACTCCCCCATGAATAAACTTAAACAAAAGTATTCATGGGGGCAGTATATGAAAGGGATATCAATAGAAGAACGTGCAACAAAACTTGCACATTATATAATTGAAACAAAAGAGACAGTAAGAGGAACAGCAAAAACTTTTGGGATAAGTAAAAGCACAGTACACAAAGATGTATCTGAAAGATTACTAAAAATAAATCCAGCCTTAGCAAAAGAAGTTAGAAAAATATTAGAAGAAAATAAATCTGAGAGACATATAAGAGGGGGAATGGCAACAAAATTAAAGTATTTAAATAAGAATAATATAAATATGAAAAAGAACAATAGCAATATAGAGAGTAATAAAAAAGCTGTTTAGGTATTGACATAAGGCTAAAGAATGTTGTATAATATTAAAAGCTTTAGAAAGTAAAGGTTTATAGGTATTCCTTAAAAAACCTAAATATTTTATACAAAGAGAATTAGTTTAAAAGTTGTATGTATTCACAACTAAAGGTCTTTGTTTTAAACGAGAAAGGAATGAGAATTAATATGGCAGCAGTATATTCAGCAGGAGATTTTAGAAATGGTACAACATTCGAAATGGAAGGAAATGTATTTAGAGTAGTAGAATTTCAACATGTTAAACCAGGAAAGGGTTCAGCATTTGTAAGAACAAAATTAAAAAATGTTATAACAGGGGCAGTTTTAGAAAAAACATTTAACCCATCAGATAAATATCTAGGAGCAGAAATTGAGAAAAAAGAAATGCAATATTTATATAATGATGGAGATTTATATTATTTTATGGATAATGATACTTATGATCAAATGCCATTAAATAAAGAGCAATTAGGGGATTGCTTAAAATACTTAAAAGAAAATATGATGGTAAAAATACTTTCATATAAAGGAAACGTATTTGCAGTTGAACCACCAATATTTGTTGAATTAGAAGTAACATACACAGAACCAGGATTTGCAGGAAATACAACTACAACTTCAGGAAAACCTGCTACATTAGAAACAGGATTAGAACTTCAAGTTCCAATGTTTGTAAACATAGGAGATATTTTAAGAATAGACACTAGAACATGTGAATATATGGAAAGAGTTTAATTTAGGGGCAAAAGTAACTATGAGAAACTATATTTTTGTAGTTGCTAATTAAAGAAAAGGGGAGTTGGGAAAAATACAGCTCCTCTAATATTTTTAAAAAATATACATGAAAGGGTAAGTTCTAAACTATAATATTATTCGACAAAACGTGCACAAAAAGAACCGGTCCCTATTAACACAGAAAGGAGCAGTTTATGTTTGAAGAACTAGCTAATGAAATGAAACAATTTGTTAAAGACTTAGAAGACAATATAGAAAATCCTAAAGACTTAAAATATATTCTAAAAAGAAGCGAGACTCTATTTGACGTTGTTTTTAGTGAGATTAATAAATTAGCGGATAGAGAAGCGGAAAGACTTAAAGAAATGAGAAAAAAACAAAAACATAATGAAAAAAGAATGGATGAGCTAGAGAGTAAAATGCAATATTTGGATGAAAATCTAGATTATCTAATAAAAGATATTTATGGAAATGAAGATGGAGAATTCAAAATTACATGTCCGTATTGTAATTATGAATTTAATTTAGATATTGATGAAGATGAAGTCGAAATTCTTTGCCCTGAGTGCAAAAACATTATAGAATTAGACTGGAATGATGATGAAGAAAATTAAAAAAATTTTTAAATATTGATGTATAAATAAAAGATGAACACTAAAGTTAATCTGTTGCAAATGCAACAGATTATTTGCTTTTCTGTGCTATAATCAATATGCGTTAAAAAAAGAAACGCTAGGAAAAATATATTTAATTATAGCTCATAGTCAAAAAAATTGACAAATACTATAATTGAAACATATTTTTAAAAAATTGGTAAATACTATTTAAGAGGCAAAAAGTAAAATTTTAGTAAGAAAAGAATGACTTGTAATATTTATGAGTTCAAAAACTGAAATTAAAAATCTTATTGACCTAAATTGTAATTTTGCCAGGAGAAAGGAAGGATTAGAAAAATGAATTTTAAACAATGGAATGGATTTATAGAAGGAGACTGGAAAACAGAAATAAATGTAAGGGATTTTATACAAAAGAATTACACTCCTTATGAAGGAGATGAAAGCTTTTTAGCAGAGCCAACAGAAAAGACAAAAAAATTATGGGACGAGGTTTTAGAGTTATACAAAAAAGAAAAAGAATCTGAAGGTGGAGTTTTAGATATAGATACAAAAACACCTTCAACAGTTGATGGATTTGCTGCAGGATATATAGACAAAGATTTAGAAGAAATTGTAGGACTTCAAACAGACGCCCCTTTAAAAAGAGCAATTATGCCAAATGGTGGAATAAGAATTGTAGAAAAATCTTGTGAGGCTTATGGTCGTCATGTTGATCCAGAAATTGATAACATTTTCCATACAATAAGAAAAACACACAATGATGGAGTTTTTGATGTATATACACCAGACATTAGAGTTGCAAGAACTAATAAACTTTTAACAGGGCTACCTGATGGATATGGAAGAGGAAGAATTATTGGTGATTACAGACGTGTTGCTTTATATGGAATAGATGCTCTTATAGATAACAAAATACAGGAGTTAGAAGAAATTGATGTAGATGAATTTACTGAGGATATAATCGAAAAAAGGGAGCATATAGCAGAACAAATAAAAGCTTTAAAAGCATTAAAAGGAATGGCTAAAAAATATGGATATGATATTTCTAAACCTGCTAAAAATGCAAAAGAAGCTATACAATGGCTATATTTTGGATATTTAGGAGCAATAAAAGATCAAAATGGTGCAGCAATGAGTTTAGGAAGAACTTCAACATTCTTAGACATATATATTCAAAGAGATTTGAAAAATAAAGAATTGACAGAAGCAAAAGCACAAGAGCTAATGGATCATTTTGTTATGAAATTAAGGCTAGTTAGATTTTTACGTACACCAGAATATAATGAGTTATTTAGTGGAGACCCTGTATGGATTACAGAAAGTATTGGTGGAATGGGAATAGATGGAAGAACATTGGTTACAAAAAATTCATTTAGAATGCTTCACACCTTAACAAATCTTGGACCTGCACCAGAGCCAAACTTAACAGTACTTTGGTCAGTAGATCTTCCTGATGCATTTAAAAGATTTGCAACAGGACTTTCAATTAAAACTTCTGCTATTCAATACGAGAATGATGATATGATGAGAGTAACTTTAGGTGATGATTATGGAATAGCATGTTGTGTTTCTCCAATGAGAATTGGTAAACAAATGCAATTCTTTGGAGCTAGAGCAAATCTTGCCAAAACTTTGCTTTATGCAATAAATGGTGGAATAGATGAAGTTACAGGTCAACAAGTTACACCACTATTTGAACCAATAACATCAGAATATTTGGATTACGAAGAAGTAATGACAAAATATGAGCAAATGATGGATTATGTTGCAAAAATATATATTAAAGCACTAAATGCAATACACTATATGCATGATAAATATTGCTATGAATCTTTAGAAATGGCATTACATGACAGAGATATTTTACAAACTATGGCATGTGGAGTTGCAGGACTTTCTGTTGCAGCAGACTCACTTTCAGCAATAAAATATGCAAAAGTAAAAACTATTAGAAATGAAAAAGGTGTTGCTGTAGATTTTGAAGTTGAAGGAAGATACCCTAAATATGGAAATGATGATGACAGAGTTGACCAAATTGCAGTTCATATTATAGAAAAATTTATTGAATGTTTAAGAAAACATCCAACATACAAAAATGCAAAACACACTTTATCTATTTTAACTATTACTTCAAATGTTGTTTATGGAAAAGCAACAGGAAACACACCAGATGGAAGAAAAGCAGGAGCACCATTTGGACCTGGAGCAAACCCACTTCATGGAAGAGACACACATGGTGCATTAGCAGTAATGAACACCATTGCGAAACTTCCATTTGAAAGTGCAGAAGATGGTATTTCATTTACTTTTGCTATAACTCCAAATACTCTTGGAAAGACTCAAAAAACTAGAGTAAACAATTTAGTAAATATGCTTGATGGATATTTTACACAAACAGGACATCATATAAATGTAAATGTATTTGATAGAAGTTTGTTAGAAGATGCTATGGAACATCCAGAAAAATATCCTCAACTTACAATTCGTGTTTCAGGATATGCAGTTAAATTTACAAGTTTAACAAGAGAACAACAATTAGACGTAATAAACAGAACTATACATGAAAAAATATAATATATGATTATGTTAGTGGCTTTACCACATACAAATCATTATATTGGTTGATTAATTATAATGAAGGCAGGTCAAATAACTAGACCTGTCTTTCTATAAAAGTAGTGCTCGAAAGTATAGCGCCGGATCTTTATTTAAACCAAATTTGACAAAACGTGCTGATAAAGAACCGGTCACTATTAACACAGAAAGGATTGAAAATGGAACAAGAAAATATAGAATATTATGCAAAAGTGCATTCAATAGAGTCTTTTGGAACAGTTGATGGACCAGGGATTAGATTTGTACTATTTTTGCAAGGATGTAGTTTGAAATGTAAGTATTGTCATAACAGAGATACTTGGGATATAAAAGGTGGAGAATTTAAATCTTTAGATGAGATCTTTGAAAATATTTTAAGATATAAAAGCTATATTTATCCAAATGGTGGGGTCACAGTTACAGGTGGAGAGCCTCTTTTGCAACATGAGTTTTTGATAGAACTTTTTAAACGTCTCAAAAAAGAGAAAATTCATACATGTATAGATACATCAGGAATGGTTGATTTGAATGATAAAATAAAAGAGCTTATTTATTTAACAGATTTGTTTTTGCTTGATATCAAGCATATTGACCCAGATAAATGTAAAGAATTAGTTGGCATGAGTAATAAAAGAGAACTTGAATTTGCTAGATATTTAAGTGATAACAATAAACATATGTGGATAAGACAAGTACTAGTTCCAGGATATACTGATGATGAGCAAGATTTATTAAAGCTAAAAGATTTTATAGCGAGCTTGAAAACAGTGGATAGAGTCGAAATCTTGCCTTATCATAATATGGGAAAATACAAGTGGGAAGAATTACATTTTAAATATGAATTAGATGATGTAAGAACTGCAACTGAAGAAGATGTGGAAAGAGCTAAAAAAATATTGGGAATATAAGTTTTTTTATATGTATTTGTTTTATTAGATACAATTGAATCAATTTATGTGAATAGCATGTGAATTTTATTGACAAAGCAAGGAATATATTATAAAATACAAAAAAAATTAAATCGCGCGCGATTTAATTGTGCGCGATTTAATTTTATTTAATAAAAAATATATATTACTACTTCAAATAGAGATATATAATAGAAAAAATATATAATATTTCAAGTGGTGATATAATAAAAAAATATTTATATGAAAAGGAGGAGTATCATGCAAATATATGATTACACAGTAAAAGACAGAAAAGGAAATGATGTTCCTATGTCTAATTTTAAGGGAAAGGTTTTATTAATTGTAAATACAGCAACAGGATGTGGATTTACACCACAATATGAAGGAATTGAAAAACTATATGAAGCTTATCATGAACAAGGTTTAGAAGTATTAGATTTTCCATGTAATCAATTTGGAAATCAAGCCCCTGGAAACGATGAAGAAATTCATGAATTTTGTACTTTTAAATATAACACACAATTTGACCAATTTAAAAAAGTTGATGTTAATGGAGTAAATCAAGACCCGTTATGGGCATATTTAAAATCACAAAAAGGATTTAAAGGATTTGATTTAAAAGGAAAGATTTTAATTCCTATTGTTAAAAAAATGGATCCAAATTACAAAAATTCAAGTGATATTAAATGGAATTTTACGAAATTTTTAGTAGACAGAGAAGGAAATGTAGTAGAAAGATTTGAATCCACTATTGCACCTGAAAAAATAGAAGTAATAATTAAAGAACTTATCTAAAGAGGTGAAATAAATGCACGATGATTCTGAAAAGTACGAAGAATTAAAATTAGAAAATCAATTGTGTTTTCCTTTATATGCAGTTTCTAATTTAATAATAAGAAAATATAAAACATATTTAAAAGAATTAGATTTGACTTATACACAATATATTACAATGATGGCTTTGTGGGAAGAAGATCTTTTAATTATGGCAGAACTAAATCAAAAATTGCATTTGAATTCAAGTACACTTTCTCCTGTTTTAAGAAGACTTGAGGAAAAGGGATATATAGAAAAAGGACCACTTGAAGAAGACGAACGAATTCTTTTTATAAATTTAACAGATAAAGGGTATGAATTAAGAGATAAAGCTTTGAAAATTCCTAAAAAAATGGCTAAAGAGTTTAAATTAGAGCAAGACGAAGCAAAAGAACTTCATAGAATTTTATATAAAATATTAGAGCAAGAAGAAAAATCAAAAAATAAGTAAAATTTAGTATGTACAATGTTTATATAGAAAGGATAATTTTTATATGTATGATGTTACAATTATAGGTGCAGGACCTGCAGGAATTTCTGCAGCACTTTATGCAAAAAGAGCAAATTTAAATGTGCTTGTGCTTTATTTTGGAGAATCTAATTTAGAACAAGCTTCTAAAATTGACAACTATTATGGGTTTGTAGATGGAATTAGTGGTAAAGATTTATTTAAAGATGGAATTAAGCAAGCTGAAAATCTAGGAGTAGAAGTAAAAAAGTTGGAAGTTTTAGGAATAGAGCCTACAAGCGAAACATTTAAAGTAAAGACAGAAAACGAAATATTTGAGACAAAAACTGTAATTATTGCAACAGGAAACAGGAAGGTGAAGCCTAATATAAAAGGAATTAAAGAATTTGAAGGAAAAGGAATTAGCTATTGTGCAATTTGTGATGCATTTTTTTACAGAAATAAAAATGTTGCAATTATTGGAAATGGGAAGTTTGCAGTAAATGAAGCTACAGAGCTTTCTCATGTTGCAAATAAAGTTACAATTCTTACAAATGGATTAGAAAAGCCAGAATGTGAATTTGAAGTAAACACAAAAATAATTAGCGCAATTAAAGGAGAAAATATAGCCACAGAAGTGGAATTTGAAGATGGAAGCAAAATGCCAATAGATGGAGTTTTTGTAGCATTGGGAGAAGCAGGTGCAAGTGATTTTGCAAAAACTTTAGGAATTATGCAAGAAGGAGATAATATAAATACAAATGAAAAAATGGAAACAAATGTGCCAGGAATTTATGCTTGCGGAAACATAACAGGTGGATTATTGCAAGTTTGTAAGGCAGTGTATGAGGGAGCTGAGGCAGGGCTAGCTGCAACAAATTTTGTGAGAACAGAAGTTGAAAAGTAATTACAATTTTGACTACGTCAAATTATATTTAAAACGCGGTTACATACAACAAGTATGCGCCCTTGCATTTAAAATACAATTTTCCTTGTCAAAATTTAATTCTTTTTCAATAGGAAAAAATATAAAAATGAAAGGATGAAAAAAATGGTAAATATTTTTAATGAAGAAAATTTTGAAAACGAGGTTATAAATTCTGATAAAACAACAATCGTAGATTTTTATGCAGATTGGTGTGGACCTTGTAAAATGATGTCTCCTGTAATTGATACAATTGCAGAAGAAAATGCAGAAAATATAAAGGTAGGAAAAGTAAATGTTGATGATAATCAAGAACTAGCTATTAAATACAATGTTATGAGTATTCCTACAATTTTAGTTTTTAAAAATGGAAATATTGTAAAAACTTTTGTTGGGGTAACACCGAAACAAGAAATTGAAGAAGTTATAAAATAATAATAAAAAAAATTAAAATCCGCCAAGATACGTTAATCTTTATAAGGCGGATTTATATCTTTATGAAAAAAAGCCTATCTTAAATGATAAGGCTTTTAATATACATAATTTTGCGGATTATATGCAACTCCATTAACTCTAATTTCTAAGTGAAGATGGTTACCTGTAGAATTTCCTGTTGAACCAACTGCTGCGATTATAGTGCCTTGAGAAACTTTTTGACCAACAGAAGCTATTAAACTACTACAATGTCCATAATAAGTCATTACACCATTTCCGTGGTCTATAGCTATCATTTTTCCGTAAGCTCCTTTGTAACCTGCAAAAACAACTTTACCAGGTGCTGCTGCTTTTATTTTTGTACCATAAGGTGCTGCTATATCAAGACCTGTATGTGCACCTGATCTTACTCTACTCATAGATCCAAATCTTGATGAAATTGTACCTGATATAGGCTTAGATAAAGATAAACCTAAGTTAATTTTTGAACGTGACATATTTCGTGCTGTAGATACTCTACCACCAGATGAATAGTTTTTTGTTGCTGCCACTCTTACTACTGGCTTTTTCTCATAAAGCTTGGAAACAGCAGTATCTACATCTGTAAAATCTTTTAATTTTTTTTCATATTTTTCTACTATAGATATATCTTTAATATTATTGCTTTCTTTTTCTTTTAATTTCTTTATAATTTTTTCAGCTTTTTTAAAATTAGAAACATATATCTTTTCGTCGTCATCATCTAAAATAGCATAATATTTATAATATGGAATTCCATTTTTAATAACTATATTAAAGATTTCTTCATCATTTGTGTTTATGCCTCTTTTTAATAAACACATTTTATAACTTGGAAGTTTGTCTATAGAAATAAAAGCTAGATTTGAGTTTTCCGTAGACTCATCTCCATGTTCCATATAATTATTTATTCTTGCTTGTAATTTACTTTTATCTTTGCAATATCCTATTACTTCACCATTTAGAGTTACACTATATATAGGTTTATAAACAATTGCAACAACTCCAAGTATTAAGAATATAGAAATAGTTATTAAAAGCGCAAATTTAACTAAAGTACGTATTTGTATAAATATTTTCTTCATTTCTTTCTTTCCTTTGTTACATTTTTATTAAAATTATTTTACAATATTATTACAAAATTTTCAATAGATTTTAAAAAAAATACATCAAATGCTTGAAGCCGTAAGATAGAAAATTTAGATAAAAATTAGTATTGACAATTTAGCATAAATACAAGTATAATAAAGGTGAAAAATAATTCATCTTTCAAATTAAAAAATGTATATCTATTAAGGCAATAGATATAAAAATTAATTCATTTAGTACATATGCTAAATTAAAGATTGAAATGATAGCGGGAATTTTAATATACTATATACAAGATATTATAGAGAGGTAGGAAAAAATTATGAAAAACAAATTTAAAATTAAGGGATTAGATTGCGCAAATTGTGCTGCAGAGCTTGAAAGAGCAATAGAAAAAATTGATGGAGTAGATGAGGCAAGTATTAGTTTTATGACAGAAAGATTAATTATTGAGTGTAGTGAAGAAAATAAAAACGAAGTAATGGAAAATGTTAAAAAAGTTATTAAAAAAGAAGAACCTGATGTTACTATAGAAGAAATTTAAATAAAAATATAAAGTAACAATAGAAGATTTATAGACTTATTATAAATGAATGTAACAATGGAAGGGATTTAAGTTTATGAAAAAAAGATTATATAAAATTATTATTTCTGCGGTTTTGTTTGTAATTGCTTTGCTTGTGATGTTTCCAAATATTTGGATAAATAGAATTATATATATTCTGAGCTATTTAATAGTTGGATTTGAAATTCTAAAAAAAGCTGTAAGAAATATAAAAAGAGGAAAAGTATTTGACGAGAATTTTCTAATGAGTGTTGCGACAATTGGGGCTTTTGCAATAGGAGAATTTCCTGAAGCGGTTGCAGTAATGCTGTTTTATCAAATAGGAGAAATTTTTCAAGACTACGCAGTTGATAAATCTAGGAAATCAATTTCAAGTTTAATGGATATTAGACCAGATCATGCAAATGTTTTAAGAGATGGAAAAGAAGAGAAAGTAGATCCTGATAACGTTAAAATAGGTGAGATAATAATTGTAAAACCGGGTGAAAAAGTGCCAATAGATGGAGTAATAGAAGAGGGAACATCTTTTGTAGATACAAAAGCATTAACAGGAGAGCCTACACCTAAGAAAGTTTGCAAAGATGAAGAAGTTTTGAGTGGTTGCATAAATTTAGATGGAATTTTAAAAATAAAAGTTACAAAGAAATATGACGATTCTACTGTTAGCAAAATTCTGGAATTAGTTGAAAATGCAAGTAGTAAAAAATCTAAATCAGAAAAATTTATTACAAAATTTGCAAAATATTATACTCCAATTGTAGTAATAATTGCTGTGGCATTAGCAATAATTCCTCCATTATTAATAAATGGTGCGACTTTTTCAGAATGGATTTATAGAGCATTGTCATTTTTAGTTGTATCATGTCCATGTGCCTTAGTTATTTCAATACCTTTAAGTTTTTTTGGAGGAATTGGAGGAGCTTCAAAAAATGGTATTCTTATAAAAGGAAGTAATTACTTAGAAGCATTGGCAAGCCTTGAAACAATTGTGTTTGATAAAACAGGAACATTAACAGAAGGAGTTTTTGATGTTCAGAAAATAGAGCCTGTAGGATTAACAAAAGAGGAGTTATTAGAAATTGCAGCATTGGCAGAATGGTACTCAAATCACCCAATTGCAAAATCGATAAAAAAAGCATATAACAAAAATGCTGAAGAAATAAAAATAAAAGATGTTAAGGAAATTTCAGGAAAGGGCATTATTGCAAAAATTGAAGAAGCAAAAGTCAATAATCATGAAAAACAGATTTTGGTTGGAAATGAAAAATTAATGGAAGAAAATAATATTTCTTTTGAAAAAAGTAAAGAAATTGGGACTATTTTGTATATTGCAATAGATGGAGTATTTTCAGGTACAATATTAATTTCTGATAAAATTAAAGATGATTCTGTAAAAGCTATTTATCTGATTAAGAAAAATGGAATAAAACAAACAATAATGCTTACAGGAGATAAAAAAGAAATTGCTGAACATATTTCAAAAAAAATAGGAATAGATAAAGTTCATTCAGAGCTTTTGCCAGATGGAAAGACTGAAAAGATGGAACAATTATTAAAAGAAAAAGGTGAAAACAAGAAGATAGCTTATGTGGGTGATGGAATAAATGACGCACCAGTGCTTGCTCTTGCAGATATAGGAATTGCAATGGGAGCTTTAGGCTCAGATAGCGCAATTGAGGCATCAGATATTGTTATAATGACAGATGAGCCTTCAAAAATAAATACAGCAATAAAAATTTCTAAAAAGACAATGAAAATTGTTCGAGAAAATATAGTATTTGCAATTTTTGTTAAAATTTTAATTTTAGTTTTAAGTGCATTAGGAATTGCTACATTGTGGGCTGCAGTCTTTGCAGATGTTGGAGTTTCGGTTATTGCGATTTTTAATTCACTCAGAATGTTAAGTAAAAAAATATAGGAGGGATTTTATGAACGCGGAAATAGTTAAATTTACAGCTTCAGATGGAATTATTTTAGATGGAATATTAAATAAATGTGAAGAAAAAACAAACAAGATATTAATTCAAATACACGGAATGGTAAGTAATTGTTTCAAAAAAAGAGAAAGAACAATTGCACAAAAAGTAGAAAATATTAAAGTAGATACATTGTGTTTTAACAATAGAGGAAGTGAAGTTGTAAGATACATTAAAAGTGAAACAGCAAGTTTTCTTGGAGGAACAGCCTACGAAAAAATTGAAGATTGTTATTATGATATAGTAGGAGCAATGGAGTTTGCATTAAGTTTAGGATATGAGAATATATATTTACAAGGACACAGTTTGGGCTCAACAAAAGTGGTTTATACTTATAATAGATTAAAAGAAGAAAGTAGCAAGTATTTAAATAATGTAAAGGCAATTATTTTATTATCTTTGTGTGATACAAGTGATACTATTGAAATGGGAAAAGATGATACATATTTAAAAATTGCAGAGGAAAAGGCAGCAAAGGGAGAGATAATGGATTTAATGCCATTTAAATGTTTTATGCATCCAATTTCTGTTAGAAGTTATTTACAATATGCAAAATATTATCAAGATATAGATTTTGCAAGATTTGATGAAAAGGATTATGAGTTTGAAATTTTAACAAAATAGAAGTGCCACTTTTTATGAGATGGGGAAATGTTAATGAACTTATAAATCAAGACGCAAAAGATTTAGCAGAATTTATGAATACTAAAATTCATAATCCAAATAAAGATATTAGCTATATTGATGGGGCAGATCATACTTATTATGAAAAAGAAGAACAACTTGGATATGAGATTGAAAAATTTTTAAATCTTTTAGTAATTAATAAATAGTTAAAAAAATTTGTGTAGACAAAATTTTGCTAATATAAAGTTTAAATAGGCTTATTATTGCAATTTTCAAATTGTATTCAGTTGGAAGGTATAAAAAAATGGATAAAAAAGAATTAATAAGAACAATAAAATTCACACTATTTTCAATATCAGCAGGAATCATCGAAATAGTATTATTTGCAATATTGGATAAATTTACAAGATGGACATATTGGCCAAAGTATTTAATTGCATTAATTGCATCTGTTATATGGAATTTTACATTAAACAGAGAATATACATTTAAGTCTGCAAACAATGTACCAATTGCTATGATAAAAGTTGTGATTTTTTATGCAATATTTACTCCTGCTTCAACAATTGCTGGAAATTATTTAGCAGAAAATTTAGGGTGGAATGATATTTTAGTTACACTTTTAAATATGTTATGTAATTTTATTTTAGAATATTTATATGATAAATATGTTGTATTTAGAGGGAGCATAGATACAAAAAACAAATAAACTATATAAATAAACAATCTTTATGAAGAGATTATATATATTTTTTTATGTTATAAATGATAAATAGTTGGAAACTTCCAGCTATTGTTTTTTTTTCTATTTAAGAAGTTTTTTATATGTGTTTTATTAAAAATGATTAGATTTCTGAGAAAAAATGCTTATATCGTATTTTGAATAGTATATGAGCATAAATTTATTAAGAATGTATGCTGTTATGTGGATACTTCCAATTATTTATAAAATATAATTAAAATTTTATATATAAAAAGGAGCTTCAGATTTCTATAAAAAATTTATAAATGTAAAAATCTGGTCAAGTGAAAATGTAAATGTAATTTGTAGGGGTTAATGTAAAAATCCTGTGAAAAAAATTGAATGTAATTGATATTAAGGCATATATATGGTATAATGCAAAGGTATTAAAGAAAATAGAAAGGGCGAATTTATGCTAGAGTTAAGAGATATTAAAAAGATTTATGTAACAGGTGATGAAAAGGTAGAAGCATTAAAAGGGATTAACTTAAAATTTAGAGAATCTGAATTTGTATCTATTTTAGGTCAGAGCGGATGTGGAAAAACTACGCTTTTAAATATAATTGGAGGGCTAGATAGATACACTTCAGGTGATTTAATTATAAATGGAAAGTCAACAAAAAAGTTTAAAGATAGAGATTGGGATGCATATAGAAATTATAAAGTGGGATTTGTTTTTCAAAGCTATAATTTAATTGGACATCAAACAATTCTTTCAAATGTTGAGCTTGCACTTACTATAGGTGGGATTTCTAAAAAAGAAAGAAAGCAAAGAGCAATAAAAGCTTTAGAAGATGTTGGACTTAAAGACCATATTCATAAAAAACCAAATCAGCTTTCAGGCGGGCAGATGCAAAGAGTTGCAATAGCAAGAGCTTTAGTTAATAATCCAGATATAATTTTAGCAGATGAGCCAACAGGTGCGTTAGATACAAAAACAAGTATTCAGGTTATGGAAATTTTAAAGAAAATTTCGAAAGATAAGCTTATTATAATGGTTACACATAATCCTGATTTAGCAGAAAAATATTCTAGTAGAATTATTAGAATTTTAGATGGAACAATAACAGAAGATTCTAATCCTATAACTGAAAATTTAGAAGAAAAAACAGAAACACAAAAAATAGGAAGAACCTCAATGAAGTTTTGGACTGCATTTAGATTAAGTCTTAATAACTTATTAACTAAAAAGGGAAGAACAATTTTAGTTGCTTTTGCAGGTTCTATTGGTATAATTGGAATCGCTCTTGTTCAATCAGTTTCAAATGGATTTCAAGCCTATGTTGATCACATACAAGAAGATACTTTAACATCTTATCCACTTACAATAATGCAAGAAACAACAGATGTTGCAAGTGCGTTGCTCTCAATGACAACTCAAGAAAATAAAAGTGAAGAGTCTGATGAGATTAAAGAAGAACAATATATTTCAAAAATGTTAGATAGCCTAAGTACAAATGATTTAAAAAGCTTTAAAAAACATTTAGAAGAAAATTATAGTGAAGTAAAAGATGACATCTCTTCAATAAAATATTCATATAGCATAGAGCCAAGCATATATTCGATAGATGCAACTAAAAAAATTGCAAAACTAAATCCAAGTAATCTTTTTAGTTCAGCAATGGGTTCTTCAAGTATGATGAGTTCTTTTTCATCTTCAGTTTTTTCTCAAATGATAGATGATAGGCAAACACTTAATAATTCTTATAATGTTTTGGCAGGACGTTGGCCACAAAAATATGATGAAATGGTAATTGTTCTTTCGGAAAGAAGTACAATATCAGATTTATTGGTTTATTCATTAGGTTTTAGAGATACAGAAGAATTAAATGATATTGTCAAAAAAATAATGAGTGGTGAGAAAGTTAAAATAAAAAATGATGCAATGACATTTACTTATGAAGATTTGATGAATAAAGAGTTGAAGCTTATAATGCCTGCAGATACTTATAAATATAACAAAAAATATGATATTTATGAAGATATGTCTGAAGATGAAAAATATATGAAAAAACTTTATGAAAAGGCAATGAATTTAAAAATAGTTGGTGTAGTTACAGCAAAAGAGGGTGTTACATCAATGGCTTTAAACCCAGGAGTTGCATATACAAGTGATTTGGTAGATTATATTATAGAAGAATCTTCAAAAACAGATATTGTAAAAAAACAACAAAAAAATGAAAAGATTGATGTGCTTTCTGGTAAGAAATTTGATGAAAAGAAAAATGATTTAGGAATAGATTTTAAAGATTTAATGGAAGTAGATACTGAAAATTTGAAAAATGTTTTTAATATAAATATTGATGAGAATGCAATGAAAAGACAAACAGAGAATTATATGAAACAAATAAACAATGCTATTACTACAGATACATCACCTGCAAAAAAAGCTTTTTCTAATAAATTAAATACATTGGCAGATGGAATGTTTGATAGTATAAAAGGTGAATTTACTTTAGATGATGTTGATAAGAAAGTAGATAATTATTTAAAAAGCAAAGAGGCTCAAAAGGCTTTAAAGGAACTTGAAACAAAATATGTTATTCCAAAAGATGTATACCAAAAGGCTTATTCAGGCTTACTAAAAGGATTGCTTCAGATGTATGTAGCATCATATACAGCATCAAATATGGAAAATATAGATAAATCAACTTTAGATAAGACGAAAGACATAGATTCTTCAACTTTAGAACAATTACAAAAATCATTGCAGAGTTCAACAGAAAATGCACGAAATGTTGATTCAAAAACTTTAGAACAATTACAAAAATCAATGTCAGATTCAAAAGAAGATTTACAAAATGTTAATCTAAAAGCAAAAGTTGATAAAGAAATTAAAAATAAAGTATTAAAAGAGTATACAAAAAGTACTGCGATTCAAAAAACAATTGATACAATGGGAAAGGCAATGACAGAAGCTAAGATGAAAAAGACAGTGCTTACAAAAGTAGGAGAACTTACAGCAAACCTTACAAAAAGTTTTGCTTCAGCATTTAAAGTTGACCAAGACAAAATTTCCAAATCTTTTAAAATGAAAATGACAGAAGAAGAAATAACTAGAGTAATAACGGCAATGCTTACAGAAACTGAAACAAATGCAAAAATCAATCTAACAAAATTTGGATATCAAGATAAAGAAGAGCCAACATATATTTCATTTTACTTTAGAAGTTTTGATGGAAAAGAACATTTTAAAGATTTTATAAATTTATATAATGAAAAAGTAAAAGCAGATGGAGATGAAGATAGAGAAATAAATTATACAGATACAACAGGAATTCTTATGGGCTCTGTAAAAACAATTGTAAATGCTGTAACTTATGTTTTAATTGCATTCATATCTATTTCCCTTGTGGTATCTTCAATTATGATAGGAATTATAACATACATTTCTGTATATGAAAGAACAAAAGAAATTGGAATTTTAAGAGCAATTGGTGCTTCAAAACACAATATTTCGTCAATATTTAATGCAGAAACATTTATAATTGGGCTTTTATCAGGATTATTTGGAATAGGCTTTACTTATGCTGTTGTACCAATTATTAATAAAGTATTACATCATTTTACAGGAAATATTCCTCTTAATGCAGCATTCTATTTCAAAAATGCGGTTGTGCTAGTAGTATTAAGTGTAGTTTTAACTTTAATTGGTGGACTTATTCCAGCAAAAGCTGCTTCTAAGAAAGATCCGGTTATTGCGCTAAGGACGGAATAAGATTATGTAATAAGGTACTTTGAAAAATTTGAAAAATGCCTGTAAAATAATACATTTAATCTATTGTAAAAATAACAAGATATCGAAAAACAATAATTTGATATTGACAAACAATAAAATGTATGATAAAATACTTCCATAATAAAAGTGGAGGTATTTTATTTTGTGTGACTAACTTGTAGAGCAAGATACAATACCTTTAATAAAGAATGAAAGGATAGGATTATTATGGAATTAACAGGAAAAAAAGGAATAGGTAACTTATTAAAAATATTTTTACAAGTATGTTTTTATGCAGGTATAGTGTTTTTAATAGCATTACCATTTATTTTAAATTTAATGGGACTAAACCTTAATGCATGTATGTTTGTTATATATCCAAATGGAATTGTCTTATTAATTATAGCAAGAAAATTTATTAAATTATTTGATAGTTTGAAAAATAATGAACCATTTAGTGAAAAAAATGTAAAAATCTTAAAAAGAGCAGGTATAGCAGCTTTAATAGGATCATTTTTATGGTTATTAGATTTTCTTTATGAAGTTTTTCTTGCAAAATCTGAAACAATAGTGTCTAATTTAGCACTAATATTTTTGTGTATATTATTTTTGGGAGTTGCAATTGCTTTATATATTCTATCAGAATTATTTAAACAAGCAACTGAGTATAAAAAAGAAAATGAATTAACAATATAGATATGTCAAGGCAATAAAAACTTAAGTATAGAACCAAATAGCTTGTATCAGAAATATAAGATTATTAAAATGAAATAATTAAAAAGCTATAGTAAATATATGTGCGAAAAAAATGATAGACGCAAAATGTGAAGGAGGAAACAATGATAATAGTTAATTTAGATGTAATGATGGCAAAAAGAAAAATTTCATCTTATGAACTTGCAGAAAAAGTTGGAATAACCCCAGCCAATCTATCTATATTAAAAACAAATAAAGGAAAAGCTATAAGATTTTCTACATTAGACAAAATATGTGAAGTTTTAGATTGCAAGCCAGGGGATATATTGGATTATGAGGGAAAGGAATGATGATAAAGTGACTGATATATTTTTAGGAGCAATAATTTTTGCTATATGGAGTGTAACACTATTTTATGGTAAAGCAATAGGGCTTTCTATGTTGCTATATATAGTACCAATCACTTCATTTATAATTTATATTATAGAAAAACGAAACAATGGTTTAAATAAAAATGCAAAACTTTTAATGATACCAATTGTACTTTTATCAATTACATATTTTATATATAACAATTTGTTTTTTAATGGATTAAATATATTAATAATACCTACATTAATTGTGTTAATGATTTTAGGGTTATTTAAAGAAAAATTTGAACTAAAACTAAATATATTTTCAAAATTATTTAAAGTATTTTTTAAACCATTTGATAACATTGGAGAAGCTTTAAAAAAATCACGAAAGATTTTTAATCAAAAAGAAAATACAAATATTGATTTAGAAAAAAGAAAAAATGTAAAAAGAGTTATAAAAGCTTTAATTATAACCATACCTGTAGTATTTGTAATAGTTTGTCTTCTTTCAAGTGCAGATCAAATTTTTGGAAATGTATTTGGAAACATGATAGAAAATGTTTTTGAATTAATTAGAGGAATTCAGCTTTCTACTATAACAGAAATTACAATTCTTATAATATTTGCATTTTTCTATTTATTAGGCTTTTTCTACTATATTTCTTCAAAATATGAAATAGATAATAAAGAAAAAATCGATAAGAAAAAAGATAGCTTTACTATAAAAATGATACTTGGAGCTTTAAATGTAATTTATTTAATATTTTGTTATATACAAATAAAATCATTATTTATGAGACAAACAAACATTAATTACGCAGAATATGCAAGACAAGGATTTTTTCAATTAATGATAGTATCTTTAATAAATCTATATACTATATTGCTTGCTAAAAAAAGAGAAATGCAAGATGAGATTAAAAATAAATATATAAAAATAATGTGCTTAGCAATGATAGTATTTACATTTATAATACTAATCTCTGCAGCATATAGAATGTATCTATATGAAAGTGCGTATGGCTATACATTTTTAAGGCTTTTGGTATATTGTATATTATTTACAGAAGCTGTTATGTTAATTCCAACAATTTTGTATATTATAGACAAAAAGATAAATTTGCCAATTGTTTATTTTGTAATAGTTATGAGTGTATATATATGTATGAATTTTGCAAATTTTGAAAATATAATTGCAAAAAGAAATGTTGATAGATACCTTCAAACAGGAAAAATAGATTTGCTTTATTTGGAAATGGATACAGGAACAGATGCAATTAAACAAATTGTAAGAATATTAGATGCAAATGAAAATGAAGTTGGAATAAAGCCAGAGACTAGAAGATATTTGCAGGAAATGTATTTTGATTTAGAATCTGAAGGCATGGATTTTAGAGATTTCAATCTTTCTAAAATATTGGCAAAGAAAAAGATAAGTGAGAAATTGGGGAAAATAGGGGAATTGAGGGATTATTAAAAAAAATTCAAAATAAAAAATACTTGCATATAATGAAAATATATATTATAATATATAAGGATGGCGGTAGAAGTCTTCGGACGATGCCTAGGGGAAGTAGATAATATGTCTATTTCTCTTTTTTGTCCAGAATATGAGGATATAACGAGAAATCCTCCTAGTGCAAAATACCTCTAACCCAATAAAAAAATATTATTAAAGTACTATGCAAAATAGATAAAATGTGATATAAATACAATTATAATGAGAATTAATAAAGAGATAGGAGAATGTTTGTGTATAAAAAAATATCCAAAAAGTGAGGAGAAACATTAGCGAGGTACATTTTGCGGATAATTATTTAACAAAAGAAACTACAGCAAATATTAGTTTAGCAGTTACGAAATTAGATGGAAGATTAGATTTAACTAAATTAAAAAATGAAAGAGTGTATTATTTTATTAGTGCAAATGTAAATTTTATTATAGATGGAGAAAAAGTACACCTTGAAAGTGGAGATGTATTGTATTTAGATAAAAATACTAATTATTCAGCTGAAGGTTCTTTTGAAGCAGTAACAATAAACGTTCCAGCTTTTGAAGTTATAAAATAAAAAGAGATGATTTTGGAAGGTGTCCCTAAGAGCATAATTAAAATAATGTGATTAAAATAAAGAGGAGTAATTAAATAAAATGTTAGAAAATATAAAAGCAATATTTTTTGACGCAGATAATACAATTGTTGACCATAAAGAATGCGAAAGGCAAGCATTAGAATATTTATTTAAAAGTATTGGAGTAAGTTATAAACAAGAATATCAAGAAATATTTAGACCGTTGGACAGAGATTTATGGGATGGTGTGGCATTAAATAAGTGTAGTATTCCAAAAGAACTTATACCGGAATATAGGTTTAAAGTATTGTTCGATAAAATACATATAGAATATAATGATTATAAAAAAGCGAATCAATTATTTCAAGACGGTTTAGAACAATCTGTTGCTCTTATAGAAAAAGCCGACGAAGTTATAGAGTATTTATATAACAAAAATTATAAATTATATGTAGTTACAAATGGATTAATACGACTACAAAAGCCAAGAATTATAAATAGTACGATAGCAGATTATTTTTCTGATATTATAGTTTCAGAGGAAGTGGGAGTTGCAAAACCAAATCCAAAAATATTTGATGTTTTACTACAAAGGAGTAATTTAAAACCAAACGAAGCAATAGTGGTTGGAGATAGCTTAGAAAAAGACATACAAGGTGCAAAAAATGCAAATATAAAATCAGTTTGGTACAATCCAAAGCAAAAAGACAATAATACAGCAATTGTCCCAGATTACGAAATTAAAAATTTATTAGAATTAAAAAATATGTTTATGTAGAGATGCTTTAGGAAGACGTCCCCAAAAATATGGTAGAAATAGGCAAAAAATATAATTTAAATGATGAACAATAACAAGAATTATTTACTTTGAGATATAATCATGATATTGATTACGAGTTTGGAAACAATGAAAGTCATAGAATTATTGGCGGTGGTATTTTATAAGTAAGTAATTATAAGTATTGGAAAGAGATATACTATCATGGAGAAATAACGTCTGAATACTATTCAATGTATTTAGATATATTAAATCAAGCTGATATGCAAATTGATAAATATGGTAACGATGTTGGTTACGAAAAGAGATTGGATGATATAAATGCAAGATATGGCGAGGATTCCAATATCTATAAAAAAGCAGAAATATTAATAGATAATCTAAAAAGGGAAGAATAGAATGAAAATAAAAGTTAATAATATAAATTTATACTATGAAGAATATGGAAGTGGACAGCCTATAATATTATTACATGGAAATAAAGAAACACACGAAATATTTGATAAGCTAATAAATAAATTAAAAGATAATTATAAAGTTTATGCTATTGATAGTAGATGTCATGGAAAAAGTGAAAATCCTAAAGAAATATCATATAACTTAATGTGTGATGATGTAATACAATTTATAAAGGAATTAGATATAGAAAAGCCAATATTATATGGATTTAGTGATGGTGGAATTATAGGCATATTAGTTGCAATTAAAGAACCTAATTTATTATCAAAGCTAATTGTAAGTGGAGCAAATATTACTCCAGATGTTTTTACAACATTTGATTTTATAATGACAAAATTATTTTATTTCTTTACAAGAAGTAAATATATAAAAATGATGCTTGATGAACCTAATATTCCATTAGAAGATTTACATAAGATCACTATACCAGCACATGTATTAGCGGGAGAAAAAGATGTAATTAAGTTAGAACATACTAAACTGATTGCAGATAATATAAAAAATAGCACAATGGAGATTATTCCAAAAGAAAAACATGGAAGTTATATAATTCATAATGATAAAATATATGAAATAATAAAGAAATATATTTAGGAAATAAAAATAATGATAAACTCGAATTTTTATTACAAGCTTGTGCATATGGATATGATGCACAATACTTTGAAAGAAGTTTGAGTGAAATAAATGATCCATATTGTAAAGAAATAGCTTTATCTGCAGTTGAAACTACAAAAGGAAATAAGAAGCCGAAAGTTGTAGGATAGATGAGAATATGAAGTGAGTAATAATGATACAATATAAATTAGAACGAGTAAAAATTGAAGATAAAGATAAATTATACAGATTATTACAATATTCATTGTATGAAGAAAGTTTAACAGATCAAAATGAAATGAATAATGAGGCAATATTTGAATATAAGTGGTTTGATAGTTATTTTCAAGAGAATAATAGAGAAGCTTATATTATAAAAGAACAGGAAACCAATAAAATTTTAGGAGTTGCTATGGTAAATCAATATATGCAGAAAAGCAAAGATGGTCATAGTATAGCGGAATTTATGATTGTTCCTAAATATAGATGATTAAAGATAGGCAAGAGAGTAGCAATTGAATTATTTAATATGCACAAAGGGAATTGGGAAGTAAAGCCATCTTATGGCAGTAAAAGTGCATTATTATTTTGGAAAAGTGTTATAGATGAATATACTCAAAATGATAATACTTTTGAAGATGGAATATTTATATTTGAAAGCAAATAGTAGTATGTGTTAGGAGGAGATTTCTTGAAAATAGAAAATCTAATTAAAAGTAAATTTGATTTAGAGGTTGCAAATATCAAAATCATAGGAGAGGGATATGATAGTAAAGCATATTTAATAAATGATGAATATATTTTTAAACTTAAAATAAGTTCTAACAAGAAAAAAGGATATAAAAAAGAGAAAGCTGTGTTAGACTTCTTAAATAGGAATTTGAGAACAACAATAAAAATACCTCAAATAGACTTTATTTATATAGATAATGAATTATCTATAATGGGTTATAAGAAAATCAATGGTGCTTTTTTGACCCCAGATATATATAAAGAAATGAATGTAAAACAACAAGAAATTTTAAAAAAGGATATTGCAAAGTTTTTAAAGGATATGCACAACTTAGATTATGCTGAAATAAAAGAATATGTAATTGATAATAAGCAAAATTGTTTTGAAGAATATGACTTATTACAAAAAACGATTTATAATGATTTGACAGAGAAAGAAAAGAAATATATTGAAAAGTTTTTTGAAAGACTAAATAATACAACTATATTTAATGATAAAAAATGTTTATGCCATAATGATTTTAGTTGTAATCATTTGTTAATAGACAACAATAAAAAGTTAGTTGGAATAATTGACTTTGGTGATAGCGGTATTATAGATGAATATTGTGATTTTATTTATTTGCTGGAAGATAGCGAAGAAGAAATAGGAAAAGACTTTGGAGAAGATATATTGCAATTATATGGAGATATAGATATTAATAAAGCAAAAGAATATCAAGATATAGTAGAGATGTATTATCCAATAGAAACGATAATATACGGAATAAAAAATAATAGAGATGATTTTATAAAAAAAGGAAGAAAAATTTTAAATGAAAGATGTTGAATTTATTAGATTAAGTAAAGAAAATATAAATATTATATCGAATGTAGTAAGAATAGATAACGAAGAACTTTCAAAGCAAGATATTGAAAAATTTATTATTGATGATGATAATTATTGCTTTGTTGGAATATTAGAGGACAAAATAGTTGCATTTTTATATAGCTATGGAATGTTAAGACCAGATGGAAAATCTATGTTCTATATACATTCAATAGATGTACTCCAAGATTATCAAAATAATGGAATTGGTACAAAATTAATGGAATATGTTTTAAATTATGTAAAAAATGAAAACAAGTATTATAAGTTTTTTGTATTAGCAGAAAATGATAATATAAGAGCTTGTAAAGTATATCAAAAATTTGCTAATAAAGAAGAGCAAGTAATATTTAGTAGATATTTGAAAGGAGTATGAGTATTATGGAAGATATAAAAGAATACTTTTTAAAATATTTAAATGAATATAATCAATCGTGGTGTGATAAAGATATTGAAAAATTAAAAACATTTTATGATATAGACGACAATAGACTAATATATTATGATAATCATAAGAATAATGATACATATACTTTAGGAGAACATATAGCATTGGTTTCAGATTTTTTAACAAATGGGAAAAAGACAGAATCTGGACAAGTTGAAGAACTAATTATAGAAAACTTTAATGTGTTTTCCAAAGGTGATACAGCTTGTTTATGCTTTATTGCAAAATATAAAAGTTTTCCAAAACCTTTTGTAAGAACTACAATGTATGTTGAAAAAATAAAAGACCAATGGAAAGTATTGCATGTACATTGTTCATTTGAGCCAGAAAAATAGGAGGAAAATAATGGAAAAATATATTTGCAAAATAGCAACACTTGAAGAAATGGAACGAAACTGGAATTATTTGATTGAAATACATCCGGATAATAATGCTTGGAGAATCTGGAAAGAAAAAGCTATTAAAGATATGCAAAATGGAAATACTATAGTTTATTATGGAATACTTAATGGAGTAATAATATCAGAGGCAACAGCATTTATTTCTAATGTAAATGTTCAAAATAGCGATGGATTAGTAAATGAAAATACAGCATATTTGTCTGCATTTAGAACAAGAGAAGAGTATCAAGAAAAAGGGTATTTTTCAAAATTATATAATTTTATGGAAAAAGATTTGAAAAATCGAGGATATTCAAAACTAACATTAGGTGTGGAACCTTGTGAAACAACAAATATAAAGATTTATTTCAATTATGGATTTACAAATTATATAAAAACAGCTTATGAAATTTACCCTGCTAAAAATGAAAACGAAGAACCAGAAAAAATTTTAGTTAATTATTATTCAAAAGATTTAAATGAAAATATATGTAAAAATTTCGGAAAAGGAAAAATAATTGCTATATGTGGTAAAATTGCAAGTGGCAAAACATATTATGCAAATACAATAAAAGAAAAAGAAAATGCAGTAATTTTAAACACAGATGAATTAACATATAGTATGTTTGATAATGAGCAAGGCGAAAAATATACAGAATTAGCTAAAAGAGCTAATGAATATTTATCAAAAAAAGCTGTAGAAATTGCAAAAGCAGGTTGTAATGTAATTTTAGATTGGGGATTTTGGAAAACATATAATAGAAGATATACAACGGAATATTTTAAAAGTAAAAATATAAATATTGAATGGCATTATATTGATATAGGAGATAGAGAATGGGAAGAGAACATTAAAGAAAGAAACGAAAAGATAGATAAAGGATTTAATAAAACAGACTTTTATGTTACAGAAGGTCTTAAAGAAAAATTGCTTGAGAATTGGGAAACACCAAATGAGGAAGAAATTGATGTAAGGTATTCTTTTGTAAGAAACAAATGAAAAATAAAAATTATGTAAATTTGACAAAATAAAAATAATATGTTAAAATAGAAACATAATTTAAGAGTTTATCTAGGATTTAAAAATCCGAGCGATAAAGGACAATTATAATAAAACAATTGTCTACACTATGTAAGATATATTAAAGTCTTGCAAAGGAGTCTTAAAAGAGATTCTTTTGTGAGGCTTATTTTTTTATAGGAGATGTGATAGTAATGAATATAGTAATTAGAAATGCAACAACTAAAGATGCTGAAAAAGTTGCAAAAATTAAAATAGAAGGTTGGCAAACAGCATATCGTGGGATTATAGATGATAGTTTTCTTGATAACATGGATATTAACGAAGAAATAGAAAAAAGAAAAAATAATATAAAAGATGGTGTAGATATTATTGTAGCAGAATTTAACAATGAAATTGTAGGTTTCTGTTTATATAGAAATTGTATTAAAGACCAAGAAAGTTATCCTAATGCAAATTGTGAGATATCATCTCTTTATGTAAAAAGTTCATTAAAAAGGAATGGGATTGGAACAAAATTAATGCAACATGTAATTCAAAAACTACAAAATCAAGGAAAGACTCAAATGATTTTAGGTTGCTTAAAGGAAAACTATTCTTCAAGAGCTTTCTATGAAAAAATGGGAGGCAAAGTTTTAAAAACAGAAAAAATAACAGTTGGAAATAAAGAGTATGAAGAAACAATATACGAATATGATATTTCTAAAATGCAATAATGAAAGGAAAACAAATTCACATTATAAAATGCGAAAAAAATGGGAAGGAGATTAGAACTATGATAAAACCAGAAAGATTAAGAAAAGGAGATAAAGTTGCAATAGTAAGTTTATCAAGTGGAATGTTAGGAGAAAAAGAATTTATACATAAATACTATTTAGGAAAGCAAAGATTAGAAGAAAAATTTGGATTAGAAGTTGTAACAATGCCAAATACATTAAAAGGTATAAAATATTTATATGAACATCCAGAGAAAAGAGCAGAAGATTTAATGACTGCATTCAAAGATAAGATAATAAAAGCAATTATATGTGCTATAGGTGGGGATGATACAATTAGATTATTACCATATATTGATTACAATATTATAAAGGAAAATCCCAAAATATTTATGGGATTTTCAGATACAACAGCAAACCATTTAATGATGTATAAATCAGGACTTGTTTCTTTTTATGGGCCAGCACTTATGCCTGATTTTGCTGAATATGTTAATATGTATGATTATACAGAAAATGCAGTAAGAAAATTGTTATTTGAACCACAAGAAAACTATGAAATAAAAAAATGTGATTATTGGACCAATGAACATATTTCATGGTGTGAAGAGAATATGAATAAAGCAAAAACAAGAATAAAAAATGAAAAAGGATATGAGGTTATTCAAGGCAAGGGAAAAGTTACAGGAAAGTTATTAGGAGGGTGTTTGGATGCTTTTCCTATTTATGTAGGTACAGAAATATGGCCATCTTTAGAAGAGTGGAAAGATAAAATATTATTTTTAGAAACAAGCGAAGACAAACCTAATCCAGATTTGATTACATATTATTTAAGAAATTTAGGAGCTCAAGGAATATTTAATATTGCTAAAGGAATTATAGTTGGAAAACCACAAAATGAAAAATATTATGAAGAATATAAAGATGTATATAAAAAAGTTCTAAAAGAATTTAATAGAGCAGATATGCCTGTATTGTATAATGTGAATTTTGGACATAGTTCTCCTATTGGAATTATTCCTTATGGAATTAATTGTGAGTTGGATATTGATAATAAAAAAATTACATTATTAGAAAGTATAGTAAAGTAAATTTTATTAATAGAATGGAGTGATCGTAATGAAATATTATAAAAAATTAATAGGAGAAAGAATATACTTATCTCCAATGAATGCCGAAGATGCAGAAAAATATGTAGAATGGTTTTGCGATTTCAAAATGACTGATGGAATCGGAAAAAGCAGTAGTATTACAACAATTCAATCAGAAATAGAATGGATTGAAAATAATAATAAAAATGGTGATTTGAATTTTGCAATTGTAGATTTAGAAAATGATGAACTTATAGGAAATTGTGGAATTATGCATATAGATCATAAAGACAGGTGTGCAGAATTAGGAATTTTTATAGGAGATGAAGAACGTAGAAATAAAGGGATTGGAGCAGAAACTTTAAGACTTCTATTAGATTATGGTTTTAATTATTTGAATTTAAACAATATTCATTTAGGCGTCAAGTCTTTCAACGAAAGGGCAATAGCTTGTTATAAAAAAGTAGGATTTAAGGAATATGGAAGACGAAGAGAAGCTTATTTTTTAAATGGAAAATACTATGATCATGTTTTTATGGATATTCTTGCGAGGGAGTTTGAAGGAGATTATATAAAAAATAAAAATGCATAATTATACCTATTTTGAATACAATATAAATATCCGTAAAAAAATTACGGCAAATATTGACAAATGCAAAACGAAGGAGTATAATTATGATAGGTGATAATATGTTAGAAAAATTTAGTGTAAAGAATTATAAAAATTTTAAAGATGAAATAACTGTAGATTTTAAGGAAAAACACGATTATCAATTTAACAAAAATTGTATAAAAGATGGAGTCTTAAATAAGGTAATAATATTTGGAAATAATGGTGAAGGAAAGAGCAATATTGGATATGCAATATTTGATATTGTTGGAACATTAACAGACAAATATACTATCCCTCCACAAGCAAATGACTTTCTTAATGCAGATAGTGACTGCAAAGAAGCTGAATTTTCATACACATTTAAATTTGGAAATATTATTGTACAATATAATTATAAAAAAAGTGAATTTAAAAAGATGACATTTGAAGAATTATATATTAACAATGAAAAAGTATATGAATATGATTTTGTAAAGAAAAGTTTTAATCATCAAAATATGGAGATGATTGAGGCTGAAACATTAAATTTTGAATATTATGAAGCAAATATAGCAGTCTTAAGATATGTTGCTAATAATACAACTCAAACAGATGAATCAATAGTTAAAAAAATAATGCAATTTGTAACTAAAATGCTATGGTTTAGATCATTAAGGGATAATAGTTTTATTGGAATGGAAATAGAGAATACAGATATAGCAGAATGGATTATATCGAACAATTTAGTTAAAGAGTTTAATAAATTTTTAATAGAAAATGCAAATCTGAATTTAAATGTAGGAAATGCAGAATTAATGGGAACTAAAAATACTAATATTTTAATAGAAAAACATAAACACAGACCATTAGTGTTTAACAATGTTGCATCATCTGGAACTAATTCACTATTATTGTATTTTTACTGGTATAAACATTTTAAAGATGTAAAATTTTTATTTATAGACGAATTTGATGCATTTTATCATTTTGAATTGTCTATTAATATAATAAAACATTTAATTGAATATGAAAATATGCAAACTGTATTAACATCTCATAATACAATTATAGCTGATAATAATTTATTAAGACCAGATTGCTATTTTATATTAAAAGATGGAGCTTTGAAATCATTTGCAGATAGTACAGATAGAGAATTACGAGAAGGTCATAATCTAGAAAAAATGTTAAGACAAGGGGAATTTAATGAATAAAAAGAATCTACTATTTATAACAGAAGGAGAAATCGATGAACCAAAGTTTATAAAAAATTGTTAAAAAAATGCCTACCTAATGTAGAATATGATGTATACTCATATACTACAACTATACATACATTAGCAAGAAAACTATTTAGCAAAAATGGAGAGATTGATGAAGATTTGGATATTAAAGGTGTTTTAAAAGAAGAAGAAACTGATTTGTCTAAAAGACGAATATTAAAAAAAAGCTATACCGATATAATTTTAGTTTTTGACTTTGAACCACATTGTGATTCTCCTGAATTTGAAAAAATAAAAAAGATGCTAGAATACTTCACTGATTCATCAAATATGGGAAAATTATATAATAATTATCCTATGATGCAATCATATAAACATTTAAAGAAAATGCCAGATAATGATTTTATGAATAGAAAAATAGCAAGGGAAGATGCATCAAAATATAAAGATATAGTAAACAATGAAAGCTGTTACAAAAATTTAAGCAAGTATAATTATCCGATTTTTATGGGAATAATAGGTCATCATCTTATGAAAGCAAATTATATATTAAACAAAAAATATGAATTAATGAATAGAGATGAATTTATAAATTTGGATTACATTAAAATATATGATATAGAATGGAGGTCTAATAGAAAAGATGGTGTAGTAGATGTTCTAAATACTTTTGTATTTTTTATAGTTGAATATAATTCAACGAGAATGCTAGAGAAGGTAAAGGAGTTTATGTGAAAATAACTATATTATTTATTATATATTTTAAAACTGACATATATAATTAGAGGATACAATTACGTATCCTCTTTAATCATACTATTTTTCCTTAAAAGCACATGTAAAAAGATAAAGTTTTCTATATTTGTGCAGTTGCAACGCTACTTTGCCCTATAAAATAGCCCCTAAAACAAATATACCTAAAATATCATTATAAATCGTATCAAATTGAGATATTGGAAGTGGATTTTGACCTTCACCTACTTCTACAGTATATCCTGGTCTATTATAATCCTGAATAAACCAATCTTTGTATCCTGCAAAGCTTGAGTTAAATGGCGTTTCTTCTAAAGAATAGCCACTTACTCTTGCGAATTCATTTCCAATGAATAAGGCTCTTGGTGGATTATAATTTTGAAATTGCCAAAAGATTACTTCACCTTGAGTATGAAATGCTATAACTAAGCTAAAATTGTGTTGCAATGTAAAATTATAAATAGCTAATGATTCTGGTTCTGTTAATGGTCCAAATCCAACAAAATCTCGTGGAGCAGGGGACGTAAATCCTTGAGAAAATTTTATCTGTCTTGCCTGTTCCCAACCTGCTGGAAATTGCAAATTAAGGTCAATTCCGTCCGGATGTTTGCCTTCCAACCATCAGGAAAAGGAATATTTGGATAACGGTTTGCAATAAGCTCTGTATTTGTATATAAAGAAGAATTTTGGCTAATTTCTCCTGTAACCAAATCAACTCCATCAGGATTAACCATCGGCATTATATAAATTGTGCAGTAATTGTAAATGTTTCTTGCATTAACTCCATAAATTGGCAAATTATTTGTGTAGCAGTAACAATAATCTGCTAAAAATTTCATGATAAGAGGTGAGCAAATCCACTCATTTGCGTGGAAAGAAGCGGAGTAAAACACTTCTTTTGAGCCATTTCCAATTTTTATAACAGGAAGGCTTTTTCCAAGCACGCTTTTTCCAGCAGATGTACTTTCTATAAATGGATAAAGTCTTTTTAAGCTATTTAAATTAATTTGCAAAATAGAAGAGCTATATCGTATATTTGTTGGAACAATAAAACCTAAGCCACCATCTATGTATGGACGTAAAGCAAACCAAGTGCGTCTACCTACAATTCCATCAGCAACTAGCCCATTTTGCCTTTGAAAATTAATTACTGCATTTCTTAAATTGGGACCAAATATTCCATCAATTTTTCCATTATATAACCTTAAATAAATAAGTATATTTTGTAAAAATTCTACCATTGGACCGGTTGATCCAATTCTTAAAGTTTTCATTTAAATCACCTAGAATATTATATGAAAAATTAGATATTTATGTGAAAAATAAAGGCACAATAGTTGCACCTTTACAAATTAACTTCCGGCTCATACCTCTCAAGCCACATATTAACCTGGCAAAGATAAGCCATAAGCTGAGGACCAGTCATAAGCTGACCAAACCAAGGTCTTGAAAAAGCCTTTCCATCAGTTTCTAAAATTTCCAAAATATAATCTCTATTCAAAAGATAATTAATAGGTGCATTTGAATCAGACATTATATTAGAAAGCATAGATTTAACCTTTGCAAGATAAGTAGGATTGTGAGTTTTAGGGTATGGAGATTTTTTTCTTTCTACAATTTCTTCTGGTAAGAAGTCTTTGCACACATAACGAAGCAAACCTTTTTCACGTCCATTTAAAGCTTTCATTTCCCAAGGCACATTCCACATATATTCAGCTAAACGATAGTCGCAGAACGGTACACGAATTTCAAGTCCATTATACATTCCCATTCTATCAGTTCTCTCTAGCAAAGTCTGCATAAACCAATTGATTGTAAGATAAGAAATTTTTCGCTTTTCAGCTGTTTCTTTAGAATCACTATCTAAAATTTCTACTTCATTTAAAATTTCGTTATATCTATAATCAATATATTCTTGTAAATTTACCTCTTTTGCAATAGATGGATTTAAAATATGTTGTCTTTCTTTAATTGCAATTGACCATGGGAAAGTTCCAGATTCTAGTGCGTCTTTTCTAAAGAACCAAGGATATCCGCCAAAAATTTCGTCTGCACATTCACCCATTAATACTACAGTTTGTTCTTGTTTTACAGTTTTGCAAAACAAAAGCAGAGAAGAATCTACATCAGCCATTCCAGGCACATCTCTTGCAATCATTGCGTCTTCTAAATATTTTGCTAAATCAGGCGTATCTAACACAACTTTTTGATTAACAGAATAGCTATTTTCTGTCATCAAATTTATATAGTAATTGTCTGAATTTGGTTGAAAGTCAGATTTAACAAAATTTTTATCATTATCCACATAATCCACAGAATATGTGAAAATTGGGGATAAGTCATTTTCTTTTCTATAATTTCCAATAAGTTTTGTCAAAATACTTGAGTCAAGTCCACCAGAAAGAAATGTACAAAGTGGAACATCAGAAACAAGTTGCCTATTAATAGAATCTTCAAGCAAACTTCTTAAATGATCACATGTATCGTGAAAATTTTCTGTATGTGGTTTGCTTTCAAGTTTCCAATATCTCTCAATATGAAGCCCGGATTTATTTAAAACTGCAAAATGTGCAGGTTTTATTTCAAAAATATTTTTATAAACAGTAAATCCT
Source organism: Clostridia bacterium (assembly GCA_017429505.1). GTDB lineage: Bacteria > Bacillota > Clostridia > TANB77 > CAG-508 > CAG-269. Next base: position 11,655 of record JAFROW010000007.1, on the reverse strand, counting down.
GGAGTGTGAGCAGGACCAATGCCAAATAATTCAGAAATTCCTTGTTTATCTATAATTTTAGGCATATTTGGGAATTTGAAAATTGCTTTTAGTTCAGAAGCAAATATAAATGTATCATTAAAAATAGTGTAAAATAAAGGCTTTACACCGAAGTGGTCTCTTGCTAAAAACAACTCTTCAGTTTGAGAATTCCAAATTGCAAAACCAAAAATTCCATTTAAATGGTTAACCACATCTTTACCATAATGAATATAGCTTTTTAGCAAAACTTCTGTATCTGAGTGACTTTCAAATTCAAAGCCATTTTCAATTAAAGTTTTTCGCAGTTCTTTTGTATTGTAAATTTGACCATTATACACAATTGCGTATTCACCAAAAGAATAATTTTCAATCATTGGCTGCTTTCCACCTTCAGGGTCAATTACAATAAGCCTTTTATGTCCTAATGCAACATGTTCATTTAAGTAGTATCCATCTTCATCAGGACCTCTTTTACTTAACTCATTTGTCATTTGGGTTAATACATTTTTGTATGGCAAAATACTTTTTTTATAATTTACAAATCCAACAATTCCACACATAACTTCCTCCTTATTAAGGACAATTCATAGTTTAATATATTTATTATATTGTTAAAAGTTAATGTATAAATTATTTGTAATTAAATGTGGGGACCGTTCAATGATTTCAAAAAGTTTGAAAAACTTTTTATGAAATCATTAGAATGGGGATAATGTAAAATAATTTATATATTAACTTTAGTAGTACTATAATTAGCGGTGAATCGTAACCTCTCATAAAGTAGTATATGCAGTATTTTAAAAAATGTTATTGATATTTAAGAAAGATTATAGTAAAATAGATTTATATATTATAAAAACAAGATAACTTTAAATTAGGAAAATAAAAAGCAAACATAAATAGAAGGGAGCAAAAAGATGAGACCTGTTTTGCCAGAGAATAAAATGAGTTTTAAATTAATAATTGTATATATAGTAATATTTATTATATGTGCTGTAGGAATTGCTTTAGCTCTTGCAAAAACTGAGTATTTTGAAGAAGAAAATGTAGGAAGAGCATTAGGTATAATAGATAAAGACTCAGAAAAAGAAGATGAATATAATGAATTAAAAAATGATTTTGATACAATTTTTAATAATCAAATAGAAAATTTTCAGCAAGGAAACATAAACATAAAAAAAATTAGCAATGATTATGATGTAGTTGTTACAGCATTTAATTATAAAGAAAGCAGAGAAAATTGTACAATAGATGTTGCGATACCATATATAAATATTAATCATGTATCAGCTAAGCAATTTAATAAAAGAGTAAAAGAAATATACAGGAAAAAAGCAGAGACTTTAAAGAATCAAATAAGTAGCATGAATATTATATACACAGTACAATACAAAGCCTATTTGCAAAATAATATTTTATCTTTAGCAATTCGTTTGGAATACAAAGAAGGCGAAAAAAGTCAAAAAATTATGGTGGATACTTTTAATTACAATGTTGTGGAACAGAGAGAAGTGACAATAGATGAAATATTAAAAATTAAAGATTTAAAAAATACTGATGCTACAAATAAAATAAGAAGAGAAATAAAAAGCATACAAGAACAAAATCAAGCATTAATAGATTCAGGATATTCATTATATCAAAGAGACTATAATTCGGCTATATATGATGCTTTAAATTGTAAGTATTTCTTATATGGAAAAAATGGAATGCTATATGTAATTTATCCTTATGGAAATCAAGATGACACAAGCGAGACAGATATTGTAATATTTGAATAAAGAGTAAAGGAATGATTTTATGAATAAAACTAAGAGAAAAATTTTTGAAACTTCAATGAAATTGTTTGCAGAAAAAGGATATGATGCAACAAGTATAGAAGATATAACAGAAACTGTAGGTGTTGCAAAAGGAACTTTATATTATCATTTTACAAGCAAAGAAGAAATTTTCGATTTTCTAATAGAAGAAGGAATTAAACTTTTACAAAATAGTGTTGATATAAAAACTGCAAAATACTCAAATTATTTAGATAAAATAAAAGCTATAGTTCTTATTCAAATAAAAATAGTAAATAAATATGAAAATTTGATTAATATTATCCTTACGCAATTATGGGGAAAAGAGAAAAGAAATCAAAAATGTCAAAAACTCATATATGATTACATAGATAAAATAGAAGAGATTGTAAAACTAGGGATATCTAATGGACAAATAAAAAATGGAGATTCTAAGATTATTGCATCAGAAATATATGGTTTAATCTGTTCAACCCTAGTGTATAAAATGAGAGAACAAGAAAAATTTAATATAACAGATATGTATAATGTTTTCGAAACAACTTTAATAAAAGGGTTAAAGGACTAAAATATTTAAAGTGAAATTTTAAAAATAAAATTGATTTAGTTGTTATAGTAATACTTAAAATCCTTTAATACGTAGGAATATATAAAATATTACAAAAATATTACAATTGCGAAATAAAAATGTAATAAAAATGTAACTAAAATGTAAACAAGAAAAAACGTCAATTTACTTGTAGAATTTTGCAACTTGTTGTATAATCAAAGTAGATTATGTAGTAAAAAACAAAGGAGGGAACTTTACAATGTCTAAATTTGGCATAGTAAATATGAGCATGGTAATTACGGAGGAAAAGATTTTATCAAATATTGATAAAGTTCAAAAACTTATAAATCCAAATAGTAAAAAACAAATAATAGAATTAGAAGAAGATTCTTATTTTAAAGATTTAATAGAATCTATAAAAACATATTTAATAGAATATCCAAAGAAGAAAAATTTTCCTATAGGCATATATAAATCTGCCTACGGGTTAGTTGAGTTTGCAACATCACAATTTGAAGAAAATACCAAAAAAATAGAAAAATTAATCAAACAAAGGGAAGAAAATATTATTTTATCAGGCGTTTTAAAAGATACATTGGAAAGAGTAACAGAAGCAGGAGATGAATGGGAAGAAGAGGTTACAAAGATTTCTAAAAAATTTGATGAGGAAACAATAACAAACTTAAGATTAATTGGAAATTCTAAAGAAACAGATTCTATAGAATATAAAGATGCAGTAAAAAAAGTAAAAGCAAGAATAAATAACTTAGAAGCAAACTTACATATAGAAATAGATATGGAAAGACTAGAGGATAGTTCAAAAGCTTTAAGTTACATAGGAATAGAAGTTGCTGATGCATTAAAACTAATTCCAGCACCTGAAGAACAATTAGAAGCTGTGGCAGCTCAAAATTCAATAGATGAGAAAGCTAAGACAACTGAACTTGCAATTACTAAAGAAACTGAAACAGATGAAACATTAGAAGAATTAGTAAATGAAACATTAGCTGAAACAACTACAGCATCTACTGTTGACACAACAGTTGGTGTAACAAATAGAGCAAAAGTTGCAAAAACAGAAGTTATAGGAACAACATCTACTACTACAGCTACAACTGGAGTAACAGAAAAAACTAGTGTAGGTGAAATAATTGGAACTGAAGGAACATTTGAAACTGAACAACAACGATATATTGATGAAACTACATTTGAAGCTAAACCATCACTATGGCAAAGATTTAAAAATAGTAAGATTGTTAGAGCAGCAACTTATGTATTTAGAATTAAAGTTAGAATCGAATTACCAAGTAATGCACTTCCAGAAGGAAGAGGAGAGAATAGATAATTATAATATAAAAATAAACATTTTTTATAAAATAGCAGGCACTTGTGGAAGGTGTCTGTTTTTTTGAAATAAACAAAAAATATGTTTACAAAATGTCAAAAAAATGATATTATATAGAAAGTAAAAGCGAGCAGAAAAGAACTGGTACAAAATGAATGCACGGACAAAAAAAATCAGTCTAAACTGCGCGAAAAGATTAATTATTAATTGTCAATAGTTTTTTAAAGGGGAGTAATAAATATGGGATTTGTTGTAGCGATAGATGGACCTGCAGGTTCAGGTAAAGGAACAATAACAAAATTAGTTGCAGAAAAAAGAAATTTAGTAGCAATAGATACAGGAGCAATGTATAGATGTATTACATTAGATTGTTTGAACAATAATATTAAACCAACAGATATTGATGGAATTAATAAAATACTTGACAAAATAAAAATTGAATTAAAGCTGGAAAATGGAGAGCAGAAGTTCTTTTTAAATGACAAAGATGTTGGAAGTCAAATAAGGACAAAAAAAATAGATGATTATGTTTCGTTATTTGCTGCTATAAAAGAAGTAAGAGATAAAGTGACTCCTATGCAACAAAAAATGGGAGATAATCAAAATATTATAATGGAAGGAAGAGATATTGGAACAGTTGTATTTCCAAATGCAGATGTGAAAATATTTTTAGATTGTTCTGCAGAAGAAAGGGCAAGAAGAAGATTTATTCAAAATCAAAAAGAAGGAATACAAACATCTTATGAAGAAATTTTGAATAATGTAATTGAAAGAGAGAGGATAAATAGCACAAGAGATATTGCACCATTTGTAAAAGCCGATGACGCAATAGTAGTAGATTCAACCAATATGAGCATAGACGAAGTAGTTGAAACAATTTTAAAAATAATAGACGAAAAATTAGAAAAATAGAATAGTTGAGGTGCGATAAGGATAGAAGTGATGAGGTAAGGTGAGGTTACTTTTTTCCTCCGTCCCAAAAAAGAACCTAAAGAAGGAGAAAACATGAAAGTTATAAAAAATATTAGAAAAGCAATAGTTAGAGGTGCAATATATTTGTATTGCAAAATTGTATATAGAGCAAAAATTACAGGAACAGAAAATATCCCAAGAAGTGGAGCAATTTTACTTTGCGCAAATCACAAAAGCTTTTTAGATCCACCATTAATAGAATCAACTTGCAAAAGACCTGATGTAAGGTTTTTAGCAAAAAAAGAACTTGCAAAAAATAAGTTATTTGCTCATTTAGGTAATTTGTTTGGCGAAATATTGGTGGAAAAAGATGCAAAAGACATGAAAGCTGTTAAGGAAGTTTTAAAAGCATTTAAAAACAATGAGGCAATTGCGATTTTTCCAGAAGGAACAAGAAATGGTTTAGCTAAAGGTGAAAAAGTTAAAGATGGTGCTGCTTTTTTTGCGTTAAATTCAGATGCAGTAGTCATTCCAGTAGGAGTAAAAGGCGGAGATAAACCTTTTAGAAAGGCTTATGTAACTTATGGAAAGCCAATAGATTTTTCTGAAGAAAAGAAAAATAGAAAAGATAAAGAAGTTGTAGAGAAGACTACAGAAAAAATTATGGAAGAAATTTTAAAATTGATCGAATAAAAAGTATCTATGCAACAAGATGCTAGAATGTATTTATTAGTATATTTTCAAGAGAGATTTAAGATGTTTCAAATAAAAAAGAAGGTGTAAATATGGTATTAGAAAATAAATTAAATATTACAGATGAAGTTGAATTAGCAAGAGAAGAAGAAAAAATAAGCAAGAAAAAAGCTAACGAACTATTTGAAAATGGATATTTACAAACATTAGAGCCAGGTACATTTGAGTGCCTTTCAAAAATACACAAATATCTATTTGAAGAAATATATACTTTTGCAGGAGAAATTAGAAAGGTAAATATTTCAAAAGGAAATTTTAGATTTGCTCCAATTACATATTTAGAAACAGCATTAAATAATATTGAAAAAATGCCACAATCCACTTTTGATGAAATAATAGAAAAATATGTTGAAATGAATGTGGCTCATCCTTTTAGAGAAGGAAATGGACGTAGTACAAGAATATGGCTAGATTTAATCCTAAAAAAAGAACTAAAAATGGTAATCGACTGGAGTAAGGTAGATAAAAACGACTATTTACTTGCAATGGAACGTAGTCCAATAAAAGATGTTGAAATTAAGCAATTGCTAAAAGATGCATTAACAGATAAGATTAATGATAGAGAAGTATATATGAAAGGCATCGATGCAAGCTATTTTTATGAAGGATATACACAATTTAAAACAGAAGATTTATAGCAAAATTATGCAAATCGAGAAAGGAATGAAATTAAAAAATGAATGACAAAATAGTAATAAAAGGCGCAAAGGAGCACAACTTAAAGAACATAAATGTAGAAATTCCTAGAGACAAGATGGTTGTAATAACAGGCTTATCAGGTTCTGGTAAGTCTTCTTTAGCATTTGACACAATTTATGCAGAAGGGCAAAGAAGATATGTAGAAAGTTTATCTTCTTATGCAAGGCAGTTTTTGGGAGTAATGGAAAAGCCAAATGTTGAAAAAATAGAAGGTCTTTCGCCTGCAATTTCGATTGACCAAAAAACAACTTCAAAAAATCCTCGTTCTACAGTTGGAACAGTTACAGAAATATATGACTATATTCGTCTTTTATATGCAAGAATAGGTGTTCCATATTGTCCAAATTGTAACAAGAAAATTGAAAAACAAACTTTAGACCAAATTGTAGATAAAGTTTTAGAACTAGAAGAAGGAACAAGAATACAAGTCTTAGCACCAGTTGTTCGTGGTAAAAAAGGTGAATACAAAAAAGAACTAGAAAGCTACAGAAAAGCTGGATTTGTAAGAGTTCAAATAGATGGTGAGGTTTTCGATTTATCAGAAGATATTCAAATAGATAAAAATAAAAAGCATTATATTGAAATTATTGTAGATAGATTGGTAATTCGTGAAGACATTAAAAGTAGGCTTACAGAATCTGTTGAAACAGCTTTATCTCATGCAGAAAAATTAGTTGTAATAGAAGTTGCAAATAAGTTAGAAGAAAATAAGAAAAAATTAAATGATTTAGGAGCAAGAGATACTGCAAGCTCAAAGATGAAAGATGCTGAAACAAATGGTTCTAAGCAAATTTTATTTAGCTGTAATTATGCATGTCCAGATTGCGGATTTAGTTTTCCTGAAATAACTCCTAGAATGTTTTCTTTTAATGCACCAATGGGAGCATGTCCATCATGTCTTGGAATTGGTTTTTTAATGAAAATGGATGAAGACTTAATTATTCCAGATAAAAACAAAACATTATATGATGGAGTAAAAGCTTTTGGAGCAAGTACAATGAAACGTGGAGACACAATGGCAAAGATGTATTTTGAATCAATTGGAAGACATTATGGAGTAGATATAAAAAAGCCAATCAAAAAGCTTCCAAGAGAATTTTTAGAAAAAATTCTTTATGGAACAGGAGATGAAGAAATAGATTTTGAATATGAGTCAAGTATTGGAACAAGGCAGTTTACTGCTCCATTTGAAGGAGTTTTACCAACACTCGAAAGACGTCATAGTGAAACAAAATCTCAAGGAATGAGAGATTTTTATGAAATGTATATGAGCAATTCTGATTGTCCAACATGCAAAGGTGCAAGGCTTAAAAGAGAAGTTTTATCAATTAGAATTGGAGATAAAAATATAAATGAATTAACATCAATGTCTATTGAAAAAATTCAAAGTTATTTAAGAAGCATAGAACTTTCAGAAACAGAAAAGCTTATTGCAGAAATGATTTTAATAGAAATTGATAAAAGACTTCAGTTTTTAATAGATGTAGGATTATCTTATTTAACACTTTCAAGAAGTGCTGGAACATTATCAGGAGGAGAGGCACAAAGAATTAGACTTGCAACGCAAATAGGCTCAGGACTTACAGGTGTTTTATACATCCTAGATGAGCCAAGTATAGGACTTCATCAAAGAGATAATGCAAAATTAATTGCAACTCTTAAAAAGTTAAGAGATTTAGGAAATACATTAATAGTTGTAGAACATGATGAAGACACAATGTATGCAGCAGACCAGATTATAGACATTGGACCAGGCGCAGGAGTTCATGGTGGAAACTTAATAGCTCAAGGAACAGCAGAAGAAATTAAACAAGTAGAAGGTTCAATTACAGGAGCATATTTAAGTGGAAGAAAGAAAATAGAAATTCCAAAAAAACGTAGAAAACCGGTTAAAGGCAAAAATATAGAAATAGTTGGAGCAACAGAAAATAACTTAAAAAATATAAGTGTAAAATTTCCACTTGGAGTATTTAACTGCGTAACAGGAGTTTCAGGTTCAGGAAAATCAACACTTGTAAATGAAATTTTATATAAAACAATTGCAAGAGACCTAAATGGAGCAAATGAAAAGCCTGGAAAATGCAAAGAGATAAAAGGACTAGAGAATATAGACAAAATAATAAATATTGACCAATCTCCAATAGGAAGAACTCCACGTTCAAACCCTGCAACATATACAGGAGTTTTTGATGATATAAGAGATATATTTGCAACAACAAATGAAGCAAAACTTCGTGGATATAACAAAGGAAGATTTAGTTTTAATGTTCCAGGTGGAAGATGTGAAGCTTGTAATGGTGATGGTGTTCACAAAATAGAAATGCACTTCTTGGCAGATGTTTATGTACCATGTGAGGTATGTAAAGGAAAAAGATACAATTACGAAACATTAGAGGTAAAATATAAAAACAAAAATATAGCAGATGTGCTTGATATGACGGTTGAAGAAGCATTAGAATTTTTTGATAAAATACCAAAAATAAAGCAAAGACTTCAAACTTTATATGATGTAGGACTTGGCTATATTAAACTTGGACAACCTTCAACCACACTATCTGGTGGAGAAGCACAAAGAGTAAAACTTGCAACAGAGCTTTCAAAAAGAGCAACAGGGAAAACTCTATACATCTTAGATGAACCTACAACAGGACTTCATATAGCAGATGTTCATAGATTAATAAATATTTTGCAAAGATTGGTAGATACAGGAAATACAATAATTGTAATAGAACATAATTTAGATTTAATAAAAACTTGTGACCATATAATAGACCTTGGACCTGAAGGTGGAGATGGAGGAGGAACAGTAGTTGCAATTGGAACTCCTGAGCAGGTTGCTAAAAATGAAAAGAGCTTTACTGGGGAGTTTTTGAAGTTTTAATTAAAATATGTTTTAATAACTAAAAACGAATTATTTTAATGGACAGAATAATTAAAATATATTCTGTCTTTTTTGATAAAAAAATTAAAAATAGTGAACAATCTCTTGAAAAATAATTTATAATATGATTAAATATAAGATGAAAAAGTAAATCAGCAGAAAATTTATGCACATTGAAAATTAAATAAGAGTTATTCCAAAAAGGCTATAAAAAAAAATGTGCATAAAAAATCAAGCTGATTTAGAAACAAAAAATTAACTCAAGAGAAATATAAAAAAGGAGGAACAATGCAGATAAAAATAAATTTAAAAAGAAATAACCGGAATTACTCTTATAGCCTTAGTTATAACAATCATTGTTTTGTTAATATTAGCAGGAATATCAATTTCAATGCTATCTGGAGATAATTCAATACTAAGTAGAGCGGGACAAGCAAGAGATAAAACAGAGGAATCATCAAGAGAAGAACAAAGAAGATTAACAATGTTGGAAGCAGCATCAAATGTAAATGGAGAAGACTACAATGGAGTAAAGATTCCAGCAGGGTATGCAGCAACAAAAATAGAAGGAGAAAGCACTGTTGACGAAGGATTGGTTATAACAGATTCAGAAGGAAATGAATATGTGTGGATAGAAGTACCAAATGATGGAACAGGACCAGTATATACAGAAGTTGCAAGTGCAGAAGAAAATTCAGATGACTATTATAGAGCAATAGCAACAGCATTAAGAACTTATTGCACAAAGGATGCAAGTGATGGAGATTTAATAAAAGATGGAACAACAAGTGATGGCACTTATGGAAAGACATCTACATATGGATATACAGATGTATGGTATGATGGAACTGGAAAATTAGAGGGTGAAAGTTCAAATAAAGAAGATAAAAACGGATGTGGACTAACATGTAATGAATATAAAGAGTTATACAAAAAAATGTTAAAAAGTGTATATACAAATGGAGGATTCTGGATAGGAAGATATGAAGCAGGAACAACATCTCCAAGAGGAAATAAAAATGATCCAACAGAAGCTCTAAAAGCAGAGTCAAAACAAGATTTATATCCAATAAACTATGTAAAATGTTTTCAAGCACAAACAATAGCATCAAAAGCTTCAAGTAGTGCAAGTGTTAACAGTAGTTTAATGTTTGGAATACAATGGGATTTAGTATTAAGATTTTTAAGTAATAAAGGAGTAGAAACTAACTTTTTAAATGATAATAGTGAAACTTGGGGAAATTATTACAATCAACCATTTGAAATCAATAGAGGAAAATATAGTGTAGCAAGTCCTTGGAACGTATATATAGACTATACACAAGCAACAGAAAATAAAGTAACAGTAGAAGGGAATGTTAGTAGAAAAATCGGAACAACAAGTACAGATAAAATACTATTAACAACAGGAGCATCAGATACAAATAGTAAGAAAAATATATATGATTTAGCAGGAAATATGTGGGAATGGACATTAGAACATGCAACTTATTCATATAACGGAACTAGTTTCCCATGTGCTTATCGTGGAGGCCTTTTCGGCGGTAGCGGAGACGTCTATCCAGCATCTTTCCGTTTCTACTTTCCTACGAGTAATTCCAATTACGGCATCGGGTTGCGTGTTTCACTTTATTAGTAGACCTAAGAACTGCATGCGATAAATTTTAAAAGGCTGTAAATAGCCTTGAATAGAATATTAAAATAGGTATGGAGCGAAAGGTTACATTTTAAATGTAAGCAAAAGCTTTCGCTCCCTACCATGGTAGTAAAAAAATATATGTAATTGGAAAAAATGTAAGAAATTATAAATATATTGATATGTTGAAATATGTAGAATAATGTCGATAAAAAGTTTATTTTTAGTTAGACTTTTTATTGACATTGTTCTTTTTTTATGTTAATATATGCATATGTTAGTTTTCATAGTATATTATAAAAAAATGATATATGGCTGTGAATTATAACATTTATATGAAATAAATAATTTAAATATTGCAAATAATTTTTTTAAAAAATTTTATATCATAAATTAAATTTTTATGGGGAAGTTTAATTCGATTATTGTATTCAATAGATTAATGTTTTAAGGGGAAGGATATTTTTCTAAAATCAAGCAAAAATTTCGGAAAGGTAGGTGAAAATCAGTAATATAATTAATAATTATATATTTATTGTAGAATTAAAATAGAGAAAGAAGGAATAAAAATGGATTTAGAAATTATTAAACAAGAATACTATGTCGATTTAGTTTTTTATAACTATATATTAAAATGCTTTGTATTAATTGATTTAAAAACTAAAAAGATAACACATCAAGATGTTGGACAAATGGATATGTATGTTAGAATGTATGATGAATTTAAAAAAGTGATCACAAATTGTGACCGCATATCAAAATAAAAAGGAAGGAGCAAATTATATGGAAAATAATAAATTAGAAACAATAACAAAGTTGTTTGAGGGGAAAGAAATAAGAAGTGTATGGGATGCTGAAAAGGAGGAGTATTTTTTTAGTGTAGTAGATGTAATTAGTGTATTGTCAGAAAGTCCAACGCCAGTAGACTTAAGTTAAGTACACTTTTAAAAATTTATATTTGTAGATAGCTGAAAACGATATAAAATATAGTTCTAAAAAGTAGTAAAATTAAATTTTAGGAGGATTTTATTATGGTAGAGATAACTTATCACAAAGAGG
>JAFROW010000006.1 GCA_017429505.1 Clostridia bacterium | reverse complement strand
GCAGCAGGAACATATAAGGTAGAAGTAACAGGAGACTACAAGACAGGAATAACAATAACAAATACACATACACCAGAAAAAATAAGTGTAAATGCAACAAAAGTATATGATGATAATAACGATCAAGATGGAATAAGAGAAGATGCGACATTTAACTTATACAAAAAAGTTGGAAATAGCGATAAAGAGCAAGTTGCAAATTCAACAAAAACAATAAGTAAAGATGCAACAGGAGAAGGTTTAGTAGCAACATGGAGTAATCTACCAAAATATGAAAATGGAAATGAAATTGAATATTCAGTAGAAGAAGAATTAACAGATAGAGTAACAGGAAAAGATGCAGCAGGAACATATAAGGTAGAAACAAAAGGAGACTACAAGACAGGAATAACAATAACAAATAAACACACACCAGAAAAAATAAATATTTCAGTAAATAAAAAATGGATTACAAAAGATGCAACAACTAGTATGCCAAATAAATTGATTGTTAAATTAATGAATGGGAAGAATGAAGTAGAGACAGTAGAATTGAATGAAGATAATAAATGGAAACATACTTTTGCAAATAAAGATAAATGTTCAAATGGAAAAAATATAAATTATACTATAGAAGAAGAAAGTGTAAAAGGATTCTATCAATCTGATTTAGATAAAAATGTTGATAAAGATGGAAATGTAACATACACATTAACAAACTCTCCAAGCTTAGAAATCGAGAAGAAAAGTCCGACTGATGGTGATACAATAGAAGTTGGAAAAAATATTACTTATACAGTAACTATAACAAATCATAATGATATACCTGAGACAACTAAGCTTCAAGAGTCTATACCAGAAAATACTAAATTAGTAGGAGATATTGAAATAACAGCAACAGGAGAAAGCAAAATAACAACAAAAACAATGCCAACAGATATAACAGTACCTGCAAATGGAAAAACAACTATTAAGTTTACTGTAGAAGTACAAAATTCAGCATTAGGAAGTGGAAATACAATAACTAATACAGCTAAAATAGGAGAAAATGAAAATATAATTTCTTCTGAAACAATAAAGAATAATGCACAAAAAGAGTTAAAGATTTATCAAGTAGAAACTGAAAATCAAGGTCAAACTGTAGTAGTAGTAATAGATATGTCTTTAAGTATGGCATCTGCAATAAATCCAGCAATAAATTCAGACACAATGGCTTATGCATATAATCAAACAAGATGGTTTTACCTAACAGAAGCTTTAGATACTTTTATAGAGGAGTTTTTATCAAATTCAAATAATAGAATATCTATAGTAGGTTATAATGCAAATACTACTAAATTATGTGACTTTACAAATAATAAAAATACAGCTAAAAATTCATATAAAAATGTATTTACACAAACTCATTTCAATAACTTACAAAAAGCAGCTCAATGTGGAAATGTAGCATTTAATGCTCAAAAAGAAGGTTCATTCCAAACAGACTTATCTTCAAGTCCAGATGGATATAATATAGATGTTGATGCATTAACATATTTAGGAAATGGTAAATGGAGCAAAACAGTTACTGTAGGAAGTGGAGCAGACAGAGTAACATATACAGCAGGTCAAAAAATACCAGGTGCAACAGAAACAACAGAATGTTTATTGGGATCAGGAACAAATATAACAAAAGGATTAAGTGCTGCTAATAGTGAATTAGAAAATAATGTAATATACACAAGTGTTGTATTAATGACAGATGGAGAAGCAAATAGAGATAAAGGCAATGAAGCAACAAATGCAGCTAGCATAAGAGCTAAGGGAGCAGATTTATATACAATAGGCTTCACAAGTGATGTAAAAACTTTAGAAAGCACAGTCGGAAGTGCTAACATCACAAAGAACTATACTGCAACTACGGCTAATCAATTATCAAATGCATTTGAAGATATAGCAGGTAAAATAACAAATTTACCAGTAGTTACAAAAACAACAACTACAGGAACAGTAAATATTAGTGATATTAATATTAAAAATGATTCTGATGTAGAAATAATAGCAAAAGTTAACGGAACAGAGAAAAAAATATTTGATGGAAAAGGAAGCACATTTAAATCAACGTATATGACAGGAAACACATTTAACTTTAAACAGCTACTTATTGACAAAAATGTGGATCCAGACTCTGAAATCACTATGACAATAAATACAGAAATATAAAAATAAAAATGCACATATTTATGTGCATTTTTATTTTGAATAAAGAAAAGTATAGTTACAGTTCAGTGAGAAAAAAATTGCTGAACTGTAACAAATTATATAAAACTAATTCAAAAATATATTGAATTTAGTTTCATATTATGATATACTAACAATCATAAAGGAGGGACTATATTGCTCTACAAAAAAGCAGAAAACATAGACTTATTGCTTATAAAAATATTCTTATTTATAACGCCATTTTTATTTGGGTTGTACTTTGAATTTGCATCATATTTTGCACAAATAATAATACTAGTAATTTTACTAATTAAACTATGTAAAGCAAAAAAGTGCAAAATATATTTGAATTTCGAGGCGATTGCATTGGCAGTAATTTCAGCGGGATATTTGTTCACATGTATTTATGCAATAGACAAAGGAATGGCAATTCTAGGATTTTTAAAATTTACTATTCCACTCACATTTGGGTTAATGTTAATGCAATACGAAAAACAAGAAATAACAGAATATCTTAAAGTGATTCCAGTGTCTGGAATAATAATGATAATTTTATCAATGTTATTCAAATACATATCATTTTTACCAAATGATTTTTACTTACCAAATGGAAGAATGATGGGATTTTTGCAATATGCAAATACTTTTGCACTATTTTTATTAATAGGAATTATCTTTACAGTATATTGCATTAAAGACAAGAAAAAAGTAATAATATACAACATAATTTTACTATTTGGAATTTTGATTTCAGGTTGTAGAACAGTTCTAGTGTTAGCATTTCTAAACTATATTATTGCAATTGTCAAGAAAAAAGAACTTAGAATATATTTTATAGCACTTGTTTTAATAGCAATTGCAGGTACTATAACCTATGTTTTAATTACAGGAAATCTTAATACAATTGGAAGATATCTTACTATTTCGGTGGCATCAAGGTCACTACAAGAGAGACTATTGTATTATAAAGATGCAATTCCACTAATTTTGAAGTATCCATTTGGAATGGGGTATATGGGGTATTCATATATTCAGCCACAAATTCAGACAGGAATATATCAAGCAGCATATGTTCATAATGATTTTTTACAATTAATATTAGATATTGGCATTATTCCAACAATTATATTTGGAGTAGCTATGGCTAAAAGTATAATTAGTAAAAACAATTCAAAGTCACTAAAACTATTTTTGCTTACAATTGCATTACATATTTTATTAGACTTTGATTTACAATTTTTAATAATATTCTTAATTTTAGTTATTTCATTAGATATTTGGAGTGGGAAAGAGTTTGAATTTGAAGTGAGTAAAATGGTTGTAATTGTTACAGGTTCGATTTTTATTGCAATTTATTTATATTTTGCATTAACAACATTTTTTCATTATATAGAAAAAGATGAAATATCTGCAAAAATGTATCTGATTTACACTGAGGCAAATATAGCAGTAGCAAATAATTATATGGAAAGTGAAGATATAGAAAATGCCAACGAAGTAGCAACAAATATGAAAAAAACAAATAAAGAGTTGGGGATGATATATAACATAAAAGCATATTATTATTTGAAAAATCAAAAATGGAATCTAATGGAGCAAAACAAAAAAAGGTATTTAGAAATTAATAAGTATGATATGAGCGAATATGAAGATTATATATTAATGCTAAGTCAAGCAATTGAATATTATGCCAAAAATGACGAAATGGAAAAAGCAATGGACTATATAAAGCAAGTAGTAGAGGTTCCTTCAATAATAGAAAAGGTAAAAAGCTCAACAAGCAATATAGCTTATGAGCTAAAAGAAGTACCAAATTTTGAACTTAAAGAAAATGTTCAAAAATATATTTTAACAATGAAAGGGGTTTTAGAAAATGACTAAAACAAGTAAAAAAATTTTATTAGTAGTATTAGTTGCAATACTTACTGTATTTGCATTTAATGTAAAAGTTTTTGCTTCTGTAAGCAGTCAAGAAGAGGCAATTACATGGTTTAAAGATAGTAACAATTTTAAAGATAAAACAGTTTTTGTTGGACAAAGAATAGCAGCAGTATCAACTGATTATAATTTGACATATTATTTAAAACCAGAAATTAAATCAAATAATACAAGTGTTATAGATTTTTGGGAAAATTCAACAACGTATCTTATGGCAAAAAATGTAGGAAGTGCAAAGATTACAATAACTTGTAAAGATGCAACGGGAGCTAACATAGAACAAAGCTATAATGTAAATGTTGTAAAAATAAAAGAATCAAAATTACAATCAAAAAACAATGATATTGTTTCTGTTACAGAAAATTACGATGAGAATGTAACAAAAGTATTACTTGCTAATGGAGAATTATGGAATATAGATGACAATGCAAATAAATTAGCAAAAAAAGATACTGGAAATGTAAAAAAATATACTTTTGGAGATGTATATTTCAGAAAAGGTAAAAATACAAAATATGCAAGTGTATATCATACATTAAAAAACAACAATAAATTAACAACAAAAACAAGCTTAGGAAATCTTAAAGCTGAAAAAGTAAAAGAGGTAACTTGCTATGGATACTTAACTACAAAAGGAAAATATTATGCATTAGTTCAACAAGATGATAAAATAAGCTATAAACAAAAAGCTAAAAATGTAGAGGAACTACTTGGAATTAGCTTATTGAAGAAATCAGATGGACTTTATACAATTGATAATGTAAGAATAGTTAAAACAAAAATTAAAGATGCATTAGGACATCCTACAGAGGGAATATATTTAGATAATAAAAATGTTTTATATAAATATTCTTATGATATGAATAGCAAAAAATATAAAACAGAAAAAATAGAAAAAAATGTTAAAGAAATTTTAGATTATGGAACATATAAAGATAAAAAAGGAAAAACAAAAACAATTTATAAAAATAATACTAATTATGAATACAAAGAGCGTTACTATGTTAATGGTGGATTTTTAAACTTAAAGTATAATGGAAAACTATATTTAGGAGATAAGCAAATATTAAAAGACGTAGTTGAACTTGCTTATGTTCCAACAAATTATGATAAAGTATATTTATTTAAAAAAGATGGTAGTATTTGGACTCTAGCTTTAGATGACAACGCATCTTTAATACAAGTAAGAAGTGGAAAAGATAGTGCAAAAGGATTATCTGTTCCAACAAAAGTTAAAGCTAAAAAGAAAAGCAACTCAAAAGCTAAAGTTTCTTGGAAAAAAGTAGATGGAGCTACAAAATATACTGTTTATAGAGCAACAAGCAAAAATGGAAAATATAAACAGATAGGAACTGCAAAAGGTGGTTCATATACAGACAAAACAGTTAAAAAAGGAAAAAAATATTTCTACAAAGTTGTAGCAAATGGATCTAAAAAATTATTTAATAGTAAGAAAAGTGAAGCTGCTAAGGTAAAAATTTAGCGTGCAAAAAAGAACCGGTCCCAAATGCCCGTGCCAAATGCCCGTGCAATTGGGACCGGTTCTTTTTTGCACGGTTAAAAATGTAACAAAAATGTAAACAAATTTTAATACTCCTGTAACATAAATGGTGTATAATAATGAATAAATGGAGTAATCTACATAATTTGATAAAACATGATGAAGAAGAATCGAGAATACTTGAAAAAGGAGGAAGTTATGGCTGATAATAATAGCCTAGGAAATACAGGAATAGAAGTAATAGAGCCACTTCAAGATGAAAGAATAATAGATATAGTAAATCAAGTTTCGACAAGGATAATGACAGCATTTCCAGATAATGATTTAAGCTACTTAGATATATATAAAACCTTATTAGATACTCCAATGTACTATGCAAAAATTCCAAAAGGTTTATCTAAGGCTAATTACTATTATAAAAATTCAAGTATATATTTTTCTAATACTGCAAATATTTCCGAAGTTGATGAATATATTTTTCATGAATGTATTCATAGGTTACAAGAAAGAAAAGATAAGAAAGGAAATATTACAAGAATTGGAGTGTGTGAAGTAAATGAGTTTAGTGTAAAAGCTACAGCTTTAAATGAAGCAGCTGTACAATATGTTACAACAAAAGCTTTTCATAGCCCTAATAAAATGATGAATATTTATAATATGGCTATTCCAAGTAGAACAGAATATTATCCAATTATTACAAATATTATTTCACAACTTGCATTTTTGCTAGGAGAAAATGTATTAATTGATAGTACAATTAATGGAAATGAAGAATTTAAAATTGATATAATAGACAATATAGGAGAGAGTGAATATAACACAATAGAGAAAAATTTAAATCAGATTTTAAAATTAAAAAATGAAATAGCAGATATTCGTAGAAATATTCAACTAACAGATATTTGGGAAGTACCAAGCAATGAGAAAAATCTGAAAATTGATGAAAATATCAAATTAATTAGAAAGATTTATTTTGATACACAAAATAAAATATTTATATCATATTTTAATAATTTATTTGATAGAGTAGAAAATGAAATAGAAGTAAATATGATAAAAAGGAAATTACAAGATTATGGTACATTGATTGGTACAGCTGAGGACTATGATACTTTTAATTTGTACTGCATTGGATTTGAAAAACAGGCTGAACAAAAAATAGAGGAATTTCAAAATAAAAAAGCATTAGTGGTTTTGAAAGATAATCTTGTTTATAGAATTATTAGAAGAATAAAGAGATTATTAAGAAAGTCTGAAAAAGAATACTAAAGAGAATTCGTCTAAAATTAGATATAAATAAAGCTATTTATAATCTGGTAATTAGATAATAAATAGCCTTAAGAAAATAGTTTGATTAATGCTAAAGTAATTGTAGAAACCACAACTTTCCATGACATTCTGATTGACCTAAAAAAAACATTTTTCATTGCAACAAGTTTATGGTCTTCTTGGATTGTAAGCGCAAGGCAATTTGTGGTATTTGCATCTTCAGTTTTGATATCAACTGATTCACTAAGGGGTTCATTCTGAACTTCTTGTGAATCTATTTGTGTTTCATCCTTAGATAATGATATATCATTTTTTATATTATCATCATTTTGCGTAATACTTAATGTTTCATCTGGTTCTTTTGTTTTTAGTTCTTCCAAAAAATCACATCCTTTTCCGTATCTATTTAAATTTATTATAACATACTTGATTTTGATTTGTAAATAGTAAAAAATAAATATTCAGATATGTTCTAATTTTGTCGAAATATGTCGATAAAAAGTGTATTATTAATTTGATAAAATGTTGACAATACTTATATGCATATGATATAATCTTTTTATGCAGTAAATATTTTTAATTGCAAATTATTTTGATTTTAGAAATAATAGGTTATTAAGATTACCTGAAATTAAAGTTATTTCAATTTTTTTGATATTCAATTAAATTTATTTTTAAGAATTAATATTTCTAATTATTTTTTTGAGAAAGGAGGGGGTGAATATATAATAGTATAAGTAACAATTATATATTTATTGCAAATTTTTTAAAAATTATATTAAAAATTATTGCATATATGCATAAGATTTGATATAATAGAAAGGAATAACAAATATGAAAAAAACTTATAATTTAAAAAACGACATTATTTTTAAAGCATTTTTCTCAAGAAAAGGAAATGAAGAATACTTAAAGGATTTTTTGGGAGCACTTTTGGAAATTGAAATCGAAACAATTAAGATAAAAGAGGAAGTTAGCCTAGAGCAATTATCAACAGTAGAAAAAGGTGGGAGGTTAGACTTACAAGCTACTTTAAACGAAAGGCAAGTAGTTAATATAGAATTGCAAAGTAAAAATAATGGCAACTTTAGAGTAAGAACAGTTTTTTATGCTTCAAAAATGATTTCAAGAGAAGTAATAAAAGGAACAGATTATAATGATGTGGAAAAAACAATTCTAATAAATATATTGGGATACGAAATGTTTCCGCAATATGTTGATTATATTAATAAAACAGCAATTGTTTTGAAAGACCACAGAGAATGTGAAGTTTTAGATGAAGTAGAGTGGTGGTTTATAGAACTACCCAAATTTAGAAAAGCTCATCCAAATATGAATAAAAAAATCAATCAATGGTTGGCCTTTATTGACGATGAGGATAAGGAGTTGGTCGAAATGGCTGAGAAGAAAAACAAAATATTAAAAAAAGCAAGAAATGAAGTAAATTACTTAACAGGAAATGATGCAGTAAGAAGAATGGCTGAACTGCGTGAAAAATGGGATTTAGAATATGAAATGAGTATGGAACATGCAAAAAAACAAGGACAAGAAGATGGAAGAAAAATTGGAATAAAGGAAGGAAAAGAGCAAGGAATAAAAGAAGGAAAAGAGCAAGGGATAAAAGAAGGAAAGGAACAAGGAGTTTTACAAAATAAAATAGAGATAGCTCAAAAAATGTTAAAAAAAGGAAATACTATTGAAGAAATTAAAGAGTTAACAGAATTATCAGAAAAAGAAATTAACAAAATAAAAAAGAATATAAAATAATATTTATTAGATATCACTTATTTGAATTAAATCAAATGAGTGATATTTTAGTTATAAATTAAATAAAAATAAATACAATATTTATATAATGCACAAATTTTATTTATAAAAGTGAATTAATAGTATTGTGAGGTGTGATTTTAAAATATGCAAGTAACTTTAACAAATAAAAAGAAAATGGTAAAAACAATGTTTGCATCTTTTTTAGTTATGCTTGTTTTAACAGGTAGATTAGCTTTTTTGCAATTTTATGATGGAAATAAATTGCAACTTTTAGCTTATGAGCAGCAAGTACAGCAAAGAGCTATAAGTGCCAAAAGAGGAACAATTTATGATAGCACAGGAAAATATACGTTAGCTGTTAGTTCAACAGTTTCAAGTGTTACAATAAATCCAACAAATATTTCGAAAGAAAATAAAGAAAAAGTAGCAAATGCTTTGACAGATATTTTTGAATTAGATTATGAGAAAGTATTAAAAAAAGTTTCTAAAAAAAGCTCTATTGAAACAATAATAAAAAAAGTTGAAGAAGAAAAAGCAGATGAGCTTAGAAAATGGATGATTGAAAATAATATTGAAACAGGAATTAATATTGATGAAGATACAAAAAGATATTATCCTTATACTAATTTAGCATCACAATTTATAGGTTTTTGTGGAAGTGATAATCAAGGATTAGATGGTATTGAGGCAAAATATAATGAGATTTTGTCAGGAACAAATGGTTCTATTCAAAGAGCAACTGATGCAACAGGAGAGAAGATAGGAGATGATAGTGAAAACTATCTAGCTCCAATAGATGGAAGTAGCATAAAACTTTCAATAGATATGACAATTCAATCTATTGTAGAAAAATATTTAGCTGAGGCATGTATCGACAATAAGTGTACAGATGGTGGAAATATTGTTGCAATGAATCCAAAAACTGGAGATATTTTAGCAATGGCTACTTATCCAAGTTATAATTTAAATGAACCATATACAATAAATAATGAAGAATTAAAACAAAATTGGGAAAATATAGAAACAAAAGAAAAAACAAAAGCTTTGCAAGGAATGTGGAGAAATAAGGCTATTTCAGATACTTATGAGCCTGGTTCTGTATTTAAGCTAATTACAGCTTCAGCAGCACTTGAAGAAAGAATAACAGATACTGATAACGCAGGAGAATTTTGTTGCACAGGTGGAATTACAGTTGGAGGTGCAAGAATAAAATGTTGGAGATATTACAGACCTCATGGATCAGAAAGTTTAAGACAAGGACTAATGAATTCATGCAACCCAGTATTTATAGGACTTGGACAAAAATTAGGAGTAAATACATATTATAATTATTTAAATAAATTTGGACTACTTTCAAAAACAGGAGTAAATCTTCCAGGAGAGGCAAATAGCATATTTGTAAAACAAGAGAAGTGTGGACCAGTAGAGCTTGCTACAATCAGTTTTGGTCAACGTTTTGAGATTACTCCAATTCAACTTGTTACAGCAATTTCAAGTATAGTAAATGGAGGAAAACTTCTTACACCAAGAGTTGTAAAATCTGTAATAGATATAAAAACAGGTGAAGAACAAGAAATTCCGGTAGATACAAGAGGGGCAAGTATTTCTAAAGAAACATCAGAAAAAGTTTTAAGTATGATGGAATCTGTTGTAGCAGATGGAACAGGAAAAAATGCCAAAGTTGAAGGATATAGAGTAGGAGGAAAAACAGGAACATCAGAAGATGGTGTAAACACAGGAAAATATGTTACATCTTTTTGTGGAGTTGCACCAATAGAAGATCCACAAATTGTATGTTTAGTTACTTTATATAATCCAACAGGAGAAGGGGGACACCAAGGAGGTGGTGTTGCTGCACCTGTTGGAGGAAAGGTTTTAGGAGAGGTTTTGCCATATATGTATCCTGAGAAAAAAATAATTTTAAATGAAGGAAGTAAATAGAATAGATTTACACATATATACTAAGCATAAAGTCAATAAAAAGAAAAACACAGGAAGATTAATTTTCTTCCTGTGTTTCATCTGTTTCATCTTCTAATAATTCTTTTACCCATCCATCTGTTCTTCTATCTTTACCACTTCTTCTGTCATCTTGAGTGTTATCGTTATTTTTTCTTCTGCTTGTTTTTCTTCTTTCTTCTTTTCTTCTTTCATCAAATAAATTTCCTTCTGGGTCTACAACTATCATAAAAATCACTCCTTTCTTAATACTTTTTATTTGATTTTTAGAGTTATTTTTGTATAAAGAAAACTAATATAATAGTTTAAATTTTTGTTTTATGATTAACTTTTAGTGGCGCAACTTCAAATTTTATTTCAAAATCTTTGAAATTATCTAAATGATTACTAGATAAGCATTCTAAATAATTTTCTAATTGACTTTGAAATTTGCATGCTGCAATAATTGCAGGATTTAAGCTATAGTTAAACATCATATCCATTGCAACTTTAAATGCTTCAAATATAGATTTAGCTTCTCTATCACGGATTAAAGCATAAGCCTCTCTAAAACGTGAAACTGCTGGATGTTTTAAATAATAATCTGTTGTGTTAATAAATTCTTGTTTTATTACATCTTCAAAAGAAGTATATTGATGTGGATATTTATCTAAATATTCTAAAACTTCAAATTTAGAATATGGAAGATAAACTTTTCCTTTTGTTTCAGAAATTAGTAAACAATTATTATTTTCTTGAATATCTTTTGAAACAATATTAACATCTTCAACAGTTTTGACAGGTTCTTGCTTGACTACATCTTGTATAATACTAGAATATTTTATCGAAAATCTTCTGAAATAATCTTGTACATCAGAATCATTTATAAAAGATTGTAAAATAGAGTCATTTTGCAAAATTGTTGTTTTCATATCTTCTACAACATTACTAAAATCAGCGATTTTTGTTTTTAAACTTGCAATTTCATCTATGAATTTTGACTCTGAACTATTGCTTTCATCTGCTTCAACTTTAATTAATA
Source organism: Clostridia bacterium (assembly GCA_017429505.1). Lineage (GTDB taxonomy): Bacteria > Bacillota > Clostridia > TANB77 > CAG-508 > CAG-269. The sequence goes on along the minus strand of JAFROW010000006.1, from coordinate 93,486 downwards.
AATCTATAATTTCTTTGTTTATATTATTTGAAATTTCTTCATTTATTTGTAACATTGAAATATTGCTATTTACAGTTTCAAAGACTTTTTGAGATTTTGAAAGCATATTAACTTCTTTTGATGAATTTTTATGATTTATATTGCTTTTACGAATAGAATCATTTAATCCATTTATAAGATTTACAATTATATCTCTTATTTGCTTCTCATTTTCTAACAATTTAGCAAACTCTTCGTTGCTTGAATCAAGATGTTTTATAAAGTTAAATTCATCACTTGTAAATAAACTATTTAAAAATGTATTATTATATATAGCTTCCATATATATGTACCTCCTAAAATTTTCTCGTTAGTTTCTCTTCTTTTACTATACCATAAAACATAAAAAAAGACAATAACAAAGTGATTAAATAAATATTACAAGATTGTGACAAATTGTAACAAGAATGTCATAAAAAAGACATATAATAGTAATTGAGTTATGACGAAAAATGGAGTAGAATAAAAATGTAGAATAAAATTAGGAGGAGGTAGATTATTATGAAAAGATCTAAGAAAAGAAATCACGCTATAATAGTTCTAATTGTACTACTTATAGCTTTGGCTATTGGTTATGCCACTTTCCAAACAGTTTTAACTGTTAATGGCACTGCTACAGGTACAATGACTTGGAATGTTCATTTTACAAATAATACTAAGTTTTATGAAGTTGTAGATGGTGCTAAAGCAGATACTGCTATTACTGATACTGATAGAGCAAATGCGGTTGTTAATTCTAAAACTGCAGATCCTTCAGATCCAACAAACGCTCAAAAAGATGCACAAACAGTAACTGCTACGGTTTCTCTTAAATATCCTGGTGATGCAGTAATACTAGAAACTGAAATCTTAAACGAAAGTTCTCAACCTGCAAAATTAACAGGATATTCTTGTACAGGTGCAGGAGATGGACTTTTAATTACTCAACCATCTAGTTCTGCAATTACAACAGGAGAACTAGGAAGTAATAATGGTGATGTTCTTAATGCAACTAATGGAAAATGTAAAGCACAATTTTTAGTAAAATGGGATCCTAATGCTGCAACATTTGGTGATGCTCAAAATCATCAAAAAACCTTTACGATCACATTTACATATAGCCAAGATACAACAGAAAAATCTGTTACAACATTAACACACTCTGATAATACATAAAACTTAAAAGGTAATGTTTTTGCATTACCTTTTAGGATATTATTATTGAACTAATTTTATTCTATAATTTTTTTAAAGAGGGAAAAATGCAGAAATCAAAATTAGGAACGGCATTTATTATATTAGCAATATTAATTTATGGGCTAGTTTCAAATTTTATACTAGTGTGTAAAATAAATATAGTATATTTATATATAATAAACCCATTGTTTTGGATTTTATTATCAGTACTAATATTTTTTACATTTGGAAAAAATTATGATAACAAAAAGCTTAGAAATAGTATTATTCAATATACAATTGTTGCCGTATTAAGTTATATAATAATATACTTATTATCAGGGCTATTTGTAACATTTGGAAAAAACCCATATAATACTAAATTAAATGGGTTAATAAAAAATATATGGATAACAGGTTTTGCTATTTGTGCAAAAGAATATGTAAGATACAAGTTGATAAATAATGTTTATGATAAAGATAAGATTAAATTTGCAATACTAATATCAGTTGTATATATTTTGATAGATATAGATTATACACGATTTATAGGTAATACAGTTGCAACATTAACTATTATAAAATATATTTCTCAGGTAATAGTACCCAATATTGCAAAAAATATGTTATTTTCATATACATCAATTTATAGCAATTGTGTACCTGCGATTATTTATCAATTTATTACAAATTTATATTATTGGCTATCACCAATTTTGCCAAACTCACCATGGGCAATGACTTCAGTAATAGATACAGTAATTCCAACAATTTTATTCTTATATATAAGATATGAAAAAAATAAACTAAGTCCGCAAAAGGACAGACAAACGTTAGTTAATACAAATCCAGGCAGTATAATTCCTCTAGTTATAGCTATTATATTAGTAATATGGTTTGCTTTAGGAATATTTCCTATAAAGCCTGTAGCAATAGCAACAGGAAGTATGGAAAAAGAAATATATGTAGGAGATGTAGCGATAATACAAAAATGTAACGCAAATGATGTAAATGTAGGAGACATAATCGAATACCAAATGGAAGGATACACAGTAATTCACAGAATTGTTCAAAAAAATCAAAGAAGTGGAGAATTTTACTTTGTTACAAAAGGAGATAATAATAATGCACCAGATGTAGCAGAAGTAAGAGAGGATCAGCTAATTGGAAAAGTTATATTTAAAATAAAATATATAGGATATCCAGCAATTTGGTTACATTTATTGCAAACAGAAGAACAGATGGTAGAAGTAGAAAAAGGAAATTAGGAAGCTAAAGAAAGGAGAAGATTAAAATATGAAGACAAAGGGAAAAAACAAAATGCGTAAATCAACTAAATATGTTACAATTATTGTGTCTATAATTGTATTAATTTTCTCTTTTATTAACTTCATAAAGACTATACAAAAAGAAAATATGAAAACATATACAAAGGAAATATATAAGTATACAAACAAATTTAATTATGATTATAAAATAAACTTAATTTCAAATAAGTATATGACGAATGAAGAAATAAAAGATAAAAACCTAGCTTATGTAACAGATTTAATAGACAATATAAAACTTGATTTAAACTATGATTACACAGGAAGTAAAAATTCAGAAATAAAATGCACATACTCAATAGTTGGATTGATGCAAGCTGTTTACACAAAGAATGGGGAAGAGCAAAAGATTTGGGATAAAGAAGAAGTGTTACTACCAGAAAAAAGCTTAGATTCTGCATCAGACAATATTCAAATTGCAGAAAAACTTAAACTTGATTTAAAAGATAAAAATGAATTAATAAATAATTTTAAACAACAATTAGGGATGTCAATTGATGCAAAATATACAGTAAAATTAAAAATAAAAGTTACAACTGAAGTTGAAGGCAAAGAAGTAGTAGATGAGCTTTCACCATTTATAAATATAGACTTAGCTGAAAAAACAACAAAACTTACAGGAGAAAACAATATAGAAAATTCAGAGTATATTTCAAAAGAATTTAAAACTTCAGAAAAATCAAGTACTTCTAAAATATTTATAGATGTAGTTCTTATAGTTGCTGCAATTATAGCTTTAAGAAAGGTTTCTAAATTCAAAATTGCAAATGTTATAAGAAATGAATACAAATATGAACTTAATAGAATTCTAAGAATTTGCCAAGATAAGATAGTTGAAGTAAGTACAAAACCTAATGACGAAGAAATAGAAGTAGTTTATGTAAAAGATTTTGGAGAAATTTTTAAAGTATCTGAAGAGTTATTTAAACCAATATTATATTATAATGCTAAAGAAAATGAAGAGGCTTGGTTCTCTGTAATGAGTGGAAAAACAAGTTATAGATTTGTTTTGAAAAAATAATAAGAAAAGTGGCTTCGCCATATGTGCAGGTTGCTTAGCAACCGCACGAATCAAGGAAACTTAACCTTGTTGTTCCGGAAAAATCTAGCGATTTTTCCTATACAATAAAAATATTCCCCCGCTGTTTTAACAAATAGTGGGGGAAATGACTATAAAGTGAGGAGAGTTATGGGATATAAATTTAAAAGAAAAAGAAAGATTTTTAAAACTTATCATATTTTTTTAATACTTATTATATTTTTAATTGCAATTTCAACAACTTATGCACTTTATACCACTCAGCTTATTATAAATGGAACAGCAACAGGTGTACAAGAACAATTTAGTATTATATATGCTAATATGGAAAACTCATCTTCGTACCCATCAACTATAGGATATATGGATACATATCTATATACATTTGCTATTCCTCCAGTTATTAAATCTATTACAATGGGAGAAATGCAATTAGTTGCAAACACTGATTATACATACACGAATGGTACTTTAACAATTCAAAATGTAACAGGAAACTTAGTAATTCAAGGGGATGACGATGCACAAAATGTTAATGTTACTTTTGATGTAGATGAAAATATAGTAGATGTAGTAACAGTTATACAAGGAAATACTATAAGTATACCAGATATAGCACCAGAAAAACAAGGATATGGATTTTTAGGTTGGGCTGATTCGAATGATGTACTTTTTGATTTTTCTACACCTATTATGACAGATATTACATTACATGCAAAATGGCAACAAGGAGCAGTTGCAGAAATAAATGGAACATTTTATACTTCTTTACAAGATGCAATAGATGCAGTACCAACAACCAATACTGAAACAAAAGTTAAATTACTACAAAATGTAAGTGAAAATTTAGTAGTAGCACAAAATAAAAATATAAATTTTGATTTTCAAAATTTTACAATAAGTATTACTACAGGTACACTTCTAGAAAATTCAGGAACAGTTAAAATTTCAAATGGAATATTAACATCATCATCAACACAGACTGCTACAATTAATAATCAATCAACTGGAAATATCACAATTAGTGGAGGAAGAATTTTAATGACAGCAACAGGAGGAAAGCAGGCATTATATAATGATCAAGGAACTGTTGTGATTACAGGAACTGCATATTTGAGCTCTGCAAGTAGTAATGGAAACAATAAAAGAGCTACAGTCCAAAATTTAGCATCATCAACATTAACAATAAGTGGAGGATCAATAGTTTCTCAATCTTTTATAGGAGTAAACAATGCTGGAACAATGACAATTGGAACCGAAGATGGAACATCAGATAAGACATCTCCTATAATACAAGCTGCAACAATTGGAGTAAGTTGCAGTACAGATTTTGAATTTTATGATGGTACAATAAAAGGAAAATCACAAACTGTAAATGATGAAGCGAAAATAACAGATAAAGAGACAGGATATAGTTTTATACATTCAAGTGAAGAGATAGATGGAGAAACATATCATACACTATATTTAGCTATAAAACGCAGAGTTACGTTTGATGCAAATTATGGATCTGTTAGTGAACCTACAAGAGATGTTGAAACAGGAACTAAAATTGGAACTTTACCTATTCCTTCTAGAACTAATTATGTATTTGATGGATGGTTTACTTTAGCTGAAGGTGGAGAAGAAATAACAGAAAACACAATAATAAATAATGATATTACATATTATGCACATTGGATAACAACTGCTGTTGCAGATGTAAATGGTACAGGATATTACTCTTTAGCAGATGCAATAAATGCTGCACCAAATAATACAGAAACAACAATAAAACTGCTTGCTAATATAAGTGAGAGTGTTACGATTGCTGCAAATAAAAACATTATATTTAATATGCAAAATTATTCAATTAGTGGTACCAATAAACAGGTTATTGTTAATAAAGGAACCTTAAGAATATATAATGGTCAAATAAATCAAACAAAAACAGAAGCAGCTATAAATAATGAAAATAATGCTCATCTTTATATAACAGGAGGAACTATTAACTCTACAGGTGGAAAGGCAGCAATATATAATTTAGGGGGAGGTACAGTAGAGATTTCAGGAAGTGCGAATTTAATTTCAAACGCAAGTGGCTCAAGAGATAATATGTATAGAGGAACTGTACAAAATTTAGCAAATGGTACTATTGTTATTACAGGTGGAACAATTGAAGGAACCAATGGATTTGCTGTATCCAATTATGGAACATTAACATTGGGAGTAAAATCTGACGGAAATATTAATATTTCTTCACCTGAAATAATTGGTAAAAAGACTTATGGATTGAATAATGCAGGTACATTTAATTATTATGATGGTATTATAAAAGGTATAACAGATGCTATTACTGGTTTAATTGATGATCAAGAACCAAATACGGGTCTTCATAATGGAACAGAACAAATTGATGGACAAACATATAAAACAGTATATTTAGAAGAGACACCATAATGAAGCATTATTAAGAAGAGTTATTTCAATAAGGAGAGAACTTATGAAAATTAGAAGGAAAAGAACGCATTTTAAGCCGGTACATATATTTTTAATAATATTTGTATTTTTAATAGCTATATCAACTGCATATGCATATTATTCTACAGAACTAGTTATAGACGGTACAGTAACAGGTGTGCAACAGCAGTTATCAGTTATATATCTTAATATAGATAATTCATCATCATATCCAGATACTGTGGGATATATGGGAACATATTCATATACATTTTCTATTCCTCCCACAATAGAAGCTATTACGATGGGGGGAACGAGATTAACTTTAGGGACAGATTATACATATACAGATGGAGTTTTAAGAATTCCAAATGTAACAGGGAATTTAGTAATAAATGGAGAAGAACCAGAGCTCGAAGATTATAAAATAAAATATATATTTGGAGATAATATTGAGTTTGATGGTAAAACAATGCTTGACACTGATATTGCATTTTTTTCTGAAGAAAATTTTGATAGAAATTTTGAGCTAACAGTTAATATAGATAGTAATACTTTTGATGGTACTCAAAATGGTAAGCTTAATACTGTATTGAACTGCGCAGATCACAAAACATCTCCATATCATGGTTTTCTATTAAGAAGAGATGCTAGTAAATATATTTTTAAAGTAACTAATGCGAATAATGGTATTACGGAAAGAAAACCAAGTTTAAGCGATGTACAAAATATTCTTATAACCAGAACAAATAAAAAAATATATGCAGATTTAACAAATGGCTCAAATCTTACAGAAGTGGGAGATTTTTCGAATTTTACACAAAGAATTAATTCTACACTTTTTATTGGTTCTGATATTAGTGGTACTAATTTACCATTTAGATGCTTTTTAGGAGAAATGTCAAATATAACAGTTACAAATTATTATGAAGCAGAAGAAACTTCAGTAACACTACCTACACCAACTAGAACCGGATATCTTTTTAGAGGTTGGTATAGCAACTCTAATTTTACAACTAGAGTAGGCTATGGAGGAGAGACATATATGCCAAAAGGAGATACTAATTTATATGCAAAATGGACAAAAGAAGTTCCTATAGAAGATGATGTAGATGAATATATTCACAACGGACAGTTTAATTTTGCACAAGAGGATTATATAAATACACATGTTTATTTATATTCACAAAAGAATATACATAGAAATTTCGAAATGTCATTTGATATTGTTGGATTAGGAAATAGTAGTAATGATGATACTCTAATGAGTGCAACTAAAAACATATTTAGTATTGCAAATGCATCAAATGAAACTACAACTTTGTATACAACAGGTAATACAGCTAATAGTTCAGTAAATGATATTCCAAATACTATAACAAATGTTAGATTGATAAGAATAAATGACAAATTATACTATAGTTTTAATGGACAGACATTCCTTCAAATAAATGATTATTCAAGTTCAACAAGTTACTCTAATAATCCAGTTTTATTTGGAGCAGATTTTAAACCAGATGGATCGGTGTATAGAAGTTTTGATGGAATACTTTCTAATATGAAAGTTAAGTTTATTAGTGATAATGTAACTCTTGCTGATTATGATAGAACACATGGACAATTAACAACAGTATATGAGCATAATGGGGACTATGTATTTGATGGTACAAACAATATTGATAGTAATATTAGAGCATTTGATTTTGATAGTTATGATAAAGATTTTGAAATATCGTTTAATATAGTATCTATAGATAGTACTACTATGGAACAATCTACTTTGGTAAATTCAAAGTATGAGAACTCTGACGCAGGATTCCCTGGATTTGTTTATAGAATAACAAGTAACAAAAAGCAACTTGAATTAACAGCGGCCAAAGCTACAAGTGGTTCTCCAATCTTAAAAAATGTATCAGCTGTTCAATCAGTAAAAATTTCTAGAAGAAATATGAAGCTGTATTTAAAAATAAATGATGAGGAAGAACAACTAGCGTATGACTTTAGTGGATTTAAAGATTTCTTTAGCACTAAAATAACAATTGGATCTTCAACAGACGCAAATGGAAATATTTTTAGACCATTTAAAGGAATACTATCTGATATAGTTATAAAAATGGAGCAATAAAAAAATAGGCTATGAAAAAATTTATTTCATAGCCTGTTTTTTTTTATTCTTTATTTGTCATTTCTTAAATAATAGAAAATAAATTTTCTATTATTTAAAATAACATTAAAGCTCGAATAAGTTATATAAGTTAAGCTTTTTGTGTTCCGATTTGTTCTAAATCTAATAATTCTTGCCAACGACGATCCACTTCTTTTTGGAATTCTTCAATCATCCACTCATTTCCTTCTTTAAACATATGTCTAAATCTTTTTTGAGTTTTTAAAAATTCTTCTATTGGAAGTTTTTTTGTTGGTTTATATGTTATATGATATTTACCATCAACAACTTCATACATTGGCCAATAGCATGTTTGAGCTGCAAGCTTATTAATATTCATAAGCTCATCCGTAGAATATCCCCAACCACGTGGACATGGAGCCATAACATTTAAAAATGTTGGACCTTCTGTGTAAATTGCTTTTTCAGCTTTTTCGTATAAATCTTTAAAATCTCCCATTGCCAAAGTTTGTGCAACATATGGTAAATGATGATTTGCCATAATTAAAGCTAAATCTTTTCTGTTTTGCATTTTTCCAGGAATTACTCTTCCTGCAGGTGTTGTAGTAGTATCTGCAAATCTTGGTGTTGCAGAAGAACGTTGAATACCTGTATTCATATAGGCTCCATTATCATAACATACATAAGTCATGTCATGTCCTCTTTCCATTGCTCCAGAAAGAGCTTGAAGACCTATATCATAAGTTCCACCATCTCCACCAAATGCGATAAATTTTGTATGTTGGTCTTCTGGTAATTTTCCTTGTTTTTTTAGTGATTTGTATGCAGCTTCAACACCAGATAGGGTAGAGCCTGCACATTCAAAAGCTGTGTGTATAAAAGAATCTTCCCAAGCTGTATATGGATATATAAAAGTTGATACTTCCATACATCCTGTAGCAGAACATACAACTGCTGTATCTTCTTCTTTTAAAGCTCTCATAATATGTCTTGCAACAACTGGTGCACCACAACCTGCACACATTCTGTGACCTTCTGTAAAGTGAGGTCTTTTGTTAGCTACTATTTCTTTCATATTATATGCCATTATATTTACCTCCTTAATCCTAAATATCTGTATGGAATTCCTAAATCTCCTGTTTTTGCAACATATTCTAGGTCTTTATATACAGATTCTATGTCATCAGCTTTAGTGTCACGTCCACCAATTCCATAAATGTAGTTAATAGTTGGAACATTTACTCTGTGAACTTGGAAACTTGAAGTAATATCTGTAAATATTGCTCCACCTGCTGAATTTAAAGAATCAGATTTATCTAGAACTGCAACTGCTTTAACATGAGCTAAAGCTTTAGAAATTTCTTCTCCAGGGAATGGTCTATAAACTCTTAGTTTTAGAAGACCTGCTTTAATTCCTTGTTCTCGAAGTTTATCTACAACAAATTTTGTTGTTCCTGCTGTAGAGTTTACGCAAACTATTGCAAGTTCTGCGTCATCTAGTTTATATTCTTCAAATAATCCATATTTTCTTCCTGTCCATGCTTCAAAATCTTTTGCAACATCTAAAATAACTTGTTTTGAAGCACGCATAGCGTCTGCTTGTTGAGCTTTATGTTCAAATAAATATGGTTGAACATCAAGTGGACCAATAGCTATTGGTTCTTTTCTATTTAATAAATAATGTTCTGGTTTATATGTTCCAACAAATTTTTTAACTTCTGAATCTTCTTCAAGCATAATATTTTCAATTGAATGTGATGTAATAAATCCATCTTGGCAAACCATTAATGGAAGCATAACATCTTTGTGCTCAGCAATTCTATGTGCCATAAGTAAATTGTCATAAGCTTCTTGATTGTTTTCAGAAAACATCATAATCCATCCAGAGTCTCTAACTCCCATTGCATCTGAATGGTCATTATGTATGTTTAAAGGTCCTGAAACAGCTCTGTTTACAAGTGACATAACTATAGGTAATCTTAAACTTGAAGCAATATATATCATTTCCCACATTAAAGATAAACCATTTGCAGAAGTAGCTGTCATAGCACGAGAACCTGCTGCTTCAGCTCCAATACAAGCGCTCATTGCACTATGTTCAGATTCAACAGCAACAAATTCTGTATCTACAGTTCCATTTGCTACAAATGTTGAAAAATATTGAGGTATTTCTGTAGATGGGGTAATAGGGAAGGCAGCAACAACATCAGGATTAATCTGTTTCATTGCTGTAGCTGATGCTTCATTACCACTTAATCTTTCTCTTATACTCATAAATTTATCATCCTTTCTTTTTTTATTGCATTTCGATTGCAGCAAAAGGGCATACTTTTGCACAAACTCCACAACCTTTGCAATAATCATAATTAAAATCTTCTCTTTTTAATTCTTTATTTACAGGAATTGCATTATCTGGGCAAACAGGGAAGCAAAGTCCACATTGTTTACACTTTTCTTCAATATATACAGGTTTAACACTTCTCCAATCACCAGTTTTAAAGTTTCTAGCATTTCCTGCTTCATAAATATTTCCACCAATTGTCATATCTTTCATTGGTGTATTAGCATTTATTTCAGACATTTTTATCATCCTTTCTTTAAGTTCTTTTTTGGGACGGAGGAAAAAATAGTAACCTCGTCTTTTTATTGTGTTATACTATGGCGGTGCCACTGTACTTATTGTATAGGAAAAATCGCTACATTTTTCCGGAACAACAAGGTTAAGTTTCCTTGATTCGTGCGGTTGCGAAGCAACTTGCACATGTGGCGAAGCCACTTTTCTTATATTTTTTTTACTTCTTTTAATGCAAGTTCAATTGCTTTCATATTTCCGTCTATAACTTCTGGTTTTTTAGCAAATTTATGCTTAAATGAACCTTCCATATCTTTTACAAAATCTTCATCAGACATGATTCCACTAACCTTTACAATAGCTGCAAGCATTGGTGTATTTGGAAAATATTTTCCTAAAGTTTCCATAGATACCTTTCTTGCATCAATTGTGTAAATTGATCCGGAATATCCTTTAAGTACAGATTTTAAATAATCTGCAGATTTTGTGGTGTTTATAACTATAGCACCTGTGTTTTTTAAACCTGCTGTAACATCAACAGATTCTAATAATGAATCATCTACTACAACTACGAAATCTGGCTCATAAATGTTGCTGTGAATTGTAATAGGGTCGTCACTAATGCGGTTATATGCTGTAATTGGTGCTCCCATTCTTTCAGGTCCATATTCAGGAAATCCTTGAATATATTTTCCTGTATTAAATGCTGCATCTGCTAATAATAATGAAGCAGTTTTAGCACCTTGACCGCCTCTACCATGCCATCGTATCTCTATTAAGTTGCTCATAATAAATTGGCCTCCTTTGTTTAAATTTTATACTAAAAGTATATTATTCTTTAGGAAAAAAGTCAAGGGATTTTAGGGACAAATTTTAGTCGATTTTTGTCGAAATCTTTTTCTTTACATTTGAGGAAAAATATGGTAAAATAATTATGCGATAAATATTTTAATTATTGCTATTTTTTAATGGACATTTTAATTAAGGCAAAATAAATTTTAAAAATCATTTTTTAAAAACATTATTTGAATTTCAAAAAGATTTTATCAGGGGCATTTAATCCAAAGAAATCCAAAATAAATTATAAACTATAGCTTAAGAGTAGCTATGAAAAAATATACTAAGTATTAGTTATAAATATTTATGAAAAATATCAAAAATTACTTGCATTAATAAGAATTTTTTGATAGAATTAAAGGAGGAAGAAAATCAATGACAATTTTAAAAGACCCAACACTTGAAGAAATAAAAAGATATACCAAAGATGAAAACGGAGTAACATTCTTAGATGGCGAAATTATAAGAATCCCGGCTACTCGTGACTATATGTTTAAAAATTTATTTGGAATAAATGGAAAAGAAGAAAACCTAAGAAATCTTTTACAAGCAATTTTAAAGATTAAAATTAAGAGTGTAGAAATTCAAAACCCTGAACTTAAAAGAAATTATCAAAAAGATAAAAAAGGTGTATTAGATGTAAGAGCAAAGCTAGCTGATGGTACGATATGCTTTATAGAGATGCAAGTTAAAGATGAACATAATTTAGGAGAAAGAGCTACATTTTATATTTGCAAGTTATACACAAGCACAATAGAAAGTGGAGGCAAATATATAGAAATTGGAAAGACTATAGCAATAATAATAACCGATTTTAGTTTCTTCAACAGAAAAGAATTTCATCAAATAGCTCATCTAAAGTTTGAAGAATGTACAGATCCAAACAAAATAGTAGAAAATGAATTAAATGAAGCAGAAAGTGAAATAATAACAGATAAATTAGAATTGCATATAATTGATTTAAAGAAGTTTAGAAAAATAAAAGAACCTAAAGGAGAACTTGCAGATTGGTTAAAGCTAATTATAGGTGATGAAGAGGGGATATATATGGCAAGTAAAAAGAATGAAGCCATAAAAAAGGCAAATGTAGACAATAGAATATTAAGTTTAGATAAAGGTATGCAAGATGAATATTGGTATGAGCTAAAGGCAACTTTAATAAGAAATTCAGAAGCAAAAGCACTAGAATTAGAAGAAAAAGCAAGAAGAGAGAAAGAAAAAGCAAGAAGAGAGAAAGAAAAAGCAAGAAGAGAGAAAGAAAAAGCAAGAAGAGAGAAAGAAAAAGCAAGAAAAAAGCAATTTGAAGAAGAAATGAAAGCCGCAAAAGAGCAATTTGAAGATCAAATGAAAGCTGCAAAAGAGCAATTTGAAGATGAAAAAAAACAATTTGAAATGGAAAAGAAAATTGTAAAAGAGCAACTCGAAGAAGAAAAGAAAACTGCAAAAGAGCAACTTGAAGAAGAAAAAATACAAATTGTTAAAAAGATGTTATCAAAAGGTTATAAGATTGAAGAAATTGCAGATTTAACAGAGATAAATAAAGAAGAAATACAAAAAATAAAAGAAAATGAAAATATATAATAAAAATAAAATTGTATAATAATAAAATAAAAAATCAGCCTTTGTACAATAATGTATAAAGGCTTTTAAGTTGCTTGATTATTCAAAATAAAAATTATGTAAAGTCACAATATTACTAGTTGACAAAATAACCATTTTTGTGATATAATAGGTAGGTGATTTTTAAGGGAAAATATGGAATAAAAAAAGAATTATTAAGTAAGGTTACTTTTTACTCTGTCACAAAAAAATAAGACGAGGTTACTTTTTTCCTCCGTCCCCAAAAAGAACCCGTCCCAAAAAGTAACCTAGAGAAAGGAAAAATAAAATGAATAACGAAAAAATAAGAAACATAGCAATAATTGCACACGTAGACCATGGAAAAACAACACTTGTTGATAGTTTGTTGAAACAAAGCCATGTATTTAGAGAAAATGAGCAAGTAGAAGAAAGAGTAATGGACTCAAATGATTTAGAGAAAGAAAGAGGAATTACAATTCTTTCAAAAAACACATCTGTTATGTATAATGATATAAAAATTAATATTGTAGATACACCAGGACACGCAGATTTTGGAGGAGAAGTTGAAAGAGTTCTAAAAACTGTTGATGGTGTTTTGCTTTTAGTAGATAGTTTTGAAGGTGCTATGCCTCAAACAAGAGAAGTTTTGAAAAAGGCATTAGCATTAGATTTAAAGCCAATAGTTGTAATTAATAAAATAGATAGACCAGGAGCTAGACCTGAAAAAGTTGTAGATGAAGTAATTGAGTTATTTATAGAACTTGATGCAACAGATGAGCAATTAGATTTCCCTGTTGTTTATGCTTCTGCCAAACAAGGAATATCAAAACTAAATATGTCTGATGCGGATTCAGATATGACTCCACTTTTTGAAACTATTATAAAAACAATAGATGCTCCAAATTGTGATGAAGAAGGACCTGCTCAAATGCTTGTTTCTAACATAGATTATGATGATTATGTTGGAAGAATTGCTGTAGGAAGAATTGAACGTGGAGAATTTAAACCAGGAATGAATGTTACTATTTGTAAAGAAGATAAAAACGAAGCAGGAAAAATAGCTAAAGTTTATACTCATGTTGGTTTAAAAAAGGTTGAAGTAGAAAGTGCAAAAGCAGGAGATATTATCGAAGTTGCAGGACTTGCTAATATTAGCATTGGAGATACAATATGCGACCCAGAACATATTGAAAAAATCCCATTTGTAAATATTGATGAACCTACAGTTTCTATGACATTTAGTGTTAACAATGGACCATTTGCAGGAAAAGAAGGGGAGTTTGTTACATCTCGTCATATCAGAGATAGATTATTTAAAGAACTTGAAAGAAATGTTTCTTTAAGAGTTAAAGAAGGGGAAACACCAGATTCATTTGAAGTTTCAGGAAGAGGAGAATTACATTTAGCAATACTTATCGAAACAATGAGAAGAGAAGGATTTGAACTTTTAGTTTCTCGTCCAAAAGTTATTATTAAAGAAATTGATGGGGTAAAATGTGAGCCAATAGAGACATTAGTTGTGAATGTTCCAGACGATTCTGTAGGAACAGTTATTGAAAAATTAGGTAGAAGAAAAGGTGAAATGGTAAACATGGAGCCAGCAGAAGCAGGACATACCAAAATAGAGTTCAACATTCCTGCAAGAGGATTAATAGGATATAGAACAGAATTTTTAACAGACACAAAAGGTGAAGGAACAATGGCTACAATGTTTAAAGGATATGAACCATTTAAAGGTGATGTAGTAGCTCGTGTTAGAGGAACAATCGTTGCATTTGAAGCTGGAAAATCAATTACATATGGATTATACAACGCACAAGAAAAAGGTGATTTATTTATAGGACCTGGTGTAGATGTATATGAAGGAATGATTGTTGGACTAAATTCAAGAGGAGAAGATTTAGCTGTAAATGTATGTAAAGAAAAACATCTAACAAATACTAGAGCTTCAGGTTCTGATGATGCTTTACGTTTGGTTCCACCAATGCAAATGTCTTTAGAAAAAGCAATTGAATTTATTCAAGATGATGAATTAGTAGAAGTTACTCCAAAATCAATCAGACTTAGAAAGAAAATTTTAGATAATAAAGAAAGAGAAAGAATGGCAAGAAGAGGACAAGCTTAAGGATATATATATAATAGGAGAAAAAGTATGTATAGTAAGGGATTTATTGATTTAAAAAAAGCTATGGCAGTAGAAAACTTAGAGCAACGAAATAAAATAAAAAGTTCATATTTTGAATATCTTGATTTAGAAAATGTTACAGCCAAAAAAAAGGATGAAAAATTTTTAGAACATTATAATCAAGAAATACTTGGTTTAGGGTTAAAGACAGAAATATTGCAATTGATGGAACAGTGGAAAAAAGAGTATAATATAATAATAAAAAGAAATGCTATTGATTCTGATTTAGTAAAAAAAATAAAACAGAGAATTTACGAATTTTATAATAATGGATTAGATAAAAATACAATATTACAATTATTAAAAGGAGAGTTTGGAAATAGAATACCTAAAAATGTTTCTATGCATAATTTATTAAGTGATATTATGAATAGTTACTTAGATAGTATAACTAGATAAATATTAAAGAAACAAGATGAAAGAGATTAATGAGATGAATGATAAGTTAATAATAATAAAACAAAAAGCATTAGAAGAGCATATTCCAATAATTATGGATGACACTTTGGAAATTATAGCAAATTATTTAAAGGAAATTAAACCTATACGAATTTTAGAAATTGGTACTGCAGTAGGTTATTCCGCAATTTGTTTTTCGAAATATCTAGCTGAAAATGGAATAATAGATACAATAGAGCGTGATGAAGAAAAAATTATAGAAGCTAAAAAAAACATAAAAGAAATGAATTTAGAAGATGTAATTCATATTTATGAAGGTGATGCAGTAGAAATTCTTCCGACTATAAATGAAAAATATGATATGGTTTTTATTGATGCCGCAAAAGGAAAATACCCATTTTTCTTAAAAGAAGCATTAAGATTATTAAATAAGGGCGGAATTATTTTTGCAGATAATATTTTATACAAAGGTTATGTTATGAGTGATTATAATAAACACAAACAACGTACTGCTGTAAGAAATTTAAGAGAGTACATAAAAGAAGTTACCGAAAACGAAAATCTTGAAACAGAGATTTTGGAAGTAGGAGATGGATTGGCGATAAGTAAATATAAGTAAAAAGAAGGTCCCCCGAGAAAACATCTCGGGGGATTGAAAAGTGTTTCTTATGTTGGTTAGGACACTTTATAGAACTAAATTATTGCTTACTCGCCTGCTGAGAATTGGTTTAGCATTATGAATTCCATCAATGTCATCGTCTATGGAGTCATAGCTGGTAAAACCAACTATGTGTACCATAGAAAAGTCTTCGATACGGAAGACGTTATTAATGGATTCATCAATTCTTTTTTTGTATATAGAATGCTTTGATGACCCATTTACAGCATTCTGATGCATCTTGTTAGTTCTAAACTGGAATTCGAATTCAGCTCCCGGAAGAATATCAGAAAACATTTCAATCGAAAGCACAAAGTGTAGTGATTGATATCCGTTTTCTTTAGGTTTTGCAATATAATCTTTTATACAGTTTTCCTTGAAAGGAAGATTTAAAATATAATCTATCCTTTTTTTTGTATAGTCATCAAGATTAATTGCATTTGTCCAATCTGAGAAGTCTTGCTTGTCTTTTCGGTTTCTTTTGGCTAATATGTTCAAAACATATTCAGAAAACATTCGCAGTTTATAGATCTCTACGGAATCATCTTCAGAATCATTATTTAAAACGATTCCTCTGATTCCAAATCTGTCATGCACCTCTCCTTTTTCAAGGAATTTTGTGAGTTCACTTTCTAAAGCTTTACGACGAGCCATGATGTTGATATCGATATTAAGGTCACGCTCTGCGTTGGCCCAAATTCCAATATACAACATTGTAAAAACGATATCTGACACCATATTGGTTAACAGAAAAGTTTTTTTACGAATTTTTATTGAGCTTTCAATATTCCGGTATAAATTATCGAATTCCTGAGAGTCTTTTGCAGGTACTTTATACTCCGAAAGTTTATCTAAAAGTTTCTGAAGTATATCAATTATGTTGATAGTATCTGACTCTTTGCATACTTCATTATATGAAGTGTGCAAAAAATTAAGTGTCTTTTTTGTCATAATTATGTCATAATACTCCTTTCTATAAATTTGGAAAATTTACCCTTCATCTTATTATACCACAAAAATGAAAAAAAGTCTAGTAATAGTAGATTTTATGTGATATAATGCTATATATAAAACAATAAAGGAGAATTAATATGAAAAAAATAGAATTATTAGCCCCAGCGGGGTCATTAGAAAAAGCAAAAACAGCATTTAGATATGGAGCAGATGCAGTGTATTGTGGAACATCATCACTTTCTTTAAGAACAAGAGCAGATATGCAAGATGATGATTTGTTTCAAACAATAGAATATGCACATAGTATAGGTAAAAAGATATATGTTACTCTTAACATATTTGCATGGGATGAAAAATATCCAGAAATAATAGAAATGTGCAAAAGGTTAAGTGAAGCAAAACCAGATGGAATAATTGCTGCAGATCCGGGAGTAATAGAAGTTATAAAAAAATATGCTCCAGGAATTGCAATCAATGTAAGTACACAATCAAATTTAGTCAGTTTAGAAGCTTGCAAGTTCTGGTATAATAATGGTGCTAAAAGAATGATTATGGCTAGAGAACTTAACAAAGAACAAATAAAATATATAATGGAAAATAAGCCAGAGGGAATGGAAGTAGAAATATTTATACATGGTGCAATATGTTTTTCATATTCAGGAAGATGCTTTTTAAGTGACTTTTTAGCAAATGGTAGAAGTGCAAATTTAGGAGATTGTGCGCAAAGCTGCAGATGGTCATATAATTTATATGCTGAAGAAGTTAATAATCCAGGACCTTTAATGCCAATAGAAATGGATGAAAATAGTACAAGTATTTTCTCATCAAAAGATTTATGCTTAATTAGAGAAGTTCCTGAAATAATAGATATGGGAATAGATAGTGTAAAAATTGAAGGAAGACTAAAAACAGAGTATTATTTGGCAAGTATAATAAACATATACAGAAATGCAATAGATGACTATTATGAGAATCCTGAAAAATTTAATCAAAATCTTGAAAAATATATAAAAGAGATAGAAAAGGTAAAAACAAGAGGTCTTACAACATTTTATTTTAATGATAGACATAACAAAGACATACAAGAATATGAAGGAAAACAGTATAATACAAATTATGAGTTTGGTGGCAAAGTTTTAGAATATAATGATGACAAATCTATTATAGAAATAAGAAATAAGCTAAGTGTAGGGGATAGCTTGGAAATAATAATTCCAAACCAAATAGAACCTAAAGAATTTGTAATCCAAAAACTTTGGGATGCGGAAACAGATAAAGAAATAGATACAGTGAATCCTGGTAAACAAGGACAACAGGTTAAAATGAAACTTCCTATTAAATGCGAATATGGATGGATTCTAAGGAGAAAAAAATAAGTTTAAAGAAAAGTTTTTTGTATTTTTTATATTTTCAAAATTTAGGGATTGACAAAAATTTAATGATTATATAAAATAAAAAATAATTGATAAAGTAATATAAAAAAACGAGGGGGAAAAATGAAAAGTTTTTTAAAAGTATTATTATTAAATTTAATTATAGGTATATTTATAGTTTTACTAGTACCTATTAAAAATACGTTAGCAGCAACATTAAATAATGAAATGAAAATATATTCTATTAATATTGGGAATGAAAACAGAGGAGATTCAACATTAGTAGAATCAAATGGGGAATTTTTGTTGATGGATATTGGTGAAGAAGGTTCATATCCTTACATAGATAGGTTTCTTTCTGAAAAGAAAATAACACATTTTTCTTTATATTTTAGTCATTTTCACAAAGACCATACAGGAGGCTTTAATAAGGAAATTGTAGAATTACCAATTTATAAATTAATGCAAAAGTACAAAATTGATCATATATATCTTCAGGACCCTTCTTTACTACAATATAAGGGAAAAACAATAGATGAAAATTCAGATATGTATTATAGAAAATTAAAAAAGACATATGAAACATCTACTAATCAAGATAAAAACTATGATGATATAGTTGTATATTTAAAAGAAGGAAGTAAGTTTTCATTTGGAACTGTAAATGTCTCTATAATTGGACCTGTTGGAATGGATAATTATACATCTCCTACAGGGAACAGTACTGACGAAGATGGTGAAAAGGCTGTTACTTTGTATCAAAATAATTGTTCATTAGTTGCAAAGCTTGTGTGTGGTAATATATCATTCTTAACAGCAGGTGATTTGAAAACTGATGGTGAAAGAGCTTTAATAAACAAATATAAGGGTACAGATGTTTTAAAATCTAATATATATAAAATGTCTCATCATGGTCTTTATCCTGCAAACATGGAAGAATTCATAGATTGTGTAAAACCAGATTTTTCTTTTGCATCAGATTTTTCTTATAATACTATAAATACAGCAGGTACTGGAAAATATTGGAGAACATATAAGGCTCAAATGAACTGCAGCAAGTATGGATTTACATATATGGGAGGACGTGAAAATAAAGGTCTTCAAATAAATGTTATAAATAATAATATTTCACTTTATAGATATGGGGAGCCTACTAAACTAAATGGAGAAGGATGGACAAAAGTTGTTGGTGGAGATGGAACTATCAGAACATATGACTATTATTATTTTAACGAAAATGGATATACTTTAAAAGGTGTACAAAAAATAAATAATAAATATTACTATTTAGGTACAGGGGGATATAGACATTATGGTAGAGGTAAAGATAAAACTTATGCAGGAATGACAGTTTGCAAGGAAGATAATAAAAAAAGGTATTTTCTTGAAAATACTGATGAAATGATAACAGGTTTTAAACAGATAAAAGATGCATCTAATTATGAAGGATTATACTATTTTAATGATGATGGTTCTTTAAAAACTCCATCTAAGAATAAAACTCAAAAAGTAAAAATTGGCAAGTATTATTATAGTATGAATGCTTCTGGATATATTTCAGTAGATGTATATAAAAAATATGATGGTGGCTTATGTTACTTTAAACCTTCTGGTAGAATGGCTACAGGATGGTGCAAGGTTGATGGTAAAAAGTATTATTTTGACAAGGAAAATGGTACACGTGCAAGTGGGCTTACAAAGATAGATGATGAGTATTATCTTTTTAATGATTATGGTAAGATTATAACAACTAGTGGTTCAAAAACTATAAAAGGTGTTAGATATACTTTTAACAAAAAAGGAAAAATGATAAATGTTCCTAAAGCAGCCAAAACGTCATTTTCAAAACTTAAATCTACAAAAAAACAGATTAAGTTAAAATGGACTAAAAAATCAGTAGCAGGTTATGAAATATATATTTCAACATCTAAAAATGGAAAATATAAAAAGGCAAAAACAATTAAAAAGAGTTCTACAACCAAATACACAATAAAAAAATTAAAAAAGAATACAAAATATTATGTGAAAATTAAATCATATATAAAAATTGGAAAATATAAGGAATATTCTAAATTTTCTAAAGTAAAAAAAATAAAAACTAAAAATTAATTATACGTATATAAAAAGCCTCAGAAGAAATGAAACTTCTGAGGCTATTTTTTTGATAGATAAATATTATCTCTTACTGAATTGTGGAGCTTTTCTAGCTTTTTTAAGACCATATTTCTTTCTTTCTTTCATTCTTGGGTCTCTAGTTAAGAATCCGTTTTGTTTTAAAGCTGGTCTAAATTCTGCATTTGCTTCATTTAAAGCTCTAGCTATTCCGTGACGAACAGCTCCAGCTTGACCTGTAAATCCTCCACCTGTAACTTTAGCTATAACATCATATTTTGCAGTTGTATTTGTAACTGTTAAAGGTTGTTTTACTATAACTTTTAAAGTTTCCATTCCAAAGAATTCTTCTATATCTTTACCATTAATAGTAATTTTTCCAGAACCTTCTGTTAATCTAACTCTGGCTATAGCATTTTTTCTTCTACCTGTTCCATAATAATATAATTTTTCTGCCATTTATTTTTCCTCCTTATTAATAATTCCAAATTTCTGGTTTTTGAGCTTGATTTTCATGCTTGTCGTCAGCATAAACTCTTAATTTTTTTAGCATTTGAGCACCTAAAGTGGTGTGTGGTAACATTCCTTTAACTGCTAACATCATAGCTTTTGTAGGATTTGTATCCATCATATCTTTAGCTACAACTTCTTTCATTCCTCCAATATAACCAGAATGATGTCTATAAATTTTTTGATTTAATTTGTTTCCTGTTAATTTAACATCTTTGCAATTAATAATAATTACGTGATCACCTGTATCTACGTTTTTTGTATAAATTGGTTTATGTTTTCCAGCAAGTAATCTTGCTGCTTCTGTAGCAACTCTACCAAGTGGTTTATTTGCTGCATCAATTATATACCATTTTCTTTCTATTTCACTTTTTTTAGCACTATATGTAACATTGTTCATGGTAAAATATACCCTCCTATAAATATTATTTTTTGCTTTAAAAATGTAATTGCTAAGATTTTTACATTTTTTAGCATATATATATGAAAACTAAATTTTTAACTACCGGGGAGAAGCTAAAAATTAATTCATATCCAAACATAATATAAAATACATTGTACATAAATTCACTATAAGTGAATTTCGCACTAGAATAAATATTTATTGATATTTGCTTTGGTTCTATTCAAATATAATACTGAATAATTTTATAACAAAAATGGGATTTTGTCAAGTGTTTTTAAGAAATTTGTATAAAAAGTATTAATTAAGAAAAGGTTTTCAGCTATCCGCAAAAGTAAACCAAAAATAACAGGTCCCAGCTGCACGGAGGTATAAATTTGAAAAAAAAGAAAGAAACAATAGCAAAAGGAATAATTGCATTATTATTTTCACAAGTTTTAATTAAAATAATAGGATTAGCATATAAGCTTTATTTAACAAATAAAGAAGGCTTTGGTGATAGCGGTAATGCAATATATAGTGCGGGTTTTCAAATATATGCGCTCCTTCTTACATTTTCTTCTACAGGTGTTCCTAATTCTATTGCAAAGCTTGTTGCTGAAAGAGTTGCAATAGGTGATAATAAAGGAGCTCATAGAATTTTTAAAATTGCATTTTTTACTTTTGCTTTTTTTGGATTAATTGGAACAATGCTTTTATTTTTAGGAGCAAAAAAAATTGCTGTTAATTTTTTAGAAATTCCAGAAGCTGAGTATTCATTAATTACGCTTTCACCTTCGATTTTTTTTGTATCTATAATTTCGGTTATAAGGGGATATTTTAATGGAAAGCAAAAATTATCGGTTACGGCGAAATCACAGACTATAGAGCAAATTTTTAAAACTATATTCACAATTGTATTGGTAGAAGTTGTAGCTCATGTTACAAAAAATAACACAATGCTTATGGCAGGAATTGCAAATTTTGCAACGACTCTTGCAACAATTGTAAGTTTTGTATATATTTATGGCTATTATAGAACAAGAAGAAGAGAGATTGGAACAGAAATTGCTCAAAGTGTAAATTATGTACCTACAAGAATTAGAAAAACATTAAAGAAGATTTTAAAAGAATCTATTCCAATTTCACTAAGTTCATTAATGTCTTCTTTTAATAAGAATATAGATTTATTTACTATTGTTAAAACTTTAAAAAGATTTATGAGTGAAAGTGAAGCAAAAATTCAATATGGAATGCTTAGTGGAAAAATAGATACCTTGTGTATTTTGCCACTTGCTTTAAATGTACCATTTGTAACAGGAATGGTTCCAATTATTTCAAGAGCAGTAGCAATTGGAGATAGAGAAGAACTGAATAAAAAAATGAATTTTTTTTTAAAAATTACAATTATTATTGCACTTCCATGTACAGCAGGTTTGATAATTTTTTCTAATCAAATTTTAAATTTACTCTTTCCTAATGCTAATAGTGGAGCAGTTTTGTTACAGATAAATGCAATATCAATTTTTTTTGCAATGCTTTCTCAAACTATAAACGGAATTTTGCAAGGTATTGGAAAAAGCAATATACCTTTAATTTCTTTTTCTATTGGTATGATTTTGAAGTTTTTTGCAAATATTTTATTAGTATCTGATGAAAGTATTGGTATAAAAGGTGCTGTTATTGGCAATATTATATGTAATGGTGTTGTTTTAATAATTGGAATGATGTATCTTCTAAAAAATGTAGATTTAAAAATAGACAAAATAAATTTGATTTTAAAACCGATTTTGGCAACTATTGTAATGAGCTTGTTTTGTATTTTTATAAATTTTTTCTTAAAAAATTTTTTATCTGAAAAAATTAATACAATTGTATCAATTGCGCTTTGCGCAAGTGTTTACGCCATTATACTTATCGCTCTAAAGATTATGAAAAAATAAAAAATAAAAATATTTTTCAAAAAAAAGAGGGATTTTATCGAAGATTGGCGAATAGTTAAATTAGTAGGACGTATGATGCAAAAGGCATTATTATTTACTACATAAAACATAAATCTTATAGGAGGTAATTTAAATGAACAAAGCTGAATTAGTAGCAGCAGTAGCTGCAAAAACAGGAGACACAAAAAAAGCAGCAGAAGCAGCAGTAGACGCTATCGTAGCATCAATCAAAGAAGCATTAAAGAAAGGTGATAAAGTTCAATTAGTTGGATTTGGATCTTTCGAAGTTAGAAAA
Source organism: Clostridia bacterium (assembly GCA_017429505.1). Lineage (GTDB taxonomy): Bacteria > Bacillota > Clostridia > TANB77 > CAG-508 > CAG-269. The sequence goes on along the minus strand of JAFROW010000006.1, from coordinate 69,560 downwards.
AGAGCTGCAAGAAAAGGAAGAAATCCACAAACTAAGGAAGAAATTAAAATACCTGCATCAAAAGCTCCAGTATTCAGAGCTGGTAAACAACTTAAAGAATTAGTAAACAAAAAATAATTTAAATTTATATAAAGGAGGCCTTTATAAGAGGTCTCTTTTTTGTGTAAAAGTGGATTTATTTTATGAAAAAAAGATGGCCCCCTTTTATATAATAGGAATGAATTATTTAAAAAGCGATGAAAAAAGTTTTTTTAAAGTCTTGACAAGTTCTACCAATATGGAGTATAATAATATTTGTATTAGGGAGAGGCTAGTCCTCAATGAGAAAAAACCCACATACATTATGTGTATGGACTTGGAAGGGGGGAATAATAATGTCAGAAGTAAAAGTTAATAATGGAAATATAGAAGACGCTTTAAAAAGGTTTAAAAGACAATGTGCTAGAAATGGAGTTCTTCAAGAAGTTCGTAAAAGAGAGCATTATGAAAAACCTAGTGTTAAGAGAAAGAAAAAGTCAGAGGCAGCTAGAAAAAGAAAGTTTTAATTAAAGAAATAATAAAGACAGGGAGTGTTAAGTAAATCCTTGTCTTTTTTCACAATTAGTGATAGAATATTACATAGGAGATGAGCTAGGAAGGAAAGAATATTTATGTTTAAATTAATTTCGAAATATGAGCCAACAGGTGACCAACCACAAGCAATAGAATATTTAAGCAAAGGAATAAAGTCTGGAAAGAAATTTCAGACCTTACTTGGTGTAACAGGTTCAGGAAAAACATTTACAATGGCCAATATAATACAAAAGGTGCAAAAGCCAACATTAGTTTTAGCACATAACAAAACTTTAGCAGGACAACTTTATTCTGAATTTAAAGAGTTTTTTCCGGAAAATAATGTAGAATATTTTGTATCATATTATGATTATTACCAACCAGAGAGCTATATAGCACAATCTGATACATATATAGAAAAAGACGCCTCTATAAATGATGAAATAGATAAGCTAAGACATTCTGCAACAGCTTCACTTTTTGAAACAAGAGATGTAATAATAGTAGCATCTGTAAGTTGTATATATGGATTAGGAGACCCAATTGACTATGAGCATATGATAGTTTCTTTAAGACCTGGTATGGAAATAGATAGAGATAAAGTCTTAAAAAAACTTGTAAATATGCAGTATTCAAGAAATGAGATAGATTTTAAAAGAGGTACCTTTAGAGCAAAAGGTGACATTTTAGAGATTTACCCATCAGACAGAGGAGAATCTGCTATAAGAGTTGAATTTTGGGGAGATATGATAGAAAAAGTAAGTGAAATAAATCCACTTACAGGAAAATCTATTGGAACAAGAGAACATGTTATGATATTCCCAAATTCACATTATGTTGCAACTGCAGACAAAATGGAAAGAGCATTAGTTACAATTGAAGAAGAAATGCAAGAAAGAGTAGAATATTTTAAATCTGAAAATAAATTGATTGAAGCACAGCGTATAGAAGAAAGAACAAATTTTGATTTAGAAATGATGAGAGAAACAGGATTTTGTCAAGGAATAGAGAATTATTCTAGACATATTTCAGGAAGAGAACCTGGTAGCCCTCCATTTACATTATTTGATTATTTTCCAAAAGATTTCTTGCTTTTAATAGATGAATCACATGCAACTATTCCACAGGTTAGAGCAATGTATAACGGAGATAGAGCAAGAAAAGATTCTCTTGTAAAATATGGATTTAGACTTCCATCTGCTTATGACAATAGACCACTAACTTTTAAAGAATTTGAAGAGAGAATAAATCAAGTTGTATTTGTTAGTGCAACACCTGCAGATTATGAAAATGAACACTCTAAAGAAAATGTAGTAGAGCAGATTATAAGACCTACAGGTTTGCTAGACCCTAAAATAGAAGTAAAACCTGTTACAAATCAAGTAGATGATTTAATTGAGCAAATAAGAATAAGAGTAGAAAAAAATGAAAGAGTTTTAGTTACAACTCTAACTAAGAAAATGGCGGAAGATTTAACAGCATATCTTCAAAGCCTTGATATAAAAGTAAATTATATGCATTCAGATATAAAAGCATTAGAAAGAATGGAAATAATAAGGAACCTAAGACTTGGTGAATTTGATGTATTAGTTGGAATAAACCTTTTAAGAGAAGGTTTAGATATTCCAGAGGTTTCTTTAGTTGCTATTTTAGATGCAGATAAAGAAGGATTTCTTCGTTCAGAACGTTCATTAATTCAAACCATAGGACGTGCTGCAAGAAATACAGATGGTACAGTTATAATGTATGGAGATGAATTAACTCAGTCTATGGAAAAAGCAATAAGAGAAACAAACAGAAGAAGAGCGATTCAGGAACAATATAATAAAGAGCATAATATTACTCCACAAACAATTAAGAAAGATGTAAGAGAAGCTATAAGAGCGATAAAGGCAGAAGATATAGGAGTAGAATTTAAGGTTAACAAAGATGAAGATATCAAGGATATTATTACTCGCCTTACAGATGAAATGCTAAAATTTGCTGCAGATATGGAATTTGAGAAAGCTGCAGAGATTAGGGATAAGATTAAGGAGCTAGAGAAGATGATATAAAATTTGACAACCAAAGAGGGATTTATGTAAAATTCGTCGAATAATATATATAGGTAATTTTAAAAATGGAGATGGTTCCATTTAAAAAGAACCATTTCTATTTTTTTCTATTAATTTCAAGCAAAGAGGAGGCGAAAAAAGTGCGATATAGTGACGAAATACTAGACGAAGTAAAAAGCTCAAATGACATAGTAGATGTAATTTCACAATATATAAGTTTAAAAAGAAGCGGAAGAAATTATTTCGGATTATGTCCATTTCACAACGAAAAATCGCCATCATTTTCTGTATCTCCAGATAAGCAAATATTCCATTGTTTTGGCTGTGGAGTCGGAGGCAATGTAATTAGCTTTATAAGCAAAATTGAAGGAATAGGATTTAAAGAAGCAATAGAAGTTTTGGCAGAAAAGGCGAATATTAAATTACCAACAATCGACAATAGTGCAGATAGCAAAAAAGAAGAATTAAAAGCAAAAGTGTATAAAGTAAATAGTTTTACGGCAGAATATTATCATAAAAAATTGTATGAACCATCTTCTAAAATAGCTCAAGAATACGTTAAAAAGAGACAATTAAACAATGAAACTTTGCAGAGTTTCAAAATTGGTTTTTCTGGAAAATTCGACGAGCTGTATCAAGCATTAAAAAAAGAAGGATTTAATGATGAAGAAATACTAGAATCTGGATTAGTTAATAAAAACGAAAATGGAAAATATATAGACAGATATAGAAATAGATTAATGATACCAATTCTTGATGAAAGAAATAGAGTTATAGCATTTGGAGGAAGAGTTTTAGATGACTCAAAACCTAAATATATTAATTCACCTGAAAATATTGTTTATAGCAAGGGTAGACACCTATTTGGACTAAATGTTGCAAAAAAAGGTGACACTAAAAGGTTATTAATTGTAGAAGGGTATATGGATGCGATATCTTTACATCAAAGAGGAATAACAAGTGTTGTAGCATCTTTAGGTACAGCTCTTACAACTTCACAAGGTTGGCTTCTTAGAAAAAATTGTGAGCAAGTAATTTTAGGATTTGACTCAGATGGAGCTGGACAAACTGCAATACTTAGGGCAATGGAAGTTATGCAAAATATGGGATGTGACATGAGAGTATTGCAAATGTCAGGTGCAAAAGATCCAGACGAATATGTTCTAAAATATGGTGCAGTAAGGTTTCAAAAATTGCTAGATGATGCAATATCATTAATTGAATTCAAAATAAAAATTTTACAAAAAGATTTAAATCTAGAAAATGCAAGTGATAAAATAAAGTTTTTAAACGAAATTGCAAAATTAATTTCAAAAATAGAAAATACAATGGAACGAGAAATATACATAGAAAAAATAGCAAAAGGGTATAATATATCTAAAGAAGCAATTTATGCTGAAGTTAATAAATTGCAATATTCGAATAGAAGAAGTTCTAATATTCTAGAAAAAGAAAGACCAGTTGTTTCAAGAGTTAAAAAGGAAGAAAATATATCAGAAGAAATCACAAAAAGAGAAAATACAATTTTATGGATTCTTATAAATAGTGTAGATACGTATAAAACTATTAAAGAAAACATACAAATAGAAGATTTTAAAAATGAAGAAAATAAAGAAATTTTAAAACAAATATATAATGCTTTAGAAAAAGGAAATGACAATATAAGTTCAGTTTTAGACCATATCGAAAGTGATCAAATTCAAAGTCATTTAACAGAAATAATGGCAGAAGATTATGGAATTACAGACAACAAAAAAGCAATAGATGATTTACTAAAAAAATATGAACTTGAAAAACTTGAAACAAAGCGAGATAGACTTATAGATGAACTAAGTCAAGAAGAAAATGCAGAAAAGAAAAAGAATATTGGAAAAGAATTAAATGATATTGTATTAATTTTAAGTAAAATAAATCAGGTAGGGTATAAGAAGTTTGAATAAAAAAGTAACCTAAATGAAAGGAATGTTTATAAATGGGAGAAAAGAAGAAAAAAGAAGAAATAAAAGAAGAAGTAAAAAAGACTGCAACAAAAAAAGCAGAAAGTAAAGAAACACCAAAAAAGGCTACAACAAAAAAAGCAGAAAATAAAGAAACACCTAAAAAGGCTACAACCAAAAAAGCAGAAAGTAAAGAAACACCAAAAAAGGCTACAACTAAAAAAACAGAAAGTAAAGAAACACCAAAAAAGACTACAACTAAAAAAGTAGAAAGTAAAGAAGCGCCCAAAAAAGAAAACGAAAAGAATGAAGAAGCTAAAAAAGAAGAAAATGAAATAAATATTATTAAAAATGATGATGTAAATAATATGAAAGTAGAAATAGCAGAAGAAAAAACAGAAATAAAGAGTAATAATATCAAAAAAAATAACGAAGATAACAATAGTGAAGATAATGATGATAATAATAGTGAAGCAACTAGTGATGATAATAATACTGGAACAAATAATAATGAGGGTCAAAATGACGAAAAGGCTCAAGAAAAGTTAGAAAAAATTCTAAAAAAAGCTAAAGAGAAAGGAAAAATTACTTATGGTGAACTTGCAACAGAATTAGATGATGCAAATCCTGCTCAAATGGAAAAAGTTTTTGACGCTATGGAAAAAATAGGAATTGATTTATTAAATGATGATTTTGACGACGAACCAAGCGAGGAAGATTTAGCTGAGGTTGAGAATTTAAACATAGAAGAAGCATTTGATGATAACAGCTTTGAAGGAATAAATTTAGATGATCCAGTAAGAATGTATTTAAGAGAAATAGGTAGAATTCCACTATTATCTTATGAAAAAGAAACAGAACTTGCACAAAAAGTTTTAGAAGAAGATGAAGAAGCTAAAAAAGAACTTGCAGAAGCTAACTTAAGATTGGTTGTAAGTATTGCAAAAAAATATGTTGGTAGGGGAATGCTATTTTTGGATTTAATTCAAGAAGGAAATATGGGACTTATTAAAGCAGTAGAAAAATTTGATTATACAAAAGGATTCAAATTCAGTACTTATGCTACTTGGTGGATTAGACAATCTATTACAAGAGCAATTGCTGATCAAGCAAGAACTATAAGAATACCTGTACACATGGTAGAAACAATAAATAGATTAATAAGAACTTCAAGACATTTGTTGCAACAAATAGGAAGAGAACCTACTCCTGAAGAACTTGCAAAAGAGCTTGATATGTCTGTAGAAAAAGTTGCAGAAATTCAAAAAATAGCACAAGATCCAGTATCATTAGAAACTCCAATAGGAGAAGAAGATGACAGCCATTTAGGAGATTTTATTCAAGATGACGATACTCCGGCACCACAAGATGTTGCAGCATACACATTACTAAAAGAGCAATTAGATGAAGTAATGTCAACACTTACTCCAAGAGAGGCAAAAGTTTTAAGACTTAGATTTGGACTAGATGATGGAAAAGCTAGAACTCTTGAAGAAGTTGGAAAAGAATTTGATGTTACGAGAGAGCGTATTCGTCAAATAGAAGCAAAAGCACTTAGAAAACTTAGACATCCTTCTCGTTCAAAGAAACTTAAGGATTATATGGGATAATAAGTAATAGACTTAAAAACTATAGGTGATAATGTTGTGGAATAATAATTTTTGTATTTAGCAGATTTTAGAAAAATGAAATTGGTTTTTGCGATATTGTGAAAATCATTTTCATTTTTTTTCACATAATTTTCACAAATAAGATGTAAAATATATATCGAATTATTTGAAATAATTCATAATAACAAGGAAAGGGAGATATATAATATGGAAGATACCTTAATTTTAATTGTAGATGATGAAGCTAGAATGAGAAAATTAATAAAAGACTTTTTGAATGCTAAAAATTACAAAATAATTGAAGCAAAAGATGGAGAAGAAGCATTAGAAGTTTTTGAACTTAACAAAGAAAAAATAAATTTAGTTTTGCTAGATGTAATGATGCCAAAAATAGATGGTTGGACAGTACTTCGAAAAATAAGACAAGAATCGAAAGTACCTGTAATAATGCTTACTGCAAGGGGAGAAGAACAAGATGAACTATTTGGATTTGAACTTGGAGTAGATGAATACATTTCTAAACCTTTTAGCCCAAAGATTTTGGTAGCAAGAATTCAGGCAATTTTAAATAGAACAATGGGAGAAAGAAAAAAAGTTAAAAATTTAGGTGGAATTGAAATAGATGAAGAGGGAAGAACTGTCTCAGTTGATGGAAAAATGATTGAACTAAGTCTTAGAGAATATGAGCTTTTAAAATATTTGTTAGATAACGAAAAAGTTGCTTTATCTAGAGAAAAGATTTTAAACAATGTATGGAATTATGATTATTACGGAGATTCAAGAACAATTGACAGCCACATAAAAAAGATAAGACACAAACTTGGCAAAAAAGGAAAATATATAGAGACTATTAGGGGAGTAGGATATAAATTTGAAGTTAAGGGGTAAAAAATAATTACAATTTTAACTATGTTAGAATTTTCAACTAAAAAAGAAGGATGTAAAAAATGAGGAATATAAGGATTTTTAAATCAATAAGAAATAAGCTTTTTATATCATTATGTATAATTGTATTGCTTATAATATCATTTTTAATAATACTAAACAATTTTGTATTGGGAAGATTTTATTTATACAATAAAAAGAAGAACTTGAAAATGGCATATAGCATTATAAACGAATTTTATAATAATCGAGATAGCCATGATGATATAGAAGCAGAGTTGGATAGGATTTCTGCTAAAAATGATTTTGATATATTAATAAAAGATGAGTACAATCAAAGTATTTATATTTCTAGCAAAGATTTCTTCGCAGGTCTTATTCAAATGAATATGATGACAACTAGAAGCAGTCTAGAAAAAAATAATTTATTAGAAAAAAATGAAAAATATACAATTAGTGAAATAAAAGATGAATCTACTAACATTAAATATATTATTTTTGTTTCTAATCTAGATAATGGGTATAAAATCTACATTAGAATGCCAATGGCTTCAATAGAGGAAAGTGTGAAAATTTCAAATAAGTTCTTATACTATATTGCAATATTTGTAATTGTTTTTGGAGGAATTGTTTTATCTATTGTTTCAAGAAGATTTAGTGAACCTATAGAAGAGCTTGATGATATTGCAAAAAAAATGGCTAATTTAGATTTTAGCCAAAAATACAATATATCTCAGGCAAATGATGAAATTGATAATTTAGGAAGAAGTATAAACAAGCTATCAGATAAACTTGAAAGTACTATAAAGCAATTAAAAAGTACAAATTTAGAACTTGAAAAAGATGTAGAAGAAAAGTCTCAAATTGATGAAATGAGAAAAAGTTTTATATCTGATGTATCTCATGAACTAAAAACTCCTATAGCTTTAATACAAGGCTATAGTGAAGGATTAATTGAAAATGTAAATTCAGATGAAGAAAGTAGAAAATTTTATGCAGAAGTAATTTTAGATGAAGCAACTAAAATGGATAAGCTTGTAAAACAGCTTTTGGAACTTATGAAGCTTGAATATGGGAAGAAGAACTTTAATAATTCGAATTTTAATATTATTGAATTAGAAAAAGAAATTATAAGAAAATCTGAAGTAATGATTCAGAAGGAAAATATAAAGGTTGAAATGCCTGAAAAAACTGAAATTGAAGTGTATGCAGATGAATTTTATACAGATCAGGTTATTACAAATTATATAACAAATGCTATAAAATACTGCAATGAAATAAACAATGTAAAAAAGATAAAAATTTCAAATGAAATAATAGGAGATAAGGTTAGAATTACTATATTTAACACATCAAAAGGTCTTTCTGAAGAGGAATTGGTCCATATTTGGAATAGATTTTATAAAATTGACGAGTCAAGAAATCGTGATAATGGAGGTACAGGAATAGGACTTTCATTAGTTAAAGCAATAATGAATAATTACGGAAATGAATATGGTGCAAAGAATGTAGAAGGTGGAATTGAATTTTATTTTGATTTAGACACTATTAAAAGTTAATGAGTCAAATATGACTAGAGCAATAGTTGTAATTAGGGTATAAAAAAATTAAGTTTGGCAATACTATAAATAAATATACATAAAAGGAGATAGAGATGTCAAACGATAATTTAAAAAATATAGTTGTATTGAAAAATTTACCATCTAATTTAGTAGATGAAGCTATTGTGGTTTTGAAATCCAAAAAAACTGCAAAGAAACTTGAACTTGTCGATAAAAACTCTGCTATATGTTTTAAAAAGACTTCTAATAATAATGATTATATAATAAAAGAAGCGGAAAATGTAGTCTCTAATTATATAAATAAAATAGAAAAAAACAAAAACTTAAAAAAATCTGACAACAATATAGAAGTAAAATATAAAAAAATTAAGGCATATAGTGTTTTTATAAGTATTTTGTTGTTACTTTGTGTTATAAAGAGTATTTTTTAATAGGGGTACGATTCTGATTAATCGCTCCATTGAGAGTTAATTCGAACTATATATAACTAAATATCTAATATAAAAAAGTTACTGGTATTTGATAATATCAGTAATTTTTATATAAAAAGTGATTTTTTGTAACAAAAAAAATAAAAAATCTATTGATATTTAAAATAACTTATAGTAAAATATAAAAAGATAAAAAAATGAATGGAGAATAACAATGGAAGAAGAAAAGAAAAAAGCATATTCAGAAGTAGTTGAAATACTTAAATTAATAGATAATGAAGAAAAGATTGAAAAAATACCATTTGAGGTAATAGAATTAATAAAAAATAATTCAGAACCAAGTTATAAGCCAACAATAGATAAAGATAAACCTTTAGAAGAACAAAATTTAAGAGATGAAACATATAGTATTTTAGCATGGATTGCAAATAAATATTGGAATGAAAATATTGCTATAGAGCCAAATAATAGTGAACAAATTCAAACAGAAACTAAATTAAATCCTAAAGCATCTGTATACAATGATATAGAACCTGAAATATTAGAACGTTGTGATCAACTAGGACCTTTACCAATTCTTAAATCAGACTTAAAATGGTTTGTTAGAATAAAACAACAAGTTTTGAAGTTATTAAAAATACTATTTAGAGTGAAAAATGCAGAAAAGGAAATTAATTAAATATAATTTTATGAAAATGCCAAAATCATTTACAAAAATCAAAAAACGATTTTTTGTAAATGATTTTTTGCGTTTCATATAAGAAATGAATTTCTGCCACAAATTCATGATAAAATTCGACATAAGAATAAGTGAGGTGAAAGAAGTGGTAGAAAAGTTTTGTTTATTTCTTGTTGACAGAATGAGAAAAGAAAATCCTGAAATAGATGACGAAAGGGCAGAGATAATTAGTTATGGATTACAATTGCTAATAGGTGAAATTCCAAAAATGATTATTACTCTTGTTACTTCGTACTTACTGGGAATATTTAATTTAACATTGTTTATGCTATTAGTTTCAATCCCATATAGAGCATTTTCAGGAGGCTTTCATTTACATACACATATAGGCTGCATAATATCTACAACATTGTATTACTGTTGCATTCCAAAAATATCAAATTATATCTATTTTAACAGCCAAACTAAAATAGTTTTAGTATTATGTGCTCTGATATTTGGCATCATAATAATAAAAAAATATGCACCAGCAGATACAGAAAATGTTCCGATATTGAGGGAGAAAGAAAGAAAACAAAAAAGGATACTATCATATATAACTTATACATTAGGATTAATTGCTACTACCATAATAAAAAATAATGTATTATCTAATATTATATTTTTTAGTTACCTAGTTCAAACAATTATGATTACCCCGTTTGCATATAAAATAACTAAAAATAAATATGGATTTGAGTTATATAATGAAACTTCTAAAGCGCCAACAGCTTGAAAAGAAAGTGAGGGGAATTAATATGTTAAAATTTTTATCAAAAATGGCAGAAAAAGCTGCAAAAGCAACAAACACTGCTTGCTTAGTAGTATGGGTATTTCATCAACCAAAAATGCCAGCAAGTTTAATAAAAAAAGATTAACTATAAATATGCAATCAAAAAAATCTATAAATAAAAGGCTATCTATTATGATAGCCTTCAAGCTTTAAAAATATATTTGCAATTCTTGTTTAAAATATTTATCATCATTTGATGTTTTTAAAACAATATTGTTATTATTTTTTATTATTTTATTTACTTCCCATAAACCAATACCAGTATGATTTTCTTTACCACTTATACCTTTTTCAAATATCTTTTTAGTATCTATGTCTTTATTTAAATATGTGTTTTCAATAATTACAATTTGAACATGTTGTTTTCTAGATTCTCTAAAAACTAAGTTTACGTGCTTTTCGTCACATTCTTTAGCAGCTTCTATAGCATTATCTAAAAGTATTCCTAAAATACGAGAAAACTCATATATAGGCATTTTTAAATTCTCAAAATCAAAGAAGAACTCAAAATTAATTGTAACTCCCAAATCTGTAGCTTTTTTGTATTTAGATACAATTAAGTTGTATATACCAGGATTGTTAATTACATTTGGATTTAGCATTTGAACATTACGAACACTGCTACAATCTTTTTGTAAAGATTTATAATATTGTTTTAGTCCATCAATATCATTGCTTTCTATATATCCACCAATTATATTTACCATATTGTCGAAGTCATGTTTAAATCCTCTTACATTATCATACAAAATTGTTAAAGAATTGTTATAACTTTCTGCATTTTCTAAATCTCTTGTTGCAATATCAAGTTTCATTGCTTTGGTTAAGCTGTAAAAACTAGTAAAGAAGTAGCCAAATAGAAGAGCAAAGTTAAATAATGTAAAAATGACAGGTACACTGCTATAGTAATAAACAGTCATAAATGTTTGTATCATTAATGTTAGAATTCCTAATATAAGGTTTATCAAAATAGTATTCCATATTTTTTTAACAAAATTAAAATTATATTGTATTTTTAAATTAATTTTTTTAAATATATATAGAATCAAAAATATAATTGAGTACATAAATAGTAGATAAGAAATTCTATATATAGGTGTATTAAAACCATTTTCGTAAGATATATTAAATATCCTAAAAAAAGGATTCAAAAGCAAACTATTTACTAATCCAAAAATAGAAAGAGGTATAATAATTGCAAAGATTGACCTTATAGTGTTAAATTTTAAATACTTTCTTAAAAGTAAAAAAATAAAAATATGATTTATAAATACATTATATGGTTCAGGTATAAATAAATTACAAATTATTGAAAGTATGGCAACAGAAAATACGTAAATGAATAATTGTTTTTTTGTATAATTTGTTTTTAGTATTGTAGTAAATAGTTTGAAAGTTAGGTATACTTCTATAATAGAGAGTGGGCTACTTAGTACTTTTGTAATCATCTCATTCTCAGTACTCAAAGCATTCCAAATATTATTTAAAATTTCCATTTTTATTAATCGCCTCCAAAAATTTATTTTTAAACTTAGGTCCAATATCGCAACAAGAATTATTAAAATAGACTATATTATTAGAAGATTCAACTTTAGTAACATTATCAACATTTGCAATAAAAGATTTATGGCATTGAACAAAATTACTAGGTAGTTTTTCTTTTACTTTCAAAAAAGAGCTATAAATTTCATAATCACGTGATTCTGTATGAAAAATAAGTTTCATACCATCTTTTTTTATATATTTTACTTCTTTTTCAGCGATTATAGTGTTTTTATTATCAAGTTTAATAAATTTCTTTTCAGTTCCTGCAATATCTTCAAATATGCGAAGAACACAATCTTCTATTCTTTGAGAAGTTATAGGTTTGCAAATAAAGTCAAAAGTTTTATATCTATATGCAACTAAGCCATATTCAAGATGAGCTGTTTCAAAAACTATATAGCAATCTTTATTTGACTTTCTAACTATTTCTGCAATTTGTATTCCAGACAATTTTGAATTCAAATCAATGTCTAAAAACAATACATCAACTTTATTTTTTGCAACATAAGATAAAAGACTATCAACATTTGTTGTACAATACACAACTTGTGCGTCTAAATCATGTTTCATAAAAATAGATTCCAATATGTGAGATAAATCTTTGAGTATTTTTTTATCATCTTCAATTAAAGCAAAATTCAATATTACAAACCTCCTTCTAAAAAAATTATGTATAAAATAAATATACATAATATTAATATTACAATAAAACTCGATAAATGTCAACACTTAGAACGATGGGACTTTCCGACGATTTTTGAACAAAATTAAAGTAATAAATTCAAACAAATATATAAAACACAAATATAAATTATGTAAATTAAAGAATGGACGCTTGAAAAAGGCTATAAATGCGGAAAAATTAAAGTTTTTATTAGCAAATTATAAAAATATAAAATTTTTAAAACAAAAAAATAAAAATTTTAAAAGATTTTTGCAGATTTTTGCGCTATGTCATTTTTTTTGAAAATAAAACATACAATTAAACAAAAAGAAAGGAGGATTTCATGGTGTTTTGTATTGAGTAAAACACTTGAAAAAGATTTTAATATGAAAAAGCAAAGTAAAGCTATTATTTTAGGAAGTTTACTTACATTAATAATAACATTAAGTTGTATGGTAGGAGCAAATGAAAGAGGAATAGCTACAAATTCCGAAACAGGATTAAGTAACAAAAAAATAGAATGGGGAATACAAAGAAAAAATAATCATGAGCAACCAAATTTAGGAACAAAAAATGTTGAACTAATAAATAAATACAATGGAATGGCACTTGGGAATAGTGAGAAAAAGTATATATATTTAACATTTGATTTAGGATATGAAGCAGGATATACCGCAAAAATTTTGGACGCTCTAAAAGAAAACAATGTACAAGGTACATTTTTTATAACAGCACACTATGTAAATACTGCAGATGAATTGCTTAAAAGAATGATTGATGAGGGACATATAGTAGGAAATCATACTGTAAACCATAAAAGTATGCCAACTTTATCTGACGAAGAATTAAAATCAGAAGTAATGAAACTTCATAGCCAAGTTTTCGAAAAATATAATTATGAGATGAAATACCTAAGACCTCCAAAGGGTGAGTATAGTGAGAGAACTTTAAGTTTATGTGAGAAATTAGGATATAAAACAGTAATGTGGTCATTTGCATATGTAGATTGGGATGAAAAAAAACAACCAAGTGAAAGTGAAGCAATGGACAAAATTATTTCAAATTTGCATAATGGAGAAATTATGCTTTTACATGCAACTTCCAAAACAAATGCAGATGTTATGGATAAAATGATAAAAAGAGTTCAGGAAGAAGGTTATGAATTTATAGGTTTGGAGGAGTTTTTACAATGAGAGGAATAAATAAGATTAATCGAATGCTAGAGATCCCAAAAGAGACATATACCAATGAGCCGAAAATTACTATAACAGGATTTAATGAACTTATAATAGAAAATTATAAGGGAATCTTGGGATATGAAGATTATTACATTAAACTTAGCACATATATAGGAAGCATAAATATTAATGGATTTGGCTTAAATCTTGACAAGATGACAGAAGATTGTTTGAAAATTACAGGAAAGATTGAATCTATAGATATTGAGAGACAAATTGAGTAAATAAAAAGGCACTCAGCAAGAATGCTATTTATTTTTGTAATAAATTTCTATACACCCCTGTTTTTGATACAAGCATAAGGATGGATTGTAATCCATTTTGAAGCTAATTTTAATTTTTTTACAATAGGAAAAAAATTACAATAGTTTATTTTTTATTTTAACGTGTAATATAAGTATATTTTATACCTAGTTCAAGCAACTTTTTTATTCTTAAAAATGCTTTACAAATTTTTTGAAAAAAATATAATATTTAATAGTAAATTCTGTTTTAACAATTTTGTTATAAGCTTACATAGTAATGAAAATCATTGAATGATAAATCAGGCTGTGAATTGTAACAAGAAAATAGAATAATAATTTTAAAAAGTAATATAATAATATTGACAAATGTAATACAACGTAGTACAATTATAATTAAGAAGGAGTGATAGTATGACTGTTTCGGTAAGACTAAATGAAGATGATGAAAAATTAATAAAAGCTTATGCAGACATTAATAATATATCCTTATCAGATTTAATAAGAAATGCAGTAATTGAAAAAATTGAAAATGAATATGATTTAAAGTGTTATTATGAAGCATTAGAGGAGTATAAGAAAAATCCTAAGACATACACAATGAAAGATGTAAAAAAGGAGTTGGGACTTGAATGAAATTTAGAATTGTATTTACAGAAAGAGCAAAAAAACAATTAAAAAAATTAGACAAGTATACAGCTTCTTTAATAATAGGATGGTTAGAAAAAAATCTTGAAGACTGTGAAAATCCAAGAATACATGGAAAAGCATTAGTAGAAAATAAATCTGGACAATGGAGATATAGAATAGGAGACTATAGAGTTATATGTGAAATACAAGATGATGAAATAATAGTTTTAGTTCTAGAAGTTGGACATAGAAGAGAGATTTATGATTAAAAGATCATACAGCTATAACAAAATATGTACGAAAGATATCATCAAGAATCAATAGAGAATGCTTACAAAGACATTGATGAGCTTATTTTAGAAAAAAGTAATTTGACATAATTTATGCATTATAGTATAATATGTAAAAATGGAGAAGGTTAGGAGATGGAGTTATGACACATAAAGAATTTGGAGAAAGACTTAAAAAGTTTAAAAGAAAACATCAACTTATAAAGCATAATCCAATACGCCCACTAAAATATCCTGAATTTGTTGTGATGCGGCTAAATATGATGATGAGCATTATATATAATCATAATACAATTATAAAAATTATATAATGAGATAAGGTCAATGTTAATTTAAAAATAGCTAAAGATTTAAAACATAAATCTTTAGTTATTTTTTTGCCTATAAAACATAAAATTAAATAAACGAATTAAATACGCGCTTATGTCAAACTGTGAAAGTGATAAAATAGTAAGTTCACAAAATAGGGAGAGTGAATTTTTGCCCCGTCCCCAAATGCATCCCAAAAAGGAACCTAGAAAGGAGCCTGTATGTATATAGGAATTTTGCTAAGATTAATATTTGGCTATGTTAGAGTAGAAGTTGAAGGCTACTATATTGAGCGATTTATAAATATATGCCAAAACAAAAAAATACTTATATGGAATTTAAAAAGGCAAAAAGGTGTAAAGCTATATTTAAATATAGGAATAAAAGATTTTAAAAAATTAAAAAATATAGCAAGAAAAACAAATTGCAAAATAAAAATAAGTAAGAAAAAAGGAATTCCGTTTATTTTACATAGATATAAAAAAAGAAAAATTTTTGCGATTTTTCTAATTATAATTGCGTTTTCAATATACACAAGTTCAAAATATGTGTGGAATATAGAAGTTCAGATTGAAGATAATTTACAAATTGAACAAATAGAAGAAGATTTAGCAGACTTAGGATTAAGAAAAGGAATGCTAAAGTCAAAAATTGAAACAGATAAATTAATTAATGAGCTAAGGCTTAAAAGAAATGATATTTCATGGATAGGAATTGACCTAAAAGGTACAAATGTAATTGTCAAAGCTGTAAAAGCAGATGAAAAACCTGACTTACTAGATAATTCTGATTACTGCAATATTGTTGCAACAAAGTCAGGAATAATTACAAAAATTATTGCGCAAAATGGCACAGCTGTTGTAAATGTAGGAGATGAAGTAAATGAAGGAGATATTTTAATTGCAGGATATATGGAAGGAAAATATACAGACAAAAGATATGTGCATAGTCTTGGAGTTGTGCAAGCAAAAATAAAATATTCTAAAAGTGAAAAAATCTATTTAAAGCAAGAAAAATTAAGGAATACGGGTGATGAAGAAAAAAAATTTCAAATAAAATTTAATAATTTTCAAATAAATTTTTACAAAACCCTTTCAAAATTTAAAATTTATGATACAATATATACAGAAAAAAATTTAAAAATATTTTCTAATTTTTATTTGCCTATTTCTATAGTGGAAATAACAAATAAAGAACAAATAAAAGAAGAAAAAACATATAGCAAAGAAGAAGTAATAGAATTAGGAAAACAAAAATTAAGTTGCGAAATTGAAAAAGATATAGCAAATAAAGAAAACATACTTGGCGTAACAGTAGATACAGATGAGCAAGAAAATTACGTAGAAGTATGTGTCACCTACGAGGTATTAGAAAATATAGAAAGTTATGAAAAAATAGAAATGTGAAAGGATGAAAAGATATGGTAGAAGAGAAGAGTTTGAAAATTACAGGAGCAAATAAAACTTTTTTTACAAAATTAACAACAACTATAAATAAAATTTTAATACCAACAAAAGTAGGAATAAATGGATTATTAATTTCTAGTAAAAGAAATCTTATGATAAAAGCATTTGAAAAATTTACTTCTGATGATATTGAAGCTGATGAAAAGGATAGCTTAGAAAAAAAGTATGACACAGCATATACGGCATATTTGGAGTCACTTGATAAATATGTAATGGATTCAGTATACAAAAAAGTAAAAAATAATACAGCAACAGAATTTGAAAAAGATGCATTATCTAGGTATTATGGAGTAATCTCTTTAAAAGAAAATGAATATGTAGAATATAAATTTAGAAAACAAAAATATTTAATTGAATTAGATGCTCAAAATGTAAAAATCTCAAAAAAAGATAAATTAATAGACAAATATAACAAATTTTATGTATCAAAAATGGATTGGCTATATAAAGGAATTTTAAAAAATTATTCCATAAAGCTTGCAGATACTACAAATGTATACGATTCAAGCAAAGAATGGATATACATAAAGATTTTTAACACATTAGAAGAATACATTAGAAATATTTTACCTTTAAAATTTGAAATAGATAAAGAACAATACAAAGAAATAAAGACAGAATATGATAAATATGAAGGATTTTCAGTTGGAAAATTAGACCAAAGAGATCAAATAGAGAAAAATATGTTTTTATTGGCAATAAGCAGAAAATTGTTTACACATAGCTTGCCTCTTGCTGTTGCAGAACAATGTTATAATAAAATAATAAAAGATGCAAGAGCACTGGTACAAGATACAAAGATTGCTGCAAAAAGAGAAAAAGCATACAATACATTAATAAATGTAATAGAAGAATATAATACAAAAATGCTATCAACAAAGGTATATTGGAATGATATGAAAGAAAGAGAAAGCTTTAAAAAGTTTTGGCAAACATTTAAAGGCATAGAAAAACTTAAAGAGACTGATTATATTGAATATATTAAGCAAAAAGAAGTATTGTTTATTAAAAATGATATGACAAAAATACAAGATACAAAATATGATTATTCAGGTTTAATAAAATATTACAAGAGAAAACTAGTAGACTATGGTGCTATGAAACAAATAGATAGCTTTAAATCTGAAGGAAAATATAGTTCTAAAATGAAAATAAAAGATTTTATGGAGAATAAGAAAAGCATTGTGTAGTCTAAGGCTTAGAGTATATGGAACTTATCTATAATAATAAGAATTACTAAATTTTAAGGAGCAAAAATGGACAAGTATGAAATTCAATATTTAGATATTGAAGATAATAAAGATTATGAGGAAATAATAAAAAAAGTTGTAGAGGAATGCTTTAAAGTTGAAAACTTAGAAGATTCAAAACTATATATAAGTATTACTCTTACAACACCAGACAATATTAAGAAATACAACAAAGAGTATAGAAATATAGACAAAGCAACTGATGTGTTGTCATTTCCAATGTTTGAGAAAGATGAATTAGACAGAATGATAAAAAATAAAGATTTTGAAAACATAGATATTTTAGGAGATATGGTAATTTCAATTCCACAAGTTGAAGCTCAAGCCAAAGAATATGGACATAGTTTTGAAAGAGAACTTGCATATATGGTTGTACATAGTTTTTATCATTTAATGGGATATGATCACATAGAAGAAGCAGACAAGCTTAAAATGAGACCTAAAGAGGAATTTATTTTGAAAAATTTGAATATTACAAGAAATTAGCTTAAAGTTAATATGGGGACGGAGAAAGAAATTACTTTAAAAGTTGAGATGTAACTTAATAATTAGTTATATAAAGAAAAGATGATGGAGGTAGTTTAATATGTCAATTAAAGAATCAAAATCAAAAAAAATATTTATAATTGCTATAATAGTAGTAATAGTGATTTTAGGAGCTGTTCTAGGAACTAAAATTTATTTAGATAAAAAGAATGCTCAAAACACACAAATTGCACAATCAAATGATGTAGAAGAAAACAATATTCAAGAACAAGAGGCTGAGGAACCTAAGCAAGAAACAAAAAAGGAAGCGGAAATATTTAAAGGTAATGATAGACCAATTGCTGTTATGATAGATAATCATAAAGGAGCATGGCCACAAGCAGGACTTAATAAAACATATTTAGTATATGAAATAATTGTAGAAGGTGGAGAAACTAGATTAATGGCTTTATTTAAAGGACAAGATGTTGACACAATAGGTCCTGTTCGTAGTTCAAGACATTACTTTTTAGATTATGCAATGGAAAATGATGCAATATATGCACACTATGGATGGAGCCCAAGAGCCAAAAATGATATTTCAAGTTTAGGAATAAACAATATAAATGGAATTTATTATGGTAAACCAACATTTTGGAGAATTTCTGCCAAAAAAGCTCCACACAATGCAATGACATCAACAAAAACAATTTTACAAGCTGCAAAAAAGAATAATTACAAAACAACATCAAATGTATCCAGTGTACTAAAATATTCAACTGAAGAGGTAGAGCTTACAGATGGACAAAATGCAACAGAAGTAAAAATACCACATTCATATATGCAAAATGTTACATACAAATATGATTCAAAAACAGGAAGATACACAAGATATGCAAGAGGAATTCTTCAAAAAGATTACACAACAGGGAAAAGTATTACAACAAAAAATATTATTATAATGTTTGCAAATAATTCTCAGTTACAAGATGGAACAACAAAAGATAGACAGGATTTACACAATATTGGAACATTTGACGGATATTACATTACAAATGGAAAAGCTATAAAAATAAAATGCAAAAAAGAAAATAGAAGGAGTAAAACAATTTATACAAATGCAGCAACAGGAGAAGTTTTAGAAGTAAATGATGGTAATACATGGATTAATATTTGCCCAAAGAGTGCAAAAGTCTCAATCAAATAAGGTTACTTTTTGGGACGGAGGAAAAAAGTAACCTTAATAGAAAAGTAAAAAGTCAACATATATATGTAGGTGTTGACTTTTGGTTTTTATATAATTTAGATTATATAAATTTGGATTATAAATAATTACGCATCAATTTTTTTAGAACTCCTAAACTTAAACAATCTTTGCAAAAATGCCAAAATTGGATTACTACGCTTTTTAGACAAAGCTGTCTCATAACCACCATTTTCCAAAACATTGCATTTATGTTCTAGTCTATTCATGGTTTCTATATAATAATTATCAAAAAATGTGTAATCTTCAGTTGTTCCAATTAATTCGCTAAATTCAGATAATTTATGTCTATATTGCTCTAATTCTTCAAGATTAGAAATTTTATTAAATTCATACTCAAAAAATTCTTTTATAATAGTATTTTGTGTTTTTATATAATTTGTAGCAATTTTTTCTTTTAAAGTTTCTATTTTTTTATTAATACTATCAGCTTTTGAATCTCCATCTTTCAATGAAAAAGCTTTATTATTTAAAATAACTATTTTTTCTTCATATTTCAAAATGCTATCTAGTAAAACTAAAATTTTTTTATATGTTTTTTCAGAAGTCATTTCTATAATTTTATTTTTAAAATCATCTGTAGAAAATAGGGTACTTTTAAACAATATATCATTTCCTGTAAAAAAAATAAGCTGATTAAGCAAACTACATTCAAGAGGGTAGTATGAAGGACTTGGTGTTACAAGAGAAATGCCATAAAATTTTTCGAAATCTGAGTCTACTCCAATTACAATGCAAGAAGTGAATTGTACAGCAGCTTCATTTAAGGCAAGCCCAGTAGGTTTTAGATTATTGTAGGTACATAGTCCAAGTTTTAATAATTTACCATCATTATCTTGAATTTTTTGAATATGATGGATACATTCATGTATTGCAAATTCTTCTATATCTGAATAATCAATATTTTCGTTAAAGTAAATAGAAGAATCTTTATAATAATAATTTGCTTCTGCCATTCCTTCAATCATTTTAGCTCTATACATTGTTATTTGTGAAAGCTCTTTGCAAAGCTCTTCTTGAGAAAAGCTAAAACTTGGAAATGTTTCTACAATTCTACGAGAAACATTTTTGACTATATCATTTGAAATTAGAGAATCAAGTTTTGCTATTATTTCTATTCCTTCTTTTTTTAATTCCTTTTGAATGCTCATTTGTAACTCCTCTTTTACTAAATAATTTAGTTTATTAATTTACTTATATAAGTTTCTCTAAAATTTGAATCGCATTACTAGCTGCGCCTTTTCTAATATTATCTGCAACAACCCATAAATTTAAAGAATTAGGATTGCTAAAATCTTTTCTAATTCTTCCAACAAAAACTTCATCATGACCATTTGCATTTGTAGCAAGTGGGTAGATATTGTTTGAAACATCATCTTCAACAATTATTCCAGGTGAATTTTTTAATAGATTTATTACATCTTCTAATACAAAATCATTTTCAAATTCAATGTTTATAGATTCACCATGACAATTTTCAACAGGCACTCTTACTGTTGTTGCAGTAATCCTAATATCTTGTCTGCCAAGAATTTTTCTAGTTTCATTTATCATTTTGTGTTCTTCTTTAGTATAACCATCTTCTTCAAAAACGTCAATATGAGGAAGACAATTGTTGTAGATAGGGTGAGGAAATTTTTTTAAGGAATTTCCTGTAGCTTTTGTTATAAGATCTTCAATTCCTTTACGTCCTGCACCTGAACATGCTTGATATGTTGAATAAACAATTCTTTTTATCTTGTATTTATCATCTAGTGGTTTTAGAGGAACAACAGCTTGAATTGTAGAACAATTAGGATTTGCTATAATTCCTTTATTCCAAGAAACATCTTCAGGATTTACTTCAGGCACAACAAGTGGAACATTTTCATCCATTCTAAATGCACTACTATTATCAATTACTATACATCCTTTAGATGCTGCAATAGGTGCAAAATGTTTTGCTGTTTCTCCACCTGCTGAAAATATTGCAAAATCAAAACCTTCATCAAAAGAAGAATCTTTTAATTCTTCTGCAATATACTCTTTACCCATAAATCTGAGTTTTGTTCCTGCAGACTTTTTTGAACAAAATAATTTGTATTCAAAATTTGGAAGATTTTTTTCTTCTAATACTTTCAAGGCTGTTCTTCCAACCAATCCTGTTGCTCCTACTATTGCTAATTTATATGTTTTAGTCATAATGTCACCTTCTGTTAAAGTTACAAGTCATAGTTAAAGTAACTATAAGCTCATATATGTGGATAAAAGCATTGAATTGTAACTTAATTAATTTCAAAAATTCAAATTAGTTAATTTGAAAATATCTTTACATTTTTTATTATATGCAAATAGACGAAAAATGTCAATAAAAATTTTCGAAAACTCTTGACATTACTATTTTTTATTAATATAATAAAGCTAACATAGTGATGGAGGAGCATAAAATATGGCAGAAGCAGATATTTTTCGATTAGAAAAATATAAAGATATGACAGATGAAAACTTAATAAATGAAGCAATAAACAATCAAAATAATGCGGCTTTAGATTGTTTAATGGGTAGATACAAAGACATTGTAAATATGAAAGCTAGCAAATTTTTTATGGTTGGATCTGAAAAGGATGATATTGTTCAAGAAGGATATATAGGACTATACAAGGCAGTAAAGTCATTTGATAAGCAAAAGCAAAATTCTTTTAAAACATTTGCAACAATTTGTATTGAAAGGCAGTTAATTACTGCGGTAAAGAATTCAAATAGACAAAAACATATGCCGTTAAATTCTTCGGTTTCTTTAAATGCAGCAGCTTATGAAGAGGACGAAAATGGAGAAACAACAATAATAGAGGTATTAGATACAAAAAAGGGTGCAGAAGATCCGCTAGAGATTATTACTAAAAAAGAATATATGGATTTAGTCGAAAAAAATATAGATAATAGTTTAAGCGATTTTGAAAAAGATGTTCTAAAATTGTACAAGAATGGTTATTCTTATGTAACTATTGCAGATAAACTAAAAACGAAAGTAAAGTCTGTAGATACGGCAATTCAAAGAATTAAAAAGAAGGCTGCAAAAATAAAACAGCAGTTAGAAAGTAATTAAAAAGACAAATTAGTAAAGTTGAAAAGGGTAGTTTAGGAATAGACTGCCCTTAAAATGAATTAAAAATTGGAGGTATTAAAATGGAAGAAGAATTTATAGAATTATTAAGAAGTACAAAAAGATATGGAATAGAAGATTTAATTGATTTTTTGAAAAAGTCAGACTTTTTTAAGGCGCCTGCAAGCACAAGGTTCCATGGAAGCTATGAAAAAGGCTTGATGGAGCATAGTATGAAAGTATATGAAATTTTAAAACATAAAGTAGAAACATCATTTGTACCAATAAATATACCACAAGAGTCATTAATAATAATTGCATTACTACATGATATTTGCAAAACAAACTTTTATAAAGTAGATTTTAGAAATGCAAAAAATGCCTTGGGAGTATGGGAAAAAGTTCCATATTATACAGTAGAAGATACAATTCCTTATGGACATGGAGAAAAATCTGTAATGATGATTACAGAATACATAAAACTTACACCAGAGGAAAAATACGCAATTCGTTGGCATATGGGGTATACAGAGCCTAAAGAACTATATACAACAATAGGTGAAGCATACAAAAAATATCCAATTGCTTTACTAATGCATGAAGCAGATTTAGAGGCAACATACTTTTTTAATATATAGAATTAATTTGGGGACGGGTCAAAAATTTACTTATGGTTTTAAAGTGAATTTTTGACCCGTCCCCAAATTTAATCTTAAGGTTCTTTTTTTATCCCGTCCCCAAAAGGGACCTTATTTTAATTCCACAATTGTAACTCCCATTTCACCTTCGCCATAAGTTCCAACTCTAAAAGACTTTACACGTTTATTCTTCTTTAAGAAAGAGTGAATTCCTTGGCGAAGTTTGCCAGTACCTTTTCCATGAACAATTCTAGCTGTTTGAAGTTTAGCTAAAAAGCAATCGTCTAAGAATTTATCTACCAAAGGAATTGCTTCATCAACTGTCAGACCTATTACATTTATTTCAGAATTTGCAGTTCTTGTTTTTGAAACACTTGAACCATAAGAAGCAGTGGTCTTAGAAGTGCTTAAGTCATTTTTTATATTTTTAGGTTTTTCTAAAAACTTAATAGGTATATTAGTTTTTATTAATCCAATTTGAACTTGAACTTCTTTAGATTTACTTATTTTCGATAAAACAATACCATTTTGTCCTAAAGTAGAGACAAAAACTTTTGCTCCAATTACAATTTCGTTTTCATCTAAAGGAGTAACATTTAATTCATCATTTCCTTGAAGAGAGATATTTTTAATAGAATTATTTAAACTATTTCGCATGTTGTTTAATTCTTTAAGTTCAGATGAAGCTTCAGAAATTTCTTTCATTTTTGATATCATAGAAGTAGCATCATCTTTTGCATCTAAAAGAATTTGTCTTGCTTCAAGTTTTGCTTTATTTATTATTTCTTTTTCCTGCTCACGAACACGAGAATCATCTCGTTTAAGACTTTCCTTTAATAATTGTACTTGATGAAGATTTTTTTCTATTTCAGATTTTTCTTTTTCAATTTTAATTTTATCATCATAAATACTTTTAAGCAAAGTTTCGAAATCAATGTCTTTTTTATCAAGGAGATTTTGAGCTTTTTCTATTATTTCTTTTTTTAGTCCTAATTTTTCACTTATTGCAAAAGCATTACTTTTACCGGGAATACCGATTAAAAGTTTATATGTTGGTTTTAAGTTTTCTATATCAAACTCAACACTTGCGTTTTGAACATCTTCAGTTACTAATGCATATTTTTTTAGCTCTTGATAGTGGGTTGTAGCCAAACATAAAATGTCAGAATTTTTGAAAAATTCCAAAATACTAATTGCAAGATTTGCTCCTTCTAATGGGTCTGTTCCTGAACCTAATTCGTCAACTAATATAAGGCTTTCAGGAGTAGCACTTTCTACAATGTGAGATATATTTTTCATGTGACTTGAAAACGTACTTAGTGAATCTGCAATACTTTGATCATCTCCAATATCTGCATAGATTTCATCAAAAACATAAACGCTAGATTTTTCTTCTGCAGGAATATTTAAACCACTACATGCCATAGCTTCTAAAAGCCCAACAGTTTTTAAGCATACAGTTTTACCACCAGTATTTGGACCTGTAATTATAAGCAAATTGTAATTATTTCCAATGTTAATTGTAATTGGAACAACTTTAGAAGCTTCAATTAGAGGATGGCGTGCTTTAATTAAATTAATATATTTTGTATCATTTATAACAGGTGTAATTCCTTTAATAGAGTTTGAATATCTTGATTTTGCAAAAATAAAATCAAGTGTTCCAATTGCTTCAATATTTGTAAAAAGTTCATTTGTGTAAGGGAAGAGCAATGAACTTAAATTTTGCAAAATTCTTTCAATTTCTGCTGCTTCATCTACTTTTAGATTATTTATTGTGTTATTTGCCTCAAACACAGAAATTGGCTCAATAAAAACAGTTGAACCTGTACTTGAAATATCATGCACAAATCCTTTTATTTGACTTCTATATTCTTGCTTTACAGGTATTACAAATCTGTCGTTTCTTATTGTAACAACATTTTCTTGCATATATTTAGCATATGAAGAATGCAAAATAGAATTAAGCTTGTTTTTTATATCCTGCTCTGCTTGCCTAATATGCCTTCTAATGCTAGACAAAGTAGAAGAAGCATTATCTGCAATTGTTTCATAATCTATAATTGATTTTTTTATTTTATCTACAACAGAATGGTTTGTATAAAGTTCATCAAAATAAATTCTTAAATTTTCATAGCTTTCATCATCTAAAAAGTTAGAAAAATACGCTTTTAACTCATCTGCCATTTCTAAAATATTACATATATCAAGCAAAGCCTTTGCAGTTAAAGTATTAGAACTTTCAAGCATTTTTATATATACTCTTATGTCTTCAATTTCTGAAAGAGGGGGAGTAGAATTTCTATCAATTAAACTTACAGCTTGAGATGTTTCAGATAAAATCTTTTTTACAAACTCTTTATCTGATGAAGGCTCTAAGCTTAAAGCTTTTTCTCTTCCTATATATGTGTGGCAATATTCAGATAAGTTCTGCAAAATTTTATCAAATTCTAATTTTTTTAAATAATTTGTATTCATTTTTTTCAGTCCTTTTTTATTATACAGGGAACTTTGTCAGATTTTTACATATAAAAAGACAAAGTTTCCTCTTTTTTTATACTATTTTAACATATAATAGGAGTAGATTCAAGTGCTATATTTTTTACAAAAATTTTTTGAAAATTGATTGACATTATAGTTAATTATTGCTATCATAATTGTATCAAAATATTTCTTTAAGTATCTAAATTAAAGACTGAAAGATTAAATTGAAAGTCTCTTTAAGTACTAAGGTGTAAGCTTTTTTCGGAACTTGAGAGTAGATAACTTAAAGACAAAAAAGGAGGAAAAAATCATTGAAAAAACAAAAAGAGAAGAAAATAAAAAAAAGACTAAACAGAAATGGAGAAGTAATAAAAAATAACAATTATGGTATTACATTAATGGCTTTGGTTATAACAATAATTGTGCTATTAATCTTGGCTGGAATTAGTATTGGAATGTTATCGGGAGATAATAGTATTATTAAACAAGCAGGAAATGCAAAAAAACAAACAGATATATCGGAAGAAAAAGAAATATTACAAACATCAGCTGTATCTGCTATGGGAAAAAGTAAATATGGTGATTTAACCAAAGATAAATTAGATGATGAATTAGATAAAAATATTGGAAATACAAATTATAGCTCTGAATTAGTAGATGATGATATAAAAGTAACTTTTACTAATAGTGGAAGAACTTATATAGTTGATAGTAATGGAAATATAGAAAAAGCTCCACCAAAAATAGTAGTAGATGAAAATTCACTTACAATAACCAATACAAATGGAAGTAGTATAACATCAGGACAAGTAGAACAAGGAACAGCTTTAAAAATATCATTTAATGCAAGTGTACAAGGAGGAACAGTAACAGTAAGTCCAAGTTTGCCACATACAACAACAACAGAAGAAATAGAAGAAAAATCTGTAACATTTACAATTACAGCAAATGTACCAGATGAAACAGTAGAACCATTAGAATATACTGTGGATTTAAAAAAGATATATAAATCAAATGTAGTAAGTATGGAAGAATTAAAATCAAATGCAAGCAAATATTTTGGGTATGATGTAATAAATTATGCGCAAACTCTACCTAGCAATTTACAAGATACAGAATGGCAATTATTCTATGCAGGGGCATTAGAAGGAGAAACAGAAGAGAGAATATATTTAATTTCAAAAGGATTTGCAAAAAATACTGTGTTACCTGCAAAAGATGGAGCAACACCAATTGCAGCAAGTGGATCCGATTATAAAGCAACATTTGGATCAAATACAACAACTGGAATAATGCCAAAATATATAGGTTCAGCAAATGTAGCAGTTGGAATGCAAAAATATAATAAAGATTATTTTAAAGATTATACAAGTACATATCCAAATATGAAAGCAGTGGCATATATGCTAGATACTGACATTTGGAGTTCATTTGCAACAAGTAATCAAAACTATGCAGAATGGGCAATAGGAGGGCCAACAGTAGAACTATTATTTATAGCATATAATAAATATAAAGGAACATCATATGAATCAGATGCAGTGTCAGCAACAGGATATCAAGTAAGAAAAACATCAAGTGATAGCTTTACAGACGGCATTAGTAATGCAATTGTAGCAGATACAGGTACAGTAGATAACCCATATTCAGTATATAACCAAAGTAGTAGTACATCAGAAGGTGTATATTGGCTCGCTTCTCCATCTTATTACTACCGTAACAACATAATGTATGCAAATAAAAATGGCAGTGTGTCTCAAGACAACTATTTCAACACAGGTCGTGGATTTCGTCCTTTAGTTCTTCTAAACTCTAATTTCCAACTAGAAAAGACAACAAGCGGAGGAAAGGAAGTATTCAAAATAGTACCAAAAACAGAATAGTCAATAGTTTTCTGCATATTTGATATTGTATAATGTTGAAGCATACAATAATACATACAACACATGGAATTTAGAGTAACTAGGTTTAATAGAGAGATTCATTCACTGATATAATACAATACCATTAATCTAACTTGATTTATCAAATGCAAGAATATTTCTTGCATTTTTTCTATTTCTAGTGTAAAATAAGTTTATTATTAAAATCATATAATTAAAAAGTTGCAAAATATTATACAAATGTGATATAATGTGACAAAATTAACATGAATAAAAAAATAATAAGAAGATAAATTAAATATAGCAAAAGTTATAAAAGGGGTATGCAAAAAAATGGGAAGCACAAAAAAGTTAGTCAGAAACTTTGTTGTATTTGTTGCATTAATACTTTTAACATTATGGGTAATATTAAAAGACCAAAGCATAACAGAAATTGTAGATGTATATAAAGACGTAAAAATGCAATATGTGTTTATTGGAATACTGTGTATGGTGGTATTTCTTACATTAGAGGGGGTTAATATAAGAAGAACTTTAAAAGAACTTGGAGAAAAAACGAGTTTAAAAAATTGCATAAAATATTCTCTAATAGGATCTTTTTTCAGTTCAATTACACCTGCAGCAAGTGGTGGACAACCAATGCAAATATATTACATGCATAAAGATGGTATTTCAGTAGCACATTCTACATTAGCGCTTTTAATAAATTTAACAAGTATGCAAATTACAACAATAAGTTTAGCAATTTTTAGCTTAATAGTAAATTACAAATTTATGAATAGAGTTTTAATAATACTCTTTTGTATAGGGATTTTTCTAAATGGAAGTGCATTAGTAATTTTATTAATAAGCATAATTTCAAGAAGAATTTCAAAAGCTTTAATAGAATTTGTGGTAAAAATATTAAAGTTTTTCAAAGTAAAAAATCTTTATAGAAAAAAGAAGAAGTTTTTAAAAGAATTAAAACGATATCAAAATAGTGCTAAATACGTAAAAAGCAACAAAAAACTAATGATAAAAATTTTTATTACTACAATAATACAATTTACAATATATTATAGTATAGCATATTGGACATATCTTGCATTAGACCAAAGTGGAAGTAATATATTTGAACTTACAACTATGCAATCAGTACTATTTGCCACAGTTTCAGGAATTCCATCACCTGGTTCGGTTGGAGTAAGTGAAGGAGCATTTATAGAAATTTTTAGAAATATATATCCTACTCATATGATAAAAAGTGCAACATTAATCCATAGAGGAATAAATTTCTATTTATTTGTTTTAATTTGTGGAATTGTAGTTATTGTAAATGATATAAAATCTAGAAGAGAAGAAAATTAATTGAATAATTAATAAGTTATAACGAACCAATAAACGAAAGGTAGTAATTATGATAAATATATTATTATGTGGAAATGAAAAAGTTTTTGATGGAGCATTAACTGAACTAATATCTATAACAAACAAAACAAAAGAAGATGTTAATTGCTATATTTTTACTATGGATTTAACAAGGGTAAAACCAGAATATACTTGTATAAAAGATGAACAAATTGATTTTTTAAATAAAGTAGTAAAGTCTAAAAATGCCAACAATTGTGTGCAAAAAGTAGATGTAACAGAGCTTTATGAACAAGAATTTATGAAGTGTAAAAATGAGACTGCGTATTGCACGCCATATACATTACTTAGGCTACTTGCAGATTTAGTGCCAAATATGCCAGATAAACTTTTATACTTAGATATCGATATGATGGCAAATGATGATATTTCTAAATTATATAATACAGATATTACAGATTATGAATATGCAGCTGTAGTAGAAAAATATGGTTCATGGTTTATTGCAGTAGATTATATAAATGCTGGAATGTTATTATTAAATATGAAAAAAATAAGAGAAACCAAACTTTTAGAAAAAGCTAGAAATTTAATTAGAACAAAAAAGATGCTTTTTGCAGATCAAGATGCTGTATATAGATCAACCACAAAAAAATTATTACTACCAAGAATATATAATGAGCAAGCAAGATTTAATAAAAAAGATACTGTTATATGTCATTTTTGCAAAAGATTATTATGGTGGCCATATCCAAGAGTAAGAAATTATAAACAATGGAATGTAGAAGAAGTTCATAAATATTTAAGATGTTATGCATTTGATAATGATTTAAATGAATATTTGGAGTGGAAAAAAGATGCCAATAGAGAAAAAGTTTTTTAAAAAGAAAAGGAAGAATAGTTTGAAAGACATAACTATGCGACCCTTTAAGCGAAGCGAGAAAGGAATGAAAAGAGAAATGGAAAGCAATTCAAAAGTGATACCAATATTTTTTGCTGTTGATGACAGATATATATCATTTTTAGCAGTTACTTTAACATCTTTAATCGAAAATTCATCTAAAAATTATCAATATATAATAAAGATTTTATGTATAAACATAGATGAAAGAAATAAAAAGAAGATTTTAAAATACGAAAAAGAAAATGTTAAAATAGAGTTTGTAGAGTTAAATTATTACTTACAAGAAATAGAAGAAAAACTATACACTAGAGATTATTTTACTCAAACAACATATTTTAGGCTATTTATACCAGAGCTTTATCCACAATATGATAAAGCGATATACATAGATAGTGATACAATTGTTTTAGGTGATATTTCTGAGTTATACAATATTGATTTAGGAGATAATTTACTTGGAGCTGTACCAGATTGTAGTGTCCAAAACAACAAGGAATTTCAGGATTATGTAGAAAGAGTTGTTGGAATGGCTACATACAAAAATTATTTCAATGCTGGAATGTTAGTAATGAACCTAGATGCAATGAGAAGATTTGATTTTCAAGCGAAATTTTTATATCTACTTGAAACAATTAAATTTGCTGTTGCACAAGATCAAGATTATTTAAATAGATTGTGCAAAGGTAGAGTTAAATTTATAGATGAAGTTTGGAACACAATGCCAATTCCAAATGAAAATATAAAAAAGGAAGATATAAAAATTATACACTATAACCATATGTTTAAGCCTTGGCATTTTGACGATGTTTTGTACGAAAACTATTTTTGGAAATATGCAAAAAAGACAGAGTTTTATAAAGAAATATTAAATATTAAAGCGGGATATACAGAAAAGGAAAAATTCAGAGACCAAGAGCAATTTAAGAGTTTAGTTAGACTATGCAAAAAAGAAACAGCATGTGTTGGAGATGATAGATATTTGTTAAGTAAGGAGAGTGAAATGGAAAAATCCGAAGATAGATTAAAAATCTTAAAAAAGATTGAAGAATTTGAAAAAAATGGAGATTTTGATATAGATGTTGAAGAAGATCCTCCAACAATTCCTCTTGCACCAGAAGATGTCGATTATCTTAGAAAAAAGAGCTCTAGCAAAATTAAAAGTAAAATTGCAAATCACATGGGAAAGAAATTTTTGGATGATTTGTTAAAAGAAAATAAGCTTATTATAAAAGAAATAAAGGGATTAGAAAACTTAAAAAATGTAGATACAGGAGCTATTATAACTTGTAATCACTTTAATCCATTTGACTCTTTTGCAATCGAAAAAGCTTTTATGGAATCAGGTCAAAATAAAGTAAGAAAGATGTATAAGGTTATAAGAGAAGGAAATTATACAAACTTTCCAGGATTATATGGATTTTTCTTTAGAAATTGTGATACACTTCCACTTAGCTCAAATACACAAACAATGATAGAGTTTATGAAAGCTGTAGATACAATTTTGCAAAGAAAAGACTTTATATTAATCTATCCAGAGCAAAGTATGTGGTGGAATTATAAAAAACCAAAGCCATTAAAAAATGGAGCATTTAGATTTGCAGCAAGAAACAATGTTCCTGTTATACCAATTTTTATAACAATGCAAGATAGTGAGATAATTGGAGAAGATGGATTTTTTGTGCAAGAATATATTATAAATATTGGAGAGCCAATTTATCCAGATGGAAATTTATCTGAAAAAGAAAATTCAAATATTATGAAAGAAAAGAATGCTGAAGTTTGGAAAAAAACGTATGAAGAGTTTTATAAAGTTCCACTTGAATATACGACAGAGGTTAAGGTCAAAAAATAAGTAATATAAGGAAGACAAGGTAAATGAAAACGATTTATTATGAAGATGAATTAAACGATGAATTTTCTGAAGCAAAAATCGAACCACGAAAAGTAGATGGAAGCTATAAATATGAACATAAAAGTATTTGGTGGAATTTTACGCATTTTTTAGTACAAAATGTTTTAAGTGTGCCAATAAAATTTCTTTATGCAAAATTAAAATTTAGAATAAAATATGTAGGAAGAGAAAAATTAAAACCATATAAGAAGCAAGGGTATTTTGTGTATGGAAATCATACACAGGCTTTTGCAGATACATTTATAATCTCAAATGCAATATTTCCAAAAAGAAATTACATAATTGTAAATCCAGAAAATGTGTCTATGAAATTTTTGGGGAATTTTGTACAAAAATTTGGCGCAATACCAATTCCAAACCATAGAAGCGGAATGAAAAGTTTTTTACAAACCATCAAGAACAAAATTCAAAAGGGATATGCAATTACAATTTTTCCTGAAGCACATATTTGGCCATATTATACAAAAATACGTCCATTTAAAAATGTGTCATTTAAATACCCTATTGAATACAATACACCGGTATTTTGTGTTACAAACACATATCAAAAAAGAGGAAAGAATAAAGTTAGAATTACAACATATATAGATGGACCATTTTTTCAAAACCAATATTTAGAAAATATTCAAAAAAAAAAGCAGGATTTAAGAGATAAGGTATATAATAAAATGGTGGAAAGAAGCAAAGAAAGTACATACGAATTTATAAAATATGAAAAGAAAGGAGAGCATAATTAAATTATGCAAAAAATTAAATGAGTAATATAATTTGGAAAGATAGAAAAAGAACAATATTTGGATTACCAATTTCATTTACAAAATATACTCTAACAGAGGAGAAGTTAGTAATTGATAAGGGTTTCTTTACTAAAATACAGGAGGAAGTAAGGCTATATAGAATGACAGACTTTTCAGTAAGACAATCTTTTTTTGACAGATTTTTTAATGTTGGAAAAATAAATATTTCTTCTTCAGATAATACTCAAGGAGAATTCTCACTATTAGGAGTAAAAAAGCCTTATGTTATAAAGGAAATATTGTCAGATTATGTTGAAAAAGAACGTGAGAGAAAAGGTATTGTTACAAATGAATTTTTAAAATAAGAAAATAATAGTAGAAAGACTTTAAAAAATTAAATGAAAATAGCAATTTTTGGTTGCTATTTTTTTTGTTTAATGATAAAATACAAATAGAATTTTGCAAAGGATTGAGCAAAAATATTAAATTGCTTTGAACCTTCCAGAAATACAATAAAAATAGAGGATGGAGATTAAAAATGGAAGACGAAAAAATAATAAGCCCAGAATTACTTAAATTTGATGGGCAGGAGGAAAGATTAGAAAATTCTTTAAGACCAAAAGTTTTAGATGAATATATAGGGCAAGACAAAGTTAAAGAAAATATGAAAGTATATATAGAAGCAGCCAAGAAAAGAGGAGAGCCACTAGACCATTGTCTATTTTATGGACCTCCAGGACTTGGAAAAACAACGCTTTCTACAATCATATCAAATGAAATGAATTCAAATATAAAAATAACCTCAGGACCTGCAATAAGCAAAACAGGAGATTTGGCAGCATTACTTACAAATTTATCAGAATTTGATGTTTTATTTATAGATGAAATTCACAGATTAAGCAAACAGGTTGAAGAAATTCTTTATCCTGCACTTGAAGATTTTGCACTTGATATAATAATAGGAAAAGGACCAAGCGCAAGATCTATAAGACTAGAACTTCCAAAATTTACTTTAATTGGAGCAACTACAAAAGCAGGTGCACTTACGACTCCTTTAAGAGATAGGTTTGGAATAGTGCATAAACTAGAACTTTATGAGCCACAAGATTTAAAAAAGATTGTAAAAAGGTCAGCAGGAATTTTAGAAGTTGAGATAGATGATGAATCTGCACTTGAAATAGCAAGACGTTCTAGAGGAACACCAAGAATTGCAAATAGACTTTTAAAAAGAGTAAGAGATTATGCAGCAGTTTTGGGTGATGGAAATATTAATTTAAAAATAACAAAACATGCTCTAAATAAGCTTGAAATAGATGAACTTGGATTAGATGAGACAGATAGAAAAATGCTAGATATGATGATTACAAGATATAATGGAAGACCAGTTGGAATAGAAACACTTGCAACATCTCTTGGAGAAGAAATCGACACAATAGAAGATTTGTATGAACCATATCTAATACAAATAGGATTCTTATCAAGAACTCCAAGAGGAAGAATTCCGCTAAAACCAGCCTATGACCATTTAGGTTATGAGTTTGGATTCTAGAGTGAGAATTTGGGGACGGGGCAAAAATTCACTCTAAATCCATAGAATGATTTTTTTTGATGAAAAAAATAAAAAATAAAAAAGGAATGAATTGTTATGAAACTTTTAATGCATGCATGTTGTGCACCATGTAGTGTATACTGCATAGATGAGTTAAGAAAAGAAAATATAGAACCAACAATTTATTGGTATAATCCAAATATTCACCCATACAAAGAATATGAAGCAAGACGTGATTGTTTGAAAGAGTATACACAAAAAATAGGATTAGAATGTATTATAGAAGATGAATATGGACTAGATGAATTTTGCAAAAGTGTAGCAAATAATCTAAATTCAAGATGTGTAGATTATTGCTATCCTGTTCGTATGCGCAAGACTTTTGAATACGCAAAAGAACACGGATTCAATAGCGTTACAACTACTCTTTTGTATAGCATATATCAAAAACATGATTTTATTAAAAAACTATGCAAAGACTTAAGCGAAGAATTTGGAATAGAGTTTTTGTATAGAGATTTTAGATATGGATTTTGGAAAGGGCATGAAAAAGCAAAAGAAGAGGGGCTTTATATGCAAAAATATTGTGGATGTGTGTTTTCGGAGGAGATGAGATATTATAACCGCAATCCTATACAAACCAGTAATACCAATGGTTACGAGATACCAAAAGAACCTAGAATGCAGGTTAAAAAAATAGAAAATAAAGAAGATTATATAGACTTACTTTTAGAGGCAGATCCTTCAAAAGACATGATACATAAGTATTTGAACGATTCTGATGTATATGCATTAAAAAAAGAAGATGAGCTAATTTCTATTGCAGTTATTTTGCCTATTTCTAGAAAAACATTAGAGTTAAAGAACATAGTTACAAAAGAAAATTACAGAAATAAAGGTTATGCAAAAACACTTTTAAAATCATTATGTGGTAATTATAAACAAAAATATGACAGAATGTTGGTAGGAACAACAGAGAATAATATTCCTTTCTATGTTAAGCAGGGATTTGATAAATATGAGAAAACAATTAAGAACTTCTTTATAGATAATTATAAAGAAGAAATAAAAGATGGAGAATTAACTTGTACTGATTTAATATATTATTCAAAAGATTTAAAGAAAAAATAAAATATTATAGTTATTGAAATAATATCTAACATATATAAGAAATCTAATAGAAATATTAGATTTTTTATTTTGCCTTCAAAAAGGAAGGAGTAAAAAGAAAATGAAAAAAAATGAAAACAACAAACCAAAAAATAATGAAAAAATTAAAAAAGAAACAGAAAAGATTAAAGAGATTATAAGAAAGGAGACAGGTATTTATATAAAGAAGATGAACTCAAGAAACTTAAAGAAAGAATTTGAACAATTTTATTATATTATGGCATCAAATTATTATGAGTGTTTAACAGCAATAGGGTATTTAGATGAAATAGAAACTGATTGCTTTGCTTGTATAAAAGATGATTACTTATCAGATTTTGTAAGGTCAATGAGTGCTATGATGAATAAAATATTTTGTGATGAAGAAAAAGACTTTTCAGATATAATGAATGGAATTATGAGAATGTTAATTTCTGAAGATAAAATTGTTAATATTATAAAAGACGATATACCTAATTGGGTAATATTAAGAAAAAAGATAAGACCAGGATTAGTAAATATTGTACCTTTATATGATAATTTAAATGAATACTATTTGAATTATTCATATAGTTATAATGTTCAAGAAGATATAAAATCTTTTATCGCAGGACTTAACAATTTATTTGGTAAATTAGCAGATGATGAGGAGTTTATATATGTTTCTACTCATTTACAAGATGATAAAGAAATAACAGAGGAATAAATATTCAAGACAAGAGTTAGCTTTTAGGAGTTAGCTCTTTTTTTGAGGAAAGGAGCAAGAATGGGAAAGTGTCAGATAATTGCAATAGCAAATCAAAAAGGTGGAGTTGGAAAAACAACAACTACATTTAGTTTAGGAGTTGCACTTAGTAAACAAGGAAAAAGAGTATTACTAATTGATGCAGATCCACAACGGAGATTTAACTACTTGTATGGGTTACTATAATCAAGATGAATTGCAGAATACTATTGGAACATTAATGTCTGATACAATATGTGATAATGAAATAAATGCAGAAAATGCTATTCTTCATCATAAAGAAGGAGTAGATTTAATTCCTGCAAATTTAGATTTATCAGCAATAGAGTTTTCATTAGTTAATGCAATGAGCAGAGAGTTCACGCTTAAAAATTCTATAAGAGGTATTAAAGATAACTATGATTATGTATTGATAGATTGTATGCCATCTCTTGGAATGATAACAATAAATGCACTTGCTTGTAGTGATAAGATAATAATTCCAGTACAGGGAGAATATCTAGCTGCAAAAGGAATGGGACATTTATTAAAGACAGTTACGAGAGTGCAGAAACAAATAAATCCTAATTTAAAAATAGGAGGAGTATTACTTACATTAGTAGATAAAAGAACAAATTTATCAAAAGATGTAAGAGATACTTTAATCGACAATTATGGACAATATGTGAAAATATATGGTGCTGAAATACCCAAAGCAATAAATACAGCAAAATCAACATCAACAGGAAAGAGTATATTTGAGTTTGATAAAAATAGTCCTGTTGCAAACGCATACAATAATTTAGCAAAGGAGGTATTAGAAAATGAAAGAACAAGACAAAAAGATGGTACTTCCAAAGTTAGATGATTTATTCACAAGTCAAGAACAAAGAGATAATCCAGTTGTTGATGAGGTAAAGGAAATAGAACTATATAAAATAGGAGAATTTCCAGACCACCCTTTTAGAGTTATAGATGATGATAAAATGGAAGAAATGGTTAAAAGTGTAAAAGAACATGGAGTTTTATTACCTGTTATAGTAAGAAAACGAGGAGAAGGAAATTATCAAATGATTTCTGGACATAGAAGAAAAAGAGCGTGTGAACTTGCAGGAATAGATAAAATAAAATGTATTGTTAAAGACTTAACTGATGATGAGGCAACAATTCTTATGGTAGATAGTAATATTCAAAGAGAAGAAATATTGCCTAGTGAAAAAGCATTTGCATATAAAATGAAACTTGAAGCTATGAAACATCAGGGAAAAAGAGTTGATTTAGAAGAAAATGAAACTTCGACACCAGTGGTGGCAAAGCTAAGAACTGATGAAATATTAGGTAATGAGGTTGGAGAAAGTAGAGAAAATATAAGAAGATATATTAGACTTACTTATTTAATACCAGAGTTATTAGAACAAGTTGATAAGAAAAGAATAGCTTTTAGACCAGCAGTAGAATTATCATATTTAAGTGAAGAAAATCAATATGTTGTAGAAAATATATTTGAATTTGATGAGGTAACACCTTCTTTAAGTCAAGCAATAAGATTAAAGAAATTAGAACAAGAAGGAAACCTAACAGAAGAAAAAATAGAAGAAATACTACAACAGGAAAAGCCTAATCAAAAAGAATATATAAAGATACACAATGAAAAAATTGAAAAATATATTCCAAGTAGAGTTAAAGAATCTGGAAATGTTGAAGATTTTATTATTCAATGTGTGCAAGATTACATTAGGCGAGAACGAATAAAACAAGAAAGAAATTCAAGATAGTGTGTGAACAAAATTAGATATATTTAGTTATACTTGTTTGTGTGAACACTTTACAAAGTTTTCCCTTACAATCCCTTTTAAATACATACTATATTACAAACTAAAAGATAATTATTATAATATTATTTAATATATTTTATATAATAATTTATACATTTGTTTTTATCTCTAAAAAGCATATAATTAAGCTATAAGGAGATGGTAGTAATGAAGAGTAAAAAGATATTAGTTTTAATAATTATAGCCTTAATAGTGGCATTATTTGCGAATATGATGATTATAAAATCAAAGAAATTAAGTTTAAGTAAAATAGAAAATGAGAAAGAGATTGTAACTGAAATAAATAATATTGATGACGAAGAAAAA
The DNA here is from genome assembly GCA_017429505.1 of Clostridia bacterium. Lineage (GTDB taxonomy): Bacteria > Bacillota > Clostridia > TANB77 > CAG-508 > CAG-269. The sequence goes on along the minus strand of JAFROW010000006.1, from coordinate 31,105 downwards.
GAAGATATTGAAGTGATTGTTGTTGAAAACAATACAGAAGAACAAGAGATTGAAGAAAAAACACATTTAGAAGCGGATATTGTAAAAGTTAATAATACAAGTATTCAAGAAGAACCAAAGAAAAATCCAACTATTAGACAAGAGAATATAGCAAAAAATACTAATAAAAATGAAGAATCTAAAACTATTGAAAATGATGTTATAAAAAAAGAACAAATGTCTAATACGGTATTGGAAAATAATGCAAATGATAATAGAGAAAATAACGATGAAGATACGAATGGAACAAGAGTACAAGAAGAGAAAAAAAGTAAAGATAAAGTTACAAAAGAGCCTACACCAAGTGATTTAGCTTATTGGTGTGCAGAGGGTGGAACTCACCATATTGCAGGAGATGGGGCAAATGAACATGGATATTATTCGAGTTGGAATGAAGCTCAAATTGCTTTTGAAAATTATACAAAAGGATGGCCTTCTGTTCAATACAAAATAAGTCAATGTTTGTGTGGAAAATACTATTTCTGGGCAATAAAATAAAATTAAATTAAATAAATTATATTTATAAGCTTTAATTTTTTAGTTAAGGCTTATTTTTTATGAAAGGATGATAAAAATATGAAAAGTAAAACAAAGAAATTTATGGCAATTATATGTTTAGCATTATTGCTATTAACATCTTTGCCAATTAATACTTTTGCAGCATTTATTACTGATATGAATTCAAATGCACAATTTGGTGTAATATCAGGAAGTTTAGCAAAAGTAGGACACGAATTACATTATGCTACTTATGATGGTCAAACTTATATAGCTTTTTGTTGTCAAAAGGGTGTAAAATCTCCTAACGGAAGTGAATATACTTTCAACGGAGATTTTTATGTTCAATATAAACAAAACTTACCACAATACGAGAAAATAGCTGAAATGATATATTTTGGTTATACTATGAAATATGGTTTAGGGTTACCATCATCAGATGAAGCATATAGAGCAGCATGTTGTACTCAACAATATGTATGGGAGTATATACATAACAATATAAATAGTTCATTTGATGCATTCCCAAGAGATTCATGGAATGGAAATTTCATGTCATCAGGACACTATGCTAATTGGGTAGCAGAAGCTGAAGGATATTATAATCAGTATCATGGAAATACATCTTTTAATGGTTCAACACAAAGTGTTGCTATTGGAGATAGAAAAGTGATAACAGATAATAATGGAAAATTATCAGCATATCAATCATTTTCACAATCAAAAGATGGAGTAACATTTAGCCATACACAAGGAAGTAATGATTTAGTAATAACAATATCTGATAATTGTAATGTAGAAAATGTAACATTTAATTCAAGAGAATATGGGCTATATCAATTAATGCCAAATGGAAGTGCATATAATAGTTCTACAATGTCAAATTATATGTATTTTACATTTACTTCAGGTAGTGTTCAAAACTTAATATTTTCTAACTATGTTGATCCATCAGCATTTAGTGTTTCAGTTCATGTTGAAAGTGGAAAAATAGAAATTAGAAAAACAAATAATATGGGAAATGCAGTTTCAGATTGTGTTTTTGGTCTATATAGAAATAATGAATGTACTGATTTAGTAAAGAAAGCAAATACAAATAATGAAGGTAAAATTTTAATTGAAAAACTAAAACCTGGTACATATTTTGTAAAAGAAGAATCAGTTGCTAGTGGTTATTTATTAGATACAAGTATTCAAAGAGTTAATGTAGCAGGTGGTCAAACAGCTAGTGTAACATTTAAAAATAACGAACCTACTGGACAAATAAAGATTTATAAAGTAAGTACAAATAATGATAAAATAGCAGGAGCAGAATTTGAAGTAAAGGCAAATGAAGATATATATAATGTTGCGAAAACTAAAAAGTTCTATTCTAAAGGACAAGTAGTTGCTAAAATAACATCTAATTCAGATGGTGTCGCAACATTAAGTGATATTCCAGTAGGTAAATATATAGTTTATGAAACACAAGCACCTAAAGGATATTTATTAAATGAAACAATATTTAATGCTAATATTCAATATGTTAATTCTACTACACCAGTTATAGAATTAAAAATTGAAGGAGTAGTTGATACAGAGCCAAAAGGTTCTATTGAAATAATTAAAAAAGATAGTGAAACAGGAAGCATGGCACAAGGAGATGCTACACTAGAAAATGCAGTTTATAAAGTATTTGCTAATGAAGATATATACAATGTAGCTAAAAGTAAAAAGTATTATTCAAAAGGAGATTTAGTAGCAACAAGAACTATGGATAAATTCGGTAATACAACTCCTGTTGAAGATTTACCACTTGGAAAATATATTGTAAAAGAAGATAAAGCTTCAGTTGGTTATTTATTAGATAAAACTGAATACCCAGTAAATTTAGAGTACAAAGACCAACACACAAAAGTTATAGCAAATAAGACTACAAGTAATGAAGATGTAAAGAAAATGGGAGTTCACATCTTTAAATCTGGAATAAAAGTAAATTCAGGAGAAACACCAGGACTTGAAGGTGCAGAATTTACAATAAAATTAAATTCAGCTGTAGAAAGAGCATATTCACAAGGATATACTTATGCTGAAGTATGGAATGGTGTTGATGAAAACGGAAATAAAGTTAATGTCGATACTAAAAGAGTAGCAGAGGCTCAAAAAATAGCTCCTACTTATGATGTATTAGTAACTGACAAAGATGGTAATGCATACACACAAAAGAACTTACCTTATGGTAAATATATCGTTAAGGAAACAGTTACACCAAAAGATTATGAAAGTGCAAGTGATTTCTATTTTTCTATTACTCAAGACGAAAGTGAAATAAAAGAAATACCACAAAAAACAAAACATATTGTTGTTAATAATGAACAATTAGAAGCATATATAAAGTTAATCAAAAAAGATTTAAAAACTGGAAAAGTTGTTACATTGACAAGTACAACCTTTGAAATAAAAGCTGAAAAAGATATTTACGATAGAGCAACAGGAAAAATAATATGGAAAAAAGGAGAATCAATTTCACAAAAAATTGGTAGTACAACATATACTTCATTTACAACAAATGCAGATAATATGATAGTACCAGATAAAAGCTTTACTAATAACAAAGATGATAAAGGTTCAGTTGTTACTCCTTTACAATTACCAGTTGGAAGTTATGCAATTTATGAAATAAAAACTCCAAAAGGTTTCTTACAATTAGAAAAACCAGTTACTTTTGAAATAAAAGGAATAAGAGATTATGATAAAGATCAAGATGAAGATTTTATTAAAGAAGTTTTAATGAAAAATGAACAACCTACAGGCACTTTAATTATAAATAAAACAATAGCATTAAGAGAAGATGCTGACACATCATTGGTTGATACCTCTGATTTATCAGGTATTGAATTCAAACTTACTGCAAAAGAAGATATTATTGATTATGCAGATGGAAGCAAAATATATACTAAAGGTCAAGAAATAAAGAAATATAATTTGGATAAAAAAGGTAATTTAAAAGTTGATAATTTACCTATGGGAACTTATGAATTAGAGGAAACAAAAACTTTAGACGGATTAGTTTTAAATTGGACTAAATATGAAGTAAAATTTGAACAAAAAGACTTAACAACAAAGGTATATGAAGATATTAAAGATATATCTAATGATACAACAATGTTTGAATTTTCTAAAAAATCTGTAACAGGAGATGATGAACTTGAAGGTGCAAAATTATCTGTTATTGATGAAAATAATAAAGTTGTTGATACATGGACATCTACTAAAAAGACTCATAAAATAGAGGGCTTGGTAGTTGGAAAAACTTATAAATTAAAAGAAGAAATTGCACCTGATGGATATGTAAGAGCTTCTACAATAGAATTTAAAGTTGAAAGTACAACAAAAGTACAACAAGTTAAAATGATAGATAAAATAGTAACAATGACAAAAGCAGATATAGGTGGAAAAGAAATTGAGGGTGCAGAAATTGTTGTTACTGATAAAGACGGAAATGTAATCGATAGTTGGACATCTACAAAAGAAAATCATAACATAAATGGAATAGAAGAAGGTAAAAAATATATTTTACATGAAGAATATGCTCCTGATGGATATGTTGTAGCAACAGATGTTGAATTTGAAGTTACAAATAAAAAAGATATTCAAAAAGTTGAAATGATAGACAAAATAGTAGAAATGAGCAAAGTCGATATTGCAGGAAAAGAAATTGAAGGTGCAACAATTCAAGTATTAGATAAATACAACAAAGTAGTTGATGAGTGGGTATCTGGTAAAGAACCACACAAAATCAAAAATTTAGTTGAGGGAGAAACTTATACATTACATGAAGAAATAGTTGCAGATTCTTATGTAAAAGCAACTGATGTAGAGTTTATTGTAACACCAGATAAAGAAACACAAAAAGTAGTTATGATTGATAAATTAGTAGAAATAACAAAAACAGATATAACTAATGGAAACGAATTAGAGGGTGCAGAACTAGAAGTTATAGATGAAGATGGTAACACAATAGATAAATGGACATCTACTAAAGAACCTCATAAAGTAAAAGGTTTAGAAGAAGGTAAAACATATATCTTAAAAGAAACTACTGCTCCTTATGGTTATGAAATTACTGAAGAAATAAAATTCACAGTAACAACTGATAAAGAAACTCAAAAAATAGAAATGAAAGATATGCCAATACTAAAAAATGTAAAGGTAATTAAGATTGATACTGAAACAAAAGAAGTTATTAAAGACAAATTCATATTTGCAATATACGAAGATCCAGAATGTACAAAACTTATTAAAGAGGTTAAATCTAATTCAGAAGATGGAACAGCTTTATTTGAAGAATTGAGATATGGAACATATTACATTAAAGAAATAAAAGCACCAAAAGATTATGAATTATCTGATAAAGTTGTTAAAGTAGAAATCAATGACAAAGGTATATTTATAGATGATACACAAGTAGAAGAAAATGAAAATACAATAGAATTTACTTTTGAAAATAAAAAGATAGAAGTTCCTAAAACAGGAGTGGAAAGCAAAATAAAATTATTTGCAGGTTCAATTATTCTATCTTTACTAGGAATAGCTTATATTATAATTAAGAGTAAACAAAATAAAGATAAATAGTAAATGATGGAGAGCTAGATTATTAGCTCTCTTTTGAATATTTGAAAGGAATGATAAAAATGATTAAATTAGATAAATTAGAAAAATTAGGTTGGGACTCTTTATCTTTTAGAGCGTATATTGTTAGACCAGAATTAGAATATGTAAGAGAAGATATTGTAACACATATAGATGGAATGGATTTTGATAGTCAATATATAAAGGATTTCTTTATGAATATATATGTTACTAATCCTGATGAAGAAGAAAAAATGCAAATAGGTTCTATAAAAGGAAGATTTTTTACACTTATGGATTTTACAAGATTTGGAATAACATTGAGTGATGTAGCAGATTGCAGAGGTTGGGATTTTGAGGCTATGGCTTCAGCTATAGTTGGTAAAGATGGAAATATCAAACCAGAAATTGCTGATGAAGATGATACAATAGTTTATATAGAGGACTTTTATATAAATAAACAATTCAGGAGTTGTGGTATAGGCAGTTATATTATAGATAATCTTGAAGATATATTATATTACTATGCAAATACAATTATAGATAAAATAATAGTTTTACCACAGCCAAGAGTAGTAAATAAAAGTAAGGGACTTCAAAACATTTCAGAAAAAAACAAGAAGAAAGATGTAATTATGAAAAGATTAGTTTCTTTTTATAATGAAAATGGATTTGAATTTATTAAAAACACAAAATATATGGTAAAAAAAATAAGATAAATTAAGGGTTAGAAAAATCTAGCTCTTTTTAATTTGTTAAAAATAGGAGGTGTGAAATGCCTAGAAAAAGAAATTTAAGAATGGAAACATATAACAAGTTAATAAGTATTGGGAAATCAACAGAAAAAGATATTTCTAATTTAAAAATAGAAGATTTAAAAGAAATAACGAAAGACCCTGATGTTTTAAATATTATTGCACTGCGAGAGTTTATTAAAGACCATAATACAATAGGGTATTTCAATTATCAAGAAACGAGAAAGGAGGAAACCGATGGCGAATAAATATCAACTAATAAATGAAATGACAAGTGAAACATTGAAAGAAATTACTCAAAATGGAGAAAGTTGGATTAAGTTTTTAAATACAGCGAGTAACAATTACAAATATTCTTTTAATGAACAAGTGTTAATATATGCTCAAAAACCAAATGCTACTGCTTGTGCAGATATAGAAACTTGGAATAAAAAATTACGAAGATGGGTTAATAAGGGTGCAAAAGGTATTGCATTATTATCAATAGAAAATGGTAGAAATGTATTAAGACATGTTTTTGACATTTCAGATACACATAGTGGAATAAACAAAGAGTTTAAGTTGTGGGAAATAAAACCTTCTTATGAAAATGGAATTATAGAAACATTAGAAAATAGTTTTGGAAATTTAGAAGTTAAATCTAATTTAGCAGAAGCAATATATTCTGCATCTATAAATTTAGTAGAAGATAATTATCAAGATTATTTAGTTGATTTAAAAGATGTTTTAGATGGTAGCTTATTAGAGGGAATGCAAGATATAGATATAGAGGGAAACTTTATTGTATTACTTGCAAAATCAATATCATATATGGCAATGAAAAGATGTGGTATTGAACCAACAGAACATTTTAATGTATCGGATTTTGAAATGATTAGTAGTTTTAATAATAAAAGAGTTGTTTCAAGATTAGGTGCAGCAATAAGTGATATTGCAGAACAAGAATTAAGAGAAATCTATTCTAGTGTTATAAATTATGAAAAAAATTATAAATTAACAAATCGTACATTTGTTAATAATGAAAAAATAAATTATCATAATAATGAAGAAAAAAATAATGAAGGGAGAAATGATTATGATAGAATTAACATACAATCAAATGGGAGATTACCAAATACCACAAGTAGCATTACCAAAAACGAAGAAAATGGCACAGGGGAGATTCTCAAGAATGAGGGAGAAATTCCTAAAAGAACACAAAAGAGGGTTATACGAGGAATTAATGTTAGATGGCAAGATGGAAGAACATTTAGGAGAAATAGAGCAAACAGCCCAAAAGAGAATGAAACAGATAATAACAAGTCTAGCAGAGAAGAATCAAATAACAGAGGAAATGAAAAGAGAGAATCAAATGAGTTGGGTACAAGCAATGAACTCAATAAAGAACCAAGCCGAAGAAATGATAATGTCAGAGCTAATTTACAATTAAATCTTTTTGAAGATACCTATGTACCACCAATTAAGGAATTACTAAGTGTAGATACACAAATAAATAGTATTCAAGCACAAGCAGAAGTAGAAAATACTCCTGCTTTTTCTTTTACTCAAGAAATGATAGATAAAACACTTATTGAGGGCAGTAATTTTTCACATAGCAAATATAGAATTTATGAACAATTTAAAAGAAGTTTATCAGCAAAAGAAAATATAATATTTCTAAAACATGAATATGGAATAGGAGGTTCAAGTTCTGCATATTCTGGTGCAGATTTTGGACAAGAGCATGATAGCAAAGGAATAAAGTTATATAAAGGCTATAAAGATGATAGAGTAGAGCTACTAATAAATTGGAGTAATGTTGAACAAAGGCTTAAAGAAATTATTAGATTAGATAGATATTTTAATGATGAAGAAAAAATAAAATATCAAGAATGGCTAGAAAATGACTATGAAAAAGAAAAATGGATGCTAGATAGAGGGTTAAAAGAAAATACAAATGATTTTATAGATATATCTAGTATAAATATTGAAAAAAATTATAAGTTGAGTAATGGAAATTACTTTCATTTTCATACAAATGATGAGGGATATTATTATGCAATATATGACAACAGGGGAACAGAAATTGATGGTGGACTTTTAGAATATTCAGAAAATGCAGATAAAAAGACTTTAGACGATATTAGAAAAGACTTAGCAAAATTTACTGATATTACAGAATTAGCAGATACAAACCTAGAAGAAGTTAGTCAAGAATTTATTGATAATTTAGAACAAGAGGCAGAATTAAAAGATATTGCTGATAGAGTTGAAACTCAAATAATTGCTAATGCTATTAGTACAGTAAAAGAATTAAGCGAAGATCCAAAAACACAATTTAAAATAGGACAAATTATTTATTTAGAAAGTGATAGAAAATATAGAGTTGAGGCTATTAACAAAGAATTAGATGAAATTGTTTTGTTAGACCAAACAATGTTAGAAAATGCACATTATCCAATTATGAGAAATGAAAGTTATTTACGAGCAGTTTCACTTTATCATAGTAATGACAGAAACTTTGAAGAGGAAATTACTACTAACAAACAGGAAATAGTAGAACCAAAACCTAAACAAGAAAAGGTTAATTATCACATTGATGATAAATTATTAGGAGAAGGTACACCAAAAGAAAAAGTAAGAAGAAATATTGAAGCAATAAAACTTTTGCATAAATTAGAAGATGAAAATAGATTAGCAAATTCAGAAGAACAGAATATTTTGTCGAAATATGTCGGTTGGGGAGGACTTCCAGATGTGTTTGATGAAAGTAAAGATAATTGGAGCGAAGAATATAACGAATTAAAAGAAATTCTTACAGATGAAGAATATAAGTCAGCAAGAGCTTCAACATTAACTGCTTTTTATACACCACCAGTAGTTATAAATGCAATATATGACACCCTAAAAAACATGGGTGTTGAACAAGCAAATATTCTTGAACCAAGTTGTGGTACAGGAAATTTTTTAGGAATGTTGCCACAAGAAATGCAAAGTTCAAAACTATATGGAGTAGAACTAGATTCTATAAGTGGTAAGATAGCAAAACAATTATATCAAAAAGCAAATATTAAAGTTCAAGGTTATGAAAAAGCAGATTTACCAGACTCGTTTTTTGATATAGCAATAGGAAATGTGCCATTTGGAGATTTCAAAGTTAATGATAAAAGATATGATAAAAATAATTTTCTAATACACGATTATTTCTTTGCTAAAACTTTAGATAAAGTTAGACCAGGAGGAGTAATTGCATTTATTACTTCAAAAGGAACAATGGATAAAGCAAGTCCAGAGGTTAGAAAGTATTTAGCACAAAGAGCAGACCTTTTAGGTGCTATTAGATTACCAGATAATACTTTTACAAAGAATGCAGGAACAAAAGTAACATCAGATATTATCTTCTTACAAAAAAGAGAGAATTTGACCGATATAATGCCAGATTGGGTATATCTTGATACAGATGAAAACAATATTACAATGAATAAATATTTTGTAGATAATCCAGATATGATATTAGGAAAAATGGAAATGGTATCTACTGCTTATGGCTATGATTCAACTTGTAAAGCAGAAGAAGACACAAATTTAGAAGAACAATTAAATTATGCGATAACTAATATACATGGAGAATTACAGAATAATAGTATTGAAAATGAAATTGAACAAGAAGACACATCAATACCTGCAATTCCAACTGTTAAGAATTATTCTTATGCAATAGTAGATGATAAATTGTATTTTAGAGAAAATTCAAAAATGATATTACAAGATGAGTTACCTTTAACGGCACAAAATAGAATAAAAGGCTTAATTTTGTTAAGAGAACAAGTAAGAGAACTGATAGATTTTCAAATGGAAGATTATTCAAATGAGGAAATTCATATTGCACAAGCAAAATTAAATGAATTATATGATAGATTTACAAAAGAATATGGCTTAATAAATTCAAGAGCAAATGAAACAGCATTTTCTAATGATAGTAGTTATTTCTTATTATGCTCACTTGAAAAGATGGATGGAGAGGGTAAATTTGTAGGAAAAGCTGATATATTTAGCAAAAGAACTATAAAAGCTAAAAAGAAAGTATTAAAAGTAGATACTCCAGATGAGGCTTTGATTTTATCTATACAAGATAAGGCAAAAGTTGATTTAGATTATATGCAACAATTATGTAAGATAGACAAAGAAGAAATAATAAATAGTTTAGAGGGTGTTATATTTAAAGTACCTGATTATGAAAATACAAATAATTGGGTAACTGCTGATGAATATTTATCTGGTAATGTTAGAGAAAAACTAAAAGTTGCAGAACAATTTGCAAAAGAAGATTCTAGTTTTAATATAAATGTTGAAAAATTAAAAGAGGTTATTCCAAAAGACCTTACTGCAAGTGAAATTGGAATTAAGTTAGGCTCAACATGGATACCACCAGAGATTATTAGAAAGTTTATTTTTGAATTATTAGATACACCAAGTTATAACAGATGGGATATTCATGTTAAATATTCTAATATAACTGCTGAATGGTATATTGATGGAAAAAGTAATGATAGAAACAATGTAAAAGCATATACAACTTATGGTACATCAAGAATAAATGCATATAAAATAATAGAACAGACACTTAATCTAAAAGATGTAAAAATATTTGATACATTTATAGATGATGAGGGCAGAAAACAAAGAGTATTAAACAGAAAAGAAACTGCAATAGCTTGTAGTAAACAAGACGCAATAAAAGAAGCATTCTTAAATTGGGTATGGGAAGATCCAGAAAGAAGAAATCATTTAGTAAGACTTTATAATGATAAATTTAATTGCATAAGACCAAGAGAATATGATGGCTCTCATATAGGGTTTGTAGGAATGAATCCAGAGATAAAATTAAGAACACATCAACTTAATGCAGTAGCACATGTTTTATATGGTAATAACACATTATTAGCACATGAAGTAGGTGCAGGAAAGACTTTTGAGATGGTCGCAGCTGCAATGGAAAGTAAGCGTTTAGGCTTATGTAATAAGTCTTTATTTGTAGTTCCAAATCATATTATAGAGCAGTTTGCAAGTGAGTTTTTGCAACTTTATCCAAGTGCTAATATTTTAGTTGCTACTAAAAAAGACTTTGAAACCAAAAATAGAAAGAAATTTTGTAGTAGGATAGCAACAGGAGAATTTGATGCAGTAATTATTGGACATTCACAATTTGAAAGAATACCAATGTCAATAGAAAGACAAATTGCATTATTAGAAGAACAAATAAGTGATATTACAAAAGGAATTGCCTCTGAAAAATCAAACAGAGGAGAAAACTATACTATTAAACAAATGGAGAAAACAAGAAAATCATTAGAAACTAGATTAGAGAAATTACATAAGGAAGAAAGAAAAGATGATGTTGTAACATTTGAAGAATTAGGTGTAGATAAATTATTTGTTGATGAAGCTCATAATTATAAGAATTTGTTTTTATATACGAAAATGCGTAATGTTGGTGGAATAGCACAAACTGAAGCACAAAAATCTTCCGACCTTTTTATGAAATGTAGATATTTAGATGAAATTACAGGAGGCAAAGGTTCTGTATTTGCTACTGGAACACCAGTAAGTAATTCAATGGCAGAACTTTATACAATGCAGAGATATTTACAATATGCAGGACTAAAAGAAAATAGTTTAGAGCATTTTGATAATTGGGCAAGTACCTTTGGAGAAACTGTTACTGCAATAGAACTTGCACCAGAGGGTACAGGATATAGAGCAAAAACAAGATTTGCAAAATTTCATAATTTACCAGAGTTAATGTCTATGTTTAAAGAAGTAGCAGATATTCAAACTGCTGAAACCTTAAATTTACCAACACCAGAATTTGAAAATATAAATGTTGTTGTAAAACCAAGTGAAATACAGGAAGAAATGGTTAAGGCTTTAGGAGAAAGAGCAGAAAAAATAAGGTCAGGAACAGTTGATGCAACAGAAGATAATATGCTTAAAATTACAAATGAGGGTAGAAAACTAGCATTAGACCAAAGACTTATGAATCCTTTATTACCAGATTCGGAAAGTAGCAAAGTAAATTCTTGTTCTGAAAATATTTATAGAATATGGGATGAAAATAGTGATAAAAAATCAACACAACTTGTATTCTGTGATTTATCAACTCCAAAAGACTTGAAAGGATATGAAAAAGAAGAATTTATAGATGTATATAATGAATTAAAGAAAAAGCTAATTCAAAAAGGTATTCCACCTGATGAAATAGTTTTTATTCATGAGGCAGACAATGAAGTAAAAAAGAAAGAATTATTTAGCAAAGTAAGAAAAGGACAAGTTAGAGTGTTGATTGGTTCAACTCAAAAAATGGGTGCAGGTACTAATGTTCAAGATAAGTTAATAGCAACTCATCATTTAGATTGTGCTTGGAAACCATCTGATTTAACACAAAGAAATGGTAGAATGATTAGACAGGGAAATGAAAATAAAAAGGTATTTGTATATTCTTATGTTACAGAGAAAACATTTGATAGTTATATGTATCAATTAGTAGAGCAAAAACAAAAATTTATATCTCAAATAATGACATCAAAAACACCTGCAAGAACAATGGAAGATATTGATGATAAAGCACTTACTTATGGGGAGATAAAAGCTCTAGCAACAGGAAATCCTAAAATATTAGAAAAGACTTCATTAGATACTGATGTAGCAAAATTAAAATTGGTAAGGCAAGAATTTATGAACCAAAAGTATTCTTTACAAGATAAGATTATTAAATACTTTCCAGAAGAAATTGCAAGACTTAATAATAAAATTGCAGCAATGGAAGAAGATATAATTAAGTTGGAGGAATATACAAAACCTAATTTAGATGGATTTTCTCCTATGAAAATAAATGGTATTGCATATACTGATAAACAAGAGGCTGGAAAAAAATTGTTAGAGAGCATACAAGATTTAAAAAGTATGGAAGTAAAAGAAATTGGGGAGTATAGAGGCTTTACTATGGAAATTAGTTTCAATTCATTTAGTAAAAACATTAGACTGAAATTAAAAAATAAATTCAGCTATTCTATTGATTTAGGAACTGATATAAATGGTAATATAACAAGAATAAATAATTGTTTAGAAAATATTTCAAAAGATATACCTCATGAAAGAGAAAAACTTGATAACACATATTTTCAATTAGAAAATGCAAAAGAAGAATCTCAAAAAGAGTTTCCTAAAGAGCAAGAATTACAAGAAAAGTTAAGAAAGCTAGAAGAGATTAATGCAGAACTAAAAATCAATGAAAATGACCATGAAATGCTTGGAAATGAGCAAGAAGAAAAAGAAAATAAATCTCCTAATAAAAATTCTCCAGAAAGATGGTAAAAATAATATTTTTATGATATAATCATAGCGAATAATAGTAATTTGTAAAGGAGGTATTTATGGGAATAGAACATTCGCAAAATTATTTACATAGTAAACAACTTGTAGCGACTTTGTTATCAAAGAGTAATATTTGTAACGACGATATTATAATTGAGATAGGTCCTGGAAAAGGAATTATTACCATTGAACTTGCAAAAAAAAGCAAGCAAGTTATAGCAATAGAGTTTGATGCGAAATTAGCGAAAACTTTATCTGAAAAGTATAAAGAATCTAAAAAAGTTCAAATAATAGAGATGGATTTTTTAAAATATAAAATATCAGTAAAAGAACCATATAAAGTATGTGCAAATATTCCATTTAACATAACTGCTGATATTGTGAAAAAGGTATTTGAAGCCGATAATCCTCCTGAAGATATATATTTCATAATGCAGTATGAGGCTTTTCTCAGGTATTCTGGACAGCCCTTTTATAACGAAAGTTTGAGGTCTCTTTTATACAAACCTTGGTTTTCCGCTGAATTGATTTATGAGTTTAAACCATCAGATTTTTATCCTGTGCCAAATGCACGAATATGTTTTGCTCACTTTCAAAGAAAAACATCTGCTGATGTTGAGGATGCGATAGACTATAGAAATTTTCTGTCATATATATTTTTAGCATCTGGAAATACTTTCAAAGATAAAACAAAAAAATTGTTTACTTATGAGCAACAAAAACGCATTTGCAAGTTTTTAAAAATTAAATTAGAGTCAACGCTTACTGAAATCTCATACGATGGATGGCTGTACCTATATGATGTTTTTCTTAAATTTGTTTCCAACGAAAAAAAAGCTATTATATTAAATGCTGAACAAGACATGAAAAACAATCAAAACAAGATTCAAAAAAAACATCGAAATCGTAATCATGGTTATTGGAAATTTGAAGCTAAGCGCCAAAAAAAATTAAAATTTGAAAATGGAAAATAAGAATTTTATCAGTAGCTATATTTCAAATTTCTATATTATTAGCAATAGTGTAAACAAAAAAGTTGACAGAAAAAAGTAATAAGTAAATCATAAATTACAAGTTATAGCAGAAAAATATCCACAAGAGTTAAAAGTATATGAGGATTCAACACCTATAGTTTTAAATCAAGAAGAAATGATACAACTAATGGAATTAAAAAAAATTGATGAAAAAGTTAGGGCAGATGAAGTAAAGGTATATTTTAAAATGGGTATAAATGAATTTTTAATTAAATAGAACAAAATATAGAAGTAAGTCGAATATGATTTACTTCTTTTTTTTTAGAAAAGGAGTGATGATATTATGCAAAAAAAAGAATTATTAGAACAAATAGGAAAATTAAATATGAAAATTGCATCATCTAATAAAGAATTAGAAGATTTAGAACTTGAATATAAAAAGAAAAAAATTGAATTGAGAAAATACAAAAATGAAAGAATAGGCTTACAATTAGAACTTCAAGAAATTGAACTTGATTCTAATAAAAATGTGATAAGTGAAAAAAAAGTTAAAAGAATACAGAATAAAATTGTAGAAAAATATTGTAATGGTTACGATAATGAATATTATACACAGGAAAAAAATTATTCCAGAATAGATGACTCTTATATAAATTATATGAGAAAGAATGTTGTACCATATAATGATTAAATTTATATAAGAATATAAGAAAGGAGAAAAAATGGAAGAAAAATTATATAAGAAATTAGAAATAGAATTAAAATATTTCAAAGATAAAATAAAAGAAAAAGGTATTGATTATGTAATAGATAGAGCTTATGAATTGACGGCAAAGCAGGAAATAATTGATAGTATTATGTACGATCATCAGTTATCTAAAACCGAAATAAAAGCACTTTTATCAAGAGATAATGTACTAGATGAAATGTATGATGATTGGTTAAGTTTTGATGGAAATATGAGAGAACATATTAATTATTCTGTTGATAAGTCATTAGGTATAATTACTGAAAATTATAAAAAAGATAAGGTAAAAACAAAAAATGATGCAAGATAGGAGGTGCAATATGTCGAAATATGTACCAAAAGAGTTAGTAAAAAAAGCAAAAGAAATTGATTTATTGACTTATTTTATGAATTATAATCCAAGTGAATTAGTGAAAAAAGGTATAGGTACTTACTCATTAAAGACACATGATAGTGTCATTATAAGTAATGGATTATGGCATAGATTTTCAACAAATGAGGGTGGAAAAACTGCACTTGATTATCTTATGAAAGTGGAAAAAATGTCACTACAAGAGGCAGTAAAAAGTATTTTAAATATGGAAATAGTAAAATATATTGTACCAAAAGAAGAACTGAAAGAGAAAAGACAAATTGTTATTCCCATTAAAGCAAATACAAATAAACAGGCAATTGATTACCTTAAAAATCGTGGTATTGATGAAGAAATAATACAAGAATGTGTTGATAAAAAGTTGATTTATCAAGAAGATAAAACAAATAATATTGTTTTTTTAGGATACGATAATGACGGAAATATTAAGTATGCAGGATGTAGAAGTACAAATAATAAAAGAATAATGAGAGATGCAAAAGGTAGTTCAAAAGAGTTCTCTTTTAGAATGTTAAGCAATATAAAAAACAATACTATACATATTTTTGAAAGTGCAATAGATCTATTATCTTATGCAACAATGCTTAAAATAAAAGGATATGATTATAAAAATCATAATCTTATTGCACTTGCAGGAGTGTATCAACCAAGTTCAAACATAGAACAAAGTAAAGTACCAATAGCATTACAAAATTACTTGAATAAATATAAAGATGTACAAGATATAGTATTACATTTTGATAATGATAGAGCAGGAAGAGAAGCAACAAAGGCAATGATTATTGCATTAAGTAAGTACAATGTTTATGACATACCTGCTCCTTATGGTAAGGACATAAATGATTATTTATGTTATAAATTAGGACTAAAAAAAAGACAAGAAATTGAACAATATAAATATCAAAAAGTACAAAATAGGTAAAATAAAAGGTACAATAAAATTTTGTAAAAATGAATTTCTTGTCCTAGCAAGCACTGAATTTGTTCACACGAAAATATCGTGTTTCAAAATTCTATTCTATGGGGAAACCCCAATCCCCATTTTTAAATGAGCAAAATAGGAGGGAGAGATTTGAGAAAAAGATATATAAGAAAAGATATAATGCTTAATGAATTAGAGAATGAAAAGTTAATTGCAGATTGTCAAAGATGTAATCTTTCTTATGGAGAATATTTTAGAAGATTGTTAATGAATGAAAATATAAAAGAAAAGCCTGGCAAAGAATTTTATGTGATAATGAAACAACTTTCTAAAATAGGAGTTAATCTTAATCAAATAGCAAAGAAAGCAAATCAAACAGATAAAATAGATAAAGATTATTATAAGAGTGAAGCAAATAATTGGCACAAATTTGCAGAAGAAGTAAAAAGTAAATTTTTGTAGGAGGTGGTAATTTGGCAGTAACAAAAATATGGAAAGTTGTTAAAAGAATGGATCATGTTATAGGTTATGCTAAAGATGAAAATAAAACTAAAATTGAATTTAATCAGAAATATGAAATATTAGTAGATGACTTGCAAAATGTAATTGATTATGCAAGAAATTCAGATAAAACAGAAAAAGAATATTTTGTTACAGGAATAAATTGCGATACAGATTCAGCTTATGAAGAAATGCAAGATACAAAAAGATATTATAATAAAAAAGATAAAATTTTAGCATTTCACGCATATCAATCTTTTGCAGAGGGAGAGGTTACTCCAGAATTAGCACATCAAATTGGTGTGCAACTTGCAAATGAAATGTGGGGAGATAGATTTCAAGTAGTAGTTACAACTCATCTTAATACTAATCATATACATAATCACATTGTGCTTAATTCTGTTTCTTTTGAAGATGGCTTAAAATATTATGATAATCATACTAATTATGCAAAAATGAGGCATATATCAGATGAGCTTTGTAAGGAATACGGATTAAGTGTAATAGAAGAAAAAGCAACAAAGAAAAAAATGAATTATGATAATTTTTATAAAAAATCTTTATATACTGACAACTATTCTAATAATGCAAAACGAGATTTAGATTTAGCAATTAGACAAGCATATTCTTATGATGACTTTTTATACCTAATGAAAAAATTAGATTATGAAATTATTTTTAGATCTAATAAAATTAGTATAAGAAAAGAACCTTATAAAAGAAATATTAGAATAGAAAGAAGATATGGAGAAAATTATTCAATAGAAAATATAAAAAGAAGAATAATAGAAGAACAAGCAGTTCGAGTTCCGTTTATAGAAAATGTTTATAATTATAGAAAAGTTAATTATCCTTTTGCTAAAAGGCACAAAAGAGCCAAAGCGAAAGGATTTATTGCTTTATATTATCATTATTGTTATTTGCTAAAAGTTTTTCCAGATAATGTACCACAACAAAGATTACCACCAAGTATTAGAGCAGATGTTTCAAGAATGGAACAATTATCTGAAGAAGCAAGATTTTTAGCAATACATAAAATAAAAACATTTGAAGAATTAAGTAACTATCAAGATGATGTGAATTTTAAAATAAAAGAAATACTAGACCAAAGAGAAAGACTTTGGGCAAAAAGAAAGTTATCAAAAGATGGAAATGAAATGCACGAATATGCAGAGCAGATTTCATCTTTAAATGATAAATTAGTTAAATTAAGAAAGAGGGTGGAATTATGTGAAGATATTAAAACAAGAGTACCGAAGATAGATAATAATTTATCTGAATTAGATACACAAGAAGAAATGGAAAAAGAAACAAAAGAGAGACAAAAAGAGAAAAGAAAAAAAGGAAAGGAGTAAATGATATATGAGTGTTAATGGAGATGTATCAGAACAAGTAGTAAGATTAAGTTTAGAGGGATTTGAAATTTTGGCAAGACTAACTGGTAGTGGAGCAAAGAATGTTGCTGCAATGATTTATACTATTATGAAAGATAAAAAACAAACAAAAGGAAAAATTAGACTTAATAATATGTTAAAAACAGGAAAGCCTTTAAAAATATTTACGGTAAGCAGAGAAGATTTAAAAACATTTGCAAGAGAGGCAAAAAATTATGGTATTTCATATTGTGCTTTAATCAATAGAAATAACAAAGATATTGATGGAATGGTTGATGTTATGGTTAAAGATGAAGATGCTTCAAGAATAAATAGAATTGTTGAAAGATTTAAACTAACAACAACAGATACAGCAAGAATGGATACAGTTATTACAAAATCTATTGAAGATAGAGAGGCAGAAAAAAGAGAAAAGGGGATTCCAGAAAAATCAAAGGAACAACAATTAGAAGATTTACTTTCTAAAAAGCCTATACAGACAGAAGAAACCTCAAAAGTAAATTTCAATATGGCAAAGACGGAAAAAGACCCTCTGTCAGAGCCTTCCTCAACGACTTCCAAAATGCAAGAAGGGGTATCTAAAGGAGCAAAGAAACCATCTGTAAAGAAAGAACTTGCAGAACTTAAAGTTGAAGCAAAGAAATTAGATGAACAAAAATCTAAAGAAAAGGTTAAAGTAAATATAGCACCTGTTCAAAATAATAAAAAAGCAAAATCAAAATCAAGTAGATAAGGAGGAGTGTTCAATGGAAGAAATGAGAACAATTAATTTAGATAAATATGATTATCGACTAATATTAAATGCATTAAATGAATTTAGAAATATAAAAATACAAGAAAATGTTGATATAGAAATCATAGATAAGTTAATGTCAAAATTGTTAAAAGCCCCTGTAAATAAAAAGATGTTATCTTTAAATAGAACTGCAAAGGGAAAATTTACAAGCAATGAAGCAAGATGAAAAAAGAATTATGAGAGTGTTGTATGTAATAGGAATTATTCCAATTATTTGGATTGCTCTCCTTTTAGCTCCTTATACTAAAGGTGGACTTATAGAAATAATAAAAAATGGTAGTGTAGCATTAAATCAGCCATTTAAAATAGTTATTGTAGAGAATAGTATTAGAACTATTCTTATTTTTTTGATTATTTATATATTTTCAATCTTATTATATGAATCAACTAGAAAGAATTATAGGAGGAGAGAAGAAAATGGTTCAGCCAAGTGGGGCGAGGCAAAGGAATTAAATAAAAAATACAAACAACCTAATAATTATAATAAGTTGCTTACTAAAAATGTTTCTGTTGGATTAAATGGAAGAAAGCATAGAAGAAATGTTAATGTATTAGTTATTGGTGGTTCTGGTGCAGGAAAGACATTTAGTTATTGTAAGCCAAATGTAATGCAATGTGCAACCTCGTATGTTATACTTGATCCAAAAGGAGAAATTGTAAGAGATACAGGTTATTTATTAGAAAAAGAACGGATATGAAATTAAAGTATTAGACTTAATAAATATGGAGAAATCGCATTGCTATAATCCGTTTGTATATATAAAAACAGATAATGATGTTCAAAAATTAGTAACAAACCTTTTTAAATCAACAACACCAAAAGGAAGTAGCACAAACGACCCATTTTGGGATACTGCTGCAAGTATGTTGCTTTTAGCTTTAATATTTTATTTGAAATATGAAGCTCCTGAAGAAGAACAAAACTTTGTAATGGTAATGGAATTACTACGAGCAGGAGATGTTAAAGAAGATGATGACGAATATGTTAGTCCTCTTGATATGTTATTTAATAGATTAGAAACAAGAAACCCAGAACATATTGCTTTAAAATATTATAGAGCATATCATTCAGGTTCAGCTAAAACATTAAAATCAATACAAGTAACTCTTGCTGCAAGACTTGAAAAATTTAATTTAGAGAGTATGGCACAACTTACACAAACAGATGAACTAGACTTGCCAAGTTTAGGAGAAAAGAAAGTTGCACTATTTGCAATTATTCCAGATAATGATACATCATTTAATTTTTTAGTTAGTGTTTTATATACACAACTTTTCCAACAATTATTTTATTTAGCAGATTATAAATATGGTGGCAGTTTGCCAGTTCATGTACACTTTGTAATGGACGAATTTGCAAATGTAAGCCTACCAGATGACTTTGATAAAATATTATCAGTAATGAGGTCAAGAGAGGTATCTGTTTCTATAATATTGCAAAATTTAGCACAATTAAAAGCTCTATTTGAAAAGCAATGGGAAAGTATAGTTGGAAATTGTGATGAGTTTTTATATTTAGGTGGTAATGAACAAAGCACACATAAGTATGTTAGTGAGTTATTAGGAAAAGAAACAATAGATACAAATACTTATGGTAGGAGTTATGGTTCACATGGCAGTTATTCTACAAATGACCAAATTGCAGGTAGAGAACTATTGACACCAGATGAGGTAAGAATGCTAGACAATAATTATGCTTTACTATTTATTAGAGGGGAAAGACCTGTAAAAGACTTTAAATTTAATCTAAAAGAACATTTTAATAGTATAAATACACCTATTGGAAATAAAGAAATAAAACCATATCTACATGGAGGAACAGAAAATTCAATAGGAACAATATCATTTAATTTAGATGATATAGAAATTGATACAAAAGAAATTATAGATTTAGAAACAAATGAACTTGATATTGAATTATTATCAAGTGAAGAAATTGAAAATATGTACAAAGAAGATACGAATAATGCTAATAGTATCTAAAAGACCAAAGTTATATCTAACAAATATACTTTGGTCTTTTTTTGTACCCAAAAATAAAAATTAAGGAGGATTTTTGATATGGAAAATAAGAAAAAAGGAAATTTTAAAGTATTTTTAAAGAAAACATTAAAAAGAGGAGCAATAATTATAGGTTATGTTATTGCATTAAATGTAGCACAACAAATTCACTCATTCGCAGCAGATGACCCAATAGCTATTGTTAATAATTTATCTAATTTTATATTTGGCTTAATAAGAGCAGTTGGAATGATTATTTTAGGTTTTGGAATTGTTCAAGTAGGTATGAGTTTAAAATCTCATGATCCAACACAAAGAGCAAATGGAATAATGACATTAGCAGGTGGAGTGGTAATTACATTTGCAAAAGAAATTTTAAATATTATTACAGGTGGATAAAAATTAAGGCAGTTTATCTGCCTTAATAAATTAAATTTAGAATGGAGGTGCTAGATGTGAATTGGATTGTAGGAAATTTACAGAACGCATTAGATACATGGAATGGTAAATTATCAGAAATTTATATGTTAGTTACACAAAGTCCAGCAGATTTCAAAGGTGGAGCAATATGGAATATTATTTTAAATATAAATGGAGCTTTACAAGCAATAGGTTTAGCATTACTTGTTTTATTTTTTGTTGTTGGAGTAGCAAGAACTTGTACTAATTTTTCAGAACTAAAAAGACCAGAACAAGCATTAAAACTATTTTTAAGATTTGCAATAGCAAAAGGAATTGTTACTTATGGATTAGAACTAATGTTAGCAGTATTTAAGATAATACAGGGAATAGTAACAACAATTATGGCGAAAAGTTCATTTCAAGCAAGTGCTATGACTCTGCCACAATCAATTATTGATGCAATCAATAAATGTGGATTTTTTGAGAGTATTCCTTTATGGGCAGTTACACTATTAGGTGGACTTTTTGTAACAGTATTATCATTTATTTTAATTCTAACAGTATATGGAAGATTTTTTAAATTATATATGTACACAGCAATAGCTCCAATACCATTATCATCTTTTGCAGGAGAAGGAACACAAAATATAGGAAAGAGCTTTTTAAAGAGTTATATAGCAGTTTGTTTAGAAGGTGCAATTATAGTTTTAGCTTGTGTAATCTTTTCAGCATTTGTAACAACCTCGCCGAGTGTTGATACTGGTGCTGCAACAGTTACTATGGTATGGAAATATGTTGGAGAGCTAATATTTAATATGTTAGTTCTGGTAGGAACTATTAGAATGTCAGATAGAATTGTTAGAGAAATGATGGGATTATAGGAGGAATGCTTTATGAGTGAAACAAGACAATTAGAAAATGCTTATGTAATTGATGTTGGTTATAGAAAAGAACAACCTATTGCTTTTGTAAAAATGAATAATGAATATGTTATTGGTTTTGGATATGAAATTAAAGACAACAAGATTGATTGGCAATATGGTTATTATTATTTGACAGATTTTGAAAAAGCAAAAACAGATTTTAAAAGAGTTTTAGCAGGAGAAAATTTAGCTGATACTTTTAGTGAGAAGGAGGAAGATAAAATTATGGAAGATTATCAATTTTATAGTGTTGAAGAAGTTATGAAAATTTTAAAAGATAAGGAAAAATTATTATATGTTGATGATGGATGTGATGAGGTAGTAATTAAGTTTGAAGATCTACCAGATGTTATAGTTGATATAAATACCAAAAGTGGAATGACAGATTTGAAAATATATGATTACCAAAATCCATCAATGACACCACTTGCAACTACAATGGGAATATTTTTAGATAAGTGTAATCCTGATTTAAGAGAAAAAATTATTGACAGACTTATAAAATTACAACAAGGAGAGATTGAAGTTAAAGATTACAAAATGATAGACGAATACATACTTGAAGAAGCAAGAGATAAGTTGGAACAAGAGAAAAAAACAAAAGCAAAAAGAAATAAGGAGGCAAGATAGATGGAAGTAAAAATAAACAAAGATATTAGAGAATTTAGTGAGAGTATATTTTTTGGACTGTCTTTAAGGCAGTTCATTTTTTCTGTAATAGCTTGTATTGTTGCAGTTGTTTTATATTTTGCACTCAAACCATATTTAGGGTTAGAAACTTTATCGTGGATTTGTATATTAGGTGCTGCACCTTTTGCTGTACTTGGATTTGTTAAATATAACGGAATGACAGCAGAAAAGTTTATTGTTGCAGTAATAAAATCAGAGTTTTTGACACCTAAAAAATTAACATTTAAAGCAACAAATATATATGCCCAAAACTTTAAACCAACTATTGATAAAAAGTTAAAACAAAGTTTGCTAAAACCACAGAAAAAGAAGAAAGAAAAGAAAGATAAAAAGAAGAAAAAGGAGGTAAAAAATAATGAGAACTCTTAATAAAATTTTTAAATTAGATAAAGAAAAATTTAAAATACCGAGATGTGTTCAAGATATTATTCCAATAAAAGCAATATGGGAAGATGGAATTTTTCAAGTAAGTAAAAATAAATTTTCAAAATCATTTAAGTTTATGGATATAAATTATGCAGTTGCTAGTAAAGAAGATAAAGAGGCAATGTTTTTAGATTATTCTGATTTATTAAATTCATTAGATGTTGGAGCAATAACTAAAATTACAATAAATAATAGAAGAATAAATAAATTAGATTTTGAAAAAACAATATTACTAGATGAAAGCAATGATGAACTTAATGATTATAGAAAAGAATATAATAAAATGCTTGTATCTCAAGCAAAAAATGCAAATGAGATAGTGCAAGAAAAGATAATAACAATATCTGTTTATAAGAAAAATGTCGAAGAAGCTCGAAATTATTTTAATAGAGCAGGTAGTGAATTGATAAGCAGATTTAATACATTAGGTTCAAAATGCGTTGAATTAGATGCAAAAGAAAGATTAAGAATAGCACACGACTTTTATAGAACAGGAGAAGAAACTTCTTTTAGGTTTGATATACACGAAACAATGAAAAAAGGTCATAATTTCAAAGATTTTATTTGTCCTGATACAGTAGAATTGGAAAGAGATTACTTTAAAATGGGAGATAGATATGGGAGAGTATTATTCTTAAAGGAATATTCTAGTTATATCAATGATGATATGGTAACAGAGCTTACAGACTTAAATAAAAATATGATGTTATCAATAGATGTTATTCCAATACCAATGGACGAGGCAGTAAAAGAGGCAGAAAATCGTAGATTAGGTGTAGAAACTAATATTACAAACTGGCAGAGAAAACAGAATGCTCAAAATAATTTTTCTGCAATAATACCTTATGATATGGAACAACAAAGAAATGACTCAAAAGAAATGTTAGATGACTTGACTATTCGTGACCAAAGAATGTTTTTAGGAGTTATTACAATGGTAATAACAGAAGAATCAAAAGAAAAATTAGAAAGTGTGACAGATGCAATTTTAAAAATAGCTAGTAAAAATCTATGTCAGCTTGGAATATTAAGATTTCAACAATTAGATGGACTTAACACAGTATTACCGTTTGGAGTTAGAAAAATAGATGCAGTAAGAACTTTAACTACTGAAAGTTTAGCAGTATTTATGCCATTCAAAGTGCAAGAAATTAGGCACGAGAATGGTATTTTTTATGGTCAAAATGCTATTAGTAAAAATATGATTATTGCAGATAGAAGACAACTTTTAAATGGAAACTCATTCATTTTGGGAGTATCTGGTAGTGGTAAATCATTTGCAGGAAAGCAAGAAATAACTTCAATAAGATTACGAGATCCAAATGCAGACATTATTTTAATAGACCCAGAATCCGAATATGCACCACTTGTTAAATCTTTAGGTGGAGAGGTAATTAAAATATCAGCAGTAAGTAATAATCACATAAATGCAATGGATATGAACTCTCAATATGGAGATGGAGCAAATCCAGTAATATTAAAATCTGAATTTATATTATCTTTGTGTGAACAACTAATTGGTAGTGGAAATCTCGGACCGAAACAAAAATCAATAATTGATAGATGTACGGCAAATGTTTATAGAGTATTCCAACAAGGAAATTATCAAGGAATACCACCAACTCTGCAAGATTTTAGAGAAGAACTATTGAAACAACCAGAAGATGAGGCAAAAGAAATAGCACTTGCAATAGAATTATTTACAAATGGTTCTTTAAATACATTTGCTATGAACACTAATGTAAATACATCTAATAGTTTAATATGCTATGATATTTTAGAATTAGGTAAACAATTACAACCAATAGGAATGTTAGTAGTATTAGATTCTATATTGAATAGAATTACTGCTAATAGAACAAAAGGAAAAAATACTTATATTTTCATTGATGAAATATATTTATTATTCCAATATGAATATTCTGCAAATTTCTTATTTACACTTTGGAAACGAGTTAGAAAATATGGAGCTTTCTGCACAGGTATAACACAAAATGTTGAAGATTTATTACAAAGTCATACTGCTAGAACTATGCTTGCAAACTCTGAATTTATAATAATGCTTAATCAAGCAAGTACAGATAGAATTGAACTTGCAAAATTATTAAATATATCTGATTTACAGATGAGCTTCATAACAAATGTAGGAGCAGGAGAAGGACTTATAAAAGTAGGTTCATCATTAGTTCCTTTTGTTAATAAATTTCCAAAAAATACAGAACTATATAGGCTGATGACAACTAAACCAGGAGAGTCTTAATGAATAAAATATATAGTTTGGTTTTAATACTACTAATAGTTATTTTAGCTATTAGTAGTTATTTTTTTATAAAAGAAATTGCAGAAAATAAGAAAGAAAATGAATTATTTGAAGAATTGCAGGAAGTAGTTCAGGAAGAAGAAAAAACGATCGCCCAAAATCAAATTACAGACAATTTTAAAAATGAAACAAGTAATTTATCATCTAAAAATGTTGGAAATTACAATTTAGAAAGCATTTTAAAAATAAATACAGACATAATTGGGTGGATTAAAATTGATGGAACAAATATAAATTATCCTGTTATGCAAAATGGAGATTTCTATCTTCATAGAAATGTTTATAAAAATTATTCAAGTAGTGGAACTCCATATTTAGCAGAGCATTGTAATTTGAAAACAAGTGATAACTTAATTATATATGGTCATCACATGAAGAATAGTACAATGTTTTCTAATTTAGATAATTACAAGAATTATAATTATTATAAGAACCACAAATATATTAAGTTTTATACATTAGAAGATAATAAAACTATTGAAAATGATTATGAAATAGTATTTGCATTTAAAACAGTTGCTTATTCTGATAAAGGCTTTAAATATTATAATTATACAAAGTTTTATGATGAAAATGATTTTAATTCATTTGTAGAAAAATGTCGAAATTATGAGTTTTACAATACAAATGTCAAAGTGAATTATGGAGATAAGCTAATTACATTATCTACTTGTGAATATTCACAAAAGAATGGAAGAATGGTAATTATAGCAAAGAAAATATAAAAGTCTGGAGGTGGTATAAATGCCAGATATAAAGTTAAAAGAAAAAAGTATAATAAAACAATTAGATAAAAAAGTAGTACAAACACAAAACTTTAAAAACAATTTAGTAACTACAAAAGAACGATTAAATGAATTTACATCAAAAGAAGAAAATACTTCAGCAGAAAATTATGCAAGTAATCATATTCAAAATGATATAAGTTATCTATCAAGAAAAGGTGCAACAAAGAGTAATGAAATAGGGAAAAAATCATTAGAAAATACAAAACAGAATATCATAAAAAGTAAAGAAAAAATATCAAACATTAAATCTAAAATAAAACAGAAGAAAGCACAGCAAATTAAAAATGCAGTAAAAAAACGAACAATAAAGAATGGAACTCAAAAAAGCATTAAATATGCAAAGAATGGAGCTAAACTTACTAAAAAAGGAATAAAAACATCTGAACAAGTTGCTAAAAATAGTGCAAAAGTGGCAAAACAAAGTTTTAAAGCAAGTAAAAGAGCAATAATGATTGCTAAAAGAACAGCACAATTAACTATAAAAGCAGTTAAGGTAACTGTGAAAGCAACAATAGCAACAGTAAAGGCAATAATTGCTGCAACAAAAGCTATTATTTCTGCAATAGTTGCAGGAGGTTGGGTAGCAGTTGTAATTATTTTAGTAATAGCTTTAATTGGAGGATTTGTAGCTGCAATTTTTAATAGTGATGGGGATGCAGATTATGATACCTCACAAATTCCTAATAGTGAAATAGTATTAGTTGCAAAAGCACAGATAGGAAATGAGGGAGGAGATAAATTTTGGAAATGGTATGGATTTGAAGAACATGTACATTGGTGTGCTTGTTTTGTGAGTTGGTGTGCAAACGAATGTGGTTACATAGATAAAGGTATTATTCCTAAATTTGCAGGGTGTGTTAATGGAATAGAATGGTTTAAAGAAAAAGAACAATGGCACGATAGAGGAGAAAGTTATTATCCAATAGTTGGAGATATAATTTTTTTCGATTGGAAAGATGAAAATGGTAATCAAGATGGGACAAGCGACCATGTTGGAATTGTAACAAGAACAGATATTACGAATAGAAATATTTATACAATAGAGGGAAACACAAGTAACAAATGTGCTGAAAGAATGTACTCTTTTGATGATGTTCAAGTTATGGGGTATGGTAGTCCTAAATATGAATAAAAATAGTATCAAGTAAGGTATATAAAACTTTGCTTGATACTATTTATTTTTTTGCTTTTTTATGATACAATGCAAAAAATCAAGGAGGAATATATGTTAGATAATATAGAAGTTTTATATCATAGCAGTATAAGAATTAACAAAGAAAAAATAATTTATATAGATCCATTTAAAATAGATAGAAATTTTAATGATGCAGATATTATTTTTATAACACACGACCACTATGACCATTATTCTGAAGAAGATATAGATAAGGTTATAAATGAAAATACAACTATTATAATACCAGAAGAATTATTAACAAAACTGTTAAGAAAAGGCATAAATAAAAATGCAATTATTACAGTAGAGCCAAACAAAGAATATGTGGTAAAAGGAATTAAATTTAAAACAATACCAGCATATAATACAAACAAAACATTCCATCCAAAAGGAAACGATTGGGTTGGCTACATTATTACAATAAATAATATTAGATATTATATTGCAGGAGATACAGACATTACAGAAGAAAATAAAAAAGTAAAATGTGATGTTGCTTTTGTTCCAGTTGGAGGAACATATACAATGGATTTCAAAGAGGCAGCACAATTAATCAACGAAATACAACCTAAAATAGCAATCCCAATTCATTATGGTAGTGTAGTTGGAACAAACCAAGATGCTACAGATTTTGTGAAATTATTGCATCCAAGTATAAAAGGTATAATTTTAATGAAACAATAAATGAAAGAAGGAATGAACAATGCAATTTTCCAATAAAGATATACAACTATTTAATGAAGCAGGAATAAATGTAGAAAATAAGAATTATACAAATGATGAAGTAGAAAGATTTAAAATAAAAGTTACAGATTTTATAATGAGTCAAAGCACAAAAGATATAGAAAAATATAGTAAGAAATTTAGTAGTTTATTATAAGGGCTTAGATATGAATAAAGAAGAAATAATAGAATATTGTTTAACATTAGAAAATACATTTAAAGATTGTCCATTTCCAGATGATTTTGAATCTGTTACAATGAAACATTGCAAGAATAAAAAGTGGTTTGCACTAATTATGAATGTCAATAATAAGTTATATCTTAATGTAAAAACAGATCCAAACTATTCTGATATATTAAGAAATACTTATGATTATATAATACCTGCATATCACATGAATAAGGAACATGGGAATACAATTATTGTAGATGAAAATATAGATAAATCATTAGTAAAGGAATTAATAGAATAAAGTTATCAATTAACCAAATAAAATTAAAATTAATGTTATAAAATTATTGATATTAACCTAAAAAAGTTATATAATACACAGTATAAATATATTGTTAAGGAGAATAAAATGAAACATTTATCAATTGATTGCAATGATATTGAAGAAAAAAAGAATTTTAATATTCAAAATATTATGGAATGGATTTTTTGCATAATAATTGCAGTAGCATTAGCTCTGATATTTAGATATTTTATTGGAACACCTACTATAGTCAAAATGACATCTATGTATCCAACTTTAAAAGAGGGAGATAGATTATTTCTTAATAGAACTATACGTATATCAAATAAATTACCTAATAGGGGTGATATAATAACATTTGAAGCACCAAGTAAAAAAACATATACATATAATGAAATAGATCAATCTAATCCAATTGCAAAATATGAAAATCAACCAACTACATTTTTGAGTAAATTCGTATATCATGTATTAGAAATTGGTAAAGATAGTTATATAAAAAGAGTTATTGCTTTACCTGGAGAACATGTTGAAATTAAAGAAGGAAATGTATATATAAATGAAAAAATATTAGAAGAAAATTATATAAAAAACAGTATTAATACAGAAGTAAATGTAGGTTTTGACAATTTTATTGTTCCAGATAACTGCATATTTGCAATGGGGGATAACAGAAGTGGAAGTCAAGACTGTAGAAACTTTGGATGTATTCCAATAGATAAAATTGAAGGAAAAGTATTATTTAGGGTATGGCCTTTTAATAAGTTAGGAAAAATAAAATAAAAAGAAATAAAATTCTTTTTATTTTTTTATATAAAAAAGAAACAGATTTTAACAATCTGTTTCTTGTGGTAAAACTACAGCATAGACAATAAGTTTCTTTTTACCTACAAAGCATCAAGGCTTATAGATATTTAATGCATATGAAGTTGTTTTTCCTGTTCCATTATAAATGGAATAAGAATATGTTCCGGCAGACCATCCAGTTTCACGACAAATTACTCTTGCTTTTCCATCACACGGTAAATCATAGCGTGCTGAGACAAAGCTGAAACTAAGTGAACCACCAGTATTTCCAGCACCAGCAATGACATTAAAGTCATTTCCAAACCAGTTTGTGAGTTTGAAAGTACCGGAAATAGTTTGTCCATTTGCAATCTGACCAACACGGTCTACATAAGTTTTTGAACTCCGTGCAGAAAAATTGTCTGTTAATGCATCATTAACATCAAGATCACCAATACGTTGAATTACGATTACTGGCTGATCTACGTCAGACTGAACACTTTCAGTTGCAGTTGGAATTTCAGCTGCATAAGTAGGAACAGAAAACGATGTTACAATAGCGCTCAAAGAGAGAGCTAAAACAGCGAATTTTTTACGAATGTTAATAAATTTCATAGAATACCTCCTTAAATTAAAGCTGTAGTTTCACCACCTATTACAATTATAGAAAAAATAAAATCTATAATGTAATAGTTAATGAATGCATAACTAACATTCAAATAACATTATATGACTTTTTTTTACAAAAATTAGAAAAAATTTACAAAAAACAAGAAAAAGTTTATGAAAAGTAAAAAATTTTTTATAAAGACTAAAATTCTTTTATAAAAATAATAATAAAATTAAAAATAAAAAGCTTATGTAATAATATCAATGTAAAAAAATTAAAGAGTGTTTAATAGGAAAATTTTTTAAAATGAATAGTTATTTATAAATTTTTTTAATTACTTCATAAAAGTTCTAGAGAATACACTCTATCTAATTTATATATAACATCATTAATGTTAAAATCTAATTTAAAGTTCTAAAAACATTAACCAAAAAGTTGCAACATATATCATTATTAATCTTATACACTTTATTATAATCAAAATTATCGAACAAAACTAAAGAATAGATAAAAAATTTTATAAATATAAAGAAAATATGAAAACTTACAGAAAACTTACAATAAATTAATTGAAATACTAAATATATTGATATATACTAAATTAGGTGATTATATGAACAATATTTTAGTAGTAGAAGATGAAAAAAATATATCTGTGTTAATTAAGGATACATTAAGCATTGGAAAATATTTAATAGTAAATTAAGAAATAATAAGTTATATTTAGGAAGTAATTGGTGTAAATATGCTTTTATTGAAAAAATAGAAAATAAGATATTTTATTATATATCTATTCCTAAAAAAGATTTTGTACCAAAT
>JAFROW010000005.1 GCA_017429505.1 Clostridia bacterium | reverse complement strand
TATTTAAATAAAAAAATAAAATATTATAATTTAATATTTTTAGTCAATACAAATTTAGAAGAAATAAAAAAATTAAATAAAATAATTAATTTTATTAAATTAAAATATTTTGTAAAAAAAGAGAGAATCAATATTTTATTTATTGATAATAATTCAATTGATTTAGAAATACTAAAAAAAGTTTTTAAAAAATATAATGTTTTAGGTAAAATTAAATTTAATAATAAAGAAATATTTAATAAAAAAATAATAAATAAAATGAAAGGGATGAAAAGTTGACAGATGTATACAATATATTATATAATGTATACAAAAAATAAAGGAGTGTGTTTTATATGTCAACAGTTAGAATAAATGAAAAAATAAAAAAGGAGGTTACGCCTATATTGTCAGATTTAGGAATTTCATTAAGTGAAGCAATCAATATGTTTTTACATCAGGTTAAAATTAATAAAGGAATACCTTTTGAACTTAAATTAAAAGAAACTATAGAATTAAATGATGGAAACGGATCATATATTTGTGGATATAATCATTTGCATAATTATAGTGAAAAAGAATTAGAAAAATTAAAAAAAGAAGCTAAAAAAAGTAAAGGCTATAAAAATGCCAAAGAAATGACAACTGACATTTTAAGAGAGGAATGATATATGTATATAATTAGAACAACTACAAGATACAAACAAAGCCTGAGAAAAATATATAAAAGGCGGATATGACATTAGCCTATTAGAAGAAGTGGTTGATATACTTGCAAGTGGTAAGAAATTGCCACGAAAGTATAAAAACCACCCTTTAAAAGGGAAATATAAGGGATATTATGATTGTCATATATTACCTGATTGGGTATTAATTTACAAGACAGAGGATAATGACTTAATATTATTAGACACAGGAACACATTCAGATTTATTATAATTTAATTTATAATTCAAGATTTTTATTATTTTTATTTAATTGTCAAAAAAAATAATTTGTTTTTATTTAAAATTTATAAAAGTTAAAAAAAATTCAATTAATTAAATATTATAAAAAAACACATATAAAATCATATGAGAGATTTAAAGTAGTTAGGTTACTTTAATTGTAATTTAATTAAAAAGTAAATTTAATAATAAAGAAATTTTTAATAAAAAAATAATAAATAAAATGAAAGGGATGATTGTATGCAATTAGCATTAGAAAGCAATTTAAATAATAATTTAACTAATAATTTGGAAGTAAAACAAAATAATTTTTTACAAAGTGCGCTTGGCAAAGCAATAAATAATGGAATAAATATTGGGCTTAGATATGTACTTCCAAATTGGGCAGAAGATAAAGTGATAGAATTAAAAGATAATTTATTAAATTACGGATTAAAAGATGGTGTTTCAAAAACAATTCAATCTGTAATAGATACAGGAAAAAGTGCTATAGGAATAGTTACAGGAAATTTTGAAAATGTAAATCAAATAAATGAAGCAGTAAAAAATGGTGGCATAATAGATTCAGTTTCTGAAATTTTTGATTCAGTTTTAAATAAAATTTATTCAACAGGAAAAATAAATTCTACAACTTTCAATTTAATTCGAAATGGAAAAAATTCAATTTTGAATAATGTAGAAAGAAATATTGAATCTACATTAACAAGTCAAATTACATCTTCTCAAAGAATGGAAAATTATATAAATAATTGGAAAGATTATTTTAAAGATAAAGATTTTTCTGGAATGGAAAAAGAATATAGAAAAATAAAAACAGAACTTAAAGAATTGGTTCCAATTGAAAACACAATAAATAATGCAAGAAATATAGAATTGCTTCATAATTTAATTAAAAATAATGGACAAGACTTTAATTTAAAACAAGAGGAAATAGAATTGGCAAATAAATTAAGTTTGTGAAAAAATATTGAATATAATCATAAATTGTGTTAGAATAGGAGGAAATAAATGAAAGAAGATAATTTAGACATTGAAATTATTAAAAATTGTGTTAAAGAACAAAACATAATATGGACAGAACATTGTTTGAATAGATTAAATCAAAGAGACATATTAAGAGAAGATGTAATAAATACAATAAAAACAGGCAAAATAATTGAAAAATATGATGATGATTATCCATATCAAAGCTGTTTAATATTAGGTAAAGATTGTAATAATGATGTATTACATGTAGTGTGTGGAATAAATAAAGAAATTGTTTATATGATAACAGCATACTACCCTGATAGTATTAAATGGGAAGATGATATGAAAACAAGGAGGATGAAATAGATGGAATGTTTTATGTGTAAAGGTGAATTAGAAGAAAAAAGAGTTAATTATATTGTAGATTTAGACAATACAATTATTGTAATAAAAGATGTGCCTGCAAAAGTTTGCAAAAAATGTGGAGAAAAATTCTATGATGATTCTACTGCAAAGAATATTGAAAAAATCGTAAATCAGTTAAAAGAATTAACAGTTGAAGTATCAGTTATTAATTATAAAAAAATAGCATAAATAAATATGTTGATTTAATATTTCTTTAATAGAAAAAATTCATGATATTGATGCATCATCATCTGTAGATACATTAAATCATTTACTATTCCAATTAGGATATAGATTAAAAATAGTTCTATTATCAGAAGAATAAAATAAAATTGAAAAGCACTTAATATATAAAAATTGATATGCTATAATTTAACCATGAAAAAATTTAATTCACATAAAATAAAAATAGTACATTGAATATTTAATATGATATTGCATTTGCTTTTAATATAAATAGTAATGGACTATTTATATTTTATGCAAAGAAAAATTGAAAAAATGGAGATATCGAAAGATAATTATCCATATAACAGAAAATTTATATTAACTTTTCTGTTATGTAAAATTTTAAAGGAGGAAGAAAAAATGTTTAAAAACACAAAAGGACAAGAAAAAGGTATAACACTAATTGCTTTAGTTATTACAATCATCGTGTTATTAATTTTAGCCCGGAATTTCGATTTCGATGCTTAGTCGGAGATAATTCGATTCTTAACAAAGCAGGACAAGCAAGAGAAATAACTGGACAGAGAGACATAGAAGAAAGAATACAGATCGCATATTAAGGAGTAATGACAGAAAATAATGGAAATGTAGAAAAAAGCAAATTGCAAACAGCGCTAGAAAAAGAATTTGGTGCAGGAAAAGTTACAGATTTAGCAGATGATTTATCTAGTGTAAAGATAAATAATAAAACATATTCAATAAACGGAAAAACATCAAGTGGAGGAAATCAAGATGATGATGATGATGTTCTAGTACCAGGTAAAAAAGCTACTACTACAGTAAAAGATAATTACACAGATACATCAGAAAGTAAAAAGAAAGCAACAATACCAGCAGGATTTACAGTATCTAATATTGATGGAGAAAAAAATGTTGATGATGGACTTGTAATATATTTAATTCCTGATGGAGAAAATCCTGATTGGACTACAAAAGCTACAGGAGATAATTTTGCAGAAAATACAATTTATGATATTCAAACAAAATATGACCAATTTGTATGGGTGCCTGTAAGTAATATAAACAATATGGTAATGTGCAAAAATAACAACAAAGATGGACACATTTGTAATATTCAATTAAATGATGAAAAAACAAGTTTAAGCTGTACAGCAAGTAATCAAAATAGTGAATTATGTGGAAAATTATATTGGGACGAAAATAATTGGGCTTATCAAGCAAATAAAACTAATCAAACTTGGACAGACGATTCAGGCTTAAGAGAGCCTGATTTTGTAACAGATTATGATAATAATTCAAGTTATAATGATGGTGTAATATCTTTAAATGTTGATGATGGAATAAAATCTGAATTTTTAAAGATGGCAACAAGTGTAGTAAAATATGGAGGATTTTGGGTAGGAAGATATGAAAGTAGTTTTGTAAGTAATAAAACTAGACAACTTGCAGGACAAACATCAATGAATGCAAGCCAAGATACTTCAAAAAAATGGTATGGATTATATACAAGACAGAAAAATTTTGCATCAGATAATAGTATAACTAGTTCTGTAGTTTCTCAAATGATATGGGGAAGTCAATATGATGCTATGATGAATTGGATGGCTGGAGATTCTACAATTGATGTTACAGCATATCCACCAAAAACAGATGTAACATATAACACATCAAGAGTAACAGGTGCAACAAAAAATGGTTCAAATACAATAAATGATAAATTAAAAAATGTGTATGATTTAACAGGAAATTCAGGAGAATGGACACAAGAGGCCTCCCACACGAACGGTCGTGTTTACAGGGGTGGTAGTTACAACTATAGTAATTCACCTTCTGGCCGCGATTACAGCCGTCCTGGCAATACTTACGACGACAATGGTTCTCGCCTCTCACTTTACATAAAGTAGGCCTGAGTATTAAAATCGATAAACTTATGAAATAGAATAAAATAAAATTGGTTTTTGTTTATGTCTTGTAAACAAAGACACTTAGCGACACGCTAAGGAGAGAATTTTTACAATAAAGGTTTGATGAAAACGAAGTTTTCAAAGAGAACCGAATATTGTAAAAATTCTCCCAGCGGAGGCGCCTCCAAGAGGAGGCGTCTTTTCAGTGTTTGCAGACTTTTTAAAATTGCTATTATGAGAGATTCTATGTTAAAATTTACAGAAACGACGCCACGAATTAGAAATTTTAAGGAAGTTAGGAGGGGATATTTAGTAATGCGATAATTCGCATTAAAATAGAATAAAAAAATATAAAAAAAATAAAAATATAAACTAAAAAAAGGTGATAAAAATGTTAGAAGAAATTTACAATATTAAAAGAGAAGATTACAAAAAATAATGGATGAACTAGAAAAAATATAAGATATACCTATTAATATTCAAAATATAATAGAAAAAGAAAAAATATATATAGAAAAGATGGAAAAAGAAATAAGAAAAAATGGGAAAAGATAGTATAGCATTAATTAATCAGATTACAACAATTAGCAAACAACGTATTTTTAAAGATATTGTAAGAAGGAATGTAAAAGTTTCCAATGAATCACTTGATTTAATTGATAAACAAATTGTTAAATTTTTTA
This sequence comes from Clostridia bacterium, assembly GCA_017429505.1. Lineage (GTDB taxonomy): Bacteria > Bacillota > Clostridia > TANB77 > CAG-508 > CAG-269. Next base: position 127,754 of record JAFROW010000005.1, on the reverse strand, counting down.
CAAAATAAAAAGAGGAGAGTTGCTAAGTGAACTCTCCAAAGTCATTTAGGATCCCGCCTTACTGCAAAAGCAGTAGGGGGTCAAGTTAAATAAATTATAGTATAAATTATTTAGCTTGTCAAATCAAAATTTGACATTATTAGTATATTCGAATTTTTACAATTTATGTATAAAAAATCTAAATATAAATTTCCGTAAATTTTTACGGATTTTTTCTTGCAAAAATAAAAGATATTTAGTATAATACAAAAAGAGAAAAGCGGAAAAGCTCAAATATAAATTTATTCGATATGTTCCGTGTATTTTTTCTAAAATAAAATTAGTTAATAAAAAGCACAGCTTTTATATTATAAAATAAATGAAAAGAGGTTGAAACAATGGAAGAAAGACATGACGGAAAGATTATAGAAAGAGATATTAACGAAGAAATGCAAACAGCATACATAGATTATGCTATGAGTGTTATAGTTGCACGTGCATTACCAGATGCAAGAGATGGTTTAAAGCCAGTTCATAGAAGAATTTTATACACAATGCATGAAGACGGACTAACTGCGGACAAGCCATACAGAAAATCTGCAGCAACAGTTGGAGACGTTTTAGGTAGATACCATCCACATGGAGATGCATCAGTTTATGATGCAATGGTTAGACTTGCACAAGATTTCTCTATGAGATATCAATTGATTGATGGACATGGTAACTTTGGATCTGTAGATGGAGATCCACCAGCAGCTATGAGGTACACAGAGGCAAGAATGTCAAAACTTGCTGCATATATGATGACAGATATAGAGAAAAACACAATTGATTTTATGCCAAACTATGATGATAGACTTCAAGAGCCTACAGTACTTCCTGCACAAATACCAGCACTTTTAGTTAATGGTTCATCAGGAATTGCCGTAGGTATGGCAACAAATATTCCACCACACAATTTAAATGAAATAATAGATGGAATTATTAAAATAATTGATGAAGACGAGGTTACAGACGAAGATTTAATGGAAGTTGTTAAAGGACCAGATTTTCCTACAGAAGGTATAATTGTTGGTAGAGAAGGAATTAGAGAGGCTTATAAAACAGGTCGTGGTAAAATTATTTTAAGAGCAGAAACAGAAATAGAAGAGATGTCAGGAAATAGACAAAGGATTATTGTTAATTCTTTACCATATCAAGTAAATAAAGCTAAATTAATAGAAAATATGGCAAATTTAGCAAAAGAAAAAAGACTTGAAGGAATTTCTGAAATAAGAGATGAATCAGATAGAGAGCATAAAGTAAGAGTTGTAATTGAACTTAAAAGAGATGCCAATGCACAAGTTGTTTTAAATCAATTATTAAAACACACACAAATGCAAATAAGCTTTGGAATTATTATGCTAGCACTTGTGGGTGGAGAGCCAAAAATATTGACTTTAAGACAATGCTTAGATGTGTATATAGAGCACAGAAAAGAAGTTGTTCTTCGTAGAACTCAATTTGAACTAGATAAAGCATTAGCAAGAGCTCATATTTTAGAAGGTTTAAGAATAGCAATAGATAATATAGACGAAGTAATAAAAATTATTCGTGAATCTTATGATGATGCAAAAGAAAAATTAATGAAAAGATTTAACCTTTCAGAAATTCAAGCACAATCTATTCTAGATATGAGACTTAGAACTCTTCAAGGTTTACAACGTGAAAAGATTGAAGAAGAATATAAAGAGCTAATGGCATTAATTGAACATTTAAGAGAAATTTTAAATAGTGAAACATTAGTTTTCCAAGTAATTAAAGAAGAACTTCTAAATATAAAAGAGAAATTTGGGGATGAAAGAAAAACTCAAATTAAAGCAGCCGAAGGAGAAATAGAGGTTGAAGATTTAATTAAAGAAGAGCAAACAGTAGTTACTTTAACTCACTTTGGATATATTAAAAGAATGCCAATAGACACATATAAGAGCCAAAGAAGAGGTGGAAAAGGAATTACAGGGCTTTCTACGAGAGAAGAAGACTTTGTTAAACAAATATTTACTGCTTCTACTCATGATACAATACTATTCTTTAGCAATAAAGGTAAGCTATATAAACTTAAAGGTTATGAAATTCCAGAAGCAGGAAGAACTGCAAAAGGTACTGCAATTGTTAACTTATTAAGTTTAGATGCAGGTGAAAAGATTTCTGCAGTAATACCGATCCAAAACTTTGCAGACGGTAAATACCTACTTATGGGTACAAAGAATGGTTTAATCAAGAAAACAGCATTAAAAGAATATGATACATCTAGAAAAAACGGACTTCAAGGAATTACATTAAAAGAAAATGATGAATTGATATCTGTAAAATTAACAGATGGTGAAGATAATGTTGTTTTAGTTACAAAAAACGGAATTTGTATAACATTTGATGAAAAAGATGTTAGACCTATGGGAAGAACAGCTCAAGGTGTTATGGGAATTAGAATAAATGAAGATGACGAAGTTATTGGAATGGAATCTATAATTAGAGGTGGAAAAGCCACACTTCTTACAATTACAGAAAATGGCTTTGGTAAGAGAACAGAAACAGATGAATACAGAGTTCAACAAAGAGGCGGAAAAGGAGTTATAACTTACAAAATTACACAAAAAACAGGAACTCTTGTAGGAGTTAAGATTGTAAATGGTGATGAAGATGTAATGCTTATAACAGATAAAGGAACAATTATTAGAATGAAAGTTGAAGAAATAAGTATTTTAGGAAGACCAACACAAGGAGTAACCCTAATGAGAACATCTGATGGTGGAAAAGTTGTAAGTATAGAAATTCTTGCGCCTGAGAATATTGAGGAAAACACAGAAGAAAAATAGAAGAGAGTTGCCAAAGGAGACGGCACAATTTGGCACAAGTACAGAAATATTATAAAATTATGTAGTGTTACAATTGATGTGAAACAAAATTAGGTATTGACAAAATACATTTGATGTATTATAATAATAATGTTATTGTAATACGTCAGTTATGCGCCATTAGCTCAGTTGGTAGAGCAGTTGACTCTTAATCAAATGGTCGGAGGTTCGACTCCTCTATGGCGCACCAAAATTAAAAAAGAATTGCTTTTAAAGGCAATTCTTTTTTACTGTACTATAATCATATATTCTCTTTGGCACTTTTACTTTTGTCATACTTGCTAAAACGCCCCGTCTTCTTTAGCACCTTTTGTCATTGATATTATACATCTCTTACTGTTAAATCATGTGCAGAACCTTCTTGAATGCTTAAACTTGAAACAGGTGTTAAAATAGCCTTTTCGTGGAATTCTGCTAAATCTTTTGAACCACAATTTGACATTGTAGATTTTATTTTTTTAATTGTAACATTTAAATTTTCTTTTAAAGAACCTGCATAAGGTATGTATGAATCTACTCCTTCAACAAAAGACATTTTTTCTGATTTAGAACCTAAGTCATATCTTTGCCAACTTCTAGCTCTTTTTGAACCTTCACCCCAATATTCTTTAAAAAATTCATTATTTATTTTAACTTTTGCTGTAGGACTTTCGTCAAATCTTGCAAAATATCTTCCCATCATTACAAAGTCACAGCCCATGGCCAATGCTAAAGTTATATGATGGTCATTTACAATTCCACCATCTGAGCAAATTGGAATATAAATTCCAGTTTTTTGAGCATATTCATCACGAGCAGATGCTACATCTATTACAGCTGAAGCTTGTCCACGTCCAATTCCTTTTGTCTCACGTGTTATGCAAATTGAACCTCCACCTATTCCTATTTTTATAAAATCTGCACCTGCATCTGCCAAGTAGTCAAAAGCTTCTTTATCTACAACATTTCCTGCACCAATTTTTACTTTGTTATTATATTTTTCATGAACCCATTCTATAACTTCTTTTTGCCATACAGAATATCCATCAGAAGAATCCAAGCATAAGATATCTGCTCCTGCTTCTACTAATGCAGGAATTCTTTCTTCATAATCTCTTGTATTAACTCCTGCTCCAACCATATAGCGTTGTTCGTCATCTTGTAGTGTAAGAGGATTTTCTTTATGTTGCTCATAATCTTTTCTAAATACTAAGGAATTAAGATTTCCATTTTTTTCGATTATAGGTAAACAATTTATTTTATGATCCCAAATCATATCATTCGCTTCTGTAAGAGTTAGCCCAACTTCAGCATAAACTAGTTTATCTATTGGAGTCATTATTTCTTCAACTTTTTTATCTAGACTATCTCTAGAAAGTCTGTAATCTTTACTTGTAATTATTCCTAGAAGTTTACCTGTAGGTGTTCCATCTTCTGTTACAGGTATTGTTGAGTGATCATTGTCCTCTTTTATTAGTAAAATATCTGCTAATGTATCTCCAGGTTTTAAATTCCATTTACTTTTTACAAAACCTGATTTTGCTTCTTTAACGTTTCTTACCATTTGAGCTTGATCTTCAATTGATTGAGACATAAATATAAATGCTAGTCCACCTTCTCTAGCTAAGGCTATTCCCATTTCTTCGCCAGAAACAGATTGCATAATAGCAGAAACAAATGGTACATTTAAGTACATAGAAGGCTCTTCGCCTATTTTGTGCCTTACTAATGGTGTTTTTAATGAAATTTTGTCTGGTGTACATTCTCTTGTTGTTAATCTTGGAATTAATAAATATTCGTTAAATGTTCTTGATGGTTCTGTTAAAAATTTTGCCATCTTAAAATCCCTCCCTTAACTTTTTATACTATTATACTACATTTTTTGACATTTTGTAAAGGTTTATTGAAAAAAAGAAATATAAAAGTTGGTATTTAGAGCATAATATAAAACTTTACAATATTTTATAACTCTTAATACCAACTTTTAATTTAATTTGCAGATTTAGCAATTATTCTTTCTAAAGGTTTATATGTATCTTTAGATAAAAGCTCTTTAGAAACAATATTTCCGTTTTCTTTAGTAATTTTATAGCTATTTACTATTATGCCATCTGAACCTCTTTGTTTTAATTTTTCTTCGTTTGAAGACAAAGAAGAATCTTTTATATATTTTGTTTCATAAGGAATTGTAGATATTGTTTCTACATCAATACTAATCTGTTTTTCATCTTTCTCTTTTATTCCATATATATTTATTGTAGCCATTCCATTGCTAACATATGAATCAATTCGTATAGGGTAAGTTCTGTTATTTTTAAATTTTAAGTCTTTTGAGCCATAAGCAACTGTAGCGTCTTGACCGGGTTTAACATAGGAGGTTATAAACTGATGATTAAACCTTTCGGTTATATCTAAATTTGCACACACAGCTGCATTATATAATGTTGAGGAAATTTGGCAAATTCCTCCGCCTAATCCATCTACAACTTGTCCATTTTGATATATTTTTGCTTCTTTATATCCTGCTTCAATTGAACGAGCACCAACGACTTTATTATACGAAAATTCTTCCCCGGGTAAAAGGATTATACCATCTATTTTTGAAGCAGCTATTTTTAAATTAGTATTTCTATTTTTATTTTTTTCATCATATTGTGTGAAAAATGTAGAAAGTTCATCAGGGAAAAGATTTATTTTTAATTTTTTTAAAGTAGTTTTTGGTGTAGTGTATTTTAGTGCAATAGTAATTTCTGTATCATTAGAATTTTCATCTAACATTTTTTTAGCTTTATCTACATCAAAATCTACACCTTTAACTTCTGGGTATACTTTAAAAGGCTCTTCTTCAAAATATGCATCTTTTGCTTTTTTAAATATTTCTGAATGAATTTTATCTATGTCTATTTTTTCGGGTTCAACATATTTTATTGGTATAGATAAAGTTGTATTTTTGTTTGAAAAATCTTTAATGTAGTTTGTTAATTCTTTTGTAAGAGATTCTTTATCTACGATTATTCCACTTGTTCCTTTAGTTATAATCAGACTTTTATCTTCAACATAATAACCACTTTGTATTAATTTGTTTGGCAGATTTGAAGAAACATCAGAAATAATATTATTTAGCATTTTTTCATCTAAAGAAATATTTAAATCGATGTTTTCTTTAAAAAACATCGTTTTTGCAATTTCAAGATTGCTTTGAAAAATATTTCCGTTTCTTCCAATGTTGTATGCATTATTTATGCTGTTTTCAATATTGAAATTAATATTTAGTGTTGATAAATCTAATTTTTTTTCATATTCTCCGTTTTCAGTTATATATTTTAAAGTTATTTCATTATTTTTTTCAGTTGCAATTTTTTTAAGTGAATTGCTAGCATTTTCTTTTGTCATCTTGGAAACATTAATATTAGCAATATTTACACCCGAAATTATTTTGTTACTTCCAAAATTAAGCAATGAAAAAATAATAGAGGTTATGAAAATAATAATTATTAAAATTAAAATAATAATAAGTGTTTTGTTACTCATTTTTTTATTCCTTTGCTATAGTTTCTAGAAAAATAATACCACAAAAAAAGCTAAAAGTAAATAATTTTAGAGATATACAAAATAATGTAATTTTTTTGTAATAAATTTGTAACAAAAATGTAAAGAAAAAAATGCCAAAAAGTATTGAATATTGTAAAAAAAAATATTATAATGTAAAAAGCAAAAGACAAACAAGGAGATAATGATTATGGAATTAGTAAAGAATATATTTTTTAATACAGATAAGTTAGTAGAAAATAGTACAGTTAGAATTTCTTATACAGGAAAGTTTTTTCAAGATGGATGTGAAAAAGTATTTGCTCATTATGGATTTGGATCAGAATGGAATAATACAAATGAAGTAGAAATGAAAAAAACTGAACTTGGATTTCAAACAGAAATCGAGATAGTAGAGGGTGAAACTTTCAATTTATGTTTTAATAATGGAAATGGTGATTGGGACAATAATGAAGGACAAAATTATACTTTCCCAATAGAAAAAGTATCTACAGAATTAATTGTTTTAGAAGATGAACCAAAAGCAATAGGCACAGCAAGAAAACTAAGAAGATCTTATATTTGGAGCAAAAAAATTAAACTTGCAGTTTACAAAATAATTACATATTTACCTAAGATTATTTCTGGAAATTATACAAAAAAGGCTAAAACAGGAGAAAATCAATAAGTTTCTTATTATATATGAAAAAACGCTATACGTTAGGTATAGCGTTTTTATTAATATTAAACAGAAGCTAACTTATAGCCCAGCCTCCATCAATTGCAATTACTTGCCCTGTAGTAAATTTGTCTTCTACAAGCCATTTTACACATCTAGCTATATCTTCTGGTTGACCTATTTTTTGTAATGGAGTTTCGTTTTTTATTTCTTGCCATTCTTCTTGGGTTAAATATTTATTCATATCAGTATTCATACATCCGGGAGCTATTGAATTTATTCGTATATTGCTTGGTCCTAATTCTTTTGCAAGAGATTTCGTCATACCATCGATTCCAGCTTTTGCAGCAGCATAAGCTACAGCATAAGCTCCACCTGTAATTGCATATATTGAAGAAATATTTACAATACATCCATTTTTATTGTGAATCATATTTGTAAGTACTTCCTGTGTGGTACAAAAAACTGAATATAGATTAGTATTTATAACATTATTCCAATCTTCATCTGTAATTTCTTGAAATAATTTTTCTTGGTCGATTCCTGCATTATTTATTAATATATCTATTTTTTTATATTTATTTAAAGCGAATTCTACAAGTTTTTTGACTTCTTCTCTTTTTGAGACATCTGCTTTAAATATATCTATTTGTTTGTTTTTCTTTTCTAATTCTTCTTTAAGCTTAATTGCTTCTGCTTCAGATTTATTGTAGTTTGCAATTACTATATAATTATTTTCTGCGAGCATTTTTGCAATTGCTCTTCCTATTCCGCGAGAAGCACCTGTGACTATTGCTATTTTATTTTGCATTTTGATTCTCCTTATCTATATAATATTTTTTTCTATTTGAGATAATAGAATTACAATTTAAATAGTGCATAATACATATCACCTTTTTATATAATAAAAAAAGCCAACAATTAAGAGACATCTCAAAACTATTGACAATATGGAGCCACTTGTCCGATTTGAACGGACGACCTACTGATTCATACCACTACAATTTTCATTGCCATATTAAATATGTTTGCGGTCTGGACTTTCTCTTTGCCATAGTATTAAACCTTAGGCACATCGTATAAAGTCTCTACACTCGAAAATAAATTTTCTAGCTCGGGATTAACATATATAAATACTTAGTCTTCCCCGAATTAGCGATGTCCACTTTATAGGTTTCCCTATAAAGGTGCAAGATAGTTCAAAATAAACTAATGTTTATCTATCCCACAAGTCAGTTGCTCTACCAGCTGAGCTAAAGTGGCGTATTAAATTGGTGACCCCTACGGGAATCGAACCCATGTCTCCGCCGTGAAAGGGCGATGTCTTAACCGCTTGACCAAGGGGCCATATGAATACCATTTAAGGTATTCGAAAAATTGGTGAGCTATCCGCGACTCGAACGCGGGACAACTTGATTAAAAGTCAAGTGCTCTACCACCTGAGCTAATAGCCCATCTATGTCCATTCGTAAACGGAACAATACCATTTTACAACATTTTTTTTAGTTTGTCAATACTTTTTTGAAGAAGTTTTTAATTTTTTTTGAAAAATTACTAAAATGTGCTATATATCAAACTTTATAAAGAATAATTTTTTAGAAGTTTATTATAAAAATAAATATATTTATTGCTATATTTATCTGTAATTAAAAAATAATTATATGATTTTTAGAAAATGATTTACTCAAAAAATTAGAAAATATATTGAAGAAATGATAAAAAGATGTTAAAATAAATTTACATGGAGTGGTATCGAAGTGGTTTAACGAGGCTGTCTCGAAAACAGTTAGTCGCTTGTAGCGGCCCGCGGGTTCGAATCCCGCTCACTCCGCCAAATAATATAAATTTATATATAATTTGTAAAATGAAAAAAAACAACAAATGCAAGAAGAGGAAAAAAAGACTGGAAAATGAATTTAAAAGATAAATAAAATGGCGCAATTATGCGTCATTTTTATTGACTTTTTAAAATATAGAATATATAATATTTTAAACCGATAAGCAAAAACATAACTAAATTTTACAAAAGGAAGGAATTAAAAATGGGTTTAAGAATAATCTATGGAAAAGCAGGCACTGGAAAGAGCCAATATATATATGATGAAATAAACAAGAAAACAAACGAAATAAAAAAGTCTCGAAAAGAAGGTTCCATTTTTTCTCCGTCCCCAAAAGGAATCTCACAATATATAATAACTCCTGAGCAATTTTCATTTACAGCGGAGCAGAAATTGATGGAAAACAGAAAATCAATCATTGGTACAGAAGTAATCACATTTAATAGATTAGCATATAGAGTAATGAACGAAACAGGTGGAGTTATCCACACAAATTTAACAAAATGTGGAAAAGCTATGCTTATTTTTTCGATTTTGCAAGCTGAAAAAAATAATTTAACATTTTTAAATAAATCAGATGAAAATATTGAAATTTGTATGAGAATAATCTCTGAATTAAAAAAACATGGAGTTACAATTATTGACCTAAAAAATGTACAAGAAAAAATAGAAAATAAATATTTAAAAAACAAATTAAAAGATATTATTTTAATTTATGAAAAATTTGAAAGTAAAATACAAAATAATTATATAGATGAAACAGATTTATTAACAATTTTGGCAGAAAATATTGATAAAATAGATTTGCTAAAAAATGCAGATGTGTATATAGATGAATTTGCAGGCTTTACAGAGCAGGAATATGAGGCAATTAAAAAAATAATTAAAATTGCAAATAGTGTTACAATTACTTTTTGTGCAGATAATTTGGATTTAAATACAGATCCAAATACAGACATTTTTTATCCGAATAAAGTTACATATAAAAAAATAATTAATTTATTAGATAAAGATGAAAAAGTAGAAACAATAAATTTAAATAATTTATACAGATTTAAAAATGAGGAATTAAAATATATAGAAGATTATTTATATAGCTCAAAAATAAAACAATTTAATTTAAAGCAAGAAATGACAAATGAGCAAAATCAAAAATCAGCTGATAAATATGTTTTGCCAAAAAATATTAATCTTTTTTTAGCAAAAAACTATTATTCAGAAATAGAAAATGTTGCTAAAAAAATAAATAAATTAATTAAAAAGGAAAATATAAGGTATAAAGATATTTGCGTAATTACAAAAAACACAGATAGCTATTCAAGTCTTATAAAAACAATTTTTGGAAAATACGAAATTCCAGTATTTATAGATGAAAAAAGAGATCTGAATCAAAATATAATAGTACAATATATTTTAAGCATTTTAGAAATATTAAACAAAAATTATTCTTATGAATCAGTTTTTAATTATTTAAAAACTGGATTTGTAGATATAGATGAAAACGATATTTTTAAATTAGAAAAATATTGCATAAAATATGGAATAAAAAATAATAAATTTAAAAAAGATTTTATTTATGGAAAAGATGAAGAATTAGAGCATTTAAATGAATTAAGAAAGCAAATTATTACTCCTTTAGTTAATTTAAAAGAAAAAATAGATGAAGAAAAAACTGCAAAAACTATTTCAAAACAAATTTACTTATTTTTAACAGAGCAAAATATAGAAGAAAAAATTACTAAAAAAATAAATAAATTAAAAGAAGAAAATCTTTTAGATTTAGCAAAAGAATATGAAGAAAGTTATAAAATAATAATTGATATTTTAGATGAAATCAATTTGATTTTTGGAGAAGAAAAAATTACAATTGATAAATTTATAAAGATTTTAAAAATTGGGTTAAAAAATAGTGAGCTTGGAAAAATTCCAGGAACTCAAGATCAAGTAATAGTAGGAGATACAGATAGATCTAGAAGTAGAAAAACAAAAGTGGTATTTATTATAGGGTTAAATGATGGGGTATTTCCAAGTATAAATAAAAATCAGGGATTTTTGGATGATGAAGATAGAGAAAGTCTAAAAACAGAAAATATAGAAATTGCAAAAGGAACTTTAGAAAACTTGTATGATGATAATTTCAATATTTATAAAGCATTTACTACAGCTGAAGAAAAACTATTTTTATCTTATGCTTCATCAGACAATGAGGGAAAATCGCTTCGCGCTTCTAATTTGATTTTTAGAATAAAAAAAATATTTCCTAATATAATAGAGGAAAGCGACATTATTAAAAAAGAAAATCTAGAATTAATTAATGAAAAAAATTCTTATGATGAATTAATTTTAAAAATAAATGAGATGGAAGATGGTGTCACACCTGAAAAATTATTTTTTATTTTGTACAAATATTACACACAAAATAAAAATTATAAAAATGTTTTAAATGATAATATTAAATATATTAATTTTAAATTAAATGAAAAATTGAAAAAAGAAAATATTGAAAAATTATATGGAAATAGATTAAATACAAGTATTTCTAAATTGGAAAAATACAGGTCTTGTCCATTTTCATATTATTTGCAATATATTTTAAAATTAAAAGATAAAGAAGAACTAAAGGTGCAAAGCTTTGATACGGGCTCATTTATGCATGATGTGATAAATACTTTTTTTGAAGAAATTAATAATAATGAGGAATACAGCGATTTTTATGAAAAAGCGAGAATTGCTCTTTTGCAAGATTCATACATAGAAACAGAAGAAAGCACCAAGAAAACTGATGAGGCAGATTCTGCTAATCGAGATGAATTGGAAAAAGTCGAATTATTGAAAGATGAAAAAATTACGGATATTTCAGAAATAATAGAAAAAATTGTTGATAAAATAATTGATGAAAAATTATTAAATGAAAATAATTACATTTTTACAGCAACAGAAAAATATAAATTACTTGTGCAAAGATTGAAAAGAATAATTGTAAAATCTTTAAAATATATTATACAAAGTTTGGTACAAAGTGAATTTAAGCTAGAAGGAACGGAAGTAGAATTTGGAGAAAAAGGAAAATATAAACCGATTGTTTTGAATTTAGATGATGGTAAAACAGTTGAGATAATTGGAAAAATAGACAGAATAGATGTGGCTCAAAATGAAAATAAAAAATATGTAAGAATTATAGATTACAAATCTTCTGCAAAAAATCTTGACTTTGGAAATGTATATTCAGGTCTTCAATTACAGTTAATTACATATTTAGATGCAGTTTGTAAAATAGAAGATTTTGTTCCAGCAGGAATTTTGTACTTTAATTTATTGGAACAAATAATTAATTCAAACAAAAAAATAAGTGAGCAAGAAATTGAACAAAAAATAAAAAGTAATTTTAAAATGAAAGGCTTAATTTTGGCAGATGTAAAAGTTGCAAAAATGCAAGATAAAAATTTAGAAAAAGGAAGGTCTGAAATAATTCCTGCATATATAGATAGAACAGGCACTTTAAGTCCAAAACTTAGTAGTATTGCAACTGAGCAAGAATTTACAAAGTTACAAAACTATATTAATATAACAATTAAAGAGATTTCAAGAGAAATATTTAATGGGAATATTGAATTAAAACCATATTATAAAAATAAAAAGACTCCATGTGAATATTGTAGCTACAAAAGTATGTGTGGGTTTAATTCCGGAATTGTTAAAAAGAATTATAATTTTGTGGATAAGCTAAGTAAGGAAGAGATTTTAGAAAAAATTAAACTAGATTAAAAAGAGCCTTTAAAAAAATTAGGATTAATAAGAGATTTTTTTATATACTACAAAAGTTTGGTGATGATAAATATAGTTATTTTTATGGAAAATTTCTACGCACCCCCATTTTTGATAGTAAGCTGAGAATTTGTTATATTGCGTTTTTAGCTTATTTTTAGATGAAAGGAAAATCTAAATAAATAAAAATGTCTTATTTTTGATTTTCGAAAGTATTAGAATTATTATTTTAGTATGTTTCAGAGACTTTGTTTGGTTTAAAAAATGCTTTACAAATTTTTTTATAAAAATATAATATTTACTTATGCAAAATTATAATTAATAAGGAATATCGATTAAAGAGTTTTAAATTTTAGTCGAAAAGTATTAATAATAATTGTAACAGTAACCGTTTTAGTCAAACTTTGTGAATTGAAAGGACTGATAAAAAAATGGATTTATCAAATGAAAATGTTGTTCACGTAAAAAGCAAGGGAATAGAATATTTGCAATTTAGAAAATTGTTAGAATATCCAGAAATAAAATATGCTTATGTAATAGGGTTAGATAAGAATTTTGAATTTTATCCTTCAAATGAAGAAAAAAATAAAATTACAAAAAATAATTTTAAAGAAATATGTGATGAATTAAATTTGAAATATAACAATTTAGTAAATGTAAAGCAAAACCATACAGATAATATTCAAATTATAAATAAAAAAATTAATATAGATGAGCCTGATTTTAATTTGTATGAAAATACTGATGGATTAATTACAAATAAAGAAGGGATTGTTTTATCTACTAAAAATGCAGATTGTATTTTACTTGTTTTTTATGATCCAATAAAAAAGTTAATTGCAAATGTTCATTCCGGATGGAGAGGAACTTTACAAAGAATTTCTGTAAAAGCAGTAGAAAAAATGAGGCAAGAATATGGTTGCAATCCTGAAGATATAATTTGCTGTATGTCGCCAAGTATTGGAAAAGACCATTTTGAAGTTGGAGAAGATGTATACAAAATGTTTTATGAAGAATTTAAAGATTTAAATGATTTGGAAAATCTAAAACATTCTAGTATTTTAAAAAATTCAGGCAACGTTAAAATATTAGATGATATCTTTGAGCAGAATGGCGACAAATGGCATATAGATACAATTTTAATTAACAGAATGCTTTTATTAAAACAAGGATTAAAAGAAGATAATATAATTGATTCTGGAATTTGCTCTGTATGTAATAAAAACGTAATTCATTCATATAGAGCACATGGAGAGAAGGCAGGAAGAGCAACGCAAATAATAGCGATGATATAAAAATGATTTTTTAGAAAAAAACTAATATAAGATAGTTAAAAATCTATGTGTTGAAAAATAAAATAAAAGTTTAAAAAAGTGTTGAAAAAAACAAAGATATGTTGTAAAATGCTAAAGTAAACAAAATCAACTTGTGAATATGAAATAATGTAACACAAGAAAAAATGGAAGGAGAAGTATATATGGCAAAACACATGGCAAGAAAAGAAAAAAGAAAGTTAAAAAGTAGGATTATAACAATAATTTTATCAATATTTATTATAGGAGCATTAGTATTAGCATTTTTACTATATGGACCTTATGCAGGATTTAGAGAATATTTAATTACAGTTGGAATGACATCAATGACACATGATTGGATTCCAAAACTATTTTATAGTGATGAGACAATTGCAAAAGTTATGGAAAATAACAGGGTAGATGAAGTACAAGAAGATACAAATACTTGGCAAATAAAAAAAGAAGAAAATACAAATACTCAAGAAAAGCAATATGTAAATGAATTTGAAAAACAGATTTTAGCACCTAATTTAGACAAAGATAAATACAATATATATAAAGATGATAAAGATTTTAGAATTATAAATATAAAAGGAAAAGGATATACAGGATTTTTAGCGGCTATATATGATGCATCAAAAATTAGGACACTTGTTACAAGTAGACTTGGTGTAACAGGACAATATTTAACGACTATGGCAAAAAATAATAATGCAAAACTTGCAATTAATGGAGGAAAATTCTATGATCCTAGTTATAGTAGTAATGGGGCAACACCTAGAGGAGTAACTTATGTAAATGGTAAATGCGTAACTTCATACAAATACACAAGTACAGGTGGAATTATTGGATTTAATAAAGATGATGTTTTAGTACTATCTTCAACATGTACAAAAGCAAATGCAGAAAGATTAAATATTAGAGACTGTGTAACTTGTGGACCATTTTTGATTGTTAATGGAAAGGCTTCAACAGTTGTAGGAAATGGCGGTTGGGGAGTTGCACCACGTACAGCAATTGGTCAAAGAAAAGATGGAGTTGTATTATGGCTAGTTTTAGATGGAAGAGCAATTGGAAGACAAGGAGCAGACATGGATGACTTAATAGAAATAATGGAACGTTATGGAGCTGTAAATGCAGCAAACTTAGATGGAGGAACATCAAGTGTAATGGCAGTAGATGGAGAATTAATAAACGACCCTATAGATAGCACAGGTGCACACAAAACAAGATTTATTGCTACAGGATTTGGATTAATTGATTAATTGAAAAAGTATGGAAAAGGGGAGAGTTCTCTTTTCCATTTTCTATATAATAGGAATGTTTTTCCAAAAAAATTTCCAAAAAGTGTAGATTTTTTACAAAAAAACTGATATAATAGATATAGTTAAAATTGGGAGAGGGTATATATGATATTTAAAGACTATTATAAAATACTTTCACTAGAGACAAATAGAGTATCTTCCGAACAAATAAAAAATGCATATAGATTAGCAGCAAAAAAATATCATCCAGATGTAAATGTTCAAGACAGACTCTCAGAGGAAAAAATAAAAGATGTAAATGAAGCATATAGAGTACTTTCAAATCCATCTACAAAAAGAAAATATGACAGAATGTGGACTAGCAATGTAGGCAAGAAAAAATATGAAGAATCAAGTAGATCTACAGGTTCAGTATTTAGTGATTTTTTCAATATGTTCTTCGGAGCAAGTCAAAATGAAAAAACGATATCTCCTAAAGCCAAAAAAATGCCAATAAATGGAGAGAATATAGAAACAAGCATAGATGTAGGATTAGAAGAAAGTTTTTATGGAAAAGAAAAAAAGATTTCACTAAGAACAGTAGATGGTAAAATGAAAGTTTTTACAATTTCAATTCCTGCAGGAATTAGAAATGGAGAAAAAATAAGGCTTTTAAGGCAAGGAAAAGAGGGCATAAATGGTGGAAAAAATGGAGATTTGTTTATAAAAGTAAATATCACAAATAATAAAAAGTTTAGGCTTAAGGGAAATGATTTATACACAGATTTATTCTTAACACCATGGGAAGCAGCACTTGGAACAAAAGCACAAGTATCATCTATAGATGAGCCCACACAAGTATACATACCTGAAGGAATTCAGACAGGTGAAGTAATTAGAATACCTGGCAAAGGATATAAAGACGGAAAAGGTGGTAGAGGAGATTTAGTAGCAGAAATAAAAGTTATGGTACCAAAAAAACTATCATCAGAAGAAAGAGATTTATTTGAAAATTTAAATAAAGTTTCAAAATTTAATCCTAGAAGTTATTAGAATTCAAAAATACATAGTGCAATATTTAAAAGCTTAAATAATAATATAAATTTCGAAAATAAAGCGAATTCTATTGACATAATATTGAAAATGTTGTATAATTATATTTAGTGTGATTATACATAAGACAAACTATGGATTAAAAATCATAGAAATTGGAGGAATAAAATATGGAAACATGGCAAGGAAAACACTTTAGTATCACAGACCCTAAAGGAGTAAACACAGTTATATATGAGGTGTATGTTACAAAAAAAGAGTATTTAGACAGATACCCTAAATACACAATGGAAAGATTAAAAAGTACTGAGCAGATTGTGGGTGACATGTCTAAAAAAACATTTTATGTAGAAGACCCTGATGAAAATGGAAACATGTTGATGATATTTTCTTTTGCAAAAGATAAAGTAGTAATAAATAATGGTATGTTGATGGGAGACGAAGTAAGAATTACTAAAAAACCAATGCCATTTAAATATAACAAATTGTATTCAGAGGAGTCAACTGAGCTTAAAGAAGTTCAATATACTCCTAACTTAAAGAGGGCTATAACCATTATAGACACAGAAACTGCAGAAGAAGTAAAGCCAACACTTTACTTTGATGAAAAAACCAATGAAGTAAAAGGAAAATGTAAGTTAAAACCATATAAATCTTATTTTGCATTTGAACTAAATTAAATAATACGCAAATAAGATAATCTTAATTCTAATTTGAATGAGATAAAAAAGGAGGACATATAATGGCTAATAATGAAAAGAATTATAGAGCAAGTTGCAATGAAGTTAATTGTGCAAAAAGTGAATTAGGAATGCCACAAGAAGGTAAAGCAATTACTTTTGGTGACAATGAAATAAAAATAGTAACTACTAATTCAGGTACAAGGGGAATAGTTCCAGAGGAAATAGCATTAGGAAAGAGAATAGAAGCAGTTGGATATATAACACAAGAACCACCACAAAATTCAAAAGAAACAAGATAAAAATGAGACAGAAAAATATATTAATGCAGAACCTGAAGAATAAAACCTTACATACAACAAAAGAGAGGTGTAATAAATGAATTACAGAATAACAGAAGGATTAAAGAAAAATAGAAAAGTAATAATAATTGGGCTAGTACTATGGGCAATTTTAACCATAGTGCTAGTTTTGCCGTTTACTATAGCAAAAGCTGTTGCAACAACATCATCAGGACTTGATTTGACGAAATTTATACAGGTATTTGGAGAAGCAATTTCAAATCCTACAAAATCTATTGGTTTCATATTTAAAGTAAAACTAATAGGAAATTTATTTAAAAATTGGTTTTTTATAACAATAGTTTATTTAATATTCTTTATTATAGGTTTTGTTAGAACTATGCCAAAACATCAATATGATAATATAGAACACGGTTCAAGTGATTGGAGTCAAAGAGGAGAACAATATAAAATTTTAAGTAATAAGCAAGGAATAATACTTGCAGAAAATAATTATTTACCAGTAGATAAACAAGGAAATGTTAATGTATTAGTAGTCGGAGGGTCAGGATCTGGTAAATCTGCTTCATATTCAATTCCAAATGCATATCAATTACTTGGTTCTTATGTATTTACAGACCCTAAAGGAGAATTATATGATAGGACAGCTGGTTTTCTAAAACAACATGGATATAAAATAAAAGTATTTAATTTAGTGCATCCTCAATATAGTGATGGATATAACCCATTAATGCATGTTGCATCTGAAATAGATGTAGATGTTATTGCACATACAATTGTAAAAGGACAAAGATCAGCAGATAGCACATCAGACCCATTTTGGGACGATTCTGCAGAAACATTATTAAAAGCTTTAATATATTATTTACTTGCAACAAGACCTGAAGAAGAGCAAAACTTAGCAAGTTGTGCAGAACTTGTTAGAGCTGCAAACTCAAATGGTGGAAGTAACTTATTAACAGAACTTATGAGCCAATTGCCTTATGACCACCCTGCAAGAATGAATTATAAATCTATAGAAATAGCTCCAGAAAAAACATATAACTCTATTTTAAGTACATTACAATCAAAACTTGGAAAATTTGACTCAAAAGATATAGCAGAATTAACATCAACAGATACAATAGATTTTGAAGATATTGGAAGAGAAAAAACAGCAGTATATGTTATTTCACCAGATACACATACTACATATAACTTTTTACTTACAATATTTTTTGCTCAAATGATACAACAATTATATGATTTTGCAGACAATAATGGTGGGAAATTAACAATTCCTACATATTTCATATTAGATGAGTTTGCAAATATTGGTCAAATTCC
The DNA here is from genome assembly GCA_017429505.1 of Clostridia bacterium. Classification (GTDB taxonomy): domain Bacteria; phylum Bacillota; class Clostridia; order TANB77; family CAG-508; genus CAG-269. The sequence continues at coordinate 109,192 of JAFROW010000005.1, read as the reverse complement.
AGACTTTGATCAAAAAATATCTACAAGTAGAAGTAGAAGAATATCTTTTAGTGTTATTTTACAAAATTTAGACCAATTAGAGGCAATTTATGATAAATCTTATGAAACAATAATAGGAAATTGTGATACACACGTATTTTTGGGAAGTAATTCCCAAAAAACAGTTGAATATTTTTCGAAAGCATTGGGTGAAAAGACAATTAGTCATTATAGTACTTCTGTTAATAGAGATAAAGGACATCATAAACAGGGCTATAGTAATTCTGATCAAATTATGGCAAGAGCCTTAATGACACCAGATGAGTTAAGAAGAATGGATAATGATTTATGTATAATATTTGTAAAAGGTCTAAGACCTATAAAAGCAGATAAATTCTATTATTTTAAAAAGCCAATGGCAAAAGAACTTGCTAAATATGAAATAAGCCATAATGATATAGGTGAAATAGAAAGAGGAATATGGAGAAAATATAACCCATATAACCCTTATGTTCCGGAAGAGGAAAAGCAGAAAAAAGCTGATGACTTAAAAATAGAATCATTAGATGATTTGTTTGAAGAAGAAACAAAGAAAGATGAAAAGCCAAAAGAGGAGAAAAGAGAAGAGATAAAAGACAAAGAAAATGAAGCAACAAATAATCCAGATAAATTTAGCAATCTCGGCTTAGATGATTTGTTTGATGAACAAAAAAATAATCAAAAGCAAGATAAAATGCAATTAGAGGAGTTAAAATCTGAGAGAGCTTCTGAAAAGCCAGATGACAAAGGCAAAGAAAGTGAAGAAGAATACGATTTACAAAAAGAATTAGAGGCTAAATTTGATGAATTATTTGGACCTATAGATAGCAATGATTAAAAACTATTAGTAAAATTTTACTAATAGTTTTTGCAAGTAGAAGAAAGGCTTGAAAAATACGCAATGATGTTGTATAATAAAGACATATTGTAATGAAGGGAAGATAAAAATGTTTGAAAAATTAGAATCAGTAGAAAAGCACTATGAAGAATTAACAACAATAATAAGTGATCCTGCAGTAATTGCGAATAACAACGAATGGAGAAAACTAGTTAAAGAACATAGCTCTATAGAAGATGTTGTTATGAAATATAGAGAATATAAGCAAACTAAAAAAGATATGCAAGAAGCAGAAGAAATGATGCAAGATAAAGAAATGAAAGAACTTGCAGAAGAGGAATATTATTCTTCTAAAGAAAAACTTGCAAAAATAGAAGAAGAGCTAAAAATTTTACTTATTCCAAAAGATCCAAATGATGATAAAAGTGTAATTTGTGAAATACGTGGTGGAGCTGGAGGAGAAGAGGCAGCTCTATTTGCAGGAACACTATTTAGAATGTATGGAATGTATGCAGAAAGAAAACATTGGAAAATAGAAATTTTAAATGAAAACGAAACTGAACTTGGAGGATATAAAGAAATATCTTTTATGGTTACAGGAAAGGGCGCATATAGTAGACTAAAATTTGAAAGTGGAGTTCACAGAGTACAAAGAGTTCCTGATACGGAAAGCAGTGGAAGAATACATACATCTGCAGCAACTGTTGCAGTACTTCCTGTTGTAGAAGATGTAGAAATAGATATAAATCCTGCAGATATAAAAATGGAAGTATTTAGGGCATCAGGTGCTGGAGGACAACATATCAACAAAACTTCATCAGCTGTAAGACTAATTCATGTTCCAACAGGAATAGTTGCAGAATGCCAAACACAAAGATCTCAAGTCCAAAATAGAGAATATGCAATGAACCTTCTTAAATCTAGATTATATGAAATAGAAAAAAATAAACAAGATTCAGAAATTGCAAATGCAAGAAAATCTCAAGTAGGTTCAGGAGATAGAAGTGAAAAAATCAGAACATACAATTACCCACAAGGACGTATTACAGACCACAGAATTGGTATGAATGTGTATCAATTCGAGAACTTCTTAAATGGAGATTTAGATGAAATGATAGATAACTTAATTGCAGCAGATAATGCAGAAAAGCTAAAGGGGGAAGAGGAATAGACATAAATAGAGTAATAAGGAACTAGGAAAAATACAGGCAGATAATGCCTGTATTTTTGGAATTTTTGTTTAAAATCAAAAAAATATTTTTAGAATAACTATTGACAAAAAAAATATTTTAGTATATACCTAAATTATAAAATAAATTTTATTGTAATTTTTATTAGTTTTACATTTTATTATATTGTGAAATTTATTTCAAAAACAAATTAATAAAATTTATCAAATAATAAATAGGAGGTGAAAGATATGGCACAAATACATGTAACTTTTGAGCAAATGAGAAGTAAAGCAAATAAAATAAGAACAACCGCTACAAGTACTATAAAGTCATCATTTAATAAAGCTAATGTTACAGTATCAAACATGTCTAAAAATTGGAAAGGAAAAAGATACAATGAATTTTCTAAGTGGTATGCTGATTCAGTTGTACCCGAATTAGATAAAGTATTAGTAGCACTAGGAGAAACAATTCCAGATACAATAATGAAAATTTGTATTAATTATCAAAAATCTGAGGGTGTTCAACCTTATGGAATAGGACATTTAAGTGCTGGAAAAACAAATAAAGGATTTCCAAAGACAGACGAAGGTTCTACAGATTATAATGCTACAGCAGTAGAAAATGATAGAAAGAGTTTAACAGATGCTTTAGATAAAGCAGAAAACGAAATAGCAACACTAATAAAAGGATTTAAAGATGATTCAGCTTGGAAAAGTAGTCAAGCTTCAGAAACATTCGTTTCAGCATTAAATGAGCAAAAAAATAACATAAGTAAATTAAAAGATGATATTGTAAGTGAAATAAATAAAGCAATTAAGGTTAGAAATGATGACTATACAAAAGCAGAAAATGCAAATACAGTAAAAAAATAAAACTATAAAAAGGGTTCTAAATCTACAGAACTCTTTTTTGCTAATTTTCTAACTGATTTATAAATATTGAAATAGTATTAAGTTATTTGTATTAAAGTATAGGACAGATTTATATGAAAAAAATAACTTAAAGTTGAAAAAAAATTGGAAATTTTAATTGACAAAAAGGTATAAAAAATATATGATTAGTATGAGAAATTTATTTTTTATATTTATTGCTTTTTTAAAAAAATATGATAAAAAATAGTTAATGATAAATAATTGAAAAATTAAGAAAGAAGTGATTTGTTTTATGGCTTTAGATGATGAAAAAAAAGAAAGAGAAAAAATAAAAAAGAAGATTAGAGAAAAGAAAGAAAAAAGAGATAATATAAAAGAAAAAAATAGAAAATTAGAAGCGAAGAATAAAGAGTTAAATGAAAAAATGGAAGTTGCAAAAAACAATATAAAATGCTTTGAAAATAAAGAAAAATACATTAAAATTATGGATGCAGTAAAGTTAGCACAGGTGGAATTAGATAAATCACTTCAGAATTTAGAAGCATCATATTCATCATATAAGAAAAATTTTCAAGGAAATGCTGCAAAAGTGATAAATCCTAAATTTAACGGATCAAGAAATGATATAATAAAAATAAAGAATGATTCAACAGGTATTTGGAATGCAGCTTCAGCAGGGAAAAGTGCGTGTGAAAATATGATAAAAAGCAATAATAGTAAAATGGGAAAAGTTACGAATAATGTTGCTGATTGTAATAGATTTATTAAAGAATGCGTAACTACGATTTCTGATAATAAACGTATTATTGGTGACTATAACAATAGAATTCATGATTTAGAAAAAGAGATTAATAGATTAGAGAGAAAATTATAAAAAGAGTATAGTATAATAATAAAAAGAGGTTAGAAATAAATGTTAAATCAAACGGAATATCAGTAGATACAAAAGGTTTGAGGAATAATACAATACCTCAAGCATCAAGAATAAATTCAAATATAGCTAAAGCAAGAAATTGTTTTAACAATATAAGTATGCCAAAGAATTTTACAAAAAAAGCAGAATTAACAGGTATTATTAATAGATTAGCTCAAGTTGAAAAAGATGTAGATGGAATAATTAAATATATTAATCAAAAAACTAATGATTTTGAAGCAGCAGAAAAGAAAGCCCAAGCTATGGCTGCAGGATTAAATTGGTCGCCAAGTTATCAAGGTGGAGGAATTTCAAGAGGAGGCTATGGTGGATATGGGACATTGATTATAGATCCTCAAAAAGCATTAGAGCAAATGAAAAACGCAGGTATAACAATAAATCCAAGAATGTATTCAACATTGCTGAATTTAGAAATTGCAGCTTCTACACTTGGATTTTTAAAAGGCAAGGGAGAGGCAACACAAGCATATTGGTCTCAAAGTGATATAAAATCGAAGATAGAAAAAGGAGATAATATTAGTAATTTATTTAAAAAAGGAACAATTTACTCAGATATAAAGGGTCTTTGGTCAGCAGCTAATACTGCATTTCAATTTTCAACAGGTACTGGAGGAAAAATAGATAATGTATTTAATTCGGCATGGAAAAGAGTAATGGCAGACTCAGTGATGGGTGGTGCAGATGTATTAATAGATACAGTAACTAGAGTAGTGGTAGATAAGAAAAATATACAGCAAGCTTTTAGAGATGCAGGTGGATTTGAAACAATGGGATATAAAGCATTAACTGCTGGAACAATGTCTTCAATAGGAGAGTTTGTAAGATGGAGATTTGGGAAGACTAGAAATAATAAACAAAATATAAATAATATAGAAGAAAATAATGTTTACGAAAGTAGTGAATACAAAAGAACTTCTGAATTTAATTTTAATGAAGATAGAGTTGCAGTTGTAAGAAAAAAGCATTTAGAAGAGATTGAACAAAATGTTTACAGTGCTTCAGATGGAAGACTTATGGAAATTGCCAAGAAAACAGGAAACTATGGTATGGATCAAGATGTAACACATGAGTTATTTTATTTTGTAGATTCAAATGGAAGGCAATATAGGCAAAAGACTAAAGAATTTTTTGAAGCGTTAGAAAATAAGAAGCAATTAGAAATCAGGTTTACACCAGAATACTATAAACTAGAAAAATATTTAACAAACTCTGAGTATAAAATGTCTAAAAGAGATGCTATGAGAACAATATCTATGATAAATACTAATTATGGAATGTGTGAATTAGCTGCAACACATGATGCTATTTCTCAAGTTTTTGCAAGTGATCCTGAAAAATATACTCAAGCAACAGGACTAACAATAAGTAAAAGTAATGTAGATGATGCTCAAAAATTGACAGATTATTTTATATATTCCAATAATGAACAATCTTATCATATGTTTTTAGATAAACCTAATGGGATATTTTATGATAACAAAGGAAAAACGGAAATCATGGATAATAGTAATACAACTACTTTTGCCAATGGACTTTCGGTTAATAATTTTCGAAATACTAATATAGGTTATAATCGATTTCAAGCAAGAGAAATAAATGAATACATACAAGCAAACGGCGGAAAAGGAGAAATAGAGGCAAAAGAATTTATAGATTTTAGTAAGACTAGCAAGGAAGATTATGTTGAAACAATGAAGAAAGTACAAAAATATCTAGAAGATGATAACAAAGGTATAATGCTTGGCTTAGGAAAAGATATTCCATTAATAATAAAAAAAATGGAGAATGGAATGCACTATATAGGTCTCAACATTATACTGTTTTAACAGGAGTTACAGTGGGAACATATGGAAAAAGATGTTTTATATCACATAAGTCTTTACAAGGAAAAGACGCACATTTATGGATGTTAGGAGAAAAAAATAATTAGAAAGGACAATAATATATGAACTTTAAAAAACTAAATAAAAAGGACATGGCACAATTTGATTTTAGCCAAGATATAAATCAAGAAGTGTATTTATTATATCGAAAACTTTTCACAGAATATATAATAGAGAAAACTGAGTTAAAAAATATGATGAAGAAATAAAAAATAGCAATTTAAATTTTATACCAGTAGAAGAAGAAAAAATGGACATATATCAATACTTTTCATCTGACATATTAAAATATTTTTATATAAGAAATAACTTGTATTTAGAAAAACTAGATAAGAAAGACATAGATTTTTTAGAAAAAAAATTCAAAATAAGGATTATCATTTAGATGAGTTATCACGAGATATGGTAGAAAAAACATATAGAAATGCATTATTTAAAGATAGGCTTGAAGGTTTTAAATGTTATGTTTTCTATGGACCAAGTACTATGCCATTTTCAGCTGAAGATGATGCAGTAGTTATAGGCTTTAGATATGATGAATTCAATCTTAATGGAATGAATGATGATGATTGGAATAATAACTTTGAAAAACAAAAATTATGGTTATTTCAGTTCATTGAAAAATTAAAATATGAATTTGCAAAAAAATTAGAGAATGCTACAACAATAATAAAATATAATGAATATAGCATAATAAATAGAAATTAAAAATTTAAATAAATAAAAATAAGGAGGAAAGAACTATGAATAAAATACCAGAAAAATTTTTACCAATAGGTACAGTAGTAATGTTAAAAGGAGGCACAAAAAGAGTAATGATAGCTGGATTTTGTGCATTTGAAAATGGAGATGAAGTAAAAAACGAAGAAAGAAAAATATGGGATTACAGTGGTTGTCTTTACCCAGAAGGATTTCTTCAATCAAATCAAACATGTTTATTTGATCATGAACAAATAGAGGAAATATTTCATTTAGGATTAAGCGCAGATGAAGATAATGAAGAAAAAGAGTTTAAAGAAAACTTAAAAAAAATTGTAGAAGAAGCAAATAGAGTTAATGAACAAAATGACTAGGAAAAAAGAAAATATAAATATACAACTTGCATTAAATAAGAATAATAATTATAAGGCAACATATGAATAAAAGTTATGAAGAAAGGCGTTGATGGGAGTGATAGCATTTCTGATTGGAAAAGACAGAATTAATAAATTAGTATTGCCTAAAAATGTAGTAGGAAATTATTGGATTACAGAAAAAAGGGATGATAAAGAAATAAAGCTTGTAAATATAAAAGGTGATGGAAAAAATTGGTCAGTTGTAAGTAATCCATTTGCAAAAATACTATATCCCGAAAGTATTAATTTTGAAGAAAATAGAACATCAATAAAAGAATATAATAAAAAAATTATTGAAAAAATAATACTAGAAAACTATAAAATGTATATTTTTTCAATAGGTGCCAAAGAAGAAATATTTATGCTATATTGTGCTCCTGTGTACGAAGAAAATTATATTCAAATTGAACCAAAGCAAAAAAGAGAAATCTTAATTGGAACAGATAAGAGTAATTCTATAGTATATGATCATACAATAGTTTCGAAAGTGCATACAAAGCTAACATTTAGCAATGGAAAATGGATTTTAGAGAATTATGACAACAAATATGGAACATTTGTAAATGGTAACCCTGTAAAAAAAGATATAAGAATATTACTTAATGGCGATGTTATTTTTGTTATGGGATTAAAAATAATAATTATGGGGAATACATTTTTTGTAAATAATCCACTAGGAAGAGTTACAATTAATAAAAATACATTTGAGATAAAGGAACAAAAAAGAAAAGAGGAAATATATAAAAAAGAAGAAGATGATGACTCTGATTTATATGATGAAAAAGACTATTATTATAGATCTCCAAGAATAAAAAATAAAATAGAATGTGAAGAGGTTAAGATTGATCCACCACCAGCAAGAGAAAAAAGAGATGAAATGCCAACTGCTTTAGTGTTAGGATCTACTTTATCTATGAGTGCTATAATGTTAAGCTCTGTTTTTAGTTCAATACAAGGAATAAAAAACGGAACAACGTCAACAGCAGAAAATGTAATTTCCTTGTTAGTTGCTTTTTCAATGTTATTGTCTATATTACTATTTCCAATGTTAGAAAGAAATTGGGAGAAAAGACAAAAAATAAAATATGAACAAAAACGCCAAAAAAGATACAAAGAGTATATTGATTCAAAAATTAAAGAAATTGACAGAATAATGGGAAGACAAAAAACAATACTATATCAAAATTATCCATCAGCAGAAAAATGTTCAGAAATTATATTAACTAAAAGCGAAAGACTATGGGAAAGGAAAATTGAAGACTATGATTTTTTATCTATAAGATTGGGAATAGGAGATATTCCTTCTGAAATAAAAATACAATATCCTGAAAAACAGTTTGAAATGGATGATGATAATTTAGTAGAAATACTAAATACTGTAGGAAGTAAATCAAAAATCTTAAAAAAAGTACCAGTTGTTTTATCTTTAACAGAACAAAACATTTCTGGAATAATTAGCTATGACGAACAAGAACGAAGAAGAATTTTGCAAGACATGATTATGCAAATAATAACTCTGCAGAGTTATACAGACTTAAAACTTGTATTTTTCTTAAAAGAAGATAATTTAAATAGATGGAATCATTTTCAAATGTTACCACATATTTGGAATAATGTTAAAGACATTCGCTTTTTTGCAGATAATTCTGAAGAAATAAAAGAAATTTCGATATATTTGGAAGAAGTAATGGGGCAAAGGAAAGCCTATGAAGAAAATGACATTGATTACAAATCTTTCGCACCTTATTATTTAATTATTACAGATGACTATAAAAAAATTGAAAGAATAAATATTATTAAGCAAATTGTAAGTAGTAAGAATAATTTAGGATTTAGTCTGTTATGTTTAGCAGATAATATAACTAAACTTCCAAATGAGTGTAAAACATTTATAAATATATCTGATGGAAAAGGAGAAGTATTTGAAAGTGAATTAACTGAGAATGGCAAGAGAAGTTTTACATTTGATGATCAACAAAGGATATTTTTCGAAAAAATATCAAGAACTATTTCAAATATACCAATTAAAAATACAAGTTCAAAGGATATGGTTTTGCCAAATACATATACTTTTCTTGAAATGTATGATGTAGGAAACATAGAACAATTGAATGTAATTGAAAGATGGAGAAGAAATGACACAACATTATCACTTAAAGCACCTATTGGAGTTGATAGTTCTGGGGTAAAAATATATCTAGATATTCATGAAAAATATCATGGCCCTCACGGGCTAATTGCAGGTTCTACAGGTTCTGGTAAATCTGAGTTTATTATAACATATATATTATCTTTAGCTATTAATTACCATCCACATGATTTGGCATTTATTTTAATAGACTATAAAGGTGGAGGATTAGCAGGAGCTTTTCAAAAAAGAGATATTAAATTGCCACATTTAGTAGGTACAATTACAAACATAGATAAAGTAGGACTACAAAGGTCTTTAGCATCAATACAAAGTGAGCTTAGAAGAAGACAAATACTATTTAATGAAGCAAGAAATAAAACAGATGAAGGAACTATAGACATTTATAAGTATCAGAAAATGTATCATGATGGAATTGTAAATAAGCCAATACCACATCTACTTATTATATGTGATGAGTTTGCAGAATTAAAACAACAACAAGAAGATTTTATGGATGAATTAATTAGTGTTGCTAGAATAGGACGTAGTTTAGGAGTTCACTTAATTTTAGCTACACAAAAACCAGCAGGAATAGTAGATGAACAGATAAGAAGTAATAGTAAATTTGGTATTTGTTTAAAAGTTCAAGATAGATCTGATAGTGATGATGTTATAGGGAAGCCCGATGCTGCGTACTTAAAAAATGCAGGACAATTTTACATGCAAGTTGGAAATGATGAATATTTCGTATTAGGACAATCAGCATGGTCAGGAGCTAAGTATATTCCATCCAATACAACAAAAAAGAAAGCAGATAAATCAATTGAGTTTATAACCAACATGGGAACACCTATAAAAAAAGTTGACGATTCTATGCAACAGGAAGAAACATCTGAAGGGGAACAATTAACAAATATTGTTAAATATTTATATAATATAGGAAAAACTGAAAAAATCAATACAAAACAATTATGGCTTGAAAATATACCAGAAAATATTTACATTAGTGATTTAAGAGAAAAATATAAGGTTAAATATAAAGAAAATGAGATTGCACCTGTAATTGGAGAATATGACGATCCTGAAAATCAATCTCAAGGTATTGTGCAACTAAATTTAACTCAAAATGGAAATGTTATTATATTTGGAAGTGCGGATAGCGGAAAGGAAACACTAATAAGTTCATTAGTATATGATACTATGACAACATATACAACAAATGAAGCACAAATATATATATTAGATTTTGGAAGTGAAGCACTTAAAATTTTTAAAACGAGTCCAACTGTTGGAGATGTCATTTTTGCAAGTGATGAGGAAAAATTAAGCAGATTTTTTGGAATGATTGAAAAGGAGATGAAGACAAGAAAATCTATTTTATCTGAATATAATGGAGATTATGATTTATATGTTAAAACTAGCGGAAATCCAATGCCTATGATTATTAATATAATTAATGGGTATGAAGCATTTATGGAAATATATGAAGACAAATATGAAGATTTAATTTTAAGTTTAACAAGAGAAGGAAGCAAATATGGAATTATATTTATTTTAACAGCAGGAGCTAGTAATGACGTTAGATACAGACTACAACAGAATTTTAAACAAAAAATAGCATTACAAATGAATAATGATGATGATTATTATAATATATTTGATAATGTAGGTAAGAAGAGACCTTCACACTTGTTTGGTAGAGGATTAATTCCACTAAATAGTGAAACAATATATGAATTTCAAACTGCAAAAATATGTGAACCACAAAATTGGAATACATTTATTAAAGCAAAAATTGAAAAACTTAATGAACAATGTGACAATCCAGCACAACCAATTCCTACGATACCAAATAAAGTAAAATTAGAAGATGTTAAAAAATATATTACAGATATGTCTAATTTGCCTATTGGAATTGAAAAAAACAATTTGGAGGTATTAAAATATAATTTTATTAAGAGAAAAGCAACAATTATATGTTCAAAGAATATAGAAGATAGTGTTCAATTTGTATATAATTTAATTGAAGAAACAAAATTAATTAAAGATAATGAATTATTTATTTTTGATGCCGAAAATGCTTTTAACACAAAAAAAGAAGAAATGGAAAAAGAATATACAAAGTTATCTATAAAACTAAATCAAAAAAATAATAATTCAGTTGTATGTGTTATTATAGGACTAGATAAATTTATAAATAGTCTTGATGAAGCTGATACAGAATTTAAAGAGATGCTTCAAAAGAGCGAGTTTAGTCCAAAGTTAAGTTTTATAATTGTAGAAAATGCTACAAAAGTAAAAATTCATGAATATGATGATTGGTATAAAGAATATGTAACAGGTGAAGATGGAATTTGGGTAGGCAATGGTATAGAAGATCAATATGTGTTTAGTTTGAATTCGACTAGAAATTTGATTAATATATGTGGTCCAAGTTTTGGTTATACTATAAATGGAGGACAAGAGGTATTGGTTAAATTGTTAGGAATAAAAGATAAAAATGATGAGGATTAAGTAAAAGAAAAAAGGTGAGAATAATGAATAAAATATTGGTAAAAGTTTATGTGCCTATTATAGAAGAACAATATGATATTTTAATTCCATTAAACAGAAGAATATATAATGTTATTAAATTATTGGTTAAGGCAATAAATGAATTAAGTAATGGATATTATGAACCACAAAACGAGCCAATGCTATATGACAAAATAACAGCAATTCCTTATGATGGGAATTTAAGTATAAAAGAATCTAATATTAGGAATGGAACAGAGTTGATTTTATTATAAAAAAGGAGGAACATAAATGAATACTAGATCGGATGCTATTTTTTTAATAGATTCTAATGCGTTAAGAAGTAATACAATACCAACAACGATTAGAACAAAATCAAATATAGCTAATGCAATAAATTGCTTTAATAAATTGGATATGCCAAAAAATTTTACAAAAACATCAGAATTAAGAAATATTATTAATAGATTAATAAAAGTTGAGGAAGAATTAGACAATATAGTTGAATATATAAATAAAAAAATTAAAGATTTTGAAACAGCAGAAAAAAGAGCTCAAACTATGGCAAAATCTTTAAATACACAGGATTTAACAAAAACTTTTAATATAACACCTATCTATCTACCTGAAGGGATGAATAATGGAAATGTAATACCTTTTTCAAATGAGTATTTACAAACTCTATATGATAAAACAATGGCTAAAGTATATACAGTATATGAAAAAAAGCATTTTGAGTATGGCAGAGTAATAAATCTAGAATTACAAATAAAGGAAATAGGTGGAGATGCCATACAATCAATAGTATATGATGGAAAAAATGTGTATTTATCTATAGGAATGAAGGAAATAGAAAAAGATATAAATGGATTTCCAAAACAAGATAAAAATGGAAACAAAATAAAAAAAGATTGTGGTGTTATTATAGCTAAATATGATTTTGAAAAGAAAGAACTTGAAGTATTAATAAAAAACACATGGAAAGTATTAGGTGAAAATCGAGCAAAACATGGAGAAAGTATTGCATATAATAATGATGTAGGAAATATATTAATTAAAAACTATAAAAAAGATGAAAGTTCAGTTTTCGAATTAAATCTAAATACTAAAGTAATTACACAATATAAAATTCCTCAGTATTATAGAGACATAGCATATGATAAAAATAATAAACAATTATTAGGTTTTATACAAAATAATAAAACAGTAACATTTATGGAACGAAGTGAATCAGAGAAAAGATATAAGGAAATGTGTACTATAACACTAAAGAATAATGGAGAAAAATTTAATAATGTTCAAGGAATGTCTTGTGATGGGAAATATATATATCTTTATGATTCTAATCATGAAGATAAAATGCCAAAAGAAGAATGGAAGGTACATAAGTTTAAATATGATGGAACAAAAGTTGGTGAATATTTTGTATCCGATAAAGAAAATGAAATTAAATATAATGAAATTGGATTTAAACATAGAGAAGTAGAAAGCGGATATATTGACAATTACAATAATTCATATATATGTGGACCATATAGTATTGTTGAAATAACAAATTATAAATCTAATTCATATAGTACACTACTTGTTTCAAATAAAAAGCAGTAAAAAAATGTATACATTTTGGCTATTTTTATTTGACAAAATCCAAAAAATGTAGTATTATAATAACATAATAGTAAAAAATAATAAGAGACAAAGTAAAATAGAAATTGCTTCAAGAGAGAACTAGTCACCGGCTGTAAGCTAGTTTAAGTAAAGCTATTCGAAAAACTACCTCTTTATATTCTTGGTGAATAAGCTAAGCGTGTAAGATACGTTATAATCTTTTAATTAAGCTAAAAATGGGATGGAACCGTGTAAATATAGCACTCCCACAGGTATTTTAATATATCTGTGTGGGGTGCTTTTTTACTTTTTATTCTAATAATTTTAGTATATATTTTTCTTGTAATGCTTGTGTGTCGCAACTTCCAGATTATATAATTACTTGTCTGTAAGTTGCTCCAGTTCGCACTCACTTATGTTCGTTTGGTCGCTTACGCACATTACTCGAAAAATATATACTAAAATTATAATGTAATAGTTTGAATAATAATGAAGAAGCAAAAACGGTGCCAACTTATAATAAAGAAAGGAGATTTTGTTATGATTAAACTAAAACTTAAAGATGGAAGCGAAAAAGAAGTAGAAGAAGGAAAAAGCGTGTATGAAGTGGCACGCGAGATAAGTGAGGGACTTGCCAGAAACGCAACATGCGCAAGCGTAGATGGAAAAGTTGTTGACTTAAGATTTATTTTAAACAAAGACTCAGAACTTGTTATTCATACTTTTGATAGTGATTTAGAAGGAAAAAAGGCATATTGGCATACAACATCACACATAATGGCTCAAGCTATAAAAAGAATTAATCCGAATGCAAAGCTTGCAATAGGACCTGCAATTGATGAAGGATTTTATTATGATTTTGATGTAGAAAAGCCATTTACAGATGAAGATAAAGAAAAAATTGAAGCAGAAATGAAAAAGATAATTAAAGAAGATTTGCCTATAGAAAGGTTTACTTTACCAAGAGAAGAAGCAATAAAATTAATGAAAGAAAAAGATGAACCATACAAGGTAGAACTTATAGAAGATTTACCAGAAGGAGAAGAAATTTCTTTTTACAAACAAGGTGAATTTACAGATTTGTGTGCAGGACCACATTTAATGAGTACAGGAAAAGTAAAAGCTATAAAAATTTTAAATAATTCAGGTGCATATTGGAGAGGTAGCGAAAAAAATAAAATGCTACAGAGAATTTATGCTATATCATTCCCAAAGGCAAGCCAAGTAGATGAATATATGGCAATTTTGGAAGATAGAGCAGCTCGTGACCACAGAAAAATAGGAAAAGACTTAAAATTATTTATGACTCATCCATTAGTAGGTGCAGGGCTTCCTATGTATTTGCCAGATGGTGCAACAATTAGAAGAGTTTTAGAAAGATATATTCAAGATAAAGAATTGGCGCTTGGATATTGGCATGTATATACACCAAGCTTAGCAACAGTAAATTTATACAAAACAAGTGGACACTGGGATCACTACAAAGATGATATGTTCCCTATGATGAAAATGGATAATGAAGAATTAGTTCTAAGACCTATGAATTGCCCACATCACATGCTAATTTACAAAAGTGATATGCGTTCATATAGAGATTTACCAATAAAAATTGGTGAACTTGCACATGACTTTAGATTTGAAAATTCAGGAGCAGTATGTGGTTTAGAAAGAGTTCGTCAAATGTGTCAAAATGATGCCCATCTTTTTGTAAGACCAGATCAAATTAAAGAAGAAGTTGGAAAAGTAATTAATTTGATTTTTGAAGTATATATAAAAGATTTCGGATTTTCTAGAGATAGCTTTAAATTTAGACTTTCTTTAAGAGATAAAGAAAACAAAGAAAAATATATAGATAATGACGAAATGTGGGAAACAGCAGAAAATCAACTAAGAGAAATTCTAAAAGAATTAAAAATCGATTTTTATGAAGCAGAAGGAGAAGCAGCATTTTATGGACCAAAAATAGATATTCAAATTCAAACAGCACTTGGCCATGATGTAACAATTCCTACATGCCAATTAGATTTTGCATTACCAGAAAGATTTGAATTAACTTATGTTGGAGAAGATGGGGAAGAACATAGACCTGTAGTTATTCATAGGGCTATACTTGGTACTTCAGATAGGTTTATATCTTTCTTATTAGAAGAAACAAAAGGAAACTTGCCATTCTGGCTATGTCCAAAACAAGTTAAAATTTTACCGATTGCAGATAGACATATTGAGTATGCAAACAAAGTAAAAGAAGAACTTCAAAAGCATAATTTAAGAGTAGAAGTAGATTCTAGAAGTGAAAAAATTGGATATAAGATAAGAGAAGCACAACTTTCTAAAGTTCCATATATGCTTGTTGTAGGAGATAAAGAACAAGAAGAAAAAACAGTTGGAGTTCGCTCAAGACAAGACGGAGACATTGGAGCAATGACAATTGAAGAGTTTTATAATATTTTCAAGGAATGAGAGGTGAATAATAAAATGAATGAAAGTGAAGAGTTTAGAGAAAGATTATCACATCCCCCATATAAGAGTGCCGAATATACACTAAAGGATGTAGACAATGCTATGAGAAAATCTTCTGATCAATTAAGAAAAGAATATAGTTTAGAACAGTTAAACAAACTATGCCAAGCGTGTGATATTCATTGTGGCGGAAATTTTGCTGGTTGTGTAATAGGTGACGCAATTCATAAAAATGACGCAGATAAAGAAGACATTCCTAATACAGAAAAATATAGTCGTTTTATGCCAGAATTATGAGAAAAGTGAAAATTTTTATTTTCACTTTTCTTGTTTGCCAAAAGTCTCTAAATCTTTAAAAGCTGGGTCATATAAGTTTTTGCCTTTATAGTCGAAACGGGAGCCATGACATGGACAATCCCAAGTTTTGTCTACATTATTCCAAGTAAGTAGACAACCAAGATGGGTACATGTTGGGTCTACTGCATAAATTTTTCCATCTTTGTCTTTATAAATTCCAACAGCAGTGCCATTTATTCGGATAATTCCACCATTATCATTTTCTATAGAAGATAGATCTTCATCAGGTATTTTTATTCTATTACTTACAAAAGAGTGAAATACTTGTTTTACCATATTTTTCATTTCGCCTCTATTTTTTATAGGCTTAAATCTGTTAGAATCAAAAGTTGTTGCATACAAATTTTTAATACCTAAAATCTCATCTTTTATAATATTTGCAGCAATATTAGAAGAAGTCATACCCCATTTATTAAAACCTGTTGCCACATACGCATTTGGCATAAATAGCGAAAATTCGCCAATATAAGGAATTTTGTCAAGGGTAATACAGTCACGTGTATCCCATTTATATAATATTTTGCAGTCAGGAAAATGTTTTTTAGCTTGTTCTTTTACATATTTATATCCATAAAAATCTTCACTATCAGGAGAATAACCTGTTTTGTGATCTCCACCTGAGATAATTAGTAAATTTTTAGAATTATTTGAAGTATTCGGACTGTTAAGATTACTTTGCTTATTTGTGTTACTAGCATCAAAATTTGTAGAATTATGAAATTTAGCTGTTCTAAATGAAAGTACAGGTTCGCCAGTATTTATATACATTCCATTTGGCAATTTTTTATCTGTTTCTATTGCAACTACATAAGAAGTAGATTGATACATTTTAGAAAAATAAAACCCAGGAAAGTTAATAAACGGATAATGAGAAGCAATAACTATATATTTAGATTTTATAGTATAATCATTTGCGTAGGTAATATATCCATCACCATATTTTTGAACATCTTCTACAAGTGTATCTGTAAATATTAAACCACCATAATTTTGTATTGCTCTAGCTAAACCATACATATATTTTGTGGGGTGAAACTGAGCCTGATTTTTTGTTTCTATTGCTCCTGCAATTTTGAAAGGCAAACCTGTTTCTTTAACAAATTGGGCATAATCTTCTTGTACATAATTGTTTTTAGTATTTTCTGAATTTGATGCTATAGTTTCTGTATTATTTTGTTTATTTGATATATTTCCTGAAGAAAGTGAATTTACAGCTTTTATTTCATTATGGATTTTTGTTAAATCATCTTGAGAAGTTGTATAAATATAGTTATTTTTATATTCAAAATCACAATCAATATTTTCTGTATCTATAATATGTTTAATATTTGAAATAGCTTTTTCATTAGCTCTAAAATAGCTTAAAGCATAATCAAATCCAAAAGTATTTATTAAATAATCATAAATTAAGCCATGTTGTAAAGTAATTTTTGCGGTTGTGTGTCCAGAAGTTTTGGCACCTATTTCTGCTTTATCTATAACTGAGACCTTAACTCCATTTTGAGCTAAATAATATGCAGTACTAAGCCCTGCAATCCCTGCACCTATTATGCATACATCTGTTATATGATTGCGGTCTATTGGATTTAGATTTTCTAATTTTGTCATTGAAGATATCCAATATGAATTCATTTTATCACATCCTATCTGTATAATTGAAAGATTATCTTTCTGTTTATAAAATCTTTTGGGAATAGTATGTGCAAATTTTTTAAAAATATTTAGATAAGAAATGTTAAGATTTTTAATTACGGAATGTTTTTTAGTGTTTTGTTATAAATTTTAATTTTAAGTCGAAAAAAATAAAAAAATAAAAAGTTTTTAGAGCAGAGACAGAAAAACTTTGTTTTTTAAAAAGAATGTGCTATAATCATAGAGAAGAGTAAAATAAAGTGCGATTACGTATTTTCTACAATTATTATATAAAAAATATAAAAGTAAATGATTTTGAAAGGGAATTTTTATGAGAATATATGTTGTTAGACATGGTGAAACAGATGTGAATTTAGAAAATAGAATTAATTCATTAAATGATGATGATCTAAATGAAACAGGAATAAGCCAAGCTAGAATGCTAGGGGAGCAGTTAAAATCAGTGAATTATGATTTAATTATATGTTCTCCATTGACAAGAACAAAACATACTGCAACTTTGCTAAATTATAAAAATTTAAATATTGTATATGATGATAGATTATTAGAAAGAGATGCAGATATATTAACAAAGATGCCATTAGATAAAATTGATAGTGATGATTGGTGGAATATAAATCCAAAAAATAATTATTATAATGCAGAAAGCGTAAAGCATGTAATAGAAAGAGTATATGGATTTTTAGACGATATAAAAAATAAATATACAGATAAAAATATAATTTTAGTTACACACGGAGGCGTAAGTAAAGCTATTAGTTGTTATTTTTATGGTATTCCTGAAGATGGTAACTTAGAAAAATATAAACATAATAATTGTGAAATTCATCAATTTGAACTAAAATAAAAAACATATCAGTATAAATTGATATGTTTTTAACTTATACGGGTTCGTATAAGACTGTTATGGTGAGCCAAGAGGGATTCGAACCCCCGACCCACGCCTTAGAAGGGCGTTGCTCTATCCAGCTGAGCTATTGACCCAAATCAATTGAACATAATTATCATACCATAAAAATAACACAAAGTCAAGAAGAAATCAGCATTTTTTTGAAAAAATAGAATATAATAATTAATATTCACAGCAAAAATTATTTTATGCATGATAAATGTTAATATATAAATTATTTACAATGCAATGTGAGAAGAGTCTAATGAGGTGAAGAGGTTATTATGCTTATTTTCTCTATAATAGGAACTTTAATAGGTGCAGGTTTTGCATCTGGTCAAGAAATGTATTTATTTTTTTACAGATTTGGACTAAATGGAATACTTGGTTTAGTATTATGCAGTATGCTCATTTCTATAGTTATTTATAAAACATTTTTGATAATACATACAAGAGAAATATATAATTACGAAGATTTTTTGCGAGAAATATTTCATTCAGAAAAATTAAGTAATATTTCAAATATAATTGTAAATGCATTTTTGTTAATTACATTTTATATTATGATTTCAGGATTTGGAGCATATTTTGAACAACAATTTGAAATTTATGCAATAATTGGAGCGATTATATTAGCAACTATCAGCTTTGTTGTTTTAATAAAAGACATTGATGGAGTAAAAAGAGTAAATTCAATTGTTGTGCCTGTTTTGATTGTTGTTATTTTAATTATTGGATTTTTGAGTTTGAAAAATATCTATAGTAGAAGCGGAGAAATATGGCAAGTGAATCTGGAAGATAAATTTAGTTTTGATTGGATTTTACAATCTATAGTTTATTGTAGTTATAACATGATTTTAGTAATACCTGTACTTGTAAATTTAGGAAAATATATAAGAAAAGTGACTTCGTCACATGTGCAGGTTGCTTTGCAACCGCACGAATCAAAGAAACTTAACCTTGTTGCTCCGGAAAAATCTAGCGACTTTTCCTATGCAATAAAAAATAAAAAGCAGATTTTAGTTATCTCAATTTTAAGTGGTACAATTGTTTTGGTTTTGTCTTTAAGTATATTTTTAGTACTTGCAAGTATGAATGTAGATTATTTAAGAATTCAAATGCCAGCAGTTTATGCAATAGATAATAATTTTCCACAATTTTCAGGAGTTTATGGAATTGTGATTTTACTGTCTATTTTTTCAACTGCAATATCAATTGGAATCAGTTTTTTGAAAAATATTACGAAAAACAAAAATAGTTATCCACAATTTGTGGCAATAATGTGTATAAGTGGAGTGCTAATTTCAAATTTTGGATTTTCAAATTTGGTAAAAATTTTATTTCCTGTGTTTGGATATTTAGGAATTGTGGAAATAATATGGATTTTGAAAACTAATGAATAATAATATGATTACACTATAGGATAATTAAAGGAAAAAATTGACTTTTAAAATTAAATATGCTATATATTAATTATAATTAATATATAGAAGGTGATGAGAATGGAAAGATATTTAAAAGATATAGAATCTTCATCTGAAGCTTATAAGAAAATTTGGAGTTATGACTCATGTGAATACATAGAGTTACCTGTAAGAAAAGCTTGTATTGATTTGAATAATAAGGGGATTGATACCATAATGTCTAGTGCTAATAAAAGAGATTGTAAGAATGGAGATATTCCTGAAAATCAAAACAATATTTATCAATTGGAAATGGATATGCTTGGATTATGATTGATTATGATCAATTAGATGAACAAAATAGAGATTTAATTGATAAGTTAAATAATGGAGATGTAAAAGTCAATTTAAATGATAAAGCTAAGAATATATTAATACATAATTGTAGCATTAATGGCATTCAATCGAGTCAGTCAGAATTATTTAAATTTTATAGAGTAAAAGAAAGTGCACCTGACAAAGCAAAGTATAATAGAAGACCTAAAAAAATACCTACTCCGATTCAAAACGATAAATTTGAAGAACAAGCGAGAACATTATTTCATCCAAATAGTTCTTTTTCTAATTATAGTTTCGATTTTCGTGGAGTGGCTTTACGTTATCCTATAGATGAAACAACAGAAGTTGAAGAAGTAATAAAATATTTTGAGGAATTAATTCAACTAATGATTAATCAAAAGGTTAAACTTGGATTTAAAGTGATACCGGAAAAAGATGATTATAGATAAAAAAGTTTTAAATAAAAATAAAAACTCGAATTACGCTAATAATTCGAGTTTTTATTTTTATTTCACAACAATATTGTAAATCTTATTTTTAACATATATTTCTTTTACAATAGTTTTTCCTTCTATTATACTAGAAATTGTACTTTGTGCTTTTTCTTTAACTAGAGCTTTTTCTTCATCTAAAACAATTTTTATTGTAGCTTTTAGTTTTCCATTAACTTGAACAGGTATTTCTATTTCGTCGTCTATAGTCTTAGAATCATCATATTCCGGCCAAGCATATGTAGAAATATCTGCCTCAAAACCAATTAATTTATTTAATTCTTCTGTTATGTGTGGTGCAAATGGGTTTAGTAATGTTAAAAATGTTTTAAATTCAGCTTTATTAATTCTTTTTAGTTTATAAAATTCATTAACCATTGTCATAAATGTAGAAATACATGTGTTAAATTTCATTTCTTCAATGTCGTTTGTAACTTTTTTAATTGCTTTATGCATCATTTTTTCGTATTCTGGAGAGTATGAATCTCCTTCAACCATAAATTCTTGCATATTCCAAACTCTATCTAAGAATTTTCCGCATCCACGAATGCTTTCCATAGACCATGCAGCTGTTTGATCAAATGGTCCCATAAACATTTCATAAACTCTAAAAGTATCTGCTCCAAATTCATTTACTATATCATCTGGATTAATTACATTTCCTTTAGATTTAGACATTTTTTCACCATTTGTTCCAAGAATCATACCATGGGAAGTTCTTTTTGCATATGGTTCTTTGGTTGGAACAACTCCAATGTCATATAAAAATTTATGCCAAAATCTTGAATATAGTAAGTGAAGCGTTGTGTGTTCCATACCACCATTGTACCAATCTATTGGGCACCAATATTCAAGAGCTTCTTTAGAAGCTAATTCTTTATCATTATGTGGATCCATATATCTTAAGAAATACCAACTTGATCCTGCCCATTGAGGCATTGTGTCCGTTTCTCTTTTTGCAGGTTTTCCACATTTAGGACATATTGTGTTAATCCATTCTATTTGTTTGGCAAGTGGAGATTCTCCATTTTCTCCTGGTAAAAAGTCTTCAACTTCTGGAAGTGTTAAAGGTAAATCTTTTTCGTCAAGAGGAACCCAACCACAGCAGTCACAATATACCATTGGAATTGGTTCACCCCAATATCTTTGACGAGAAAATACCCAATCACGTAGTTTGTAATTTACTTTTTTTGCTCCAATTTTGTTTTCTTCTAAATATTCTGTAACTTTTATTTTTGCTTCTTCAACAGAAAGACCTGTTAAAAATCCAGAATTAACTGAAATACCAGTTTCTACATCTGTAAAAGGCAATTCTACTTCTGAGTTATTTGCAGGTTTTACAACTTGGATTATTGGTAAATTGAATTTAGTAGCAAATTCAAAATCTCTTGTGTCATGTGCAGGAACAGCCATTATAGCACCTGTTCCATAACTTGATAAAACATAATCTGAAATCCAAATTGGAATTTCTTGGTTTGTTAAAGGATTAATTGCTTTAATTCCTTTTATTTCAACACCTGTTTTTTCTTTATTTATTTCTGCTCTTTCAAAATCAGATTTTAATGCTGCTTTATTTTGATATTCTTTAAATTCATCAAGATTTGTAATTCTATCTGCAAATTTTTCTATAAGCTTATGTTCAGGAGCAATTACCATGTATGTAGCTCCAAACAAAGTATCTGGTCTTGTTGTAAATACTTGTAAAGTTTCATCAGTATCTGCAATTTTAAATTCTACTTCTGCTCCTTCACTTCTACCAATCCAGTTACGTTGTTGAACTTTTATTTTTTCTAAGAAATCAACTTCATCTAAATCATCTATCAATCTTTGTGCATATTCTGTAATTTTAAGCATCCATTGAGATTTTTCTTTTTGAACTACAGGACTACCGCATCTTTCACATACACCATTAACAACTTCTTCATTTGCTAGACCAACTTTACATCCTGTGCAGAAATTGATTGGCATTGTAGCTTTATATGCTAAGCCATGTTTATATAATTGAATAAAAATCCATTGTGTCCATTTATAATAATTAGGATCTGTTGTATCTACTACTCTTGACCAATCAAAAGAAAATCCTAAAGCTTTTAATTGTTCTGTAAAATGTGCTATATTTTTTTGTGTTGTAATTTTTGGATGAACATTTGTCTTAATAGCATAATTTTCTGCAGGAAGACCAAATGCATCAAATCCTATTGGATAAAGTACATTATATCCTTGTAATCTCTTTTTTCTTGCTATTACATCTAGAGCTGTATAGCTTCTTGGGTGACCAACATGTAACCCTTGTCCTGATGGATATGGGAATTCTATTAGTCCATACCATTTCTTCTTTTTATAATCATTTGTGGCATTAAAGGTTCCTTCCTCGTCCCATTTTAACTGCCATTTTTTTTCTACTTTTTTAAAATCGTAAGCCATAGTATCAGTCCTTTCATTATCTATCAGTGCCTTGATACATCTCTTTTCTAAAAGATGTATTTATATTAGCACATGCTTCTTTATTATTTGTTTGAATTTTTATACTAGAATTAAATTCTTTTGTGGAATTTTTTTTGTTGATGAGGTATTGAGTGAAGTATTTTTTCGCTTTTTACGTTCAACTAAACGAGGTATACGCATTTTATGTAATCATTCCTTTCTTTTTAATATGGAAATATATTACCATATTTTAACGCAAATTGCAATAAATTTGACAAAAAAAAGATTTAGTTGTACAATATATACGTGGAAAAGTAACTTTAAGTCCAATGTGCAAAAATTTACTATGTGAATTTAGCACTTGAACGAATTTAAAGGGGGAATCTATGCAAAACAGCAATAGAAGGATTTTTGATAGTTTAGTATCAAGAACCAAAATATATTTAGTACTAATATTTGTTTTATTAGTGGTAATCTGCATACTAAAGCCTATAATGATAATACCTTCAATAGTTTTATTTGTGTTAATTATAGCATATACATATTTTGCAAATAATAAAAGAAAGAGTGAAATTTCTCAGCATTTACAAGATTTAACTTTAAATGTAAACTCAGCTGCTAAAAATAGTTTAATTCACTCGCCATTTCCATTAATTATTTTAGAAACAGATGGAAATATTATTTGGAGAAGTACAAGATATGTATCTGAATTTGCAAATGAAGATATGTCTATATATATAGGCGATTTACTAGATAGCATAAATAAGAAAATTGAACTACAAAAAGATGAAAAAGACAAAAATATTAGAGAAAATATTAGAATTGGAAATAATGACTATAAAGTACTTGGAGAATTTATTAAATCTGGCACAATAGATAGAAAAAAACAATCTAGTAAATATATGATGATTTTGTATTTTATAGACGAGACAGAAGAAAACAAACTAAAAAGAGAATACGAAAATTCTAAAAACTGTATTGGTATTGTTATGATAGATAATTACGAAGAAACTATGCTTCAACTAGATACAGAGGAAAGGCCACAAATTATTGCAGAGATTGAAAAATCTATTTATGAGTGGGCAAATAGAATTGATGGAATTTTAATTAAAGCAGATAGAGACAGATTTGTATATATTTTTGACTATAAGTATTTAGAAAAAATAAAAGAAGATAAGTTCAGTATTTTAGACACAATAAAAGATATAACTATTAATAACAAAGTGCAAGTAACTTTAAGCATTGCAATTTCTAATGATGGAGAGACTAACAAAGAAAAATACAAAACAGCAGGAGCAGCAATGGATGTTATTTTAGGACGTGGTGGAGATCAGGCAACTATTCGAGAAAATGAAAAATATCAATTTTTTGGAGGAAGAACAACTGAATTTGAAAAAAGAACAAAAGTTAAGGCAAGAATTGTAGCACATGCATTAGAGGAGCTTATAAAAGAATCTGAGCAAATTATGATAATGGGACACAAAAATCCTGATATAGATGCAATAGGCTCAGCTTTAGGAATTTGCAGATTAGCAAAAAGTTTAGACAAAAAAGCTAATATTGTAGCTTCAACAGAAGGTTTGGCTTTAAAAGAATTAGTACAAAGTTTAAGTGAAGATGAAGAATATAAAGATGTTATAATAAATAAAGAAGTTGCAGAAAATCAAATAACACCAGATACTTTATTAGTGGTAGTTGATACAAATAAGGCAGATTATGTTGAAATGCCCGAGTTATTAGATAAGACAGGAAAAATAGCAATAATAGATCATCATAGAAGAAGTACAGAATTTATAAAAGATAGTATTTTAACATTCCATGAAGTTTATGCATCATCTGCAGCAGAACTTGTAACAGAAGTTTTACAATACACAGAAGTTCAACCAAAACTTACAACGCTAGAAGCAGAAGCTTTGTACGCGGGAATTATGATGGATACAAAGAACTTTACATTTAAAACTGGTGTAAGAACATTTGAGGCTGCAGCATATTTAAGAAGATATGGAATAGATATTATAAAAGTAAAAAAATGGTTTCAAACAGATTTGGAAACATATAAAAAAATAATGAATATTGTTGAAAGAACCGAAATTATAAAAGACATTATAGGAATTTCAATTTATGTAAGTGAAGATAAAGATGCAGGAATTGTATGTGCAAAAGCAGCAGACGAACTTCTTACAATAGGAAATATTACTACTTCTTTCGTTTTAGGAACTACAGAAACAGGAATTAGTATTAGTGGAAGATCCGTAGGAGAGATTAATGTTCAACTTATATTAGAAAAAATGGGCGGTGGTGGACATAGTACAGTTGCCGGAGCCCAAGTTACAGGAAAATCAATTGATGAAGTAAAACAAGAATTAATTCAAAGAATTGATGAATATTTTGAAGAAACAGAAAGTTAATGAAATAATAATCACTTAAAATGCAAGATTTTTCTTGCATTTTTTGTATGTGTGTAGTACAATATGTGTATAAAATTTGGAGGTGCAAAATGAAAGTTATATTAAAAGAAAATATTAAAAGCATAGGAAAAAAAGATGAGATAATAAATGTATCAGATGGATATGCAAGAAATTATTTATTTGCAAAGAATTTAGCTGTAGAGGCAACACCAGGAAATTTAGCAAAATTACAAACAAAAAAAGATTCTGCAGCATTTAAAAAGAATGTTGAGAAAGAGGAAGCAGAGAAAATTGCAGAGAAGCTTTCAAAACTAACATTAGAGTTTAAAGTTAAAGCAGGGGAAAATGGAAAAATATTTGGTGGAATTTCAAGCAAAGAAATAGCAGAAAAGTTAGAAAATGAGCATCAAATAAAAGTTGATAAAAAGAAAATAGATTTAAAAGAGCCAATAAAAATATTAGGTGTAAAAAGAGTAGATATAAAGTTATTTGAGGGAGTAGTTGGAACAATAAAAGTTGCAACTAAAATATAACTTATCTTTTGTAATAGATATGTTGATTATTTGACAAATTGAAGTCGATTTTTTGCCCCGTCCCCAAATAGAAGGAGAAACAATATGGAATTAGGAAAAGTACCACCACATGATATTGAAGCAGAGCAAGCAGTAATAGGAAGTATGCTTACAGATAAAGATGCTGTTATGCTTGCTGTGGAAAGATTAAAACCAGATAATTTTTATAGAGATGATAACAAAGCAATTTTTGAAGCAATGATAAATTTGTATAATAGATCTGAACCTGTAGATTTAATTACTGTAAAAGATGAGCTTGAGTCAATGGGGCTTTTTGATAAAATTGGAGGAATGGAGTATTTAGCACTACTTCCTGCAAAAGTTCCAACAACTGCAAATGCTCAAAAATATATAACAATTGTACAAGAAAAATCTACACTTCGTAATCTTATAAAAACTGCAAATGAAATAATAGAGCTTGGATATGACGGAACAGAAGATGTTGAAGATATTATGAATGGTGCAGAAAAGAAAATTTTTGATTTAATACAAAATAAAAATAAATCAGGTTTTTCACCAATAAAAGATGTTTTAATTGAAAGTATTACCAAACTAGAAGAATTATATAACAGAAAACAACATATAACAGGTGTAGCAACAGGATTTTCAGAACTAGATTATATGACAACAGGACTCCATGGATCAGAACTAATTTTGCTTGCAGCTCGTCCTGCAATGGGAAAATCTGCATTTGCATTAAACATTGCTGCAAATGCCGCAATTAAATCAAATGTGCCTGTAGCAATATTCAATCTAGAGATGTCAAAAGATCAATTGGTAGACAGAATTTTGAGTAGTGAAGCAATGGTAGATAGTAACAAAATTAGAACAGGAAAATTGGAAGAAGAAGATTGGAGCAAAGTTGCAAATGTGCTAGGGACACTTTCAGATGCAAATATTTTTATAGATGATACACCAGGTATTACAGTTATGGAGATAAGAAACAGATGTAGAAAGTTAAAAATAGAAAAAGATATTGGCCTTATTATAATAGACTATTTGCAACTAGTTCAAGGCAGTAACAGAAGAAATGGAAGCCGTGAACAAGAAATAGCAGAAATAAGCCGTTCTTTAAAGATTTTAGCAAAAGAACTAAATGTTCCTGTAATAGCATTATCACAGCTATCTCGTGCTGTAGAACAAAGAGAAGACCATAGACCAATGCTTTCAGATTTGCGTGAATCAGGTTCTATAGAGCAAGACGCGGATATTGTTATGTTTTTGTATAGAGATGATTATTACAATAAAGATAGTGAAGATAAAGATCTAACAGAAGTAATTATTGCTAAGCACAGAGGAGGTTCAACAGGAAAAGTTAAACTTCTATGGATGGGAAATTATACAAAATTTGCAAATTTAGCAAGAGGGTTTGAGGAGTAAAAATGGAACAAAAAGTTTTAGATACAATAAAAAAATATAATTTAATAGAAGATGGAGATAGAGTAATAATTGGAGTTTCTGGAGGTCCAGACTCTATTTCTTTATTGCATATTTTAAATAAATTTTGCAAAAACAAAATTTTAAATTTTGAAATCATTGCTTGTCATATAAATCATCAAATAAGAGAAGAAGCAAATTCAGATGAAGAATATGTGAAAGAATATTGTGAAAAAAACAATATAAAATTTTATTCAAAAAGAATAGATGTTATAAAATATGCAAATAATAATAAAATGGGATTAGAAGAAGCTGGAAGAAATTTAAGATATGAATTTTTTGATGAAATTTTAGAAAAAGAAAATGCAAATAAAATCGCAATTGCACATAATAAAAATGATAAAGCAGAAACAATTATTATGAATATTTTAAGAGGAAGTGGCATTTCAGGGCTAAAAGGAATTGAACCAATTAGAGAGGGAAAATATATCAGACCAATTATAGAATGTGAAAGAACAGAAATAGAAAAATATGCGGAAGATAACAACTTAAGCCCTAGAATTGATAAAACTAATTTTGAAAATGATTGTACAAGAAACAAGGTAAGAAATATAGTTTTACCATATATAAAAAAAGAATTTAATTCTAATATAATAGAAACCATGAGTAGGCTTGCAGAAGTTGCAACAGAGACAGACGAGTTTATTCAAAAACAAGTTATTGAAAATTATAATGAAATAAAAATTGAAGAAAATTCAAAAGAAATAGTTTTAAATCTAAAAGAATTCAATACAAAAGATATTCTAATAAGAAAAAGAATTTTAATTTATACAATTTCTAAAGTGCTAGGGAATGCACAAAATGTGGAAAAAATTAATATTGAAGATATTATAAAAATGTGTGAAAAAAACATCGGAAACAAGTATTTAAAGCCAAATAAGAATATAAAGGTTTTGGTAAATAAGGGGAAGATATATTTTATTGCATATAAATAGTTATGAAGCTTTTAATTATTCTACGTATTACAAAGTTAAGAAAATAAAGTTTTAATTATTCTACGTATTACAAAGTTAAGAAAATAAAGTTTTTAATTATGCTACGCAATACAAAGTGAAAAAAATTAAGCTTTTAGTAATTATTAATATTTAAAAAAATTTGTAAACGATTTTTTAATGTAAAACAGAGACGCCAGACCACAACTAGAAATGTAAGAATGAGGATTATAAAGGGACATTAAATGAATAAATTGAGATGAATATACTAAAAAATCAATTTATGGTCTGAAAATGCATCTCCGACAATTCTCAGCTTACCCCCAATTTTGGGGGTGCGTAGAAATTTTTTAAAAAAATATATTTATATTATATTACTAAAAAAATTATTGTCTTAAAGTGGCTTTCCGTAAAGCCTTGAAATTGTAACAAAAATGACATAAAAAAATGCTTGCATTTCATATATTTATGTGGTATAGTGCAAGTACAAAAGTGTGTTGATAAACAATTGGTTCTGTGTTTAATTCGACAAATTTAAACAAAACGTGTCGATAAAGAACCGGTCCCTGTCAACACGGCAAGGAGGAGAAAAACGTGAAAAACGGAATTAAATCATTAGCAACATGGCTAATAATAGGAATTATTTTGGTTGTTGTTATATCATCAATAATAGACAACACAAATTCAAAAATGACTTACTCAGAATTGATTGAAAACATTGAGGAGAAAAATGTTGAATCAATAGAGGTAAGTGCAGAAGGGACATCTGCTTATGTAACATTAAAATCACAGAAAGGATCAAAACAAGTAAATATACCTAGTTTAGATAGTTTTATGAATTATGCTAATGAAGATATAAAAGCAGGAAACTTTAGCATAGAAAGCGCATCTAAATCTATTTGGGTAACATTACTTAGTTTATTAATGCCATTTGGATTAGTAGCAATTTTCTTGGTATTCTGGTTTTTCATGATGAATGGAAACGGAGCTCAAGGTGGAAACAAAACACTTACATTTGGAAAAAGTAGAGCAAGACTAGTAAATACTGCAGACAAGAACAAAATAACTTTTGAAGATGTAGCAGGTGTAGATGAAGAAAAAGAAGAATTACAAGAAATAGTAGAATTTTTAAAAAATCCAAAGAAATTTACAGATATGGGGGCAAGAATTCCAAAAGGAGTATTACTTGTAGGTCAGCCAGGAACTGGTAAAACACTATTAGCAAAAGCAGTTGCAGGAGAAGCGGGAGTACCATTTTTTATAATAAGTGGTTCGGACTTTGTAGAAATGTTTGTTGGTGTTGGTGCATCACGTGTAAGAGATTTATTTGAACAGGCTAAAAGAAATTCACCATGTATCATATTCATAGATGAAATAGATGCAGTAGGACGTCAAAGAGGCGCAGGACTTGGTGGTGGACATGATGAAAGAGAACAAACATTAAACCAATTATTAGTAGAAATGGATGGATTTGCTGCAAATGAAGGAGTTATAGTATTAGCTGCAACAAATAGGCCAGACATATTAGATAAAGCTTTATTAAGACCAGGAAGATTTGATAGACAAATAGTAGTAGGAGCACCAGATGTAAAGGCAAGAGAGCAAATACTAGAAGTTCATAGTAGAAAGAAACGTTTATCAGATGATGTTGATTTAAAAGTAATAGCAAAAAATACTTCAGGATTTGCAGGAGCAGATTTAGAAAATGTTTTAAATGAAGCAGCACTTTTGGCAGCAAGAAGAGATAAAACAGAAATTGGAATGAGAGAAATAGAAGATGCTATGGTAAAAGTTACCATGGGACCTGAAAAGAAAACAAGAGTTAGAAATGAACACGAAAAGAAATTAGTAGCATATCATGAAGCAGGCCATGCAGTTGTAAGTAAGTTCTTGCCAACACAAGACCCTGTGCACGAAATTTCAATAGTACCTCGTGGAACAGCTGGAGGATATACAATGTATAGACCTACAGAAGATAAATCATTTATATCTAAAACATATATGGAAGAAACAATTGTATCTTTACTTGGAGGAAGAGTTGCAGAGGCCTTGATTTTGGATGATGTTTCTACAGGTGCAAGTAATGATATAGAAAGAGCTACAAAAATGGCAAGAAGTATGGTTACAGTTTATGGTATGAGTGACAGACTTGGAACTATAATGTTTGATGGAGATCAAGGTGAAGTATTTTTAGGAAGAGATCTAGCTCAATCTAAAACATATTCTGAAGAAACAGCAGCTATTATAGATGAAGAAGTAAAGAGAATAATTGACACTGCTTATGATAAGGCTAAAAAGATTTTATCTAGCAATATTGATAAATTACACATTGTTGCAGGTATTTTACTTGAAAAAGAAAAAATTGATGGAGAAGAATTTGATAAAGTTTTTGAAGTTTAATTAATTAGCAGGCAAATGGCGGATTTGCCTGCTAAAGTTGTAATAAATTTAAGGAATGTTTTAAAAATATTGTATGATAAATGGAACATGATTAGAGAATAAACGACTTCTAATAGATTGACAAAGTAGACATAATATGGTAAAATAGAAGAGATGGACAAAATTTGAAAATAAAAGAAGGGATGGTTTTAATGGAAGAAAAACTATTAGAAATATTGGAACAAAAAATACAAGAATTAAACTCAAGAGACAATGAACTAAGAGAAATCGTTATAGCAGCACAAGAAGATGAAGAAAAAATTCAAGATGAAGTTATTGCCGGACTATTAAGAGATAGAAAACAATTAGAAGAAGCCATTAATTCTGAAAAATCAGATTATATTAAAGCTGAATATAATTCTGATTTAGAAAGAGTAAATCAAGCAATAGACGATTGGGAACAAACACAATTACAGAGTATATTGACTAATGAACAAGAAATAGAAAATAAAAGAAATGAAGAAACAGCATTGGAGGAATACAGAAGAGAAAAGACTCGAAATGAAGAGTACAACCAAAATATGGCTGAAAGAAAAAATGAACTTGAACATAGAAAAAGTGAAGCTGAAACAGCATTAAATGCATTATCAAATTATAGTGGACAAACTATAGAAAGAAAAGAACTTGAAAGCGATTTAGAAAAGATCTCCGCAGAGCTTGAAAAAATAAACAATGAACAAGAGATGGAAAATAATAGATTTGCAGTAATAGAATCAAGATATAATGACTTATGTGATAAATACAATGTTAAGGAAATAATGGAAAAAGAAGAAGCAAAGCGAAAAGCAGAGGAAGAAGCAAAACGTAAGGCTGAAGAAGAAGCTAAACGAAAAGCTGAAGAAGAGGCAAAGCGTAAGGCTGAAGAAGAAGCTAAACGAAAAGCTGAAGAAGAGGCAAAGCGTAAGGCTGAAGAGGCTAAACGAAAAGCAGAGGAAGAAGCAAAACGAAAAGCTGAAGAAGAAGCTAAACGAAAAGCTGAAGAAGAGGCAAAACGAAGAGCAGAGGAAGAAGCTAAACGTAAAGCTGAAGAAGAAGCTAAACGTAAGGCGGCTGAAGAAAAAGCAAGACAAGAAAATGTAAATTCGATAAAAGATGGAAATTCAAACAAAGGTACAGGCATGAAATTCTCAAATAATAGAGGCGGAGATACATCTGAATCGGTAGGAAACGAACCACTAAATTCAGCAACTAAAAAAATATTGACACAAGAACAATATAGTGATTACTTATACGAGCACATGACAAAAGTAGATAAAGAATTTGAAATAGAGATTGGCGAAACAGTGGTTATTTATAGAGAACAAAAGCCACTTGAACCAAAAGTTTTAAAAGATTACAAAAAAGCAGCAAAATTAAATGAAGCATATGAAAAAGATGGAATTAATGCTTTTTCAGGAAAAATAATAAATGAGTTAAAATACATATCAGAAGATGTATTGGACATTATAAAAGATTGTAGTGATAATAAAGTACCAATAGATTTTATGGTTATTTTTGCAATAAAAGATAATCAAGAATTAAACAATGTAGAAAAATTTAAATTAATGTATGAATATTTAGTTAGTAATTTAAAGGCATACTATAATTATAGTAAATTTGAAAAATTTGATGATGATATTGAAAAATCATTATCAAAGTATGAAAAATTTGGATTTCATGGTAATTTAGCTGTTACATATAATATGAATGAATTATCTAAAACACATCTTAGTGCTTTACTTCCTATGAGTAATAAATTAAATGGAAAACAAAAAGAACAGATTGCAAGCTTAGCAAATAAGTTTCAAAGATTAGGTACAGCTATTACAACAGGAAAGTATGAAGAACAATCGATAATTGCTAAAATATTAAATTTGAAACCATTTAAAAAAGTTAAGCAGTTACTATTACCAGCACCAGAAAAAATGGTGACACCTGATTATGATACATCACATAGATATAAGAAAACTATGATAAGTGAAGAGGACTTAGAAGCAGCTTATCAATATAACGATATTTTAGAACAAAGTGCACCAGATAAATATAAAAACATGAGAGAAAATATGGAAGAAAATATAAAAAACAAAGTAAGAGCTGATGTCAGATTAAGCCCTGAAGAACTTGAAAGGGTAGAAGCAGCTGCTAAAGCAAGAGTAGAAGAATATAAAAATGATGGTGATACAAAGAAAGCAGATAAATTGGAAAAATTGACAAAAGCTCAGTCACAACAAACAAAAAATCATAATAAAGATATGTATAGAGAATAATTATATGAAAGGGATTGAATATACTTCAAAAAGTAGCTCCGAGAAAGGTAAAAAAATCTTCAAAAACCATTGACATATACATAAAAACGTGATAGAATATAATCGTTATGGAAAAAACTAGAAATAGTTATTTCCGTAGCGGTTTATTTATTTTAAAAACAGGAGGTGAAATTTAAGTGCCAACAATTAATCAATTAGTAAGAAAAGGAAGAAAAACAGGAGTTACAAAATCAACTGCACCAGCTCTTCAACATGGATACAACTCAAAAAATAAAAGACAAACAAATGCAAGATCTCCACAAAAAAGAGGAGTATGTACAGTAGTTAAAACTGTAACACCTAAAAAGCCAAACTCTGCTTTAAGAAAAGTTGCCAGAGTTAGACTTTCAAATGGTTATGAAGTTACATCTTATATCCCAGGTATAGGACATAACCTACAAGAACATAGTGTTGTTTTAATAAGAGGAGGAAGAGTTAAAGACCTTCCAGGTGTAAGATACCACATTATTAGAGGAACATTGGATACAGCAGGAGTTAAAGACAGAATGCAAGGTCGTTCTAAGTATGGAGCAAAGAAACCTAAAAAGTAAAATTAACAAAATCAGGCATCTTGCGTCGTCAAAGTTATTTAAAAACGCAGTCACATACACTACGTATGCTCCTTTGACTTTTTAAACAACTTTTCCTAGCAATATACCTAATTTAGTCAATTTTATATCGTTTCAATTTAAGAACGAAAAAAATAGTTGTTTGTATCTTACTAAATGGTACTTAAATTTAGAAAATATAAACACTATACGGGTAGGCAAAGCCTATCAGAGTAACTTTGATACTTTTTATATAAAGTATCTATCATAGGTAGAAAATATTAAATTCAAAACTTATAGCCAAAAAGTGCATATAACTTTGGAAAAATCTACCTAACTAAGAAAGGAGTGAAGAATAGTGCCAAGAAGAGGATTTATAGCAAAAAGAGATGTATTACCAGATCCAATATACAACAGCAAAGTTGTTACAAAATTAGTAAACAACATAATGTTAGATGGTAAAAAATCTGTAGCTCAAGAAATAGTTTATGATGCTTTTGATATCATAAAAGAAAAAGAGCAAAAAGATCCACTAGGAGTATTTGAAGCAGCACTTGAAAACATAATGCCAGTACTAGAAGTTAAAGCAAGAAGAGTAGGTGGAGCAACATATCAAGTTCCATTAGAAATTAGACCAGAAAGAAGACAAACTCTAGGATTAAGATGGTTAGTTACTTATGCTAGAAAAAGACATGAAAAAACAATGGCTGAAAAACTAGCAGGTGAAATAATTGATGCTGTTAATGGAAATGGTGGAGCATTCAAGAAGAAAGAAGATACTCATAAAATGGCTGAAGCTAATAAGGCTTTTGCACACTATAGATTTTAATTAAATCGATAAAAGAGGAGGAAGAAAAATGGCAGGTAGACAATGTCCATTAGAAAGAACAAGAAATATAGGAATAATGGCCCACATAGATGCAGGAAAAACAACAACTACAGAAAGAATTCTTTTCTATACAGGTAAAACACACAAAATTGGAGAAGTACATGAAGGTGCTGCTACAATGGACTGGATGGAACAAGAACAAGAAAGAGGAATCACAATTACATCTGCTGCAACAACATGTTTCTGGAACAATAATAGAATTAATATTATCGATACCCCTGGACACGTTGACTTTACAGTAGAAGTTCAAAGATCTCTTAAAGTACTTGATGGAGCTGTTACAGTTTTAGCTGCAAAAGGTGGAGTTCAACCACAAACAGAAACAGTTTGGAGACAAGCTGACAAATATAATGTACCAAGAATGGTATATGTAAACAAAATGGATATCACAGGAGCAAACTTTATGATTTGTGTTGAGCAAATGAAAACAAGATTAAGAGCTCATCCAGTTCCAATTCAATTACCAATTGGAGCAGAAGATAATTTCCAAGGAATTGTAGACTTAATCAAAATGAAAGCATTTGTTCATAAAGACGATTTAGGAAAAGTAATTGAAGAACAAGAAATTCCTGAAGAATTAAAAGCAGATGCAGAAAAATTTAGATCAGAAATGATCGAAGCTGCAGCTGAACAAGATGAAGAATTAATGATGAAATATTTAGATGGTGAAGAACTAACAGAAGAAGAAATCAAAAAAGGTTTAAGAATGGGAACAATAGCAAATGCTATAGTACCTGTTACATGTGGTTCTTCATACAAAAACAAAGGTGTACAAGAATTATTAAATGCAGTTGTAGATTTCATGCCATCACCATTAGATATTGCTCATATCAAAGGTGTAGACATGGAAGGAAATGAAGTTGAAAGAAAAACTTCAGATTCTGAGCCATTTGCAGCATTAGCATTTAAAATTGCTACAGACCCATTTGTTGGAAAATTATGTTTCTTTAGAGTTTATTCAGGAACACTTGAATCAGGTTCAACTGTATTAAACTCAAGTAAAGACAAAAAAGAAAGAATCGGAAGAATTCTTCAAATGCACTCAAATCACAGAGAAGATATAGACAAAGTATATGCAGGAGATATCGCTGCAGCAGTAGGACTTAAAGAAGTTGGAACAGGAGACACATTATGTGATCCAAACAATCCAGTTATCTTAGAGTCTATGGAATTCCCAGAGCCAGTTATCGATATAGCTATTGAGCCAAAAGATAAAGCAGCTCAAGAAAAAATGGGAATTGCATTAGCAAAACTTGCTGAAGAAGATCCAACATTTAAAGCATATACAAACCAAGAAACAGGTCAAACAATTATTGCAGGAATGGGAGAATTACACTTAGACATAATCGTAGATAGACTAAAAAGAGAATTCCATGTTGAATGTAATGTTGGTAAGCCACAAGTTTCTTACAAAGAAACAATTAGAAATAAAGTTAAAGTTCAAGGAAAATTCATTCGTCAATCAGGTGGTAAAGGACAATATGGTGATGTTTGGTTTGAAATGGAACCATTAGAGCCAGGAAAAGGAATAGAATTCGAAAGCAAGATTGTTGGAGGAGCTGTTCCAAAAGAATATATCAAACCTATTGAACAAGGAATGAGAGAAGCAGCTGAAAGCGGAATCTTAGCTGGATACCCAGTTATAGACTTCAAAGCTACTTTAGTTGACGGATCTTACCACGAAGTTGACTCTTCAGAAATGGCATTCAAGATTGCAGCTTCTATGGCATTCAAAGAAGGATGTAAACAAGCAAAAGCAGTTATCTTAGAGCCAATAATGAGAGTTGAAGTAACAGTTCCAGAAGAATACATGGGAGATGTTATTGGAGATATTAACTCAAGACGTGGTAGAATTGAAGGAATGGATGCAGTAGACGGAATGGAAGAAATTAGAAGCTTTGTACCACTATCAGAAATGTTTGGATATGCAACAGATTTACGTTCTAAAACACAAGGTAGAGGAACATATTCTATGGAACCATCTCACTATGAAGAAGTTCCAAAATCAGTTCATGAGCAGATTGTTAGCTCTAGAGCAAAAGCAACTGAATAAGTAGGTGATTAATATGTCAAATTTTATGGATAAATGGAATAGCTCTGGAAGTAGTGCGAATTTGCATAAAAAGAGTATTCTAATGGATGAATTAGCAAAAACTATAAAAATGGTATTAAGATTATATCCAAATGTTGATTGGATATGTAGCGTAGAAAACATTACTAATAAAGCGAATCAAAATGACATAGAAATAAACGCCAATATAGCTGAAATTTATACGGCACGAAATCTACTTGATCAAATTCAAACAGCAATGAATTATGGAATAAGCCAAGCTGAAGTTGATAATTTAATCAAGGCAGTTAGAGGTAAAGGAGAAAATCTTCGTTAAGATTATAACAGAACCTAAACTTTAAAAATAAAAAAAAGACTTGCATTTTATAAAAAAATAGTATATAATGCAAGCAATAACAAAGTTATTAAATTTAAATTAAATAAATTAGCTAAAAGTTACGGAAAAGTAACTTTAGCAAAAAATTAAAGGAGGAATTTAAAATGGCAAAAGCAAAGTTTGAAAGAACAAAGCCACACGTTAACATTGGTACTATCGGACACGTAGACCATGGAAAAACAACAACAACAGCAGCTATTACAAAATATTTAGGATTATTAGGAAAGGCACAATACACAGCTTATGATCAAATCGACGGAGCACCAGAAGAAAAGGCAAGAGGAATCACAATCAACACAGCTCACGTAGAATATGAAACAGAAAACAGACACTATGCACACGTTGACTGCCCAGGACACGCTGACTATGTTAAAAACATGATCACAGGTGCAGCTCAAATGGATGGAGCAATATTAGTTGTTTCTGCAGCTGATGGACC
The DNA here is from genome assembly GCA_017429505.1 of Clostridia bacterium. GTDB lineage: Bacteria > Bacillota > Clostridia > TANB77 > CAG-508 > CAG-269. The sequence goes on along the minus strand of JAFROW010000005.1, from coordinate 71,692 downwards.
AATGCCTCAAACAAGAGAGCACATCTTATTAGCTAGACAAGTTGGAGTTAAATATATCGTTGTTTACTTAAATAAATGCGATATGGTAGATGACCCAGAATTATTAGAATTAGTTGAAATGGAAGTTAGAGACTTATTGTCTGAATATGGTTTCCCAGGAGACGAAATTCCAATCGTAAAAGGATCTTCATTAAACGTATTAGAATCATCTTCAACAGATCCTAATGATGATGTTTACAAACCAATTAAAGAATTAATGGATGCAGTTGATAGCTATATCCCAACACCAGAAAGACCAGTTGATCAACCATTCTTAATGCCAATTGAAGACGTTATGACAATCACAGGACGTGGAACAGTTGTAACTGGTAGAGTTGAAAGAGGTCAAGTTAAAGTTGGTGAAGAAGTAGAAATCATTGGACTTTCTACAGAAAGAAAGAAAACTGTTATAACAGGACTAGAAATGTTCAGAAAATCATTAGATTCAGCAGAAGCTGGAGACAATGCAGGAGCATTATTAAGAGGAATTGATAGAAAAGACGTTGAAAGAGGTCAAGTTCTTGCAAAACCAGGAAGCATCAATCCACATACTAAATTTACAGCTGAAGTTTATGTATTAACAAAAGAAGAAGGTGGACGTCATACACCATTCTTCAATGGATACAGACCACAATTCTATTTCAGAACAACAGACGTTACTGGTGTTATTGAATTAGCAGCTGGAACAGAAATGGTTATGCCAGGAGACAATGTAACAATGACAATCGAACTTATTACTCCAATCGCTATCGAAAAAGGATTAAGATTCGCTATTCGTGAAGGTGGACGTACAGTAGGTTCTGGAGTTGTTTCAGATATCTTAGCTTAGTTTTAGCAAATTAATATTAAAGCAAGGAATACAATTAATTGTAAATCCTTGCTATTTTTTTATCTCAGTGATATAATTGGAAACAAACAATATAAGAAAGCAGGTAAATAAATGAACAAAATAAATGGAACAATAATGCAATATTTTGAATGGTACTTAAATTGTGAGCAAAATTTATGGAATAAAGCAAGAAGAGATGCAGAAAAACTTTCAGAATTGGGAATTACTGCTCTTTGGTTACCACCTGCATTTAAAGGAATAGGTGGAAAAGATGAAGTAGGTTATGGAGTTTACGATTTATATGATTTAGGTGAGTTTGATCAAAAAGGAACTATAAAAACAAAATATGGATCAAAGGATGAATATATTGAATGTATAAAAGCATTAAAACAAGTTGGTATAGAAACTTATGCTGATATAGTTCTAAATCATAAGATGGGAGCAGATATGTTACAAACAATTCCTGCTACTAAAGTTGATTGGGGTGACCACTATAAAGAAGTCTCAGGGCAAGAAATAGTAAGAGTTGCAACAAAGTTTACATTCCCAGGAAGAAAGCGTAAATATTCAGATTTTGAATGGAATTGGACACACTTTCATGGGATAGATTATGATGATAAATCAGGAGAACATGCAATTTTCAAATTTAAAGACAAAAAATGGGATGATGCAGTTGATGGTGAATTTGGAAATTTTGATTATCTTATGGGTGCAGACATAGATTTTGGAAACCCTGAAGTTATAGAAGAACTAGATAAATGGGCGAAATGGTATCTAGAAGAAACTGGTGTAGATGGATTTAGGCTAGATGCAATAAAACACATTAATGCAGGATTTTATAGAGATTTTATAAAGAAAATAACAGAAAAAATAAAGCCGGATTTATTTTCTGTTGGAGAATATTGGTCAGGAGATATATCTAAATTGCATAGGTACATAGAAGAAACAGAAGGTCAAATTTCTTTATTTGACGTACCTTTGCATTATAATTTTTATTATGCTTCATTAGATGATAATTATGATTTATCTAAAATTTTAGACCACACTTTAATGAAAGAAAACCCTGCAAAGGCTGTAACTTTTGTAGATAATCATGATACTCAGCCAGGACAAAGCCTTCAAAGTTTTATAAACAACTGGTTCAAATTACCTGCATATAGTATAATTTTACTTCGAAATGAAGGTTATCCATGTGTATTTTATGGGGATATGTATGGAATACCACATGATAATGTTTTAGCCACAGAAAAGTTAAGTTTACTTTTAAAACTTCGAAAAGAAAAAGCATACGGAAATCAAACAGATTATTTAGATAATCTAAATTACATTGGATGGACAAGAGAAGGAGACGAAGAACACTCAGATTCAGGTTTAGCAGTAGTTATATCAAATGCAGGAGATGGAGAAAAAAGAATGTATATAGGAAAGAAGTTTGCCGGAAAGTCATTTGTAGATATACTTGGAAATTGCGAAGATGAGATTTTTATAGATGACGAAGGATTTGGCAATTTTAGAGTTAGAGGGAAGTCAGTATCTGTTTGGATATTAAAGTAAAGGAGCAAAAAATGTACGAAAATTTGGAAGAACTAAAACAAAGTTGCATAGATTGCAAAAAGTGCAAATTATGTACTACAAGGCAAAATGTAGTATTTGGTGTTGGAAATGAAAAAGCAGATATAATGTTTATAGGAGAAGGACCGGGTGGTGACGAAGATAGACAGGGAGAGCCATTTGTTGGAAAAGCAGGCCAGCTTATGAACAAAGCTTTTGATGTAGTTGGAATTAAAAGAGAAGAGATTTATATTGCAAATGTTGTAAAATGTAGACCTCCCAATAATAGAGATCCTGAAGAAGATGAAATTAAAGCTTGTATGGATTATCTTCGAAATCAAGTTATGATTATTAAGCCTAAAATAATTGTATTGCTAGGTAGGACAGCGCTTCAAAACATTTTAGGAAAAGAATATAAAATTACTGCGGTAAGAGGAAATTGGATAGAAAAAAGGGGAATAATGTATTTGCCTACTTGGCATCCTGCTGCACTTCTTAGAGACGAGACTAAAAAGATTGATTTTTTAAAAGATTTAAAAATGATAAAACAATATAAAGAAGGAGACATGAAATAAAGTGATATATGCAATATTATTAGAATGGATAAATTCTCAATGGATCGTTAAAGAAAAGGCAAAAAATTATTGATGGATGAATTTAATGTAGAGGAAAGAGAAAAATGATTAATAATATAGAAGTAAAAGCTAGTATGTGTTTGAATTGTAAAAACAAACCATGCTCAAAAAAAGGATGTCCTTTAAATAATGACATTCCTTCATTTATAAGTGCAATTAAAGAAGGAGATTATAAAAAAGCATATGATATTTTGTGTGAAACAACAGTTCTACCTGCTATATGTGGTAGAATATGTCCACACTATAAACAATGTATGGGTTCATGTGTAAGAGGAATAAAAGGTGATCCTGTTAATATAGGCGATTTAGAGGCTTTTGTTGGAGATATAGCAATTAAAGAAGGATATAAAATAGAAAAAATAATAAAACAAAGTAAGAATGTTGCAATTATAGGTGGAGGTCCTGCTGGACTTACAGCAGCAGCATTTCTTGCAAGAACAGGAAACAGTGTAACAATATATGAAAAATATAATTATTTAGGTGGACTATTAATTCATGGTATACCTGAGTTTAGGCTTCCACGAGAAATTATAAAAAAATCTATTGACAAAATTTTAGAATTAGGAATTGATGTAAAGTATAATCAAGAACTTGGAAGAAATCTTGATTTAAAAGAGTTAGAAAAAAAATACGACAATATTATTTTAGCTTTTGGTGCAAATATTTCTTCAAAAATTAATATAGAAGGAGAAAGTTTAAAAGGAGTTTTTGGTGCAAATGAACTTTTAGAATATAATAATCACCCAAACTATGAGGGAAAAATTGTTGTAGTTAATGGTGGTGGAAATGTTGCTATGGATGCGGCAAGAACTATAAAGAGGCTTGGTGCAAAAAAAGTAATAGTAGTATATAGAAGAGCAAGAGAGCAAATGCCTGCTGAGCAAAAAGAAATAGAAGATGCTATAAATGAAGACGTTGAGTTTTTATTTCAACACAATATAAAGAAAATTGTCGGAGAAAAACATGTCCAGACAATAGAAGTAATAAAAACAGAACTTATAGAAAAACAAGGAGAAACTCGACCTATTCCTGTAGAAATAGAAAATAGCAATTACTTTATGAATGTGGATTATATTGTTATGGCAATTGGTTCACGCCCTGCAGATTTTATAAAAAATATAGGATTAGAATTAAATGAGAAAGGATACATAAAAGTAGATAAAAATGGATTAACTTCAAATCCGGAAATCTATGCTATTGGTGATTTATCAGGAAATATATCAACTATTGCATGGGCAGCAAAAAGTGGAAGAGAAGTTGCAAAACAAATTGATTTAACATAAATAGTAGCGATTCTTGTAACACAAATGTAATATTTCCGTAAGTTCAACAAATAAGCGAAATTAAAATTAAAAAAATAAATCTGTTGCAATTGCAACAGATTTTTGCTTTTTGAATGCTATAATTTTTAACAGATAAAGTAAAGAAAAATCAAAACACATAAAAATCATTTTGTGCAGATTATCAATACTTTAAAGCAAAATACCAATTATAAAAGGAAGGGGATTACAATGAAAATCGTAAAAAGAGACGGAACAATAGTTGATTACGATAGAGAAAAAATACGTACAGCTATTCAAAAAGCAAATGCGGAAGTCAAAGGAAGAGAAAAAATTTCAAAAGAAGGAATTCAAGAAATAATAAAATATATCGAAGAATTAGACAAAAAGAGAATGCTAGTTGAAGATATTCAAGATATTATCGAACAAAAATTAATGGAAATGGGTAAATACCTATTAGCCAAAAAATATATTACATATCGTTACACAAGAGAATTAGTAAGAAAAGCAAATACAACAGACCAAACAATAAAAGAATTAATCGATGGAGAAAGCGAATATTGGAACACAGAAAACTCTAACAAAAATTCAACAGTTGTTACAACACAAAGAGATTATTTAGCAGGAATAACAAGTACAGATATTACAAGAAGGTTTTTACTTCCAGAAGATGTTGTTAAAGCTCATGATGAAGGAATAATCCACTTCCACGATGCAGATTATTTTGCACAAAATGCTTTACACAATTGTGATTTAATAAACTTAGAAGATATGTTACAAAATGGAACAAATATAAATGGTGTTTTAATTGAAAAACCACACAAATTTTTAACAGCGATGACAATTGCAACACAAATAATAACTGCAGCTACATCAAGCCAATATGGTGGTGCAACAGTTACAATGACACATTTAGCACCATTTGTAAGAGATAGCTACAACAAATATGTAGAAAAATATGAAAAGAGAGGACTTCCAAAAGATCAAGTTAAAAATTTTGCAAAGCAAGATTTAAAGAAAGAAATTGAAGATGGAGTTCAAACTTTCCAATATCAGATAAATTCAATGACAACAACTAATGGACAAGCACCATTTTTAAGTGTATGTTTCTATTTAGGAGAGACAGAAGAATATAAAGAAGAACTTGCTATGATTATAGAAGAATTCCTAAAACAAAGAATTCTTGGAATGAAAAATGAAAAAGGTGTATATATAACACCTGCATTCCCAAAACTTCTATATGTATTAGAAGAAGATAATATGCATGAAAATAGCAAATATTGGTATTTAACAGAACTTGCTGCAAAATGTACAGCAAAGAGAATGGTTCCAGATTATATTTCAGAAAAAGTAATGAAAGAATTAAAGAAAAACGAGTATGGAGAAGGAGAATGTTATCCATGCATGGGATGTCGTTCATTCTTAACACCAGATAGATCTATAAGTAGAGGAAATGTTGCAAAAGCTAAAAATTACGTAGAAGGAAAAGGTAAATATTACGGAAGATTTAACCAAGGAGTGGTTACAATAAACTTAGTAGATGTTGCTTTATCTTCAGACAAAGATTTCGAATTATTCTGGAAGATATTTGAAGATAGACTTGAATTATGTCATAGAGCTTTACAAGTAAGACACGAAAGACTTGCAAAAGCAACAAGTGATGTAGCACCAATTCTATGGCAACATGGAGCATTAGCAAGACTAGAAAAAGGTGAAAGCATACATGATTTATTACATGGAGGATATTCTACAATATCTTTAGGATATGCGGGACTTTATGAATGTGTTAAATTTATGACAGGACATAGCCACACAGACGACGGAAAAGGAAAAGAATTTGGACTAAAAGTAATGCAAAAAATGAATGATAAATGCAAAGAATGGAAAGAAGCAGAAGATATTGACTATAGTGTTTATGGAACACCAATTGAATCTACAACATATAAATTTGCTAAATGTTTACAAAAGAGATTTGGAAAAGTTAAAGGAATTACAGACAGAGGATATATTACAAATTCATATCATATTCCTGTATTTGAAGAAATAGATGCATTTGAAAAATTAAAAATAGAAAGTGAATTCCAAAAACTAAGCCCAGGTGGAGCTATATCTTATGTAGAAACTCCAAACTTACAAAATAACTTAGAAGTTGTAATACAAATAATCAAATTTATATATGATAACATAATGTATGCAGAATTAAATACAAAATCAGACTATTGCCAACAATGTGGATTTGATGGAGAAATCCTAATAGATGAAAACCTAGAATGGTATTGCCCAAACTGCGGAAATAGAGATCATAAAACTTTAAATGTTGCAAGACGTACATGTGGTTATATTGGAAGCAATTTTTGGAATAAAGGAAGAACACAAGAAATTAAGGAAAGAGTATTACATATTGATAACAAAGATTTAGATTAATTGAAAAATAATTGACTTTTGGCATTGTTAAAATTCATTCAAAACGCAGTCACGTACACAAAGTACGCTTCTTTACCTTTTGAATAAATTTTACCTAGCCAAAAGACCAATTCTTTTTCAATGGAAAAACAACTAATAGAGGAGATGGCTTAAATGAGATATAATAAAATTAGAAAAATGGATATAGCAAATGGACCTGGAGTTAGAGTTTCAATATTTATGCAAGGATGTGAATTTCATTGCAAAAATTGTTTTAATCAAGAGACATGGGGATTTGATGGTGGAGAGAAATTTACAGATGAAACAATAGAAAAAGTACTTAATGCTTGTGATAAAGAATATGTAGAAGGACTTTCGATACTTGGAGGAGAACCAATGCATCCAAAAAATATTGAGGGAACTACAAAACTAGCAAAAGCATTTAAAGAAAAATTTCCGAACAAAACTTTATGGGTATGGTCAGGATTTACTTTTGAAAAATATTTAAAAGAAAAACCTGTACTGAATTATGTAGATGTTTTAGTAGATGGACAATATGTAGACGAATTACATAATCCGACTCTAAAATGGAAAGGTTCTTCAAATCAAAGAGTAATAGATGTGAAGCAGTCTTTAAAGAAGGATAAAGTGATTTTGTTTGAAAAATAAGAGAAAATGATTTGATATATATGTAAGCAGTTCTATAATTTTTGGAATAAAAAAGAAAAGCGGTGCAGTTTTTGAAAGAAGAATGTACCGCTTTTCGGATATTAACTCAAAATTAAAGTTACAATCGAATGACTTCCCATTGTATCATGAACTAAATTCTCATTAATGCACAAATTATAATCAATATCCCAATCAAATTTATTCATAATGACAACAGCAATGGAACCATCAGGATTTTTAAAGCTACACATTTCAAGCTTATCTGTATATTTGCTATATGCAATTCTTTCGGCTCCAACTTGAATAAATTTACTAAAGTGACCAATATAATAATATGTTAAATTTTTAATATAGTCAGAAGAATCTTCATTTAACATAGCAGGGCTATTACAAAAATTTTGTTTATGATTTGGCCCACCTTCGTGATCAAGCATTATGTTCCAATCTATAAATGCATTTGCACCTGAATTTAAGTCACCACAAATTTCGTGTCCATAAAGCTCTCCATTTGGGATTTCGTCACATTGCTTAAAATTAGAGTAGCCTGTACAACATTCTGTATGGATTAGCAATTTATCAGGATACATATCATGAAATAGTTTTAAATTTTCAAAATGATCTCCAGAATAGTAATGAAATGCTACTCCTGAAATAGCTTCATCACCATCTTTTACAGAAAGTTCTTCTTTTGCTCTTGTATATACTCTATCTTTATTATGGTCCCAAATTAAAATCTTTGTATCTATATTATTTTTTTTAAAAGTAGGGTACAGATAATTTATAGCAAAATTTGCCTCATGCTTCGCATCATATAGACAAGACTCCCAAATTTGAATTGCATTTGGTTCATTTTGAATTGTTACATAATTTATATTAAAACCTTCATCTTTGTATGCACTTATAAATTTTGCAAAATAGTCTGCCCATTTTTGTTTATAGCTAAAGCGTAGTTTCCCTCCTAAAACAACTAATCTTGTATTTTTCATAAACCAAGGTGGGCTCCAAGGAGATGCAAGTAATTCAATATTTGGATTTTTTTCAAAAGCATTTTTTAAAAACGGAATTATATATTGTTTATCTTTATCTATGCTAAAATCAGATAAGTCACGTTTTGATGCATAAGCATAAGGTTTAATCGAAAAGTCACAGCTTCCGATTGGAATTCTAGCTATAGAATAATTTATACCCTCAGTAGAAAAATAATCATTTATAAGATTTTCTTGTTTTTCTTTGGGAAGCTTACTAAAAGCAAATCCTGATGCCTCTGTAACAGCTCCACCAAAGCCTATTATTTTTTGATATGTTATTTCTGGATATATGTTTATAAGGTGGCTTTCAAATCTTTTTGGCATTCTTTTTACTTTTAATTCATTTTTGTTAAAAAATAGTTTTTTATTAAAATTTGTTTCATATCTTGTTATTTTCATATAAAATTCTATTCCTCTCTATTTGAAGTAAAATATATAATAATTCCTTCAAACTCTATTTTTAACAATATACATTATTTTTTGAAAAAATACAAGCTAAAACTTGACATAGTTTGAAAGTGATTGTAAAGTAACAAAAAAGGAGACATTTGATAAAATGGAAGAATTTGAAAATGGAATAACAGAAGTGATAAAAATTTTAAATATATCAAATATATTTTTAACTAAAAAAAGAAAATAAAGTAAAATAAAAACTACTACTTAATTGTAGTAGTTTTATTTGGAGGCGACACCCGGATTTGAACCGGGGATCAGAGTTTTGCAGACTCGTGCCTTACCACTTGGCTATGTCGCCGTAATTTATAAATTACATAATTTTGCATAATTTAATATAAAAGAATTTGGATTAGTGCAAGAAAATAATTATTAAAATAAAAATTGGAGCGGGAAACGGGGCTCAAACCCGCGACCTCTGCCTTGGCAAGGCAGCGCTCTATCAACTGAGCTATTCCCGCAACTCAAATACTAATATAACAGAAATTATAGTATTTGTCAAGTACTTGCCAGAATTTTTTGTTATTATTTAGACTAAATTCACTTAAATCCCGCGCAAGTGATTAATATATAAATTATTTTAGGAGGTAACCGAGTGGGTATCACTTGGAGGTGCCTAAAAAATTTATATATTAATCACGTTATGCAGGGAAAATATACACTAAAACCATTAAATAGTATTTTATTTAATGTATATTCGTCTCCGCAAAATTTATTCCATTTTGTATAGCATTATTTTTATAAATTGGTTTTCCATATTCTAACAATCTACTAGAAAAACAAGATGAATTGCTTGCAAGTTTTGCAAATTCACATATAGAAACATAAACTAAAGATGAATTTTTAAACTCTGTGTCAATATCTGCAAAAACTAAAAAATATTTAGAATTATATTCATAAAGCGAAATTTTTTTTGCGAATTTTTTTAAATTTCCAAGTTTTGTATTATTTAAATATGTACAAAAATTGCAGAACTCATTAAAATTATCAAATTGATATATAGCATATTTAGATGATAAGTCATAATCTTTTCTTTTAACTTTTGGAATTGAAGCCTTTTTATTTTGTATTTCGTTTGCTATTTTTGTAAATGTTAGAATAAAGAAACCATCATTAGAAATAAACGCTTCAATTAAAAGCTTAGAATCCTGCACATCAAAGTTTACTTCTTTTTGAGCTTGTTTTAATATTTTTTTGAAAAATTTCTGTGTACCATCTGTGTTTTGTATTAAAGAATGTATATCAATATTTTTTTTCGTTAAATCATCTATATTGAATATAATTCTTATTTTATTATCTGTAAGTTTTTCTATTTTCATAAATGCCTCCAATTTAAATTAATTAATCTAATTATATTATACTACTATTATCATTATATTTAAAGACACAATTTTTGGTAATAAAAATATAACATAAAAAATAAAAAAAATCTACAATTTACTTGAAAAAAATTAAATTTCAATATATAATATGAAAAGATAAATTTACGGGTATACGAATTTAATAATTTTTGAAGAGAGGAACGTGAGAAAAATGGCAGTAAAAGATAGAGGAAGAATTGTTTCAATATTATTTATTTTAGCAGGATTAGTAATTGGTGGACTAATAGGAAATTTTGCATCAGGAATTAATGGACTAGGTTGGCTTGCTTATGGGGAAGAATTTGGTCTTAGAGATCCTATAATTTTAGATTTAAATGTAATAACATTGACATTAGGTCTAACTATAAGAATTAATATAGCAAGTATAATTGGTGTAATAATTTCGCTAGTAGTATATAGAAAAGTATAGATGAATACATTAATAGTTAAATTATATAATGACTGTTAATAAATAATAACAAATTATAGAATTTGTAGAGTTATAAAAAGGGGTATAGGGGCAGAAAGGATGTAGACTTGAAAATAAAAGAATTACCTGAAATAGAAAGACCATATGAAAAATTAGAATTATATGGAGAAAAATCATTGTCAAATGCTGAATTATTGGCAATAATAATTAAAAATGGAACAAAAGAGAAAACATCTGTAGAGATAGCAAACGAAATTCTAAATTTAAATACAAATGAAGATAGAGGAGACTTGAATTTTTTAAGAGACATTAGTTTAGAAGAACTGATGAATTTAAAAGGAATTGGAAGAGTTAAGGCTATACAAATAAAAGCAATATGCGAATTAGCTACAAGAATGGGTAAACCAAGCAATTACAAAAAAGTTCAGATAAAAAGTCCAAATGACGTTGCAAGACTACTAATGAATGATTTAAGATTTGAAAAAAGAGAAATAGCTAAAGTATTATTTTTAAATAACAAAAATATAGTTATAAAAATACTAGATGTAGCTATAGGCTCAGGAAATTTTTCGAATTTAAATATTAGATATATACTTTCAGAAACCATAAAAATAAATGCTCCAAAGATAATATTGGTTCATAATCATCCAAGTGGAGATCCAACTCCATCAAATGCAGATTTTATGGTTACAAATAAACTAAAAGAAGCAGCAGAAATTTTAAAAATAGAATTGTTAGATCATATTGTTATTGGAAATATGAAATATAAAAGTATATTACGTTAAAAATAAAATTATTGAGGGTATAATGTTAGTAGAGATTTGGAAAGGATTGAATTGTAAAAATGGGTTTATTTAATTTAAATTCAAAAGATGTGGGAATCGATTTAGGAACGTCAAATATTTTAGTTACTATAAAAGGCAAAGGAGTAGTACTGAAAGAACCTGCGGTTGTTGCTACAGATCTAAAAACAGGCAAAATTTTAGCTACAGGATTTGAAGCAAAAGAAATGATTGGAAGAACTCCAGAAACTATAAAAGCTGTTAGACCTATGAATGACGGAGTTATTGCAGATTATACAGCTACAAGACTTTTATTAAAAAATATATTAAAAAAAGTGAATCAAAAATATAATTCAAGAAGACCAAGGGCTGTTGTAGGTGTTCCATATGGAATAACAGAAGTAGAAGAAAGAGCTGTGGAAGAATCTACAATTTTTGCAGGAGCAAGAGAAGTATATCTAGTAGAAGAGCCAATGGCAGCTGCAATTGGAGCAGGGTTACACGTAGAAGAACCAAGTGGAAACATGATTGTAGATTTAGGAGCAGGAACTACAGAAGTCGCGGTTATTTCTTTAGGAGGAATTGTTGTTAGCAATTCTTTAAGGATTGCAGGTGATGAATTTGATGAAGATATTATTAATTATATAAAAAAAGAACATAGTCTTTCAATAGGATATACTACTGCAGAAGAAATAAAGATGGAACTTGGATGCGCGTCTCCTCTTATGACACAAGAAAGTATGGAAATAAGAGGAAGAGATTTAAACACTGGACTTCCAAGAAATATAACAATTACATCTACTCAGATTATGGAGGCTATAAAAGAATCAGTTTCAAAAATTGTAGAAACAGTTAAATTAACTCTTGAAAAAACACCTCCAGAACTAGCAGCAGATTTGGTAGAAAAAGGAATTGTTTTAACAGGTGGAGGAGCTTTACTTAAAAATCTAGATAAACTATTAAGCGAAGAAACAAATATGCCAGTATATATTGCTGATGAACCATTAGAATGTGTTGTAAGGGGAACTGGAAAAGTTTTAGAAGAACTTGAAAGACTAAAACCAGTATTAATAAATAATCGAAAAAGAAGAGGATAAGGTAAAAGTATTCATATTAACTATAAGAAAAAAATTTGAAAGGATTTAAAATGTATAATAAAAAGAAATATGGAATAGTAGGAGTTATAATAGCTATAATTGTTTTAATTATACTATTTACGTTAACAAATATTCAAAATAGTAAATTATCTTATTTTGAGAATATAGCAAATAAAATTGTTATGCCATTGCAAAATGGCTTAACGTATTTAAAAAACAAAGTGAATGGTAATTCGATTTTTTTTGCTAATGTGAACAACCTAAAGCAAGAAAATGAAAATTTACAAAAGAAAAATACAGAATTAGAAGAAAAATTAAGAGAATTAGAAAGTATTAAAGCTCAAAATGAAAGCTTAAAACAATATCTTAATTTAAAAGAAAAATATAGTGATTATGCTGCTATTCCAGCAGATGTAATAAATAGAGATATAAGTAACTATTCAAAAAATATAGTTATTAATATAGGAGCTAAAGATGGGATCAGAGAAGGAATGACTGTTATTGCAGCAGAAGGATTGGTTGGACATATTATTTCAGTAACAGATTCAACATCAAAAGTACAAACTATAATAGATAGCTCAAGTTCTACGAGTTCTCTTATTAGTACATCTAGAGATAGTATTGTTTGTAAAGGTATTTTAAACAATGAAAAAAATTTAAAAGCAATGTATATACCAATGGATGCAACAGTTTCACAAGGAGATACAATTGAAACTTCAGGACTAGGTGGTATTTATCAAAAAGGTATTTATATTGGAACAGTAGAGAAGGTAGAAAATACTACAGATTTAACTAATAGATATGCATTAGTTTCTGTTGCAGTAGATTTTAAAAAGTTGGAAACAGTTTTAGTAATTACAAATAACTAGTAAAATATTTTTTGTGCGCATATATATTTAATAGTATTAAACGAGGAGGTTTGAATTGTGAAAAAAATTATAATAAATATTATTTTAGTAATAACATTTTTGGTTTTATATTTTTTGCAATCAAATCTTTTTACATGGTTTAAAATAGCTGGAGTAATGCCAAATTTGTTTGTAATTTTAGTGCTATTCATAGGATTATACTCAAATAAATATATGGGAGTAACTTATGGAATAATTTTTGGATTATTGATAGATTTATTTATTTCTAAAAAGATTGGAATTACAGCAATTATGCTTGGTGTTGTCGGAGTAATTGGAACAGCATTTGATAAAAACTTTTCAAAAGAAAATAGAATAACTTTAATTATAATGGTGGTTATTGCGACTTTTGTTTTTGAACTTGGAAAATGTTTGATTTTGTACATAATAAACAGAGTGTTTATAGATTTTTTACCTTTTATAGAGATACTTTTAATAGAGTGTATCTATAATGCAATTCTTACAATTATTTTGTATCCTATAATGCGTAATTTAGGAAATAAAGTAGAAAATGAGTATAAGGGAAATAAAATTTTGACTAGATATTTTTAAAACTAAAAAATAGCTGAAATACATGTGAATTCTATTAGCAAAATGTTAAAGATTGAGGTGAAATAAAAGATTGAAAAAACGAATCAAAAAAGAAAATGTAAATTTAAGATTTAATGTTTTAACAGTAATAGTTTATGTTGTAGGTATTATTTTACTTGTAAGATTGTTTAACTTACAAATAGTTCATGGAGCTGAATATAGAGAAACATCAAACACAAGATTATCAAGAGAAAGTACTCTAGAAGCAACAAGAGGAGATATTTTAGATAGAACAGGAAATGTACTAGCTACCACAAAAACAACTTTTAATTTATCATTATACAAAACAAAATCAGATGATGAAACATTAAATAGATGTATACTAAATATAACAAAACTATTGACAAAGAATAAAGCAGAATATCCAGATAATTTTCCAATAAATAAGGATAAAAAATTTACGTTAAAAAGCGATGAGCTAAAAAAATGGCTAAAAAACTTTAAATTAAATGAAAATTCAAAAGAACAAGATGTTATAGATTACTTTGTAAAAAAATATAAAATTACAAATGAAGATTGGAATGATATAAAAAAAATAATAGCAATAAGATACGAAATTACAACAAAAGGATATAGCAGTACAAAATCTTTATTAATTGCAAAAAATGTATCAAGAGAAGTAGTTGCACAAATAAGTGAAAAAAATACAGATTACCCAGGAATAACAATATCTACAGATTCTGAAAGAATATACGGATATGATAATCTTGCTTCTCATATTTTAGGCTATATAGGAAGAATAGGACAAGATGAATATAATGCTAGCAAAGAAAGTGATAATCCATATAAAAATGATGACTATGTTGGCAAGACTGGAATTGAAAATATGTTTGAAAGCTACTTAAGAGGTAAGGATGGAAAAGAAGAAATAGAAATGTCTGTAGATGGAACTGTTACAGGAAGTACTGTGACAAAAGATGCTATACAGGGGTCTACAGTAGTACTTACAATAGATGCGAAACTTCAAAAAATTGCAGAAGATGCATTAAAGAATAATATTAATAAAATTAAAAAAGGTGGATTTGGTAAAAAATATAATGCTGAAGGAGGAAGTGTTGTTGTTTTAGATGTAAAAACAGGAGAGGTTAGAGCAATGGCAAGTTATCCTGATTATAATCCGAATGCATGGGTAGGAGGAATAAGCGCACAAGATTATAAAAAGATAAAAGACCAAAATTCATTATTTAATAAAGCTGTATCTGGAGCTTATGAACCTGGATCTGTTTTTAAAATGGCAACAGCAATAGCAGGACTTGAGACAGGTGCTATTTCAAAAACAGAAAAAATAAATGATACAGGTATTTATACAAGGTATAAAGATTATCAACCAAGATGTTGGATATATAATCAATCTCATCATGGTCATGGATTTGTTAATGTAAAACAGGCTATTCAAAAATCATGTAATTATTTCTTTTTTGAAACATCATATAGAATGGGAATAGATGATTTAGAAAAATATGCTAAATATTTTGGATTAGGAAACAAAACAGGAATAGAACTTCCAAGCGAAACATCTGGAATAATGGCTTCTAAAAAGACAATTAAAAATTGGTCAGGAGGAAGAACTTTGCAAGCAGCAATAGGACAGCAAAGTACGTTTTCTCCTTTACAAATTGCCAAATATACAGCGATAGTAGCAAATGGTGGAAAACAAATTAATCCTACATTGGTGAAGAATATATTAAATTCAGATGGAACAGAAGAAAGTAAAAGTCAAGTAAAAAAATATGTTAAAGAAAAACTAAATCTACCAAAAGATGATTCAAAAGATTTAAAGATTTCAAAAGATAATATAAAAATTGTTTTAGAAGGAATGAAATCAGTTGCACAAGATGGTGGTACAGCATACAATATATTTAAGGATTTTGAAATAGAAATAGGTGGAAAAACAGGTTCGGCTGAAGCACCTGGAAATAAAGTAAACGCATGGTTTACAGGTTTTGCACCTTATGATAATCCTGAAATATGTGTTGTTGTTATGGTAGAAAATGGTGGGCACGGTAATTATACAGCAGAAGTCGTAAGAGAAATTATAGCAGAATACTTTGGAATGAATATTAAATCAAATGAAATACAAGAGAATAATAAAGCGGAAAAATATACGGAGAGTATAAACTAATTAGATTTTAAATAATAGTAATTGAGGAGAATTATAAAATGAAAAGTAGTTGTTTGAATGTATTTCAAAGAAATAATTGTGTTGTGATAAAAATTAATGACGGATCAGAATTTGAAGATATAAAAAAAGAAGTAAAAAAGAAAGTTACTCAATTGAAAAAAATATATAAAGATGATAAAACACCTATAAAAGTAATTGGAAGAACATTAAAAAATAAAGAAATTGAGCAAATTGAAACAATTATAAAAGAAATATTAAATGTAGATGTTGAGTTTGATATGCCTAGGGAAATGGGGTTGTCTAATATAAGAAGAACATTTACAAGCGAAATTTCTACATCTGAAACAAAATTTCATAGAGGATCATTAAGGTCAGGTCAAAGATTAGAAGAAGAAAGAAGTATTGTTATACTTGGAGATGTGAATTCGGGTGCAGAAGTTATTGCTTCGGATAATATTGTAGTTTTAGGAGCTTTAAGAGGACTTGCACATGCAGGAGCTAAAGGTAATAAACAAGCCATTATAGCTGCAGGAAGATTAGATACAGTTCAAATGAGAATAGCAAATATAGTTAAAGAGTTTAACAGAGAAGAAGAGCCACTTCGAAAACTGGCTTATGCATATATTGATGAAGACAAAATTATTATAGAGTAGATTTATTATTTAAATAAGAGGGAATTTACTTTAATACTAATAATATAATTAGAGTATATAAAAATTATGTAAGGAGCAATAAAATTAAGCAAATAAATAATTCATCATCATGTACTTTTTCTGTGTAAAGAAAGAACAGAATGCACATGATTAAGATATCATCAAAATATAGTTTTAAACCAAATATTTCAAAAAAAGCTTCAGAAGATTCAGAATTTTCAGGATTTTCTGAAGCTTTTTGTTTTTGATCTAAAACATTTTGTATTAAGCTATTTTGTTCTAGATAGTATTTAGTTGAATCTTTTGGAGCTGAATAATTTACATTTTTTTTATAATTATTTTTTTCTTGTGTAAGATTGTTTTGAGTAAAAAAATTGTTAGGATATCTGTATTTATTATAAAAAAAAGGCATATTAAAAGGTGGATAAAAAGGCATTCAATATCATCTCCAATTCTTTTTTTAATTTTTCGCGAGTGTGAATTTTTTTAAACAATATTATTATTATCTGATTTTTTCTCGTTTTTTGTATTAAAGAATTTTGAAACTTGAGTTATCTTAAGAATATTTATGTATTGGTCTAATTTTGCCTGTCTACTCTTACGCAAATATGGTTTTAAAGAATAGAGTAGATTGCTATCTTGATTATTAGAATTGTTTAAAGTCTCCATTATAGACTTCATTTTCATAATTGTTTCAAAATCAATATTAACAGATGAACTAGCAGATTTAGAGCTAGTATTAGATTGATTATTTATGTTAGTTTCATATTGATTTCTCTGATTAGTATTTGTTTGATTTTCTTGTTGAGTGTTTTGAGCAGATTGATTATTAGGATCATTTTTTAACATATTTATTAAATTATTAATCATATCAGGAGAAATATTTAAATTATCAGCCATTTTGTATCATTCCTTTTTTCTTACTATTGTTGTTTATTATAATTATTCAAAGCTTGTATAATACGTTGTTTATCTTCGTTACTAAGCATTTGATTTAATTGATTAAATCCGCTTGTTAACTGATTTTTATCCATTTTACTTAACATATTAATTAAGCCAGAAATATCGTTGTTATTCATATTAACCTCCATTCTAGTATTTTATTCATTCAGTTGCAAAGCAACCTAAATATGTGACGAAGTCACTTTTCTTAATAATATATATTTTTTATATATTATTATATGAAAAAAAATTAAGTTTGTTACAAGAATTGAGAGTAAAATTTTTTAATATAAAAAGAAAGTAACATTTCTATTGAATTTTATAATTTTTTTTAGAATTCAAACTTAATTATAAATTGGAATTGAAAAAAAGTTACATAAAAACTTTAAAAAAATAGTAAAAAAACTTGCAAAAAAAGGAAAAAAAAGGTATAATAATAATAGGGTGTCTAATTATGTTCTTTTATAAAATAAGAAGATTAAATATTTTGATTTATTATGTTACAAAAATGTAATGAAAATGTAACATAATATAAGAAATGAAAAGCCGTAAGAAGTTAGAAGATACTTAGAAAATCACATATTGACAATAAAAAATACTTTATTATAATAAGAATAGACATATTTTAAAAATTTTTATATACACTTTTAAGGGAGGAAAAATAATGAATACTACTGGAAGAAGAATTATACAAAAGTTTTGTGCCATAGCTATTATTTTTATAATGTCAATGGCAGATTTGAGCCTAGTTGGTGCAAATTTAGTAAGCTTAGCAATAAATACAGCAGAAACTAATAACCAAAATATTGAATTCAATGCATATTTTTTAAACAACAACAAGTCACTAGATACCACCGCTGCCATAGATAAAAAAGACTTAAAAGTTGCATTTGAATTAGGTGTAAAAAAAGATGGATATTTATCTAATTCAAAAATAGAGCTAGAAGAAAATGCAAATTTTAAATTTAAAACAGATATAAAAAGTGATTATATAAGTAGCATAGACGAAAAGTCAATTACATTCAAGCAAATAAATGAGGGTGACACAAAAAAAGTAGAGGTTGGAATTGAATATACAAATTTGGAAGAATTCGATGTAGATTATTTAAGTAAAACATCAGTAATAAATCTAACAGGAAATTATGTAAATAGCAAGAATAGTACACAAATAAAAGGAAAAGCTGAATTAAATCTAAATTGGACATATCCTGAAAATATCAATTTATTATTAAGTACAGAATATTTAACTAATTCAACATATAGTGAAGACGGAGTAAACAAGAAGATAGTTCAACTATTGGTTGCAAGTAAAATAGAAAATAATTCTTATCCTGTAAAAGAAACAAATATAGAAGTTAGTGTTCCAGGAGAGCCAGAATCAGTTGTAGTACATAAAAGGACGACAGCTTCAACAAATGGAGATAAAGAATTTACAACCTCAAACTACAATTATGAGAATGGAAAGTTAAATATAAGAGTTCAAAATGGACAGAATAATAAAATAGAATGGATAAAAAATGCAAGTGATGTATTTGTAGTTACAGCGAAATATCCAGAAACAGCAGAAATTATAAATTCAAAAATAACAACAAAAGCTGTAGTTACAACATATAATGATAAAGAATTAACACAAAACTCAGAAGTGACTATTACAGAAAATAAAGAAAATTTTGTCTCTATAACAGAAACAGAAGCTCAAGCAGAAATAGCCAAAGGAAAATTATATGCTGGAGAGCAAAAAGATTATGTTACAAAAACACAAATATTTGTAGATTATGCCCAAATGCTACAAAAATTAGCAATCAATGAACAAGAAGTAAAAGCATTAAAGGAACAAGAAGAAAAAGAATTGGCAGTTAACTATAAAAGCATTAAATTTAATAAGGGAAATATTGAGAGTGTATTAGGAAATACATGGAGTTTGAGCATAAGAGATCAAGCAAATAATGTAAAAACAATTACAAATGAAGAAAAAACTGATGAAGGCGGAAACATTATAGTTAATTTTGAAGCAGGTGCAAGAGTACTTAATATAGAAACATCAAGACCTTCAAATAATGGAATTTTAAAATATGAAGTCACAAAAACAATTGTAAAAACAAATTATACAAGAGAACAAATTAAAGAGCTTAGCAAAATAAAAGATTCAAATCAAGTAACATACACCAAAAATGATAGTTCAACAAATACTGCAAAAGCAAATTCTACAATTACATTAAAAGAAACAGAATCAAAAGCAAGTATAAAAGTAGAGCCACTTACTCTTACAACATCAGCAGAACAAGAAATGCATATAACAGCAGTACTAGAAACAGATAGTGAATCTAGAGACTTATACAAAAATCCAGTTGTAAAAATAAAGTTACCAAAACAAATAAATAAAATATCTGCAAAATGTAGTTTAATGTATGGTAATGGATTAGAGATAAAACAAGGTAATTTTAAAATAAACCAAGAAAATGGACAAGAAGTTATAATAATTAATTTAATAGGAGAGCAAAAAAAATATGAAGGTGATGCTGTTAAAGGAACAACACTAAATATTACTGCAAATGTTGAATTAAGCAAATTAGCTACAAATAGTACAGAAGAAGTTACTATGACATATACAAACGAAAATGCAGTAAAATATGCAGATAACGGAGAAGAAAAAGTAAAAATAAATATTGTATCAGAAAACTCAATGATTTTAACCAACAATATAGAAGAGTACAATGTTGCTACATTTGGAAAAGAAACTGATAAAGAAATTGCACTTAGTAATAATGCAGAAACTAAAAATGCAACTATAAAAATGCAAGTAGTAAATAATGAAGAATCAGATATATCAAATATAGCAATATTTGGAAAAATAGCAAATATAGAAGGAAAGATAGAAAGAACAAGCAAAATAAGAACAAACATTGAAAACGCAAAAGTTTATTACACATCTGTAGATAATCCTACAACAAGTATTAGTAAAGCAGAAAACAATTGGAAAGAAGAAGCTTCAAAAGATTCTAAATATTATTTAATAGTAATTAGTTCACTTGCAAATGGAGCACAATTAAACTTTAGTTATGACGTAAATATTGGAAAAAATTTGCCATATAATTTAAGTACAGAAACCTTTTATAATGTTTCATATACAAATAACTTAAGCAATACAAAAAAGCAAGCAGAATCTACAAAGATAATTTTATCAACAGGAAAAATTGCAGAATTAAAAACAAGTTTAACAGCTAAAGTACAGGGAAAAGAGATAAAACAAGGTGATGAAGTTAAAGCAGGAGAAATAGTAACATATATTGTAAAAATGGTAAATAGTGGTGCCACAGATTTAACAAATGCTAAATTAGAAGCAAGTATTCCAGAAAATACCACATTAATTATGATTAATCCTAATTATCCAAAATATGATGAAAATAAAGGAGAATATCTTGATGGTGAAGAGTACTTTAATACAATACTAAACAAGAATACATTGGTTCAAGATAATATAACTATAAAATCAGGACAAGAATTTAGCCGTTCATTTAGTGTAGTAGTAAATGAAAATATAACTGAAGAAAAAAATATTGAATCAAAGTTTATAATTAGTCAAAATAATGAGAAAAAAGAAGAAATTATATTTACAAGCAAAATAAGCCCAGCAAAATTAAAGATAATATGTATGCCATATTTTAGAAAGCCTAATACAGATTTATTATCAGGATGTAACTATATATATGGATTGAAAATTACAAACTTAACAAATGAAGAGCAAAAAAACATAAAAGTTTTATTAGAAAAAAGTGATGCAATACAATTTAAGACAATTGATTGGTCTATAGATGGCGAAGGGGGAGATGAAGAAAGCGATAAAGACGAATATGAAATTCAATTAGAAAATAACAATACATTAACTTTTGCTTCAATCCCTAAAAACAAAACTATACTAGTTCTTATAAATGCAAAAGTAAATGCTATTAAACAAAATGACCATTTAATTCCATCAAGATTAAGTGCACAGGTTACAGATTCTAATGGTAAGACATACAGATCAAATGAACTAAATGAGAATATTGTTGGAGCTTTAGTTGCAATTGAATCTACATCAACTGCAGAAAATGCTACAAAAGGCAATTATGTTAAAACAGGAGACCAAATTAAATATGTATATAAAATAAAAAATGAAGGAATTACAGATGTAGATAAATTAACAATTACAGATGAATTTTCAAAATATTTAAGTTTAGAAAGCATTAAAATAGATGGAAATAATGCCACCTATACATTAGAAGTAATTGATTCTGATGACATAGAATATGATACTATAACAATAGAAAAAGAGTTAAAAGCTAATAAAGAGATGAATATCGAAATTATAGGAAAAGTTCAAGATGATGATTTGCCATATGACAAAGGAGACCTAAAAATTATAAATAATATGACAATACTTGATGAGGGTATTAAGCTAGCGGAAAAAAGTGAAAAAGTCTATAATATAGAAATAAAGATAGACGAAGATGATGATTTAGAAGATGATGAACCAGAATATGAACAACCAGAAGATGAGGAACTAGAAGATGATGAACTAGAAGGTGATGAACTAGAAGATGAGGAACAAGAAGATGAATATATTGATGAAGATGACGAAGAAAATACTAACACTAATACATATTCAATTTCTGGAATTGTATGGAAAGATGAAAATAATGATGGACTAAGAGATGATGAAGAAGAACTTCTAAGTGGAATAAAAGTATATGCAATAAATGTACAAACAAATAAAATAGCAACATATAATAATGAAGAAATAACAACAACTACAGGAAGTGATGGACGATATGAATTAGCAAACTTACAAGAAGGTAACTATATAGTAGCATTTGAATATGACACAGATAAATTTATGGTAACAAGCTATCAAACTGAAGGAGTAGATGAATCTATAAACTCAGATGCTATAAAAGCCTCAAGAATTGTAAATGGCGAAGAAAAAACAGCAGCATTTACAGATAGCATAAATCTTGAAGATGATAAAATAGACATTGACTTAGGTCTTGCGGAAGCAAAAATATTTAGTTTAAAACTTGATAAAACAATAAATAAAATAATTGTAACAAACAAAAATGGTTCAAAAACTTACGATTATGAAGACAAAGATTTAGCAAAAGTTGAAATTTCTTCAAAAGAGCTAAGTGGTTCAAGTGTTGTAATAGAGTACAAATTAAAAGTTACAAATGTTGGAGAAATTGCAGGATATGCAAAGACAATAGTAGACTATCTACCAAAATCACTAACATTTAATTCAGGATTAAATAGCAATTGGTATAGAAAAGGAAACAATATATATACATCAAGTCTTTCAGATACATTGATAGAACCTGGACAGTCGCAAGAAGTAATACTTACTCTTACAAAGAAAATGACAGAGTCAAATACAGGTTTAACAAACAATAAAGCGGAGATAGAATCAGCTTATAATAGTATGGGAATACCAAATACCACAACAGATAAAAATAACAATGAAACAACAGATATAGGATCAGCAGATGCAATTATAGGTGTAAAAACAGGTACAGCAGCAAATTATGTAGCACTTACACTAACTACTATAATAGTGATTTTAGGACTTGCATATTTGGTTAATAAAAAGTTACTTTTAGATAAAATTGAGATATGAGGGTGAAAGGAGGATTATAAATGTTTATAAAAAATAAATTAAAAATGAAAGGAGAAAAAATTATGATAAACAGAATTAACAAAAAAATAATTATAATTTTGTTATTTACAATGTTATTTACAATAGTATTTCCAAAAGAAGCAAATGCTGCAACTTATAATACAAGAACAAGTTTATATAATGCCGGAAGAAATGCTGTTGGAAAAACTGTAAGGATTTATAGAAGTGGTACTGATGCAAATGACGCTTTTGAGCAAGATCACCCAAGCAGTCAGGTATATTGTATTCAACATAATGTAACAACTATAAAAAAGCATTATTATGATTATACTGTAAAAAATTACATAAAGATTTCAGGCAATGTAGCAACTAATTCAGCAGGAAAAAGTGTTACAAGCAATAAAAACCTTGCTTTAGCATATTTAATAGATCAAGAAAATTTAAGAAAAGGATATGCTGGAAGTGGAGACGATGAAATAAGAAACCTTTCTATAAAGCATTATATGACAGCAGGAGGATGGATGTCTAGTGTTGGATCTGCACTAGGAATAAGTAGCAGTGATATTAATTATTTCAATATAAGTAGTGCAAATAGAAGCAGTGGCAGAAAACAAAAGGTAACAGATTTTGTAAATAGAGCAATAGATTATTCAAAAAAATATGCAACTTCACAACCAAGGACTACTATAGAAGCTGAAATGTGGATATGTGTAAAATCAAATGCGAAACAGAATCTTTTACTTGTAAAATCATCAAATAGTATAGAAACACCAAATGGTCAACTAACAATTAATAAAATAGACAAAGATACAAAAAAAGTATTAAAAGCAGGATTCAAAATCCAAACACCATCAGGAAAATGGTTAAGTGGAAGCAATGGTTCATATAATTATGAGAATACCTTTGCAAGTGCAACAGAATACTCATCTCCAATAACTTTAAAAAAATTGAAATTTGGTACATATAAAATATATGAAGTAAAAGCACCAAGTGGATATATATTAGAAGACCAACCGGGATATGATGCAAAAAATAAATGGGTATATTTTGGAACAGCAGTAGTAAATGCAAACACAGCTAAAGTTAAAAAAACATTTACAAACAGCAAAACAAGAGGAAATTTAACTATAACTAAAATAGATAAAAAGACCAAAAAAGCATTAAAAGCAGGATTTAAAATTCAAACACCATCAGGAAAATGGTTAAGCGGAAAAAATGGTTCATACAATTACAATAATACATTTGTTGGAGCAGAAGTTTATACATCACCAATAACATTAAAAAAATTAAAATTTGGTATATACAAAGTTTATGAGGTTATACCACCAAAAGGGTATATATTAGAAGATCAACCAGGATATGACAAAACAAATAAATGGGTATATTTTGGAACAGCAACAATAAATGCAAACATAGTTAAAGTTACAAAAACATATACAAATTATAAAACGGAAACAGGAAGCTTAACAATAAACAAAGTTGATAAAGATACAGGAGTTTCATTATCAGCAGGATTTAAAATTCAAACATCATCAGGACAATGGTTAAGTGGAACAAATGGTTCATATAACTATAATAATTCTTTAGAAGGTGCACAAACTTATGCATCACCTATAACTCTTTCAGGCTTAAAGTTTGGCACATACAAGATTTATGAGGTTACACCTCCAAAGGGATATGATTTAGCAGAACAAGAAGGTTATGACAAAACGAATAATTGGGTACCTTATGGAAAAGCAACAATAAATGCAAATTCACCTAAAGTATCAAGAAAAATAACAAATGAACAAAAAATTTCAATTAAAGGTTATGTGTGGATTGATACACAAGCAACTAAAGATGGAGCTTTTAATAGTTTATATGATAATACAAGAGAAGCAAAAGTTGCAGGAGTAACTGTAAAATTAATAGATAAATCTTCTAAAAATGCAATTGCTACAACGAAGACAAATGCAAGTGGGGAGTATTTATTTGAAAACTTAATTAGCAGATCACAATTAAAAGACTATTATGTAGAATTTAACTATAATGGTGTAAAGGTTGGAATGAAAGATGCAACAGGCAAAGATTATCAAGAAGATTTAAATAAATATATTCCAGTTGCATTCAATTCTGAAAATGCTAATGACATCAAAAAAGAAGGCTCAAGAGCTATAATGGATAATGTTGCATACGAAGATACAAAACTATCAGGAGTTGCAACAACATATAAAGGAACAGATAAAGAAACAACTTATGGTTTATCTGGAAACTTATATAACAAATTAATAGAAGGAGATCTTTTAAATAATATTAACTTAGGAATTAAAAGAATCCCTGATACAGATTATAATATAGACGAAAATTTAGCTTCTGTAAAAATTGTTATGAAAGGTTATGATTATACATATACTTATGGAGGACAAGGAGATAGAAGTAGAATTGCAGCACCAAAAGTAAACTTCCAAAAGAAAGGAACTATTTCAGGATATACAGCAGATATCTATCCATCAGATATAGCGTATGACATTAAAAATAGTACAGAAGAATTAAAAGTATATGTAAAATACAGAATAGATATAACAAATACAACTACTATAGGAACAGGAGATGCTGCAAATAATTATAATGAACTATACAAAGAAAAAGCATTACACATTTCTAAATTAACAGATAAATTTGACACAAAGAGATATAAATTAAGCGATTCAAACTGGACAGAAAAAGATGGAATTGCAATAATTAAAGAAGAATATTTAAAAGACATAAAAGAAGCAGGTATTGGCTCTAATAAGACAGGAACAAAATTTATCGAGTTTAGTGTAAACCATGATGCTATATTAGATATTCTAAATCATCCTTATGGAATTATAGAAGAATATCCAACAAAAGCTACGGCAATAGGATATCATGAATATACAAGAAAAGACTATAGTTGGCAAAACAACATAACAAAAGACCAAACACATAGAACAGTAGATGATACAAGAGATGCAGATGCACCATACTTAATCTTTAAATTAGGACAAGAAAGAATTCTTTCTGGAAAAGTATTCGAAGATAAAGTAGTTACAAATGATGGACAAAAACTTGGAAATGGTGTATATGATGACAAAGAAAACATTGTTAAAGATGTAAAAGTAGAATTACTTGATATTTTAGAAAATATTTCAGATATTACAAAACTACCAGTTTCAAACTTATATGGTGCACAAGGCGAGGGAGATAATGCAAGAACAGCAATATCAAATAAAGCAGTAGTTGTTACAGGTGCAGACGGAATTTATACATTTAATGGAGTAGTTCCTGGATATTATGTAATAAGATTTACCTATGGAGATGGAACTCAAAAGATTTGTGATATTAGTGGAAAAGAAATTAGTACATTAAGTGCTTTAGATTACAAATCTACAATAGTAACAAATGAAGCTGCAAAAGGAGCTTTAAAAGGCGGAACAGATGCAGAATGGTACAAAAAACTTGGTAATACAAATGCAACAGTTGCAGTAGATAATTTAGATACAAGAATTGGAGTAAATAACGGAACACTACAAAATATAATGGCAGGAACAGCAAAAGTTTCTATTACAATTGAAAATACAATAACAAATACAGCTGACATAGTAGTTTCTGAAAATGGAGCTCAAGCACAACTTTCAAACAATAAATTTGAAGGATTAAACCTTGGTGTTATAGAGATGCCAATTCAATCAGCAAAAATAGAAAAGATTATAACAAATATAAGATTGGTAAATGCACAAAACAACATAGGATTTGAAGGAAACCCAGAAACAGACAGTTTGCAAGGAGTAAGTGATTTAGACAACGTAAAAAATGGTGGAAGTACTTATGTTAGAGCAGAGTTACATGATGATATGATTTCAGGAGCAACTTTTGAATTAACATATGCAATTAAAGTTACAAATACATCAGATGTAAATTACTATAATAAAGAGTATTATTGGTATGGTGAATCACAAGAAAACAAAGAAGTTACACTTGTAATAAATGAATTAACTGATTACTTAGATAAAGTATTAGACTTTGATAAAGAAAAATCAGATTCAAAATTTAATGTATCAACAGATACAGCAATATTACAAAATGAAGACATATCTAACAAAACAATAATAAGCTTAAGCAATTGGAATACAAAATTATACACAGAGAAAAATACTACAAGAAAAGACAATAATTGCAAGACATCAGATACAGTTTCATTAGTTGCAAATAGATTACTATCTGCTCAAGATGATGATATGGAATATATAAATGATGTACAAATTACAACGACAAACAATGGAACAGATGATAGAGATAATAGTGAAGATAAAGAAACATTCATAAAAACAATTAAAACAACAAAAATAGATAATCAAGCACAAGCTAAAGCAACTATTACACCACCAACAGGTGCAGATAGACAAACAATTATAATGTATGTAGTTGTTGGAACATTAGCACTTGCTATATTATCAGCAGGAGTTGTTGTAATAAAAAAATATGTAGTAAAATAATCTACTAAAAAAGAATTGAACGATTTCTCGTTCAATTCTTTTTTAAATGTTTATATATTAATAATACAATAATTATAGCTAATAATGCAATTACAGCGATTATAGCAATATGATTTAAAGATGCACCAGTAGGTGGAATAATGATTATTTTTGAATTTGTAAGAGTATTTGCAAAATCAACCTCTGTTCCATTTCCAGGGTATACACCTAACATTTTTGTTGAAGTAGTATTAAATGTCATTCTTCTATTTGCACCATTTGAGTATTTAAGAATTTCAGCAGATATTGGTTCTATATTATCTATAGATTCATCAGAAAAACCAGATGTAATTCTAGATATTGTAACAGCAATATTATGGCTACCTCCAGGCGGAATATAAAATCCATTTTTTCCTTGACCTTTATTGTCAAGTGTGATTTTGAAAGTTTCTTTTTCACTATTAATATCACTTGTAATTAAATTATTGTTTAACAACTCTTGAGTGTTTACTTTTTCATAAGGATAAGAGCATGACTTTAATTCAAATTCTTTAGGAATTTGAACTAAAACTTCAGCATAGTCACTTTGAAAAGGAGAATTGTTATGAATTGCAATAGTATATTCTAGTTCTAATGTTGATCCATAAAATATTTCTGGCTCTACATAGTGTAAAATAAAGTCATTCATGCCAGCACCGACTTTTCTACTTTCTTCAGCTGTTACAAACATATCTGGTAGTATTATTTTAGAATGTGTTGCAGTAATTTTTGTTGAAAGCTGAAATTGTGGTCTTTTTGCTAACCATAAGTCTCCAGTATATGTTCCAAATTGATATTCAATTGTTTTTATAACATTTCCATCTGAGTCTTTTATTTCTATTTTTTCAGGAAGTGTGTTTTTTATAATGTAATTGCTTCCACCTTTTACAAGCATTTTTGTTGCATCACTTAATTTTTTTGCTGTGTTAAAATTATTATAGTTTTCTATTTGATCAAACATAATAGTATTATTATAATCAAGTTTGTTTTCATATGATGCAAACATATTGTCGACTTCTTTTCTTCTATTTGGATCTTCATAACCAGCTAATACATTATGAGATGTTGTATATTCTTTAGCTTTACTATCTGCTTTTGACTTTATATAATTATGGAGGGTTTCTTTTATTGTTTTTACAGTAATATTAATGTTATTAAAAATTCCAAATTCATTTGAATTATTCTTAAAGACTTTGTTTATAATTGTAATCTCGTCTTCATCTGTTGCTGTAAATAGACAAATATTCGTAATTCCATCATCTTTTAATTTTTTTAATTGTTTCTTCGTAGTTTCACTAATTGTATTTAGTTTATTCATAATAGTGCTATTATTATCAGTGTTGTAAACCATTGTTTTTCCATCTGATGTTGGTATACCATCAGATAATAAAATTAAATATCTATTATTTTTTCCATAAAAAGACTTTTGTGCTTTAGATAAAGCTCCTAAAATATCTGTATTTGGAGTATACCAATTATTGGATTTAATATCTTCTAATGCATCATTTAAATTATTAATATTTTTGGTAAGAGAAACAGCTCTATAATTTGTTCCAGAAAAGAATATCAGTCCAATATAAATATTATCATTTAAATCAAGCAAAGATTGGCAAAGGTCTTCAGCTGCATCTACAATATAATCTAGCTTACGAGTTGATTCAAAGAACTCATATCTCATACTATAAGAGCAGTCAATAGCAAGATATACCTGTATAGCTCCTTCTCCACTATTTCTTATTTCTGTGCCTATAGAGTCAAGATAAGTTTTTTGAGCAGGTGTTTTTACTGCTATATAGTCATGACCATTATATTTAATTCTATTTTTTATATCTTCATTTGAGCTTGATCCTGTAATGTCCCCATACCAAAATTCTGTATGGTATGTGCCATCTTTAAGATTAGTAAATGTGTAGCTTCCATCAGCTTTTGTTGTTGTTCTTTTTACAATATTATTTCTAGAATCAAATAAATTAACAATAACACCAAAAATGGGTTGTAATTTATGATTAGATTCTTTTTCATTAGGTTTTAAGAATGTTGTTCCTAAATCTTCATATACATTTCCTTCTATTTTGTTGTATATAATTCTAATATTATTGTTTTTATTTGTAGGCTGAGATGTTGAGTCATCAGGTGGAGTAGCAGGAGGAGGCTCTGGACCGCTTTCTCCTCTTGCAGAATCAACAATGCTAGCATAAACAATGGTAGATGAAAAGTGTATAACAAATGTTAATATAATTAAAATAGTTATTATATTTTTAAAGATTTTTTTTAGCATATTTAAAGCACCCCTAAATGTTTTTATATTTTTTATTTTTATAGTATGTGTATATTGCAATTATAACTGATATTATGATTGCAAATACTACAATTTTATTAATACCAGTATATGGTAATTTTGTAACTTGCAATGATTGAGTACTTTTTTCTTCTGTTACTGAAGAAATATCTTTAGTAGTTATAGTGTCTGGTGTTTTATCTTGTGTGGTTTCTGTTGGAGTTTTTGAGTTATTTCCTGAAGGAGATTCTTTATATATATCATCTGCTGTATTAGTTTTCTTTATTACTGTTATTGTACAATATCCAGAATGATTTCCATCTTCGGTTGTAGCTACAATTTTTGTTGTTCCTTCAGCAACTCCGTATACTATTCCATTTACAACTTTTGCAATAGATTCATTTTCTGATTTCCATATTACTTTTTGATTTGTTGCGTTACTTGGGGTAATTGTTGCTATTAAATTTGTACTACTTCCAACTTCTATAGACGCTGTTTCCATATTAAGAGAAATATTTTTTACTGATATTTCTGATTGAGGTTGTTCCTGCTGAGGCTGTTCTTGTCCAGGATTCTCTTGTCCTGGATTTTCTCCTTGAGAATTATTTGTAAATCGTGTAAAAGCTTTTATACAAGCATTTGTGTCTTTTATAGTAATTCCATTAACTTTTAAATCTACTAAATCTGTCCAACTATTACCCATGTATATATAACTTTGACCTCTTTCAGATTTGGCAGTACTTGTTGCTGTTTTATATTCTGCACTTTGTCCGCTAAAATTGTTTTCAACTAAATTCATTTCTAATGGTACGGAAATATTAGAGTCACCATTTATATATTCTACTATTACAGAAAACTTTGTGCCTGTAAGTTTTACAGGTGTGAATTGCAAAGTGTGATATCCTGCTTCTAATGCGTTGTTTCCTGTTTTTTCTATAACTAGCTTGTCCTCTGAAACTGTTTTATCATCTGAAATAGGATTGACATATACTTTTACTCCTGTTGCTTTATTTATAAATAGACCAATTTCTGAAATATATTCAGAAGAATTTGAAGATCTTTCAAATATATTTGCTAAATATACTTTCTCCGAATTATTTACAGAGATAGAAGTTGTAAGACCCAATTCATCATATTCATATAATTTATCATATTTTGTTGTGTTATTTAGTTCTTGTATATCAGTTACTCCAGACATTGCCTCTTCTATAAATTTATCATCATAAGAGACATAGAAATAACCATTATCTCCAAAATTTTTACCCCAAGAGTTTAATACTATATATGCACCATTATGGATTGGTTGATTGTTTGTAGCAAAGTTTTCTTTGGGAAAGTTATCATCCCAACCAACTATTGTAACAGCATGGTCTGGAACATTGTTTCCATTGTAGTAATATGAATAAACAGTCTTTCCGTTATATGTAGACTCATTGCATTTTTCAGTGTTTTGAATATAAATTGCTGAAAAAACAGCACCATTATCTACTAAATGTTGTTTAATTAAATTTCTTGTTGTAGTTAATGAAGAATCTGTATACGCATTTCCTTTAGCATCTGTATAATTTATTTGAGAATTTTCAAAAGTTTTATTAATAGAAGGGAAAACTTTTGCACCCAATACTCTAGCTTTTGCTTCTTTGTTTAGATTAATTTCATTTTTGGGTTTAAGAGTATTTCCATTATACACACTTTCTTTTGGAAAATCACTCTCATTAACAGGACCATATCCAGAAACGCTATATGCAAGTGCTAAATTAAATGCTCCTCCATCTCCAATTTGTCTATTAAAGATTTCGCTAGTTTTATAGTCAATATGCATTGGGGAATAAATGGTGTTTAGTATGTTATTTTTTCTAGCCATTGTAGTTTCTAATACAGAAGTATAAGCATATACCCAACAATTGGAATTTGGTGATTGATTTTTAACTTCTATATTATTATTTAATTCTTCTCTTAAATTAAATGAACTTGGTAAGCTTTCTCCACTTTTTAACATATAATTTAAAGTTGATTTTTTAAAACCATCTTCTAGAACAATATTGTTTGATTCTAATATTGTTTTATTATTTAGATTTGCTGAAAAACTTATATTAGTATAAGCAATAATAAAAATTAATATAAAAATAAGTATAATTTTACTATGTTTTTTCATAAGAAAAAACCTCCTTTTATTATATAGGAAAAATCGTCAGATTTTTACGTATATAAAAAGACAAAGTTTCCTATATTCGCGCGATTGCTTTGCAATCTGCGCAGTGGCAAAGCCACTTTTCTTATCTAGTGTTTCTAAATTAATTTTATCAATCAAATGCTTGAAAGTCAACTATTTTTGAGTGAAATTATATTACATTTTTGTTACAGTATTTTTACTTCTTTAGAGTATAAATTTGTTACATTTATTTTTGATGTTATATTAGTTTATACAACAATTAAGAAATTGAAATGTCCCTAAGAAAAATTTGATTTTTTATTTAATTGTTACAAAAATGTAAAGAAAAATTAAAAAAAATGTTATATAATTCTGCAAAAATCCTTCCGTAAGTAGTTAATTAGTATAAAAAAAAAATGCAAAAATGTGACTCTTGACTTCAATAATATTAGAGGTTAATATTTAAAGTAGAAATATTATGGGAGGAATAGCTATGAAAATAATAAATGCAATAATTCAAAAAACAATTGCAATCATATTAATTATTGTTATGACATCAACATACTTGAATTTATTAGGAGTTGCGACAATTACATATGCAATAGATATGCTTGCTACAAATAATGATAATGTTGAATTTAGAGCATATTTTGTTTCACAAGATGGAGGAGAAACAACAGAAATCAATAAAAATATAAATGATAAAGATTTGAGTTTAAATATAGAAATTGCTGTAAAAAACGAAGGATATTTTGAAGGTGAAATCTATTTAGAAAATCCAAATTTTAAGTTAAGAGAAGATTTTACAAATCAGTATGTGAAAAGAGTAGAAAATAACGTAATATATTTGAATTCAATTAATACTGAGGAAGTAGCCAAAATAGAAGTAGGAATAGATTTTTTTGAAGAAAATAGCATAGATTTAAGTAGTTTAAATAGTCCAACTATAATAAATCTAACAGGAATATATTATAATAGCAAAAATAATGAAAAAATATCATGCGAAAGAGAAATAAAAGTTAATTGGACATCACCTGAAAATGCAACAGCAGAGTTATTGACCAAAGTTCTTACAAATACTATCTATAGAAATGAAGAAAGTAGTAAAAGAATAGTACAAATTTTAGTTGCAGACAGATTATCAGATAATTCTTATCCAATAAAAAACACAGAGATTGTTGCTAATATACCAGAAGGGGCAATAATAAAAGAAATACACAAAAGAACAACAAATGCTACAAATGGTAATAAACAATTTACAGAACAAAACTATAGAATAGAGAATAATAAAGTAATAATCAATATTGATAATCCTGAAATAGAAGGAAAAATAAGTTGGAATAAAAACACAAGAGATATATTAGTTTTAACTTATGAAATGCCAGAAACTCTTAATATAGATGATGTGAAAATAAATGTACAAGGCAAAATAGATACTTATGATAATAAAAACTTTATAGCACAAGAACAAGAAGTACAATTAATCCAAGAAATTGAAGGAAGTGCAACAATAACTAAAAGGGAATCAGAAACATCAATATATAAGGGAAAGCTATATTCAGGAGAAGAAAGAGAATATACTTCTTTTACAACAGTATTTATAGATAATGCAGAAATGGTAGGTGATTTAATAATTACAGAAGATGAATCCAAATATGTAACAGAATCTGGATTAGATTTGGCAAATATAGATTATAAAAATATAAAATTAAATAAACAAAACATAGAATACCTATTAGGTAATAATTGGGAAATAAAAATAACAGATCAAAATGGAAAAGAAATATTTTTAACAAACTCAATTCTAAGCCAAGAAAGTGAATATGCTAGATTAGATGAAAATGGAATTATTACATGTAATTTTGACGAAGGAACAAAAAGACTAAAAATAGAAACAAGCAAAATATATAATAATGGAATATTGGAGATTCAAGAAACAAAACAAATTAGAGAAAATAATTATGGAAGAGAAAAAATAAAAGAAATACAAAGAATAAAAAATACCTCAGAAATAAATTACCAAAGTCAAAATGTTTTCAATGCTGAAAGTGAAATAGAGTTAAAAGAAACTGAAACAAAAGCTAGTTTAGAGATAAGCAAAACAAGCCTTATAGATTCAAATACAAATGAGAACATAGAAATAATAGCAAAATTAGGTGCAAATGGAGAAAATTTAAATTTATATAAAAATCCAAAAATAGATATAATATTTCCTAAAGAAGTTTCAAAAGTAAGTGTAATACAAGCAAAACTACTATACAAAAATGGTTTAGAAGTAAGAAATAAAAAAATATATAGAAAAGAAGATGGTAGAATAGGATTGTATATAGAATTTGATGGACAACAATTAATGTATGATACTAATGGTGGAACAGAAGTACATTTATATTTAAATATAGATTTAAATAAATTAGACCAAAATAAAACAGATCTAATTGAAATGAATTATACTAACGAAATTGATGAAACAGTATCAACACAAACAAAAGAAGTAATGATGTATGCAAATTCAAAATTAATACAACCTCATTTTTTAAAAGCAACTATTTCAGAAGGATTTGAAGCAGACATAACAGCTATAAAGGGCTTTAGTGAGTTACAAGAAGGAGACGAAGTATATGAGGGAGAAACTATAAAATATACTATAACTTTAAATAATAATTCTGGAACAGATTATAATAATATCCAAGTTAATGCAACTCAAACAAATGGTAAAGTATGGGATTTAGTAAAAGTTCAACTATATAATGCAATGGGAGAAGAAGTTGAACCAGAAGATATGTATAGATTAACAGATAAAGATTCAATAAATTTTGAAAAAATAAATATTTTGAAAAATGGAGAAAGTATAAAATTAGAGTATGAAGCTACACCAGACAAGTTGGAAAATGAAACAACAAAAACAACTTATGGAACAATAAGTATTGTATCTGAAGGTGGTGAAATAAACAAAACAATTAAAACGCCTGAAAGTACAATAAAAAAAGCAGAATTGGAATTACAAATAATAGAAGCAAATACTAGACAATATAAATGGAAAGATGATGATGCAATTTCGAGTAATATAAATATAACAAATTTAACAGAAAATGAGATACAGAATGCAGAACTTAAAATAGTAACTTCAAGAAACTTAGGCTATGACGCTTATAGCGAAAATACTAAATTTTTAGGACTATATAAATGGAAAGATATAATATCTATAAAAAATATAGAAAAAAATGAACAAGGACAATCTATACTAACACTTCAAATTTCAAAAATTGAACCCAAAGAAACCATACAAATATTAAATATGCCATGTGTTACTAATTTTAATTATGAAAATGATTTTGAATATGTAAAAATGCTTGCATATTTAGTAACAGCTGAAAATAATAGATATTATTCAAATACAATGAATAGAGCGGTATATAATGCAAAAGAAAATATTGAATTAATCCAAAATGTATATAATGATGGAAAACAAATAAATGAAAATGGAAAAATAGATAGTAGCAAAGATGTTCAATTTGTAATTACTATAAAAAATGAAGAAGATAAAAAAATCCCAATAGCATTATGTGATACATTTCCGCCATTAGGAGTAGATATAAAAGAAGTTAAATTAGAAGCAGATGGGGAGACAAAAGACATTACAGAAGATGTAACCAAAAGTGTTTTATATACTTTAATAGATTTATTGCCTAAAAAGACAATAACTATAAGAATAAATACAAAAATAAACACAGGAGTAATGTCAAGCAATGTTTTTGAAAATAGTGTAAAAGTTGATATTCAAGGCAATAACCAAAAATTCTATTCAACATTTAAATTAAATACAGATAAAAAGATAGATTTAAATGATGATAATGGTAACAATGAACCAACTGAAGAACCTAATAAAGAACAAGAAGAAACACCAAATGGGAACCCAAGCCAAACACCAGAAGAAACTCCTATTCAAATACCTAACACTATTTCCGAAGATACATCAAAAAAAGGGACTGATGGCAATAATGATAATAGTACAATTACAGAAAACAACTTAACTCCTAGTCAAAATTTTGACTTAAAATTAGAAAAATATGTATCTAAAATAGCGATATCAAATGAAGATGGAAATAAAACATATAATTTTAATGATTCAGAACTTGCAAAAGTAGAAATAAGATCAAAATACTTAGTAGGAACAAAAGCCATTATAGAATATAAAATTAAGGTGACAAATGTAGGAGATATAGCAGGATATGCAAAACAAATAGTTGACTATAAGCCAACAGACTTAAAGTTTGAATCGAAATTGAACAAAAATTGGTATTTATCAGATGGCAAAATATATACAAAGGCATTATCAAAAACCAAAATCGAGCCAGGAGAAACAAAAGAGCTAATACTAATATTAACAAAAACTTTAACAGCAACAAATACAGGGCTAATTAACAACAGAGCAGAAATTACAGAAGATTTTAATGATTTAAGAGTTAAAGATATTAACTCTATACCAGGAAACAAAAATTCAGAAGAAAATGATTTAGGACAAGCAAATGTTATATTAACAATAAGCACTGGAGAAAAAATACAAAATATAATAACAAATCTATTTATTATAGTATTAACTGGCATTATGGTTTATTGCATTAAAAACATAATTTCAGAGTTTAGGAGAAAGGAGAATGTTTGAAAATAGAGAGTATTTTCTAACATAAAGTCTATGAAAAAAATAAAAATATTCTTAAAAATAATAATAATTACCATATTAGTTTTTATAGTAGTATTTTCGTCAAAAAGTAGAACAAGCAATGCTAGCTTTACAATAGGAAGTTATACTATAGACCATATTGATGATTTTAAAAGGTATATTAGAGAAAATACTAGTACATTTATTAATGCTAATGATTCTACTTATTATGGAGAAACTTTTAAATCTGATAGTAGCGGTGGAGTAAGTTATCTTACTGAAGATTATAGATATGTAACATGCTTATGTCATCCAATTAATAGCCCTAATGGAGAAGTATATAGAGAAGTGTCTGATGTTTTTACTATAGAATATGGAAGTAATGGATATACTATAACACAAAATGGAAGAACTTTATCTCAGGCAGGATTAAATTCTGCAGGTAAAGGAAATATTCCTAAGCTAGCGTATTTAATAGAATATCAATCTACTGTTCCATCAGATGGAAAAAACATGAATTATACAGCACCAGGAAATGTTGCTTTAGCTGAGACTTTTTATGATATGAGAGTAAAAAGAAATTCGGTATATGCAAATTACGCCAATGACAATAGAAGAGGTATTGCTTTTATAAATGTTAGTCAACCAGAATTTTTTCAATCAGATACTGGACATTATTATATGACACATGATGATAGTGAAGATTTTGATGGTGCTGCTAATAAAAGAAAAGCAAAACAATTAATGAGTGAAGCAGAAAATTATGCTACTGAAGTAGCAAGCTATGAAAGTATAAAAAAAATAAGTACTTATTTTGATGCAGAAAAACAAGATTCTGATTATATAATAGGACCATTAGAAGTACAATATGGAGGAAAAGGAATTAATTCTGTTGAGGTTAAAGTTGGTAGAGTAAAAGAAAAAGCAGATATTTCTTGGTCATATAATGGATATAGCAATTGGAATAATTCTGTATCTAGTATTCCATCAAATGAAAAATTTTACCTAAAAATAAGTAATTCAGATTCACTTGTAAACAAAGATGTAAGTGTAAATATAATACAAGATTCTATGATGTTATATAAAGCTAAATTACTTTTATGCGCTGGTATAGGAACTGTAAACTCCAATGGAGATGTAAGAAAATCAAGTGGTTTAGTTGGACAGCAGGCAGGTGTCTTTGCAGGAGAAAGTTATTCAAGTTCTTCTAAAGTAGAATATAAATTTAGAATAGAAAACAATTTAGTAATAACAAAAAAAGATCAAGATACAAGAGAAAATTTAAATGCAGGATTTAAAGTAAAAACATCAGAAGGATGGTTAAAGGGAGATGGATCATATACATATTCTAATTCAGAAGAAAGAGCAGATGTATATAATACATTAAGGGGAAGTAAAACTTTATCCGGACTTAAAGATGGAACTTATGAAGTTTATGAAGTTGAACCACCATCAACTTATGATTTAACCAAACAAATAGGATACGAAAATGGAAAAGTAAAAGTAGGAACAAAGCAACTAAGCACAGGAGAAACTATTACATTTAATACTACGAATAGAAAATTTGGAAATTTGCGAATTAATATGGCAGATGAGTATTCAGGAGAAGGGCTAAGAGCTGGATTTAAAATAAAGACTAGTGATGGCTGGCTATCAGGCTCAAAAGGCTCATACAAATATAACAATTCAACTATGAATAGAGGAGATACATATTATACTAATTCAGGTTCAATTACTTTAGAAGAACTTAAATTATCATCTTATGAGGTATATGAAGTAGAAGCACCTACATCACCAAAAATATATATTTTAAGTAGGCAAGATGGCTATAGTAATTCATCTGTAAAAATAGGAAATTCACAAACTCTTACAGATGGAGCTACAATTATATTTAATGGAACAAACAAAAGATATGGAGACATAACAATTAACAAAGAAGATCAATACACGAAGGAAAAACTTAGAGCTGGATTTGCAATTTATTCTTATGTAGATAAAGGTTATGTTCAAGGAACAAATGGAAATTATACATATAAAAACACATTAGATGTAGCAAGAAGGAATCCATATTATACAGATGCAGTAACAGGAGCAACAACGATAAAAGACTTAAAAGCAGGAACATATAGATTAGTAGAAGTTGTAGCACCAGATGATTATTATTTATCAGCACAAGAGAATTATGATGCTACAAATAACTATGTATTAATAGAAAATAGTTTTGATTTAGAAGATGCCCAAAACAAAATTTTTAATACTACAAACAGAAAGTTAATAGATATTTCAGGTTATGTATGGATAGACAAGCCAGATGGAAAACAAAATATAGCAAATAACAAATATGATAATGGAGAAGAAAAGCCTAAAGGAGTAATAGTAACTTTAAGAAATAAATCAGATGGAAGTCTAGTAAAAGGCTATACAGATGAATCAAATAATACAGCAAATACAGGAGATGACGGAGCTTATAAATTTAATAAAGTTAATGTAAATTTCTTAAAAGACTACTATATAGAATTTGATTATTCTAAAACGCAATATAAACAATATGTTCCAGTACAATTAAATGAAGGAACAGACGTAAATACATCAAAAGCTTTAATATATGATGATGTAAAAGATGACATTTTACCTGTAACAGATGGCAATTTCATAGGAAAAGCAACAACATATAGACAAAGACCACAAAGTAATGAAGACAACTATGGTTTATCACATTTCTTTAAAACAGAATTATACACTCCAAATAATAATACAATGAATGGAATAAACTTAGGATTAAAACAGCTAAAAGATCCAGAATTTAGAATTGAACAAGATATAGCTTATGTAAAAGTACATTTTGACAATTCAAAATACAAATATATATACGGAGGAATGGGAAATGTGACTTTAGCAGATACTCCATTAGTAAATATGGGAACAAGTACAAACTCATATACAAGAGATATCTATCCATCAGATGTATTAGCAAATAAGGCGTCTATGGATGCAAATAAAGGAGAAAGACTAAAAGTATATGTTGTATATAGAATATTTATAAAAAATACATCATTATATAATGTACCAGATATATATGTAGAAGATAAACTAAATATAACAGGCCTAACAGAAAAAATAGATTCAAAATATGAACTAAATACAACAGATATAGATCCTACTTTTGATGCAGGTGCAAGTGAAGACTTTAACAAATGGCAGTCACCAAGTATATCTGAAGAAGGTACAACAACAAAATATATTGGGGATACTTTCAATGATGGATTAGGTCCAGGAGAAACAAAAAGTGTATATATACAATTTAAAGTAAGTGGAACAGAAATAAACAAAATACTAAGTGGAAATGTAAATGCAACTGAAGTAATAGCAAAAACAACAGCATATCATGATTATAAAAGAAATGACTATGCATGGTTTGCAAATACATTATCAAAACTAAATCAATCACATAGGACACCAGCAAAATTAGGACAAGCAAGAGCTCCAGGAATGATATTTAAATTGCCAGATAACAAAGAACGTACAATTACAGGAACAGTTTTTAAAGACGAGGCAACACAGGAAAGCAAAAATAAGAATGAAGTAGTAGGAAACGGAATAAAAGATGAGAGTGAGAAAAATATAAAAGATGTTACAGTACAATTATATACTCAAAAAGATGGAAATTTAGAGGTTGCAACAAGATATACAAAAAATGAACCATTAGGAACACAAAATCCACAAAAGACAACTGAAGAAGGCAATTATAGTTTTGATGGAGTATTACCTGGAGAATATGTAGTAAGATTTACTTATGGAGATGGTACAATTTATGATGTAAAAGAAAATAAATCTACAATCATAACTTTAGAGAGTGCAAAAAATGCTTTAGGAAATGGAGAAAACAAACACGGAAAAGAATGGTATAAGTTTTTAAATGGAAATAACACAGAGATAGATAATAAACTATATTCAACAGCAGTGGATAATTTAGAGCAGAGAAAAAAGATAAATTATGATACAACAGGAAATTTAAAAACAATAGAAGCTGATACACCTGTTAGTTATATAACAATAGAAAATACAACACAAAATCAAGCTCAAGCTATAGAAATAACAAAATCAGAAGAAAAAGATACTATACAATATGAAGAAAATAAAGAAACGACTATAATAAAAGATATAAACAAAACAATAGCAAACAAAGATGAAGTAAAAGAGATTTTTAAAGGATTTAATTTAGGAATTATAGAATTACCTGAGAGAACCTCGGAACTTAAAAAGATAATAACAAATGTAAAATTAACAAATGCTCAGCAAAATGTAATTTTTAATGGTAATCCTGAAAAAGTTACAGATATGTTAGGGGTAAGTGATTTAGACTCAACTGAAAATGGAGGAAGTACTTTTACAAGGATAGAGCTTGCAGATAGCTATATATATGCTTCTACAATAGAAATAGAATATGGAATTGAAATAAGAAATACTTCAAAAGATACATATACAGAAACAGATAAAGCACACGAAGGAATGTATTACATATATGGGGAAACAGATCCAAATTATTCGAAGAAAGTAGAAACAGATGTAAAAGAAATGATAGACTATTGTGACCCAACAACAATATATGTTAAAGACGATAAAGTTGAAATAAAAACAATAGAAGCTGAAATAACAGAATTAACAAAAATAGGAGCTGTATGGAAAGATCCAATAACACATAAAGAATATACGAGAATAAATGAAGGCATTATAGAAAGTCAAAAAGAGAGAGGAGAGCCATTTAAAAAATTACTTGCAGTATTAAATTTAAATAATATTGCAACAGGAAAAGGAAAAGACTTTACAATATCAGTGACTAGAGTATTAGCTACAGATGACGTAGATATGGATGTTTTAAATACAATAGAAATAACAGAAGTGAAAAACTCTATAGAAGGAAAATCTTCAGATGAACTAGCAGGCTCAGATACAGAAGAAACAATAAAACTAGTAAGACAGCCAACTATTCCACAACCAGCAAGAGCAAGAGTAACTGTTACACCTCCTACAGGTGAAAACAAGCAAATACATACAGAATATATAGTAGCAGGAATATTTGCTCTAATTGTCTTAGCTACAGGAGTTGTAATAATTAAGCACAAGATATTATAGGATAAAAAAGAATTGAACGAATTAATCGTTCAATTCTTTTAGTTTTTAAGTTACATTAAAGTGTTGATGATTTAAATAATTAAAATTATATGCGTTCCGATTTGTTCTATATAAATACTATAAAAACACTTGCCCCTAAGAAAAAAACAATTTTAGAGTAATCTTGTAATAAAAATGTAAAAAAAATGTAAACAAAAAACAATAAAAAGCGACAAAGTACCTTCCGTAAACATAATTTTACCACTATAAAGCTAGAACCAAAAGTCTGTATTGACTTTCAAAAAATAAGGTTGTAAGATAAAATTATAAGAAAGGAAAGGGTAGAAATTATGGGAAACGTAAAAGTATTTATTCAAAAATGGGTTGCAATTATGATAATATTAGTTATTTTATTAGGTCAGTATGCAATAACAGGATTTTTAGCAACATCTTATGCTATAGATTTACTTGCAACACAAAGTGACAATGTTCAATTTAGAGCATATTTTAAAAATGGAGAGGAAGAGCTTACAGATATTGAAAAAAGTATAGATGCAAAAGACATTAAACTGAAAATTGATGTTGCAGTAAAAAATGAAGGATATTTTAATGGAAAAATATCATTACAAGATGCAGGATTTAAATTATGTCAAGCTACAGCAAATGACTATATAAAAGA
This sequence comes from Clostridia bacterium, assembly GCA_017429505.1. Lineage (GTDB taxonomy): Bacteria > Bacillota > Clostridia > TANB77 > CAG-508 > CAG-269. The sequence goes on along the minus strand of JAFROW010000005.1, from coordinate 28,877 downwards.
AATAAAAGATAATGAAATAATTTTAAATCAAATTAATGCAAATGAAACTGCTGCAATAGAAGTAGGAATTGAATATTTCGAAGATGATAAAATACAAGCTTCAACTTTAAGTCAAAAAACTATAGTAAAATTAGTTGGTAAATACACGAATAGTGTAGGAAATGTTGATATAGATAGTGGAAACGGTGTAAAAGTTACATGGAAAATGCCAGAAAACGTTAAAGCTGAACTTGCAGCAAAAATCCAAACAAATTCAACATATAAAGTAAATGAAGCAAATAAAAAGGTTGTACAATTTTTAACATCTAGTAAATTAACAAATAATGCGTATCCTGTAAAAAATACATATATAACAGCAACAATACCAACAGGAGCTACAAATGTAGAAGTACACAAAAGAACAACAAAAGCAACAAATGGAGAACAAGAATTTACATCTGCTAATTATAATGTAGAAAATGATATTTTAACAATAAATATTAATAACACAGAAGAAGAAGGAAAAATTAGTTGGATGAAAAATGTACTTGATATTTTTGTAGTTACTTATGAATTCTCAGAAAATGCAGATTTAAGTACACAAAAAATTACAATAAATGAAAAAATAACAGCACAAAATAATAGTGAATTAAATGCAGAGCAAGTACAAATTTCATTAAGTGAAGAAAAAGACGGAATTGCAAGTATAAGTAAACAAGAGGGAGAAACTTCTATATATAAAGGAAAAATATATACAGGAGGAAGAGATATTACTTCATATTCTATAGTTCATGTTGATTATGTTGATGGAGTAAAAGACATAGAAATATCAGAAGAAAATTCAAAATATATAAAAGAAGTAGAAGAAAATGGAACAATAAATAAAATTGAAAGTGATGCAGATATAGACATAAAAACATTAAAAATAAATAAAGAAAAAGTAGCAAGTGTATTAGGAAATACATGGAATTTAACAATAGGAGAAACAACAATTACTAATGAAAGCCAAGCAGATTCAAATGGAGATGTTATAATACAATTACCTGCAGGAACGAAAACTATAACAATAAAAACAAGTAAACCTGTAAATAATGGAACATTTATAGTTGAAACAACAAAAAGAATATTAAAAACAGATTATACAAGACAACAAATAAAAGAATTTACTAAACTTAAAGATAGTTCTTCAATAAAATATACAAAAAATAATAATGATACTTTTACATTTACAAGTTCATATAATATAAATCTTAAAGATACAGAATCAAAAGCTAGTTTACAATGTGAACAAACAGCACTAATTGCTTCAGCAGAAAAACAAGAATTAAATTTAACAGCTGTACTGGAATCACGTGGTGATAATCAAGATTTATATAAAAATCCTGAACTTAAAATAAAGTTACCACAACAAGTAAAAGATGTAACATATAAGCAAATGCCACAACTAATGCATGCAGATAATGGATTAGAATTGACAGAAGGAAATTACAAAGTAATAGAAGAAAATGGACAAAAAGTATTAAGTATAAAATTAACTGGAGAACAAACATATTATTTAGGAGAAGCAATAACAGGAACAACAATATCTATAAAAACAGAAGTAGAAATAGATCAAACTGCTACAAATAGTAATGAAGAAATAGTTATGACATATACAAACGAAAATGCAACAAAATATACAGACAATGGAACACAGAAAGTAAATATACAAATAGCAGCACAATCACAAGGAGGAAATACAGGAAACGAAGGACAAAGTGGCAATGAAGGAGGAAGCACAGGAAACCAAGGACAAAATGGCAATGAAGGGGGGAATTCAGGAAGCGGAAGCCAAGGAGGAAGCTCTGGAAGCCAAAGTGGAAATGAACAAAATGCAAGTTTAAGATATGCAGTTTCTGCCAAAGTTGGAGGAAAAGCAATTGTAGAAGGAGACACAATAAAAGCAGGAGAAGTAATTACATATGCTGCAACAATAAGTAACCCAAGTTCAGCAGATAAAACAGGATTAAAAATAGATGTAAATTTACCAGAAAATACAACTTTAGTACAGATTAATCCGAATTATCCAAAATATAACGAGGAAAGAGATGAATATACAAAAGGAGAAGAGTATTATAGTAAAACAGAACAAACTACTACATTAAAACAAGAAAACATAAGTATTGGAGCAGGAAAAGATTACACATATTCATTTATGGTAATGGCAAATGAAAATATAACAGAGGAAAAAAATATTGAAGCTAAATTCTCATTTAGTGAAAATAATGAGAAAAAAGATGAAAAAACTATTTCTAACAAAATAAGTCCAGCAAAATTACAGGTTATATGTGCACCATTATATAGAAAACCAAATGATAATTTAGAAGCAGATTATAATTACAAATATGAAATAAAAATTACTAATTTAACTAATGAAGAACAAAGAAACATAAAACTAATATTAAATAAAAATGAAGCTTTATCTATAAATATTATTGATTGGTATATAGAAGATGAAGGACAAGGAATAATAGAACTAAATAATAATACTTTAAGTTTTGATTCAATAGCTGCTAATCAAACTATAAAAGTTACTATTAATGCAACAGCTAATGCTATTAAAGAAAACGAAAATCAATTAAAAACAACAAAAATAAATGCTCAGGCAACAGACTCAGAAGGAAATACATATAGATCTAATGAATTAGAAGAGAGAATTGTTGGGGTTTTAGCAAAAATTGAAGCAACATCACAAGCAACAACAGAACTTACTACACAAGGATATGTAAAACCAAATGACAAAATTAAGTATGTATTTAAAATAAAAAATACAGGAATTAAAGATGCTGGAAGATTAACAATTATAGATGAAATTTCAAAATATTTAAATATAGAAACCTTTATAATTGATGGAGAAAATTGCGAATATGAAAAGGAAGTCTTGACTACAGAAAATACAGAATATGATAGATTAGAAATAGTAAAAGAGTTAAAAGCAGGAAAAGAAATAACTTTAGAAATTGTAGGTAAAGTAATTGAAGAACTACCAGAAAAAGAAAATTTAAAAATTACTAATAAATTAGAAATTTATAGTGATGGTATAAAAATTGATGAAACAGATGAAATTACTTATAACATAGAAGTTCCAAAAACAGAAGAATATAATCCAGAAGATTATATAGTAAAAGACGATACAGGAACAGATGGAGATAGTACAGGAGATAACGGAACAAGAGGTGATAATGCAGGAAATAGTGGAACAGGGACAGATGGAAGCACAACTATTCCAAATAAAAATGCAATATCAGGAACAGCATGGTTAGATGAAAATGGAAATGGAAAAAGAGACGTAAACGAAAAATATTTAGAAGGAATAAAAGCTACATTATTTGATATAGAAAAAAATGCAGAAGTAGGTAGTACTACAACAAATACTAATGGATTATATTATTTTACTAATGTTAATAATGGAAAATATGTTGTAATATTTGAATATGATAAAGGAAAATACACTTTAACAAAATATCATTCAGAAGAAGCAAACTCAAACAATAATTCTGATGCAGAAAATGTGACAATGAAAATAAATGGGGAAAACAAAAAGGTGGCTTCTACAGATACATTAACTTTAAATGAAAATAGCATAGGAAATATAGATATAGGACTAGTTGAAGCTAAAAAGTTTGACTTGAGTTTATCTAAAACTATATCAAAAGTAACTGTAAGCAATGCAGAAGGAAACAAAAGTATAAAATACTCAGATACAAATTTAGCAAAAGTAGAAATAAAAGGTAAATACTTAAAAGGTTCAGTTGTACTTATAGAGTACAAAATAAAAGTAACCAATAATGGAGAATTACCAGGTTATGCTAAAAAAATAGTAGACAATAAACCATCTGACCTAAAATTCAATTCTAAACTTAACAAAGATTGGTATCAATCAGGAAATACTCTATATACTACAAGTTTAGCAAATACAATAATAGAACCAGGAGAAACAAAAGAAATAACATTAGTTTTAACAAAAACAATGACAGAATCAAATACAGGACTTACAAATAATAAAGCAGAAATAGAAGAATACTATAATTCACAAGGAGTAATTGACGAAAATTCAAGTCAATATGATGATATATCTGGTGCAGATTTGATTATAAGTGTAAGCACAGGTATAGCTATTAGATACATTATAATAACATTATTAATATCATTAACAATAGCTACTATTTCTTATGTGATAATAAAAAAAGTTATAAAGGAGAATACAACGTTCTAAGAGGAAAGGAGAAATGCAATGATAAAGAAATTTAACAAAGTAATAATTTTAATTTTATTATTTATTATGTTATTTGTAATGTTATTGTCAAAGGGAATAAATGCCACAGACACTAGTAATCCAAAGTATAAAAAATCTGATTATAAAACAAGAGCTGCTCTTATAGCAGCAGGGGAAAAGGCTGTTGGAAAGAAAGTATGGATTCACAATGGTGGAAATGATGGTGTAATAAATCAATTAAGAGAATCAGATCATGTTTACTGTATTCACCATCATGCTAATACTGATTCAGTATCAGCACTTTATAATATTGTGGGGTATGCAAGAATAGAAGGAGATAGAGCATATAGTACAAAATCAGAAGGAACACCTGTAGAGAATAAAAAGAATGTTGCTTTAGCATATTTACTTTCTCAAGAAGGGTATCGTTTAGGATATAGTGGTTCAGGTACTGATAAAATTCGTACAAGAGCAGTTCATGGGTATTTAGATAATAATGGGAGTTGGTTTTCAAGCGTAGGAACTAAGCTAGGTATTTCAAGGGCTGTGATGCATAGTGCTTATTTTAGCGATAGTAGTATTATAAATTTCATAAATCGTGCAAATGCTTATAGTAATAAAGCTGATAATAAATATCCAACAATAAGCTCTAATAAAAAAAAGTTACAAGTTGAATCTATGAAGTTAATAGGACCACTAAAGTTTACATTTAATGGTAAGCTGAATTATTTAAAGCTTTGGAATGGCAGCACAGAGATAAAAAATATTTCGTACAAAGTAAATAATAAAACAGTTTCTCTTGAAGATATAAAATCTGGAGACGAAGTATATATAGTGAATAGTAATGGTGGAAATGTAACAAGTGTACAGGCTGAAAGTAAAAATACTGTTTTAAAAGCAGAGATGTGGTTTTGCTATTATGGTGAAGGTCAAGATTTTATGATAGCAGAAACAGGACAAGCTTGGCCTGTTTCAGATCCAATTAGTGTTTCAATTACTGAAAAATTAGGTAGTATAAAAATTGTAAAAAAAGATTCAAGAACTAATCAACCTATAAAAAATACTTCTGAAGATATGGAAGCACAATTTAAAATACAAACATCAAGTGGATGGCTAAAAGGTACAAAAGGGTCATATACATATGATGATAAAACAGGATCAACATATAAAACAGATAAAAATGGAGAAATAAATTTAGAAGGACTAGAACTTGGAACATATACAATAAAAGAAACAAAAGCTCCAAAAAATTACACAATATCAACATCAAGCAAGAATGTAACAATTACTAGTTCAAATTTAAATCCTTCTGCATTAGTGTTTTATAACGAACCAGATGAACCAGATGAACCAGATGAACTAGATGAACCAGATGAACCTAATGAAGGTACTGAATATGGTATAGTTATTAATAAATTTGATTCAGTTACAAGAAAATTAATTTCAAATTCAGCAGCAACATTTGTAATAAGAACATCAAAAGGATATTTAAGTGGTTCAGAAGGATCATATAAGTATGACAATCTTTATAGTCAAGCAGAACGATATGATGTTTATGGAACAAGAGCATTTGAAGGATTAGAAGAAGGAACTTATATAGCAAAAGAGATACAGGCACCAAGTAGATATTTATTATCTTCAAAAACAGAAAGAAGAACGATTAGTAGTTCTAATCCAACACCATCAGCAATGGATTTCTATAATACACCAACAGGAAGCCTTACAGTAACAAAAAGAGATTTAAAGAAAAATTATGTAATTACAGATCCAACAGATTTTAAAATATATAGATCTGGAAGAGGATGGTTAACTGATATAAATACTTATACAAGTAGTGAGTCAAATGCTAAAGTATATTCAACAACTAATGGAAAATTATATATAGATGGATTATTGTATGGTACATATACTATAAAAGAAGTTGGTGCACCAAAAGGATATATATTAGCTGTACAACCAACAACTTCTATAGATATGAAAATTAATAGTTCAAATAGAGATCCTAAATCTGATTTTAAAAACTTAAGAAAAGGTTCTATAACAATTTATAAAAAAGATGTGGAAACTAATCAAAATATAGAAGGTGCAGGATTTAAAGTAAAAACTCCAAATGGTTGGTTACAGGGCACACAAGCACCATACACATATAATGCATCTTATGAAGGTGCTACAATATATAGATTTAAAAATGAATATTCATCAGAAGACAATGTAATTTATCCAAGCGAAAATGGTCTAAAAATAGATGGATTAGATGATGGAACATATCATATATATGAGGTTGAACCACCTACAGGATATTTATTAAAACATCAAGAAGGATATGATGCTGAAAAGGGATATGCAGATACTAAAAAAGAGGTAACAATATCATCAGACAATGATATATATGATGTAAATACAACAATTACAAATATTAAGAAAGTATCAATTGAAGGCTTTATATGGGAAGATACACAAGCAACTAAAGATGGAGCATTTAATAGTTTATATGATAGTTCAAGAGAATCGAAGATTAGTGGAGTAACTGTAAGACTAATGAAAAAAGGAGATAATACACCTGTTGGAACAGCTACAACTGATTCAGAAGGAAAATATTTATTTGATAGTTTAATAAAATTATCAGAGTTAGAGAAGTACTATGTAGAATTTAACTATAATGATGCAGTAGGAAAAAAATATATTCCAGTAGCATTTAACGCAACTGCAGAAAATGGTTCAAAAGCAATGATGAAAAATGTTGCAACAAAAGATGATGATTTATCTGGAATTGCTACAACATATACAGGAACATCAGCAATAGATACTTATGGATTTATGAAATGTGGAACTTTTGATGAACCTAATTTAACAGTAAATAATATTAATCTAGGAATTAAAGAAATTCCTAATGCAGATTATACTGTAAACGAAAATTTAGAATATGTAAAAATAGTTATGAGAGGATATACTTATACGTATAAATATGGTTCTGGAGGTAATTCAAGTAGTGTTGCAGCTCCAAGAGTTAATTTCCAAAAGAAAGGAACTATTTCTGGATACACAGCAGATATCTATCCATCAGATATTGCTTATGAAGCAAAAAATGGAAAAGAAGAGTTAAAAGTATATGTAGGATATAGAATTGATATAACAAATACAACTACAATAGGAACTGGAAGTGCGGCGAAAAACTATGAAGAATTATATCAAGAACAAGAATTAAATATATCATCTTTAGTAAATGAATTTGATGCAAAAAGATATTCATTAAGTGAGAATGAAAAAAATTGGAAAGTAACAAATGGTGATAAAGCAAAAGCTAACGCTCAATATACAAAAGGAATCGAAAGTATTGGCTCAAATAAAACAGCTACAAAACGTATTGAATTTAAAGTAAATAGAGATGCTATATTAGATATTCTAAATCATCCTTATGGAATTATAGAAGAATATCCAACAAAAGTTACAACAATAGGAAATCATAATTATGTAAGGTATGACTATGGATGGGATTATAATATAAAATCTAAAAACAAACAAACACATATAACATCAGATACAACAATGAATGCTGATGCACCATACTTAATCTTTAAATTGGGACAAGAAAGAATTCTTAAAGGAAAAGTATTTGAAGATAAGGTAGTGACAACAGATGGACAAAAACTTGGAAATGGTAAATATGACAATAATGAAAATGTAGTTAAAGGTGCTAAAGTTGAATTACTTGATGCAACAGGAACAGAAACAGATATTACAAAATTAAAAGTTTCAAATTTATATGAAGCACAAGGTAGTGGAAACACACAAAGAACAGTTATATCAAAACCAGCACAAGTTGTTACAGATCAAAACGGAAATTATACACTAAATGGAATTGTTCCAGGAAGATATTTCCTAAGATTTACTTATGGGGATGGAACTCAAAAGATATGTGATGTAAGTGGAAAAGAGCTTAAAACAATAGTAGCTAAAGATTACAAATCTACAATTGTAACTAATGATGCAGCTAAAAAAGCCTTACAAGGAAAAGAAGGAGAAGAATGGTATAAGAAAATAACAAGTGAAAATGATTCTGTAGCAGTAGACAATTTAAGTGTAAGAAAAAATGTAAATGAAGGAAAAACACAAACTTCAATGGCAGGAACAGCAAAGGTTTCTATAACAATAGAAAATGATAATACAGGAACTTCATCAAATGTAAATCAAAAAGATAATGGAAAAGTACAAGAAGTACAGAACTTAAATACACAAGTTGCAACAACATTTAATGGACTAAGCTTTGGTATAATAGTAATGCCAGAACAAGATTCAGAGATTGAAAAATTAATAACAAATGTTAGACTTACAAATACAAGTGGACAATTATTATATGATGGAAATCCAGAAAATGTACCAAGTGAAGGTATAGTTGCATTAAGTGACTTAGATAATGAGAAAAATGGTGGAAGCACATATGTTAGAACAGAAATGCTTGAAAATAGCTTATATGGAACAAACTTAGAATTAACTTATGAAGTAAAAATTACTAATAAATCTGATATAAATTACTATAATAATGAATACTATTGGTTTGGAGATAGAAATATAAATAAGGAAGTTACATTAACTCCAACATTAGTAAAAGATTATTTAGATAAAACATTAACTTATTTGAAAGAAAAATCTGACAAAGATAGAATTATAGAAAGAAATGCAAATTCAATAATTCAAGTTGATGGTGAAGAACTAAATGCACAAGAGCTTGACTTAGTTGGTTGGAAAGCAATATATACAAACAAAATTACAAATAGGGATGCTAAACACCCAATATCAGATAAAGTAAAAATTGTTGCAAATAGACTATTATCAAATACAGATGATGACATGGAGGTTGTAAGTAGAGCAGAAATAAAAGGAATTATACCTACACCAGATTCAAACGATAGTACTCCTCAAGCTGAAAAAGAAGAACAAGTAAAAATAGCACCAAAAGAGGTTCATACAAATGGAATGGTAAAGGCTAAATTTACAATTACTCCACCTACAGGAGAAAATAGAAGTATGATTACATTATATGCAATAGCAGGAATTATGTCATTAATTATATTATCAACAGGAATTGTGATAATAAAGAAAAAAGTTCTTTAATAGATTTTTAAGGGTATCCTAAATAGGAGCCCTTTTTCTTTTTTTGAAAAATTATCTTGATATTTTGTATTAAATATAGTAAAATACAAATAGAAAAAAGATGAATTGGAGGAAATAAAGAAAGATGAAAAAAAGACTTATAGTATTATTTTTACTTGTGATTTTAGTAGTTTTAGGTTTCTTTATAAAAAATAAAATAAAGAATAGAGAGTTAGAATATACAATTTCAAATATTGAAGTATATAAATATGTTAAATATAAAAATGGAGACAATTTTGGTGTAATTGATAGAAATGGAAACATTATAATAGAAGCAATGTACAATAATATAGAAATTCCAAATCCTGAAAAAGATATATTTATATGCTATAAAGATGAAGAAAATATAGAAGTTCTAAATTCAAAAAAAGAAAGGTTATTTTCACAATATGATAAAGTTGAACCTATAAAAATAAAAAATATAGCAAGTACTTTATGTTTTGAAAAATCTGTATTAAAATACAAAAAAGATGGTTTGTATGGGTTAATAGACTTTAATGGTAAACAAATTACAAAAAATGAATATAGTTTAATCGAAAATTTGCAATCTACTGAAGGGAAATTTTTAGTTGGTAAAAATGATAAATTTGGAGTTATTAATATGAATGGTGTTGTATTAGTAGAACCAAAATTTGACCAAATTGAAACAGATGAGTATTATTCTGAAAAAACAAATTATTCAGAAGCAGGATTTATAGTATCAAACACAACAAATGATGGATATAGATATGGTTATATAGATTACAATGGTAAAAATATATTGAAAGCAGAATTTAACAATATAATAAGAATAAAAGAAGAAAAAGAATTATACTTAATTGTTTCTAGAAATGGACAATATGGTCTATATAAAGGTGGAAAACAAATAATAAAGTCTGACTATCAGTCTATCATTTACACAGAAAATGGTGCTTTAATAATAGAAAAAAACGGACAATTTGGTATAGCAAACAAAAAAGGCGAAATAAAAGTAGAACCAAAATATGCTGAAATTGAGCAAAATGGAATTTATTTATATGCACAAAGTTCAAGAGAAAATGATGTATATGATTCAGAAGGAAATAAGCAAGATATTAGTTTTAGCAAAAGTGTATTTGAAACAGAAAACAAAAATTACAGAATTACCACAATTATAAATAATGATGTAACATATTATGGCATAGAAAATAATCAAGGGCTTACATTGGTAGAGAATAGTTACAACTATATTGAATATGCCTTTGGAGAATATTTTATAGTAGAAAATAAAGACGAAAAATATGGTGTTATAAATGCGAATGGAAGAACTTTTATAGATACTAAGTATGACTTAATACAAAAAATAAGAAACAAAAACATTTTGCAAATTTCATCAAGAAAAAATGACAAAATCACATTATATTCTTCTAAATTGGAAGAAGTAGTTTCATTGAAGTCTGCTGTAATACAAAATGAAGAGAATTTTGTAAAAATACATAATAAAAAAGAATTAGTTTTGCTAGACAAAGATGGAAACAAAATTGACGAAAATTCTGAAATAGTTCAAAATGAATTAAAAAAGAAATTGCCTGAAAAAATAGGAAATTATAAAAAGCAACAAATTACATTAGATGATGTGTTTTATGAGTAAAATATGGTAAGTAAGTAAAAATCAATCATGATATGTAATAATAACAATATAAGTCAAAATAGCATATACTAATTAGAGGTGATGTTATTTTGACTTTTTATTTTGATAATGCAGCTACAACAAAAATAAAGCCAGAAGTGTTAAGTGAAATGATGCCATATTTAAGAGAGGAGTATGGCAATCCATCTTCATTGTATGGAATTGGCAGAAGTGCAAAAAGAGCGATAGATACTGCAAGAGAGAAAGTTGCAAAATTAATTAATTGTGATAAATACGAAATATATTTTACAGGTTGTGGTACAGAAAGTGACAATACTGCTTTAAAGGGAATTGCATATAGGTTTAAAGATTCGTGGAATAAAGATGTTAAAAATACAGATGAAGCAAAATCAGAAAAAAATCATATTATTACAACTAAAATTGAACATCATGCAATTTTGGAATCATGCAAAAATTTAGAAAAACAAGGATTTGAGATTACATATTTAGATGTGGATAAAGATGGTTTAATTAATTTGCAAGAATTAGAAAATGCAATAAAAGAAGAAACGATTTTGATAAGTATAATGTTTGCAAATAATGAAATTGGTACAATAGAGCCAATAGAAAAAATAGCAGAACTTGCAAAACAAAAAAATGTAATTTTTCATACAGATGCGGTTCAAGCTATTGGGAATACTCCAATAAATGTTAAAGAACTAGGAATAGATATGTTATCTCTTTCTGGTCACAAAATACATGCGCCAAAAGGGATAGGAGCATTATATGTAAGGAAAGGAATTGAATTTGATAGTTTTATGAATGGAGGTCATCAAGAAAAAAATAAAAGAGCAGGAACAGAGAATTTAGCAGGAATAGTAGGGTTAGGCAAAGCTTGTGAACTTGCAAAAGAGAATTTAGAATATCATATAAAACATGTTAGAGGATTAAGAGATTATTATATAGAACAAGTTTTGAAAAATATAAAAAATGTAAAAATAAATGGCTCTATGAAATATAGACTTCCAGGAAATGCAAATATTTCTTTTATTGGAATTGATTCGACTGCGCTTTTGTTAGAATTAGATAAGGCAGGGGTCTGTTGTTCAAGTGGTTCAGCTTGTAATTCTAGCGAAGCTACACCTTCACACGTTTTAACTGCTATAGGTTTAGATAGTGAAACTGCAAAATCAGCATTAAGAGTTACTTTCGGAGAGTTTAATACTAGGGCTGAAGTGGATTATTTATTACAGAATTTAAAACAATGTGTAATGAAATTAAGAAATTTGAAATAAAAAAGTGGCCTTAGGAGCATTTTAATAAGGACAATTCTTATTAAAAATGCTCCTAAGGCTTTTTTAAACTTCTAATAATTTTTTATTATCAAGCTCTTCAATTTTTTTAATACTATTATTTCCTTGTAAAATAGTATATTGATTTTTAGCAATTTCATTAAGTTTTTGTAATCTATCTTTTTGTTCAATCCCTTGTTTAATCATTTCAGCATTTAAGTTTTCTAAATTACTTAAAATTACAAGTTGTAAAATATTAGCATAATCTCTCATATTACCATCTAAGTCAGAATTATTATCTCTCCATTCTTTTGCTGTCATTCCAAATAATGCAACATTTAAAACATCGGCTTCATTTGCGTATACATATTGTTTTTGTTTTTCTGTTAAAGTTGGAACTAAATTTTCTTTTATGCTGTCTGTGTGTATTTTGTAATTTGTTTTTACAAGTTCTCTTCTAACAGACCAATTAATTTTCTTTTGATAGCTTTCATTTTGTTTTAGCCTTTCAAATTCTTTTATTAAATGAAGCTTGAAAGCAGTATCTACCCAAGATGCAAACTCTAAAGCAATATCTGGGTGTGCAAAAGTTCCACCATCATATTTTCCTCTTTTAGAAACAAATCCTATTGCATTTGTTTCTTTAATCCATCTTGATGGGCTCATTGTAAAAGATTGTGTAGCAGAGTCATTTTTAAACTCGTGGGATTCCGCTAGTTTAAAATTTGGATTTGATAATTCTTCCCAAAGACAATAAAAATCAAAAGAACTTTTATTACTCATCCATTTAATAATTACATCTCCAGGAGTTAATGGATTTTTGTATCGTGCTAAATCTGTCAAAGAAATATAATCTACATCACCAATCCTCATAATTCCTACTAAAGTATCTTTTACTTTTAGTTGAGTCTTTATAATTTCTTTTTCATAAATATCACGTCCCATCTCTTTAAAATTTGCATCTATTATAAAACAGTTGTTTGTGATTGTCAAGTATATTTTGTAAATAAATGTAATTTTTTGGTAATTTTATAATAACAGAGATTTACTCTGTTTTTATGTCCTTTATACCTTGCTGAAAAGCTTTTTCTAATTCATTTGCATTTGTTGGAATACTAATTATTCCAATTCCTGCGTAATAAATATCTATTTGTTGATATCTTTTGCCATCTAGTTTAGTTTGTTGATATACTAATATTTTATCAATTAATTCATTTATAATCTCTGGTGTTAATTTTTTAATGTTTGTATATTTTCTAACTTTACCTATAAATGTTGTTAAATCAATTTCTTCTTGTTTGTTTTTATCAAGAGTAATAGCTAATTCATTGATTTTTTCTTTTAATTCTTTTTGTTCTTTTTCATAATTTAAAGATAAAGTTGCAAATCTATCATCTGTAATTTTACCAGAAATGTTATCTTCGTAAATATGCTGTATTAAATTATCAATATCTTTTACTCTTTTTTCATATTGAGATAATAATTTTTTGTTAGCATTAAATTCTTTTTGCTGTTCTTCTAATGAAGCATCTAATTTATTCTGTATGAATAAATCTTCGAAAGAGGATATATAAGATACTGCATTTTTGATATTATCTAATACTAATTCTCTTAATACATAGTCTTTTATATTATGGCTTGTACAAGATTTTGTGGAATTATTTTTGTAATTTGAACATCTATAAAAATCCTTATTAGGTGTAAATTTATTAGATGTGCAATAATATAATTTTGCCCCACAATCTTTGCAAAATAGATGACCAGCAAATATACTTTGTTTTCCTGTTTTTGTAGGTCTTCGTTTATTTTGTCTTATTCTTTGCACAGTATTCCAAGTTTCTTCATCAATTATTGGCTCATGATGATTTTTAAAAATCTTCCAACTTTCTTTTGGTAAATCTATTTTAGTATGGTCTTTGAAAGATCTTTGTGTTGACCTAAAATTTACAGTATCTCCAATATACTCTTGTCTATCTAGTATATTATTGACTGTATCAGAATTCCAATAATTCTTAACTTCTTGCACCTTGGTTGTTGTTTTTCTTCCCATACTATTGTAATATTCTGTTGGTGTCATTATTCCTTCTTCTTTAAGTTTCTTTGCTATTTGTGAAGTTCCATAACCTTGTATACAAAGATTATAGATTTTTCTTACAACTTTAGCTGCAGTCTCATCTATTAACCACTTATTTTTGTCTTCTTTATCTTTAATATATCCATAGGGTAGATATGTTGTAAGTGGTATTCCTGAATTACCTTTGTTTTTGAATACTTCTCTAACTTTTTGACTTGTATTTTTGGCGTGCATTTCATTGAACCAATCTTGTATTGGAAGAAAATCATTTAGTCCTTTATCAGTATCTATATTGTCCATTATTGCAATATATCTAATATTTAACCTAACAAAATCTTCTTCCAATAATTGTCCAACTATAAGTCTATTTCTACCAAGTCTTGAATGGTCTTTTACAATTATTGTGCTGATTTTTCCACTTTCAGCAAGTTCCATCATTTCCATAAATGCAGGTCTTGTAAAACTTGTACCAGAATATCCATCATCTATAAATGTTCTAGTGTTAAAAAAGTTATTATCCTTTGCATATTTACTTAAAATTGATTTTTGATTTTTAATACTATTGCTTTCTCCTGCTAATTCATTATCTCTTGATAAACGGCAGTATAAAGCTACTATTTTCTCATTATTTGACTGTCCCATTAAATCTCTCCTTTCCTTTAGACAGCCGAATATGATATAAATTTTTACAAAGTTTAATTTGTAGTGTTCACATAATACCATACTCGCTATTTCATTTCAAGAGCCTATAAAAAAATTTTTAAGAATTTTTTATCATTCTCTCAATTTTTTTCAAAATACTTTCTTGAGAACTATCATTAAAATAGGCAGTTACTTTATATACAGTGCCGTTTATTTCTTTTTCAAAGTTCAATTTATTTTCTATAAGAATTTTATCTCTAAAGTATTGTAATCTTTGCTCTTTTGTCATTTGGCTTAATTTTAAATAATACTCTTGTTTTGCTTTTTCTATATGCTTATATTCTTCGCTTGTTAATTCTAATTTATAAACAATATTATCTTGCATCACGCGACCTCCTTTTCTTAGATTTCTCTAATTTAGGAGATGTCTTTGGCTTTCGTGAATTATATAATTTTTCTAATCTTTCTTGCTCAAGTTCTCTAATTCGTTCTTGTTCTCTAAATATTATATCTTTCAAAAAGTCTGTAACTTTTTGTGGTGCAATTTTAACTGCTTCAATAAAATCTTTTGTTTTTTCTTGTAGGTCTTCAAATTTCTGTTTCCAAGAGTAAACAGACTCTACAAGGTTATTTACTCTTGTTTCAAGATTTTTAATTATTCTATCTGCTGATATTCCTTTTTTAGCAAGATTTATAACAATATCAAATTTATCTTTTTCAAGTTCTACCTTTTTAGAAAATCGTTTTTGCTTTCCAAAGTTGTCCAATTCTTCAATAGTTGTAGTATAATTTGCATATTCATCTAGTTTTGTTTCTATTTTAGTAATTTCTTCTTGTTTGCTATCTATTTCAAATTGCTTATTATTAAGTTCTTTCTGCTTATTTTCTAATTCTAATTGTTTGTTTTCGATTTCTATTTCTTTATTATCAGCCTTTTCTTTTAAATTTTCTAATCTCTCATTTTCTTTTTTTATTTTATAATTCAAATTATCTAAATGTTCATTTGTACTGCCTTTAATTCCTCTT
Organism: Clostridia bacterium; assembly: GCA_017429505.1. Lineage (GTDB taxonomy): Bacteria > Bacillota > Clostridia > TANB77 > CAG-508 > CAG-269. The sequence continues at coordinate 12,870 of JAFROW010000005.1, read as the reverse complement.
ATAAATCCTCTATAACCACTATCTGACATATATTGAAAAAATCTATCTTGCAATAAACTATATGATTTAATTAGAATAGGTTTTCCTTTTTTATCATATAGAGGATTACCAAAATTATCTGTTGCTTTTTCAGACTTCCACTTTTTACTATGACTTACTTGATTTATAACTTCTTTTACTTTTCCTACAAGTTCTTTATCTTTACATCTTTTAGAATATTTTATTTCTTTTCCTATAATAGGGAGGGCTATAACGTGTAAATGATAATGATATATTGGCTTTCCATACTTTTCAGTAAGAGCAACATTTAACTCATCTGCGTGCATAACTGCTTGTAAGATATTTTCTGCACCCATTTCTTGTTCTGCAAAATGAAATGCCTTCTCATAAAATTCTTTTGCAAACTCATAACCACCATTCTGTTCAAAATATTCAGAGTTAATATCAAATACTAATTCATCAAATATTTTTGCATCTTTCTTTAATCCTCTAAGTGATATTTGATCATTTGCAACCATATCTTTTACATTTTCATTCAATGTAGTATCACATTGTTTGTAATACACATTATTGTGTGTTTGTGATAGATCCACATTCATATTAGAATAGGTTTCATTTTTTCTTGCATTGTGTTTTTCAAATTTACTAATATTATCTCTAGTATGAGTAACTACTCGAGCTACTGAATAATTTGTTTTAAAATCATCCATAGAAAATCCTTCCTTGCAGGTAGCAAGAGGAGCGACCAAAGGGAGCTGTTATGCAACTTTCTTTGAAAGTGCATAACCCACTATGATAGTTTCAAACTTCGTTTGCAAACATATCAGTGGGCTCCTAACGGAGAGCTCATAAATTATCTCGTTTACACTCAATAATTTATGCTTTGGCTTCGCCAAAGTCAAAATAACATTTTCACTTTAGTTCAAATATTATTTTGATACTGGAAAATTTTATCTAGCTACCTGCTATATAAATTTTTTCAGCGATTTTTTGCTATGTTATAAACACAACAAAAAATCGACTAGGAATGACAAATAAAATTAGCAACAAAACAAATGCTATACAGAATATAGCTTTGTACTAATTTTACTTGCACATCTCCTGCCGATTTAATTTCTATGGATATTTTTACTATTATTATATATATTCCTCACTTTTGGCTTGTCGGAGCGAGTTAAACCCGGAACTGCGAAAATAACTTAATACCTTCTGCCGAGTAGCTCATTATATGCGTCATTATTTAATTTTTCAGTTACCATATCAAATGGTATTTATAATATATCGTTAAATATAGGCTTTGTCAATAATGATTTACATAATTTTATTAAAAATTCTTTTACTTTTTTCTTGGATATGGTTTAATTTCATCAGTTAATCCTAATAAATAGTCTATTGAAGTATCAAAAAATATAGCCATTTTCTTTAATGTGCTTATAGGTATATTTATTTTACCTAATTCATATTTACTATAATTAGTTTATGAAATATTTAGAAATTCTGCAACATCCTTTTGTAACAAGTCTTTGTCTTCTCTCATATCTTTAATTCTTAGCATTTATTTTCACCTCTAAAAGCATTATAAAAAAGTTATGAAATGACTATTGACAAATAGTTATATTTTGACTATAATAATTTTAGAAAAATAAAAAAAATATTCTTGCAAGAAAAATAGATAACTGCTATAATATAAATTGTAAAATTAAAGAACAAAGGACCGCAAAACAAATGAACAAAATCGCAAAAAATATTAATACTGTATATATTGCAGGTTTTAATTTAATAAGAAATTTATATAAGTACAAGGCTATTGTTTCTTGTGCATTTTTGAGAAACTCAAAAATGTATGTGTAATCATAGTCTTTTTTGTGTGTTATTAATGTTTTAATATATTAATAAATTTTATAAACCATGGGAGGTGAATTTAAAAATGAAAAATCATATAAAAAAATCTTTAAAAGCCAGTAATGGTATAACTTTGATAGCTTTAGTCGTTACAATAATCGTGCTTTTAATCTTGGCTGGGATAAGTATTTCAATGCTTTCGGGTGATAACGGTATTTTACAAAAAGCAACAGATGCTAAAACCAAAAGTGATGAAGCTCAAATAAAAGAAAGAATACAATTAGCATATCATTCAGCTATAGCAGGAGGAAAGGGCAGTTATACAAAGGAAAGCTTAGAGGCAGAATTAATAAAAGAATTTGGAGCAAGTAAAGTAGATGATAACACAATAGATACTAGTGTAGTAGGAATTTGGACAGTAACGATAGATGGAGTAAGCGAAGAAGTTTATGCAGGAAGTTCTGTACCAACAGTACTAAAAATAGGAGATGTAGTAGAAGCAACAGGATTGGCAAAATTTAAAGATTCAGAAAACCAAGACATAGAATGGATATATTTTGGTAAAGATGATAGTGGAAACAATTTAGTAACAACAGCAAAACCAGTAAAGGAAACATTTACAATGAACGAACAACCAGATAGTTCAAAAATAATAGAGAATTCAGCAAAAAATTGGCTATACTATGATTTGCAAGATACAGATACAGGATATACAGATGCTGAATGTACAGAGACAAATAATATAAACAAATTCTGCGCAAAATTATATTCAGATAATGGAGGAACTGTAGGAAAAGCAAGAAGTATAACATTAGAAGATATAAATAGAGTAACAGGATATACAGAACCTACTTTTACACCAATTACATTTGGAACTGGAACTGGAGAATATAATTATTATTATCCAACGATAGATGCAAAAAATCAAAATACAAATACAAGTGCAAGTCCAAAGGTTTATAAATATTGGAAAAAAGCAACAGGAGAATCTGAAAAGACATTCACAGCAACAGAGATACATCTGGAATATTATTATGATAGTTCAACTTATACAAGTGAAAATATGAAATATGTAATAGGAGAAAGTAATGACTATCTATATGCGGTTGGCTCTCGTTCAGTCTATGGGATTTTCCACCGGTGCTGGCTTCAGTGTGGCTTATGTGGGCTATGGCTATGTGTACTCGAACGGCAGTCACTACTGCTATTCGTACACGGATTATGCTTATGTAGAGGACAGCGAACCTATCCCAGCTCGTCCTATAGTTTCTCTAGGATCTGAAGTCCAATTGAACAAGAAATAGTAAGAGTACTATGAAGAGTAGATTGCTAAAATGGAGTTTGCATAAAAAAGAAATTTATCTTCAGGGAGACCTTTGGTCTCCTCGAGAGTATGGCAAAAAAAGGGGATATAAGAGATAATGTAGAAACAGTATATGTCCATTAGCAAATGCTATAAAGGAAAATAGATAAATATACTTGTTAGTAGCTTTTAGCGAAAGGGAGTATATTTTAGAACTATTTTAGGCAGTAATTAATTACTGCTTTTAAATATATAAAAAATACCACTTTTGAATTAATAATTTATTTTATCAACAAAATCAAACTTTTGCAAAATTGATTTATAAATTTTTGAAAAAATTATCCATTTTTTACCTTTTTTTGTTTAGCCTCTTTTATCAATTCATTAGCCTTTTCTTTATATTCAATCTCTTTTTTATAATCTCCCTTAAATTCCTCGCATCTTACAATAATTCTATTACAAGCATTTTTATGTGCTTGAATAGTATCAATTTTATCATTAAGCTCATTGATTTCCTTTAAAATAGTGGTTTTATCAGTTTCATTTGCAGATTTATGCTTTCTCCACAAAATTTCTCGTTCTCCTTTTAATTTTGACAGTTGCTTTTCTAAATTCTCCATATAATTTGAAACTTCTTGAACTGAATGGAAAGTGTATAATAAAACTGATTCTTCCGCAATTTATTTGATTAGTATTGTAGAAGAACCAAAAACACTTGACATTTTCCACAAGTTCTTTTCCAATTTGGTTTGCTCTTTCTGGAGAAACTTCATTTCCTTTGAAAGATTGTATTATATGATAGCCCAATGTTTTATCTTCTTTGTGAAAAAACTTTTTAGTAAGTGCCATTTCTTCATAAGCTGTATCAACAGAACAATTTGCACTTGAAACTAAAACACCATTATCAGTTTTATCTCCATTCTTACCATAATTTATAACAGCTTGTAAATTACTTTTAATAGTTTTTATTTTTATAACTGCCAATGCTTAAAATCTCCTTTCTAATTTCTTGAATATATTTTTTTTTGGAACTCTAAAATAAATTTTGAAATAGCATTCTTTATATATTCTAAATCCTCATCTCTAATATATCTTGTGGTATTAACTGCTCTTGCAATTTGATTTATATTATTTGCTATTCCAGATATATCTTTTGTAAATTCTCTAATCTCTTCTGTTGGTTGTTCTTTTATCTTGTAACCTTTAATCATACTTCGTATAAATTCAGATTCATTTAAACCCTGCTCTTTTAGATTTTTCTTTTAATATTTTTTTCTTCTGTATTTAAATAAAATTGTTGTTTTATTGTTCTTGCTCTCATAATTTTTTTAGCTCCTTTCTCAAAATTTTTTAAGGGGATTGGGGAAAGATTTCCCCATAAGTTCAGTTTTGCATCAAAACTGACAAGCTGTATTTAGACGGGAGGAAAAATGCGTCGCTTGCTTTTAATATTTCAAGTTAAGAAAATTGCTCCTAGTTATCCACTTTTCATCAAAAAATTGTGCAAAAAAAGAAGAAACTTCGCTCTGAAATTTCTTCTAAAATTCTATTTTAATATTTCTAATTTTTTGAAATCAAAATAGTTTTCTCCAGCACCTAAAAAGAAAATTTCTCTATCTTCATAGGTTGTCATTTTTATATTTAAAGTAATCAATTTTTATAACATTTTGCATTCTTCTTCATTTAAGCTATTAACCTCATTATCTTCAATAAGTGCTAAAACATTAGGATAATTCTCAATAATTTCTACAACTTTTTCTGTAAGTTCTTTATACTGTGAACTCTTTTCTTTTAACTTAATTCTACTAATATCTATTAATTTAGTTAATTCAGCAGAATCTAAATCATATAATTTAAAATCTTCCATTTTCTATACCTCTTTTCTCATACAAATATTAATTCTTTAAAAATAATTTCTTCAACTGAATTTTTAATATTATTCATTTTCTGTACCCATTCCATTTGATTATTTGCTTTTAATTCTTCTGTTATATTTTCTTTTTCTGCAAATTTTTTCATCAAAAGGTCATATCTCTTTTTACACTCTATATCTGTATTATATAAATGTTCATCTAATTTACCATCAATAAGTAAAATAGTATACTCTGCCTTTTTGTATTCTTTTAAATATCTTGCTCTCATTCTTCCATACTTACTTAATTTGTAATCAGAATACTTATTTTTAGCAAGCGTTAAATTTGGAATATAATAATCTCCTTTTTTGGTATATGTAATTTCATAACTCATAATAAAAATCCTCCTAAATTTGATTTTCACTACAAATTAACTTGTTTTAATTTATATCATCTAATCGATTTCTATTTCAATAAAATAAGGAAGAACTTAATAAGGATTTTTGTCCTTATTTAAATTCTCCCTTAGCCACTTTTTTATTTCAAATTTTTTAAAGCACTAATTCTATCCTCAGTACTAGGATGTGTAGACCAAAGACTTGAAGATTTCTTTTTTCTAAAAGGATTGGAAATATACATGTGAGCAGTAGAATTATTTGCTGTTTTAAGCTCGTTCGGATCACTAGATATTTTTTGTAAAGCAGAAATAAGTCCATCTGGGTTACGAGTAAACTGTACAGAGGTTGCATCTGCCATGTATTCTCTTTTTCTAGAAATTGCTAGTTGCATAAGTTTGCCAAAAATAGGTGAAAGTATTAAAAATATAAGACCAATTAGCATAAAAATTGCATTTCCTTTAGATTCATCATTATTTCTTCTTCGACTTCCGCCATAAAACATATATCTTGAGAACATATCAGAAAGCATAACAACAAAGCCAACCATAACAGTAACTACAGCAGATAAACGAATATCATAATTTTTTATATGACCTAATTCATGACCAACCACACCTTCTAATTCATAGTAATCTAGCTTTTCTAGAAGGCCTGTTGTAACACAAATTGCAGAATGTTCTGGATTTCTTCCTGTTGCAAATGCATTTGGCTGAGGATCATCAACAACGTAAAGCTTTGGTGTGACATTTAATCCACTAGCTACTACTAATGAATCTAAAATATTTACTAATTGTAAATTTTCTTCTCTAGTTGCAGGTCTTGCATTATTTAGTTTAAGCACAATTTGGTCACTATAATAGTAACTAGACCAAGCTGTAATTATAGAAAAACCAAGTGCAATAGCTATTGAAATAGCGCCCATATCTAATGCCATACATATATAATATATTATTAATGTTATAACAACAATAAAAATAGAAACTATAAGAAATGATTCTCTTTTATTTTTTTTAATTGTATCAAACATAATTGCCTCCTATATAATAATAAGTGTATTTTGTAATAGTAATTAATATAAAAATCGCAACCCTAAAAAATATAGGGTTGCAATCTATAGTTATAGAAAACTGCATTTCCCATAACTTAAAACTAGTTATTATTTCCAAAATCAACCTTAACATTTTGTCTTGCTTCATCAGAATCTGTTTTAAATAAATCTGATGGTGTAAAGTTAAACATTCCAGCTATGATATTTGATGGAAATACTTGTAATTTTGTATTGTACATTGTAACTGTGTCATTGTAGAATTGTCTTGAAAATGCAATTTTATTTTCTGTATTGCGAAGCTCTTCAGATAATTGCATAAAGTTTTGATTTGCTTTTAAATCTGGGTAATTTTCAGAAACAGCCATTATTGTTTTTAAAGCAGAAGATAACTCTCCATCTAGGTCTGCTTTGTCTTTTACAGTTGTAGCATTTGCCCATGATGTACGAAGTGCTGTAACTTTTTCAAGAGTTTCCTTCTCATGAGTCATATACCCTTTTACTGTTTCAACAAAGTTTGGAATTAAGTCAAATCTTCTTTGTAATTGTACATCAATTTGACTCCAAGCATTTTGAACTTTATTTCTTAGTTGTACAAGACCATTATACAATGAAATAATAAATCCAATAATTGCTATTATTATAATTATTGCAATCCACATACTAATTCCTCCGTTTCTATATAGTATATTAATATATTATCATATTATTATGATTTTTTCAATATTTTTTTAAATATTTATTTCAAGTTCAACAGGGCAGTGATCACTTCCAAAAATTTGATCATGAATTTTGGCTTCATCTATTTTTGGGGCTATTCTATCAGAAACAATAAAATAATCAATTCTCCAACCAACATTTTTTTCACGAGCATGCCCCATATAAGACCACCAAGAATAGCAATTTTCCTTGTCAGGATATAAATATCTGAAACTATCTGTAAATCCTGAAGTAAGAAGTTCTGTCATTTTGTTTCTTTCTTCATCTGTAAATCCAGCATTATGGTGATTTGTTTTAGGGTTTTTTAGGTCTATTTCTTGATGTGCAACATTTAAATCACCACACATAATAACAGGCTTAGTTTTATTAAGTTTTAGCAAATAGTTACGAATCGCATCTTCCCAAATCTGTCTATAACCGAAGACGTTCCAATTCTCTTTTAGAATTTGGAGTATAAATATTTACCATAAAAAATTTTTCAAATTCTAATGTAATTACACGTCCTTCTTTATCATGTTCTTCAATCCCAATTCCGTAAGTTACATTCATAGGCTTTTTCTTAGTAAAAATTGCAGTACCTGAATATCCTTTCTTTTCTGCACTATTCCAATAACTAATATATCCATTAAATTCTAAATCAACTTGTCCTTCTTGGCATTTAGTTTCTTGAATACAAAAAATATCTGCATTTATCTTTTTAAAAAAGTCTTCAAATCCTTTAGTTAGACAAGCTCTAATTCCATTTACATTCCACGATATTAATTTCATTTTTATCACATTCCTTTTTTTATAAACAATTGTACATTAAAAAAAAATAAAAATCAAGAAAAAAATTTTTTCATAAAAAATGGGACAAATCATATAATATAGTAAAGAGAATTCTTTTAGAACAAAATTCCAATTTATTCCAAATTTGACAAAAAAAGAAAAATGAGGTATAATGGAAATGTCGTTAGGGAAAAAGGAGGTTCATAATTTTTATGAAAAAAAGAAATAAAAAAACTTTCTCGATGATAAGAATTACTTTAACAATAATCGCATTAATTGCGATGTCTGGAGCTGGAGTAATGGCAATGAACACTAAAGTAAATAGTGTAGACATTACTTTATCAGACGGTTATAAGCTTACTGTTTTAACAAGTAAGACAAAAGTTGCAGATATTTTAAAAGACAACAATATATTAGTTGGTGAAGATGAAAAAGTTTCACCTAAACAAAATGAAAACATTACTGATGAGGGAAAAATAGTAATTTCAAACAAATCAAAACAAGAAATACAAGTTGCAAAAGTTTCTGAAAGTGGGATAGAAACAACACTAGATTCTTTACTTCAAGCTTATGATGATGTAGTAGAAAAAATAGAAGTAAAAAAAGAAGAAATTCCATTCGAAACAATAAAAAAAGACATCTCAGATGGTGCAAAATCTACAAAAAACAAGGTTTTGCAAGAAGGGGAAAATGGAATAAAAGAGATTACTTACAAAGTTAAATATCAAAACAACACAGAAATTAAAAGAACAAAAATATCAGAAAAAATAATCAAAAAGCCAACAGATAAGATTGTACAAGTCAGAAGTAATGTCACATCAAGATCTTCAGATACAATAAGAGGTTCAGATTTACCTAGTACATCTATCAAATCTACTAAATCCGAATCATCAAGTGGAAAAACAAAAATTTACAAAATTACAGCATATTGTTCATGTGCAAAATGTTGTGGTAAATCAAATGGAATTACAGCATGTGGTAAAAAAGCTAAAGCTGGAAGAACAATTGCAGCACCTCGTGGTTTCTCATTTGGAACAAAACTATCTATAAATGGAAAGACTTATGTTGTAGAAGACAGAGGTGGAGCTATAAAAGGAAATCGTATAGATATGTATGTTAATTCTCATAGTGAAGCTTTAAGATGGGGAGTTAAATATTTACCGGTAAAAGTAATTGATTAATAGTTTAGTAATTTAAGTATTCCGTAAAGGTAAAAAAACATTTTAGAAATTATTTCTAAAGTGTTTTTTTTGTGTAAAAAAGTCGTTATATCTTTCGGAATAGAAAATTTGAAGTACTTTTTAATTTTATAATATTTAAGGCAGAAATTTTATTTTCAAATATATTTACATTTTTGAATAGAATTTTATCAATTAAAAATAGACATAAAATGACCATAAAGTGTATTTTTCCCTAATAAAGCTAATAAAAATGTTTTATATTTGTAATAAAAAAGTAACAGAAATTTAATAATATTACTAAAAAGTTTCTAATTCTGTTTCCGTAAATGTTTTTTTTATGTTTGCATAAGATAGGCAAATAGTGCCATTGACTTTGAACTTTAAAGAAGATAGTATTTATATATAAGAAAAAACACAAAATTTTTTTTAGGAGGAAACATTATGAACAAGTACGGAGTAAACGAAAGAAACAACAGAAATAAGGGAATAACCATAATGGCTTTAGTTATAACAGTTATTGTCTTATTAATTCTTGCCACAATCACAATTTCTGCGATATCTGGAAATAATATAATTGGCAATTCAAGAAAAGCTAAAGAACAAGCAGAAATAAATGCTGAGATGAAGATAATAGGAGTATCTTCAAATTCAGCAAGAAATTTAAACAAATATGGAGATTTGGAGGAAAGACACTTCTTAGATGCATTAGACACCAATGCTGGAAAAGGTAAAACTATTTTAAAGTATTACCAAAAAAACAATATGTATAGTGTTACATTTAAGTCATCTGGAAGAGTTTACCAAGTACATAGAAATGGATATGCAAAATATTTAGGAATATTAGATGATGCAATAATGATAGATGCCGATCCAAGAGGAAGTATATCACTTAATAAACAATACTCGGTTAACATAACAATAAAAAGCTTCGTACATAACAACATAAATAAAGTAAAGTATGTGTGGACAAATTCAGAAGAAGAACCAATCAATTACGATGATGAAATGCAATTAAAAAGTAATGGAACAGAAAATGATAAAATAACAGAGACACCTATAATACTTGAGAATACTACAGAAGGCAATTATTATTTACACGTACAAGTAACAAAAGATGATGGAGAAGTGATAACAGAGACATTTGGACCATATGCTATAGGAGAAGCAGCAGTAAAATTAGCAGTAGATCCTAATGGAGGAACTTGGAACGATAGCAGAAACATTACAGAAGTAAAAGGAAAACCAGAAAGTTCAATTAAGATTGATGACCCAATACCACAAAGCAATTATGAAATTAAGTTTAAAGATGGAGATAATTTAGTACAAACAATACAATCAAATATTAATTTTACAAAATGGAATTTAGATGGCTCTGGAGTTTTATCAGAAAATAATTTTACATTTAAAAATGGGCAAGCAAAGTTAGTTGCACAATACTCTGTAGAAACAATAACATTACCAACACAATCAAAAGAAGGAAATTCAGTTGAAGGATATTATAATGGAGATACAAAAGTCGGAAGCCCAGGAGATGAATATACACCAACATATACAAAAAATGGAGAAGAAACATTAACAATTAAATGGAAAACAAATAAGTATTTAGTAACATATGATTATACAACAAATGGTGGAACAAGTTGTACAAAAGAAACAGATGAAGTTGAATATGGGACAAAAGTAGATTTATCAAAAGTAACAGCAACAAAAGAAGGTTATACATTTTTAGGATGGAATACAAACAAAGATGCAATAAATGCACAAACAAGCGATATTATAATGACAACAGAAGGAGTTAAAGTTTATGCAATATTCAAAAAAGAAATAACATTATCATTTAAAGATGCAAGTGGAGAAAAACATGGAGTTCCTCATCCTGTGACAATATGGAATAATAACAAAGGAAGTGCAACAGCTCCAGATATAACAGGATATGATGGATGGACTAAAGAAACACCTTATTGGACAACTTCAACAGAGCCAGATGGAACAACAAATAAAATAGCAAGCAAAGGAACAATTTCAAATATAGAGAATAACACAAATTATTATGCAATTTATACAAAAGAAATAACAATAACATATAACTTAAATGGAGGAACAGGAGCTGAAACGCCTACACCACAAAAAGCAAACATAAAAGTAAATAGCTCAAATCTAGATAACATAAAAGGTGCAAGTATAAATATGCCAAATGTAAATCCAACAAAAGAGGGATTTGAATTTAATGGTTGGAATACTAAAGCAGATGGAACAGAAACACATATAGATAAAGATAAATTAGGAGAATTTAAGGGAGATACAACTCTATATGCAGAATGGACAAAACAAAGTTATACAGCAACATTTGATGGAAATGGTGGAAGCAATGGTACATCAATTAGAAAACTATATGGAGAAAAATTAGGAGAATTACCAACATCAACAAGAAATGGATATACATTCAAAGGGTGGTTTACAAGTAAAACAGGTGGACAACAAGTAACAAAAGATACTACAATGCCAGGAAGAAATGTAGAGTATTATGCACAATGGGAAATAGTAAGTTATACATTAACTTATGATTTAAATGGAGGAACATTAACAAATAAACCAGAAAATTATACAATAGAAAGTGATAACTTTACTTTACCTGAGCCAACAAAAGAAGGATATACATTTGCAGGATGGACAGGAAGTAATGGAGATAATCCACAAAAACAAGTAACAATTGAAAAAGGATCAACAGGAGATAAAAACTATATAGCAAATTATGTAGATGATATAAAACCTACAAAACCAACTTATGTAGCAAAATTTAGCCAAGGTAATGCAAATTATACAAGTGGAACATGGGCAAATAAACAAGTATATACTACAATAACTTCAACAGAAAAAGGAAGTGGAGTTAAAGAAATCCAATATTCAAATGATAATCAAAATACATGGAAAAAATTAACATTAGAAAAGAGTGGAGGAATTAAACAAGACGGAGATTCATATTATGGACAAGAAAACTGGGAAGTATCAAACGGAATAAACGATACAATATATTTTAGAGTAATTGATGAATCTGGAAATATATCAGAAGTATCAGATCCATTTAATATAAAATATGATACAGCAAAACCAACAATAACTGCAGATAATATAGAATATGGAGAAACATTAAATATTAGACTACAAGATGCTTTAAGTGGAGTAGTAGCATGGCAAATAAATGAAAGTAGTACAGAGCCAACAACTGGATGGACAACTATAACATCTACAAAAGACACAACTATAACAAAAACAGGATTAGAAGTAGGAACACACTATATTTGGGCAAAGGATGAAGCAGGAAATGTTATATCTAAAAAAATAAAAGTAGAAGAAGCTAATAATCCAATGAAAGTAAGCCAAACAGCAATAACAGTAAAAACATTAAGTGTAACAGATTTAAGTACATTGGTAAGTGATGCCCAAGGAACAGTTAGCTACACAATAAAAACAAATGGAACGACAAGTGAATCTAGCATAAATGGAAGCAAATTAACAGCAGGAGCAATGAGCCTAGACAATGATAATGACCAAACAGTAGTAGTAACAATAAAAGCAGCAGGAAATGCAAATTATGCAGAAAAGAGTGTAGACGTAACAGTAACAGTACAAAAATATACAAGAATAGTAGAATTTACAAAACCAACATCAGACAAATTAGCATATAATGCAACTACGACAGCAGAAGCAAGTGTAACAGGAGAAGGAGGAACAGCAAGTACAGCAGTAGTATTCACATCAG
>JAFROW010000004.1 GCA_017429505.1 Clostridia bacterium | reverse complement strand
TGTGAAGCCCACCCTAAGATAAGATATCCCATACCGTTAAGGTAGTAAGATTCCAGAAAGACTAACTGGTAGATAGGTTGGAGATGTAAGTGCAGTAATGTATTAAGTCAACCAATACTAATAAATCGAGGGCTTAACCACAAAAAAGTTAAGCAAGGAATCGAAGAAAGTTAATAACTAAAACTTGCCATTCATCTATGTATTTTTGAGTGTGCTTTATATTTTAACTAAAAATTTAGAAAATTTTGTATAAACTATTGCAAAAATGTAAATAATGTAATATAATACAAAATGTAAATTAAATAAGTTATCAATTTTCTAGTGATGATGACTATTTTGGTAATACCTGTTCCCATTCCGAACACAGAAGTCAAGCAAAATAGTGCCAAAGATACTTGCGAGTTACCTTGCTGGGAAAATAGGTTGTCGCTAGATTTTATATATGCCTCGTTAGCTCAGTTGGTAGAGCGCTCGGCTGTCGAGCAGGTCATAAGACCAAAGAGTTAGCAGCTCTATATGGAAACATATAGATGAATAAGGTGGCTAATTCGGTGGAACTCTTAGCAAGTAATGTTGAAGACAACACCGAGCAAGGCAAAAGCCGTGTGTAGAGACTTTACACCACCTACCTAAGTCATAAGATATGGTAAAGAGCAAGTCCAGACTACAAATTATATTTATATAATGTTAATGAAAATTAATGTAGTGCGTAACCGATAGGTCGCAGGTTCGAGCCCTGCACGAGGCGCCAAAATATAGACTTTGGGTAATTTTGCTCAAAGTCTATTTTTGTTTATAAGTTAGTATTTTCGATGATTTTAGAATTCATGCAATATTCAGATGTAATATTTTAAAATATTTCGACACAACTATAGCTACTACTGTTTTTGTGTTTACATTTTTTTACAATATTGCAAAGAAATAGTTAATATGATATAATAATTATAGAGGTGATTTTTATGGGACTAGAAATGAGAAGAAGTAAAATAGAAAAAGGCGATTTGGATTCTTTTCAAGAATGTAAATGGGATAATAAACAACAAAGTGAGGATAGAAATATCCGAACTAGAGAAGAACTTCAAGATATTAAAAATTTACTTGCTTCATTAAGTGAAGAACCAATTTTTGATGAGCAAGAAGCTGGAAAAGCTACAATAAATGAAGAAGTACAAGACAAAGATGATGAAAAATCATTTGAAGAGATGTCAAATGAAGAAATATTAAAAAGGATAGAAAATTTATTTAGATAGGAGTTTAATTATGGAAGATACATATGAGAAAGCATGTACAGAATTCATCGAATTGCTTAAATTTTTCCCTAGAGAATCAGTAGAAAAAATACCGGAGAAAAAATTAATTTTGTATATAAATAAGATGGATAGAACTTATAATTATAAAGTTGATAAAAATAAGCCATTTGACCAACAAAAAATGCTAAAAAAAACAAAAGCTATATTTGCTAATATATTTAGAGATTATTGGGCTACTGACTATCAAAGGGAAAGAATTATTGCAAAAGAAAAATATGATCGAGAGCAAATAGAAAAAGAAAAATATGAAAAATATAATCCAGAAAATATTTTTAAGAATAAAAACGAAACAGAGATTAAAGAAAATACCAATATTGATAGTGTTGCAATGGTAGAATTTAAGGAATCTATACTAAAAAAAATAATTGATAAGATTAAAAGTATATTTAAAAAATAGGAAATATTTTCTACTACTATACTATGGATGTAACCAGTATTCTCACAAATTATAAAAATATGATAAATGTTGCTATTTTCCAAAAATATATTATGAATTGAACTAAATCCTTGCACCATATATCCTCGTGTTGAGTTATAAAAAAAAGAGGAACCGCCCATAGTCCCTCATAATGTTCAATATTCAATTGTAAAGGTTTTAATATGGCATATATCCCCAAGAAAATCTCTCTGTTCGCCATTCTTCAAACATATATCTCTCTATATCTGCCATATATTGTTTTTTATAAACATCCACTACACATATATTACCTCTGTTATCAATCATTCCTATTTTTTCATCGCCTATCATTAGGAAAAATCTAACAGGAGAATTTCCGCCTTTTCTAACTGCTTTTATTTTTTTCTTTTCCACTGATATACCTCGCTGTTATGCTTCTGGGCTAAAGCATTTTTTGTTATCACAGACCATAAATATCTGCAATAAATTTTTTGGTCACTTCAAAATCCATCGATGACAATACATTCTTTATAAAAAAATCTGTAGGGTATAATTCTATCCCAAAAGATATCACAATATTCTTCTTTTGAGGTTGTACCATACCTTCATTCATTCTTATATAATTATAGTCATCTTCTTGAGCATACATCGCAAATAATATCAAAAAACCATTAACTGAATCTTCTTTAATTCCATTACAATATATTTTTCCATCATTTGTTATCTCAATTGAAGTTTCCATCATTTGTCCTCCCTAAAGTTGTTCATTCTTAACCTCCTGCATACGAATATTATCGCTTTAGTTACATTTCTATTATACTATATTTTATGTTAATTGTCAAAAATGATATTCTATATTTTAAACATAAAAATTGAAATATTTTTAAAAAAGTATGTACATTTTTCAAATTCTAGTGTATAATTTAAATATGAAGTAGAATAATATATATTATAAATAATATTATTTTATGGGTCTGAAATAGTTTACTAGATTAGGACCTGACCCGAGCTGATGCAAAGCGTCAGTAAAAGCCATTCAAACGAATGGCTTTTTATTATTTTTGAATGTACACAGATATTTAAAAAAGTCTCCACGTTACTGTACATTTAATTGTACACTTAAAATTATTTTTATATAGAATAACAGGAGATTAATAATTGCATTTTTTAAATTTTGTGATAAAATATAGGTAATTTATATATAAAATCGAAGAGGTGCAAAGTGAGAAGTTATAGTGAGGTAATAAATGATTTTGAAAAAATCAAAAATGAATTAAGAGATGTTGACACTAGAGATAAAACAAGTGGTATATATTTGATGTATATTGATGGGATTTCTTTGGATTATCTTATTCCTATATATGTTGGTCAGTCTGTAAATTTATACAATAGGAGATCATCACACAGAGGAAATACAAAAAAATTATATATATTAAGTAAAATGGAATACAATAAGCAAATTCCTTTAAATGCTGGAAAATATTTATATTGCAAATTAGTATCTACCTTAAAAAATAATAATAAAACTTTAGAGGATATAAAATTCAAAGTTTTAGAACATTGCGAAAAGGAAAAACTAGACGAAAGAGAAAAATACTGGATAAATTTTTTTGAATCTTCAATTTATGGATTTAATCAATTTGAAGAAATAATACAGTCAAATAAAATAATGTCAGAATTACAATATGCAAAGGAGACACCTAACTACAACAAAATTGCAAGAGAGGGAAGAATAGCTTTAGAAAAATTTGAAGATAAAATAAGAAATTTTGATGAGTCTTTGTTAAAATATAAATATTATTCTGCAAATTACACTTTATTACTTGGAAATTATAATGTCTTACATAAAACTTTGTCAAAAATGATTATAGATCATTCTTTAGAAATGAACGAAAATATAGAAGATATTTTAAAGCAAATAGGTATAAAATTAAAAGATACTATTACTATGTTTATGGGAACAGAATACTTAAAGTGGGGTAATGATTTATTTAAAGAATTTGAAATTAAGTAAAAATAATCCTACTACTGTACGATGACTGCATATAGCTAAAATGAGAATTTATAAATGCTGAAATATAAGGGTTTCTACAGATTATTAGAGAAGAATCGAGTAAAATACGAGGCGCCAAAGTAGCAGATAAGTAATTATCTGTTATTTTTTGCGTGTTTGCTTGTTGAGATTAATATTATATAGAAAGAAAAATTTTTGTAAAAAAATAAAATAATGGTTGACAAATAGTTAGAATTGTTATAAAATACAAACAATAGTTCAATGTGATAATAAATGTAGTTTAATTGTAAAAGTATATGTAGTAAGAACTAAATTTTATTAAAAAGGGAGTGTTCTTATGAATCAAGAAATGGAAGAAACTTATAACAAAAGATTTGAAGAAATTAAACATACAGATGAAAATGGATTAGAATTTTGGTATGCAAGAGAATTGATGAAAGTTTTGCAGTATTCTAAATGGGAAAATTTTAAAAAAGTTTTAAAAAAAGCTATGGATGCTTGCGAAAATAGTGGAATATCAATAAAAGATTGCTTTCCTGATGTCAGGAAGTCAATAATATCTGGAAAAGGAAAAGAGGAATTAATAGAAGATTACAAATTAACTAGATATGCTGCATACTTAATAGCTCAAAATGGTGATAGCAGGAAAAAAGTAATTGCTCTTGCACAAACATATTTTGCTGTTCAAACTAGAAAACAAGAAATTAGTGAAAAAGAATATTGTATGTTAACAGAAGATGAAAAGAGATTTTATCAAAGAAATTTAACAAGAAAAGGAAATTATTCACTAAATCAAGCAGCTAAAAATGCTGGAGTTAAGAATTTTGATAGATTTCACAATGCAGGATATAAAGGATTATATAATGGAGAAACAGCAGATGATATTGCAAAAAGAAAAGGCTTGAGATATAGAGAAAACATTTTAGACAATATGGGAAGTGACGAATTAATTGCAAATTTGTTTAGAATTTCTCAAACAGAACAAAAATTGAGAAAAGATAAAATTAATTCTGAAATAGAAGCAAATAAGACTCATTATACAATTGGAAAAAATATAAGAGAAGTAATAGCAAAGAATGGTGGAATTATGCCAGAAGATTTGCCTACACCAGAAAAAAGTTTAAAACAATTAGAGAAAGAAAATAAGAAAAGTTTGAAAAAGTTTTAAAATATCATAATAATAATTTTAATTTAAAGTTGAGATTTAGATATTTATACTTGAAAGTTTTTAAAAATAATTATAGATTTCGAGCCAAAGTAGCAGATAAGTAATTATCTGTTATTTTTTTGCGTGTTCGCTTGTTTTTGTTGTTTATATATTATATAATAGTTTAATAGGAAGTGATGAAAAAATGTCTATAGAAATAATATATTTTGTTCATGGAACTACATTTGACAATGCAGATTCAAAGTGTAGTGGATGGAAACAGGTCAATTTAAATGAACAAGGAAAAGAACAAGCAAAAAGATTAGGAGAGATTACTAATTATAAATTTGATGTTTTATTTACATCAGATTTAATTAGAGCAGTAGATTCAGCAAATTTAGCTTGGCCAGAATTAGAAAAAATACAAGATAAAAGATTAAGAGAATGTAATTATGGAGATTTTGATGGAGAAGATAAAAGTTTAGTTAAATATGAAGAGCATATAGATACACCTTTTCCTAATGGAGAATCTTTATTAGATGTACAAAATAGAATAGAAGATTTTATAGAATTTTTAAGAAAAAACTATGATAATAAAACAATAGGAATTGTTGCTCATAGAGCACCGCAATTAGCACTAGAAGTTTTAACAAAAAATATAACATGGGAAGAAGCAATAAAAAATGATTGGCGAAAAACAAAAGAGTGGCAACCAGGGTGGAAATATGTTATTGATTAATTAAATAGAAGTAAAAATATTAAGAGGTAGAGATAAAGTGAGTGATAATTTAGAAAAAATAGATTTGATTACTAAATTAGATAGATTTAATATAGATTCTAATATTGGAATTGGTATAACTGAAAATAAGGAATATGAAAAGTTTAACATTGTATATAGCAATATAATTTCGGATTTTTACTATAATTACATAAATTCAATTAAAGCAAGTAATAATGCAGAAGCGATTGAATTATTAAAAAAAGCAGAAAATCTAATTAATGAACAATATAACAGAGAATTTTGTGTTGCAGTACTTCCAACGGATGGATATATATTTGACAAAAGAGATGAAGTTTTTGATCCCAATATATATGAATGTGTTTCAAATGAAGTATGGCAAATATATACTGATTTCGAAATTGTGCAAAATATAGTTACAAATTGCAACTTAAAAATTTCTTTAGAAAAGACTACAGACATGGAGCTATTTAGCAATGTAATGTATGATAGTTATGTAACAGGAAATGATGATGACCCTTATGGAGATTTAGACTTGGCATACAAAGAAGCATATAAGAATTATAAAAAATCTACTGATAGAATTGAACATGATTTTTATATTATAAAAAATGAAAATGAAGTTATAGGTATTATAGAAGATGCTTATGATGAAGAAATATTTGGCATATATTGTTTGGCAATAAAGAGTTCGTACAGAAATAAAGGAATTGGAAAAGAAGTTATAAAACAATTATTAAAAAAATGTAAAGAAATGAATAAGAAGGTGGCTTTTTTACAAACAGAAAAAGGATTTTATCCAGAACAAATTTACAACAAACTTGGTTTTAAAGAAATATGTACAGAATATTATTATACAAAAAAGAAAGAGTAATTTTGCGAACTTTTGAAAGAAGAGAATGGAGATTAGTTTTAAAGAAAAAAATTTTACAACTATGTGTGTCTTTGAACGAAACGAGAAAGGAATGTAGTTTTTATGAATTTTTATATAGCACAATTTTTTGGAGTAATAGTAATAATAGCAAATGTACTTGCAATGCAAATGAAAAATAAGAAACAAATAATATTTATGTTTATACTTGCAAATCTTTTTTCTGCAATTAATTTTTTACTATTAGAAAGCTATAGTGGTGCATTAATATGTGGATTTGCAATAATACAAACTTTAATTAATAAAATATTTGAAAACAAAGGAGTTAAAGTACCAAAAGTAATTATAGGAATATATATTTTAATATCAATTGTTCTAGGTGGAATAACTTATACAAGCTGCATTGATGTATTACCTATAATATGTTCTATTCTTTATACTTTAACAATATTGCAAGAAAAAGAAAGCAATATAAGAAAAATTACTCTTTTAAATATAATATTATGGGTAATATATGACATTGTAATTAAAGCTTACACAGCTTCTATATCAGATATATTAATGACAATTTCTACATTGATAGGGATATATAGATATGATTTTAGAAAAGATAAAAAAGTATAAATTATATAAATCATAACAATAAAGGAGAAAAATGATGCTAATTTTATTATCAAAAAATAAAGAAATAATTAAAAAATATTTGAAACAAAATTCAAACATAGGATTTATTGCAACAGCTTCTGAACTAGAAGAAAATAGAGATTATATGTATCAAGATAGAGAAGACTTATCGCAAATGAACTATAAAGTAATAGAAATAGATATTTCAAAAGAAAGCAAACAAGATATTTTAAAAAAGTTTAAAATTGTAGATTCAATATTTGTTGCAGGCGGAAATAGTTTCTATTTGTTACAACAATTAAAAAATAAAGATGTTTTACTAGAACTGAAAGAATTTGCAAATAATAAAATATATATTGGCTCAAGTGCAGGTGCATGTATTGCTTGTCCATCAATTGAATATGCTCAAAAACTAGATCATAAAGCTCAAGCACCATTATTGAGTAATTATAAAGCTATGAATTTAGTGGAATTTTATATTTTACCACATTATAAAAGTAAAGATAAATATACTAAATTAGCTGATGAAATTGAAGAAGAATATATGAAATATAAATTTATAAAGTTATCAAATAATCAAGCAATCGTAGTAGATAATATAAGTACTTACAAAGTAGTAGAAACAGAATAAATAATATTAAGGAGAAAATAACATGTTAAATGCAAATGTAAAAACAGATTTAAATGAAATATCTAAATATGGAAAAGCAAAAGGATTTCTATTATCTAAAAGATATAAATTGCCTACATTTCCACATTATTATATAATACAAAGTGAAGAAGAAGTACAAGAACTATTAGATACATATCCAGACCAAAAAAACTTCTATATGCGTTCAGATACAAAGATAGGAGATATTCCTATTGGTGTTAATGGACAAAATGGAAACAGAGACACTATATTTGATTTTTTTAAAGAAGTAAAGAAAAAATCTAGCAAATTGGGGTCTAATGGAGTAGCATTAATTTATTGGAATGATGGAGCTTTTTGTCCAACATATAAAACAGAAGGATGTTTTTATTTAGATTATAGAACACAAAAACAATTACTTATAGATTATGTTGGTAAAGGCTGGGATGGCAGCTGCTTAAGTCATGGCAGTGCATGTCATGAGTCTTTTGCAATTCCATGGCAGGATATATTATTTTTAAATGATATTAATTACAGGCAATATAGAAAAAAAGTAGTAAGCCAAAGTGAATATGATGTTTTAAGAAAAATAAGAATAAACAAACTTGTAGAAGATGGAATTACACAAAGAGAAATAGCAGAAAATTCAATTCCATGTAAATATTGCGGAATAAACAATACTATATTTGAACAGATAATTGAAAAAGTTATATTTCCAATGTTTACAGCAACAGAGCTTCAAAAGAATTATAAAGAATATATTTCAATTGTTCAAATTGAAAACGGAAAAATTATTGTTCCAGAAATTATTTTGCCTGAGAGATTAAGAATTAAAGAAAAGAGTGGAAATAATGAAGAAAGATAATTTAGAATATTTTGATATTGTAAATGAGATAGATGAAGTTATAGGAAAAATAGCTGAAGATATGCAAAATACAATAAGACCTTCACAAATGAGATTTATAAATATATTAATACTAACTTATGACAAAAAAATAATAGTACCTAAAAGAAGTTCAAATAGAAAGATCTTCCCTAATTGCTATGATTTTTCAGTTGGTGGTCATGTTAATTCAGGAGAAGAATATGATGAAGCAGCTTATAGAGAGCTTAAAGAAGAATTAGGTATAAGTAATGTAGAACTACAAGAAATTGCATATTTTTCACCATTTACTAGTGATAGTAATACATTTCAAAAAGTATATATTTTAGAATATAATAATAGAATTACAAATTATGATAAAGATGGGATTGAAGAAATATATTTTATGACAGAAGCGGAAATAAGAAAATTGATGATGGATAAGCCTAATCTGTTTAAAAACGATTATTTATTTGTAATGAATTATTTATTTGAAAATCAATTATTGAAAAGAAGTAGGAGGATTTCATGAACATATTGAATAATTGGATATTATACGTAATTTCATATCTATTTATGGCAACTATATTTACACAGTTTTACAAAATTACTACTAAAACATTAAAAAAATGAAGGTGCATTAACTATTTTACTGCAAGTAATTGCTGGACTAACTGCACTTCTATTATGCCCATTTTTTGAATTTAAGTTTCCAACAGATATAAAAGTGTATATAATGCTTGGATTATCAATTATATTTTATGCCATATCTGATAGGGTAAATACAACAGTAAGAAGCGGAATTGAAGCCTCTACGTTTAGTACGTTAAAACAGTTATCTACAACTTTTATGATATTTGCTGGATTAATTTTCCTTAAAGAACAGTTTGTATTAACTAAATTTATCGGTGCAATGTTAATTATTTTGAGTAATGTTTTAATATTTTATAAAAAAGGAAAAATGGAATTTAATAGATATGTTTTATTAGGTATAGTTGCAAATATTTCATTTACAATTGCTTTATTTTTAGATGTTAATATATCAGAGAATTTCAACTTACCATTTTATATTGCTTTGACAATCATAATTCCTGCAATGCTTATATCTATATTTGAAAGAGTAAAGCCAAAAGATATAAAAAACGAATTTATTAATGGAAATAAGAAAGCAATTATCACAACAGGAGTAACTTGGGGGCTTTCTATATTTTTAAATCTAAGAGCATATCAACTTGGAAATGTAACAATAGTTGCGCCTCTAAGCACTCTAACAGTTATGCTAAATGTAATTGTTGGTTATTTATTCTTGAAAGAAAGAGATGATTTATTTAAGAAAATTATAGCTGCAATTATGATTATTATTAGTATTATTTTGATAAAAATATAAGAGTTTATAAAACAGGGAGTGAGTAAAGAATGAAAAATGTTATTAATTATGAAGAAGAATTAAAAAAAGATAAAAGAATTATTAATGTAAGAAAAGAAGATGCGGAAGAAGGATTCAAAGATGATGTTGAAGTATATTCAATTCGATATATTTCAGGAATATATGAAGTTGAAGGATATGCAATATTTCCTAAAAACAAAAATGGATTACTAGATGGACTAATTTATAATAGAGGTGGAAATAGAGAATTTGGTGCCATAAAAAAGAAAATTCGTATGTGTAAATTAGCTAAAGCTGGATATGCTGTTTTAGCTAGTCAATACAGGGGAAATTGTGGAGGAACAGGAAAAGAAGAATTTGGCGGAGATGATGTTTATGATGTAATAAATTTAATTGATATTACACTAGATTTGAGCTTTGTCAATAGTAAAGGGGTTTATATGGTAGGCGGTTCAAGAGGAGGAATGATGACATATAGGGTATGTAGTATTGATAAGAGAATACTAGCAGGGGTAGTTTATTCTGGTCTTGCAGACTGTATAGATAATTACAATTCAAGAGAGGATGCCATGAAGCAAGTTTTTCACGAACTTGTAGGAGGTTCTCCAAACGATTGTCCTGAAGAATTTATTAAACGTTCTGCTGTATATTGGGCTGAAAAAATTAATACACCATTATTAATATGTCATGGAACAGCAGACTGGAGAGTTAGAGTTGAACAGGCATATAAAATGGCTGATGCATTAAAAAAAGCTAACAAAACATATAAACTTATTATCTATGAAAATGCAGAGCATTCTCTTGAAGGAACCACATGGTTAGAAGATGCAATTGAATGGCTAAGGCAATATTAAGGATAAAACATACAAGGAGGACGAATAATGAAAAGAAGCTATATAGACGAACAAAAAGATGATACAAAAGAATATTTTAAAATACTTTCAAAGGATTTTCCGGATTTTTTAAATGATTACATATATACTTCAGAAATGCAAAAATTAAAAGGAATAAACCAAATATGTGGGTCATATTGGAGAAAGCCAAATATATATAATAATATGTATTCTGTACTAATGCATAGCGTTGGAGTGGCTCTAATTATTTGGAACTTCACACATGATAAAAAGCAAACATTAGCAGGACTATTTCATGATATATCTAGTCCAGCCTTTAAACATTGTTTAGATTTTCTAAATGGAGATGCTGAAAAGCAGGAATCAACAGAGGAAAAAACAATCGATACTATAACGAATTCAAAAGAAATAATGAGTTTATTAAAAAGGGATAATATTAAATTAGAAGAAATATGCGATTATAAAATATACCCAATAGCAGATAATAAAGCTCCAAAACTATCCGCAGACAGGCTAGAATATACTTTTATGAATGGGGTTTATTTTAAAAAAGTATGGGATTTATCACAAATTAAAGATATTTATAATAATATTGAAGTTATAAAAAACGAAAATGGAATATATGAATTAGGATTTAAATCAACTAAAGTTGCAGAAAAATTTATTGATGGTGCAAGCAAGTTGTGGCCAATATGGATTAGTGCAGAAGATACAATAACTATGTATTTTTTTGCAGATATTATTAAAAAAATGTACAATAGTAAGTATATAACTATACATGATTTGTATCAATTATCAGAAAAACAAATAATTGACAAAATAAAAAATTGTGAAAACAAAGATATATCACTTCAATTTGATAGATTTATGAATTGTAATAAATTTATTGAATGTGAAGAATTTAATAAAGATAAATTTTGTGTAGATAGAAAAGTTAAAAGAAGATATATTAATCCTATCACTCCAGAAGGAAGAATATATGATATTTCAAGTAAAGCAAAAAATGAAATAGATAATTATTTAAATATGAAAATAAGTAAATATGCATATATAGACTTATAAATCAAATAAATGAGTGATAAAAAAGAATATCAATACTATTGAATTATGAAAAATAATAAATGAAAATATGTTAAATAATATGACTAATTTGCAATAAAAGTATTGACTTTTTTGCAATAAAAATTTGAAGTGGCAGTTATCTTAAAATTATACCCGCGAAAAGTGGCGAAAATTTAAAATTTATACCTGCAAAAAGTGGCATAAATTATTGCTTATTAAATAAATTTATGTTATAATTAACTTGAATGGAGGTAAAAAAATGCGTAGATTTTTTGAAAAAACATTACAAGATTGGAAAGAATCAGGAATGAAAAAGCCTTTAATGGTTGTAGGAGCAAGACAAATAGGAAAGACTTTTATTATAGAAGAATTTGCAAAAAAAAATTATGAGGAATATTTATATTTTAATTTGGAAAAAAATAAAGATGTTAAAAGCATTTTCGAGGATACAATTGATGATGAAAAGATAATAAGCAATTTAGAGCTATATTTAGGTAAAAAGATAGATATTGAAAAAACATTAATATTTTTTGATGAAGTTCAAGAAAGTGAAAATTGCATTGTTTCACTAAAGTATTTTAATGAATCTACTAAGCCATATAAAATAATATGTGCAGGTAGTTTATTAGGAGTTAAGATTAACAGATTTAAAGGATCGTTTCCTGTGGGAAAAATTAGAATGGAATATATGTATCCAATGAATTTTGAAGAATTTTTATTAGCTACAGGAAAAGATATGCTAAGAGACAAGATAAAAGAGTGTTATTCTAATATGTCGCCAATGCCGGAATATGCACATGAGCAAGCATTAACTTTATACAAGCAGTATTTATGTGTTGGAGGGATGCCGGAAGCAGTTAAAAATTTTGTAGAAAATGATTTGGATATTTTAAAATTCGATTCGCACATAATCGAAGATATTAAAGATTCATATATTGCAGATATGAAAAAATATGTAACTAGCGAAATAGAAACAGTCAAAATTGAAAAAGTGTATAAAAACATTCCAAGTCAATTAGCTAAAGATAAAAAGAATTTTAAATATAATTTTATTGATGATAATGATGAAAATGCACGAAAAAGAAAATATGAAAGTGCTATTGATTGGCTAGTTGCTTCAAAATTAATATTAATAAATTATAAGTCAAAAAGAATGGAAATCCCCTTAAAAGTTTATATAGATGAAAACACATTTAAAATTTATTTAAGTGATGTTGGAATACTAACTTGTATGAGTGAAATTAAATATCCAGATATTATGCTAGACAAAACTTTTATTTATAAAGGTGCAATTACTGAAAATTATATAGCACAAGAATTAACTGCAAAAGGTGAATCATTATATTATTGGACTTCAGACAGAAATGCTGAAATAGATTTTGCCTTATATAGCAATGAAGACGGAATAATACCAATAGAAGTTAAAAGTGGAAATAATGTTAGATCTGTTAGTTTAAATATGTATATGGAAGAGTTTAAGCCAAAATATGCTATAAGATTTTCAACTAGAAATTTTGGATTTGAGAATAATATTAAATCTATTCCTTTGTATGCGGCTTTTTGTATATAATAATAAAAATATATACAAAGTGGTAATTATTTTATTTGAATATAGGAGGAATTTTATGTTAGCACAAAAATTAAAACAGGGAGACACAATAGGTGTTATTGCTCCAGATAAAGCTTTAAAAAGTACAGATAAAGTGTATTTAGAAAATGCAACTAAGTATTTTGAAAGTTTGGGACTAAAAGTAAAATATGGGAAATATTTATATTCTGATGATGAATATTGTGCAGGAACTCCTTTGCAAAGAGCAACAGATTTAAATAATATGTTTAGTGATAAGGAAGTCAAAGCTATTTTTACAGTAAAAGGCGGAGATATGGTAAATGGAATACTACCATATATAGATTTCGATAATATAAAAAACAATCCTAAAATATTTTGCGGAATGAGTGATATTACAGTTTTGCTATGTGCAATAAATAAAATGACAGGACTAATTACTTTTCATTGCCAAGACTACATATGGTTCGGCAAAGACGAAGTAACAGACTATGACAAAAATGAAATTGTGGATAAATTATTTAATGCAAACAATACAATTATTCCTTTCGATAACAGAAAGTTCTATAATTTTAAAGATGAAGTGATAGAAGGAAAAATATATGGAACTAATGTTAGATGCTTGTTAAAACTATTAGGAACGCCATATATGCCAGATTTAAGAGATTCAATATTATTTTTAGAAGGTTATCATTCTGATATTATACAGTGGAATGCTATGTTAGAGCAAATTAATCAGATGGGTGTATTAAATAAAGCAATAGTATTTGGCTACATTTACCAACTTCAATATGCAAAAGAAAATAAATATGATATTGTTGAAGAATTAAGAAAGATAAATGCTGACATTCCTGTTGTAAAAACTAATGATTTTGGACACAGACATGGAAACAGTATAATTCCAATAGGAGCAGAAGCAACAATAAATGAAAAAGAAGAAAGTATTATAGTTAGTAATTACTTGAAATAAGGATGAAACAATGAAAGTATTTCTATTTGAGCCAAGTACACATATTGATACAAGAATAACAGGAGAAAGAAATGTTTGAGAATTATATTGATAAAATTATACAATTAAACAGATTTGAAAAAGAAGATATATTAAATAAAAAATTTTTATTAGAAAAAGATGAAAAAATTAATATATATTATGCACCGCATAATGAATTTGTAAATAAAAAAGCAAAAATTTTTGTAATTGGAATTACTCCAGGATGGACTCAAACACAAATTGCTTTTAAAACAGCAAATGAAGGATTAGTTAATAATATAGAAATTATAGATATTTTAAAAAAATGTAAATATAACTCTAGATTTTCTGGCAGTATGAGAAAAAACTTAATAGATATGCTAGATCAAATAGGACTTAATAAAAAATTTAAATTAGATTCATCTAGTGAATTATTTAATGAAGATAATAACTTGTTACACACAACATCATTGATAAAATATCCTGTTTTTATTAATGGTAAAAATTATAATGGACATAATCCAGATATTTTATGTAATGAATTGTTACTCAAATATATAAAAAAATATTTTATAAGCGAAATAAATGAATTGCAAAATGTAGTGATAATTCCATTAGGAAAAGCAGTTGAAGAAGTATTAAAATATTTAATAGATAATTCCATAATAAACAATAAATACACTATTCTGTTTGGATTTCCGCATCCTAGTGGAGCTAATGGACATAGGAAGGAAATTTTCGAAAATAATAAGAAAAGATTGATTAAAAAAGTGAACAGTATTAGTTAGGAAGGAGATATTCATGGAAGAAAGATATAAGAGCGCAATTGTAGTTGATTTAATGTTAAATAGAGAAAACAGTGGAAAAAAAGAAGTACTATTGGTTTTAAGAAAAAATACTGGATTTTGTGATGGAGAATATGAGTTACCAGGAGGACATGTAGAAGCTAACGAAGATTTATTAGATGGCTAACACTTAATCCAAAAGGAATAAACAAGCTAGAAACACTAAAGGAGGGACGAATTATATGGATAATAAAACTATTACACACGATGTTTATAATAATGAATATATTGTAGATTCAGAAAAATTAGATATATCTGTTCATCTTTATGGGATTGCTATAAAAAATAATAAAATTTTAATATCTCCGCAGTATGATGGCTATGATTATCCGGGAGGGACTGCCAAAAAAGGAGAAACACATATTGAAACTCTAATACGTGAAGTAAAAGAAGAAACAGGATATATAGTAGAGCCTATTCAATTGTTAAATATATATACATCATTTTTTCATCATAAAAAGAAAAATAAAGATTATCAGAGTTATATGATTTATTATTTTGTTAAAATAGTTGATGGAGAAATTTCAGATGAAGGTTTTGATGAAGATGAAAAAGAATATGCTAAAACTGCTAAATGGGTTGATATAGATTATCTTAAGAATAATAGACACGCATGTAGTATAAATATAGCTGATGAATTGATAGAAAGCATTTCAAAAATAGTAGGTGCTGAATAAAAGAAAGGGGAGCTAATTATGAAAATTACAAAATTTCCACAATCATGTTTACTAATTGAAACAAAAGGAAAAAGAATATTGATAGATCCGGGAATATTAAAATATAAAGAAGAATATTTTGATATTTGGAATAATGTAGATATTATTTTAATAACACATAAACATCCAGATCATTGTAATGCAGAGGTTCTAAAAAAATTAAACAAAAACATAACCATATATTCTACTAGAGAAGTACAAAATGCAAATGAAGATTTAAATATAAACATTATTAAAGAAAAAGATGTATTTCAAATGGGAGATATAACTATTGAAGTAGTGCATGCTATACATGGATATCAACCACTATTAAAAGGAAAAGAAATTAATGAAAATGTTGGTTATATTGTTGATGATGGAGAAAATAGATTATATACAACAAGTGATACAATATGCTTCCAAAATGATTACAAAGCAGATATTTTATGTATTCCTGTAACAGGACATGGCTTAACAATGTCAGCCTTTGAATCTGCTTTATATTCAAAAGAAGTTGAAGCAAAGTTAACAATTCCTATTCATATGGATAATCCAGCATTTCCACCAGATTTTGATTATATAAAAGCAATGTTTGAAAAATATGAAGTGAAATACAAAATACTTGAAAATGATGAAACTATTGAGATATAATAATATTTGAGATAAAGTATTGGGATATATGCAGATATAGACTTATAAACCATATAAATGATCTGACAGACTATATCTTTTAGAAAAGTTGTTGAAAGTAGTATAATAAAAAAATTAAGAAAAGAGGAATAAAAAATGGATTTAAAAGAAATAGAACAAGAAATAGAAAATATAAAAACAAGAAATAAAAGAGTTGAATTAGATAAAAAATGGGAAACTTGTTGGACAAGGAAAATATGTATAATGATTTTGACTTATATTGTTGTTATCACTTATTCATATGTAATAAGAAATTATGATAATATATTATTAAGCTCATTAGTGCCAGTTATTGGTTTTACCTTATCTACTCTTTCATTAGGTTTTGTAAGAAAAGCTTGGGAAGACAAAAATAAGACAAATAAATAATTAGTCATTAGGGAAATCATTTAAGTATAGAGGTGTAAATAAAATGAATAAAGACACAAGATTTTTAATTGATTTAGTAAAAAATGCCAATAAACTTATAACAGATGAGTTTGAAGTAAAGGCAAAAGGAAACGATGGAGATTTAGTTACAAATTTTGACTTAGAAATAGAAAACTATATGATTGAACAAATAAAAGAAAATTATCCAGATTTTACAATAGTAAGTGAAGAATATAATAGTGACAATAATTTAACAGAAAATTGTTTTACAATTGATCCAATTGATGGAACAATCAATTTTGCAAATAGGTTACCACTTTGGGGAATTCAAGTTGCTTGTATAAGAAATGGAAAAACTTGTAGTTCTGTAATTTTCTTACCAAAACTAAATGAATTATATTATGCAGATGAAAATGGAGCCTTTTTAAATGGAGAAAAAATACAAGTAAATAATCTATCTACGAAAAATGGTATGTATGCAGTAACAGCAGGTAATGGAATAATTGGAACTGCCAAAATGAGAGAATACAATAAAAATGATTGCAATTTTTGTGCATGTATTAATTTTGCTTGGGTTGCTTGTGGAAGATTAAGTGCATGTATTTACAGAAAAAATAATGCTTGGGATTATGTACCTGGACTTTATTTAGTTAGACAAGCAGGAGGCAAAATTTTTGATGAAGATGGTTGCCATATTGGTGCAAACAGTACTGGATTTTTGGAATTACTAAAAAAGGAAGCAAAGTACAGTGAAAATGAAAGACTAGAAGTTGGACAAAGGGACGGTTCTATTAGCCAAAGAGGAAGGTGACCTCAAAAAACTAAATATATTTTACAAGGGAGAGAGTTTAAAATGAATAGTGTTGATAAAGGGAAGTATGTATTGCCAAATCATACAGAATCACAATATAATTATCTTTATATGCCATGGCATGTAGTTCAAGCAAATATAGGCGAATATGTTATACCAGAATGCCAAAGGGCATGTATGGCTCTATGGGAAAGAAACATAGGAACATTTATGTGTAGTAATAGAGATGAGTCAAGTGATATCAAATATATTGAATTAGGAAAATTATCTGAGGACAATAAAAGACGTATAACTAGATTAATTCGTGATGGGATTTTAGGTTTCACATATAATTGTAGTAGAGAAGCATATAGAATTTATGCTAATGGTGAGCAAGAAGAAGTTGCAACAAAGTTAGAAAGTCTAGTACAGGTTTTTGAAATTCAAGATGTGTTAGAAGGATATTATGAGAGTGTTGAAGATGCATTATGGGATTGTGGATTTTATAATTGTGCGCAAAATCTTGAGTATGCCATTTCACCTCAATCTAGTGATTCTAAACGTGGGAATAGTAGTCCGTTTGATAAAATAAATGAATTTAATCCGCTTTATAGAATAGATGAACTAGCAAAACGATTTGCCGATAGCAAACATATAAAATGTAACTCTTTAAAAATAGAAGAACGTAAAGTCGCATATTTAGAAGAAGGAGGATTTATAGTAGATAAAAATGGTTTTGTCTGGATAGATGAATTTTATAAAAAAAGACATGAATTTTATTTAGAAAAAAGAAATAGTATAGATACAATTACAATTGAAGAGGCTAAAGCAGCTTATGGAAAGGGACCAACAGAAATAGGAATTACATCAATTAGAGAGCGTATGGCTAAATATGGCCCTGGAAAAAATGAGCTAACGAACTCAGATTCAGCTGGTGAGCCAGAAGAACCAGAACATTAGGAAAATGATTTTAGGGATACTTTTAGGGAACCTAAAAAAACATCTTTTCAAATAAGTAGGGTGCATAATGAAAAATATTAAAATAAATTTGACATTATTAGTATAAAAGTAATAAAACTTAAAAATATGGAGGCGAAATTATGGGGAAAGTATTAAGAATAAGAGAAGTGGGAGACCAAATATTAGCAACAAAATGCGAAAAAGTAGATATAAACAACATTAATAACGAAATTTTAGAAGAAATAGAAGATTTAAAAGAAACATTAAATTTTTCAGGTGGATTTGGAATAGCAGGACCACAGGCGGGAATAAATAGACGAATAGTAATTATTCAAGTCAACAAAGAAAAATGTTCATATAAGGATTGCGAAGAAGTTCCGACAACAGTAATGATAAATCCAAAGTGGAGAAAAATATCAGATAATACATCTATAGAATTTGAAGGTTGTTTAAGTGTACCTTCTATAAGAGGAAAAGTTAAAAGATACACCAATATTGAAGTAACATATTATAATGAAAATGGAGAAAAAATAGTAAAAGAGGTAAATGGCTTTACAGCAAGAGATATACAACATGAATGTGATCATTTAGATGGAATTGTATTTCTTGAAAAAGTAAAATGTAAAGACGGTTTTGCAACTAAGCAAATGATAGATAAATTTGATTTGAGAAAAGAGGAATGAAATGAAATTAATTTTTAATAAAGTTATTGAAAATAAAAATCTTGTATCAAAGTCAACATATGATTGCATAAATAATATGTTTTCTGACGAGGAAAAGAAAGAATTTTTAGTAGCTGAAATAGATCCACAATTATCAAAAAGAAACTAAAAGCATACATATATATTACATTATAGAGGGTAGAGGAGTTGCATGTATTGGTGGATATAAATATGAAATTGAAAAGGGTGATACTATTGAAATTCCAGTAGGTACAGAATTTGCTTTTAAAGGTAAAATGAAAATGGTTGAAATTATGAATCCACCATTTGAACCTAGTACACATATTGATACAAGAAAAAATGATTTATAAGAGGTTAGGAATATAAAAAATTATTAGTAATTGGAAACAGCATTTCAGATATCCAAATGAGTATATACACATAGTGAAATAACAAATTTACTAAAAGAAAGTAAGTTTATAGATATTAAAAGAATTGAAGAAATACCAAGTCCAGCGGATTTATATATAGCTAGAAAATAATTAAAAGTTTGAGAGGAATCGGTTATGAACAAGAATGATATATGTAAAATTGGAATAGGAACATGGAAAATAGATCCAGAAAATTTTGAAAAA
Source organism: Clostridia bacterium (assembly GCA_017429505.1). Lineage (GTDB taxonomy): Bacteria > Bacillota > Clostridia > TANB77 > CAG-508 > CAG-269. Next base: position 207,329 of record JAFROW010000004.1, on the reverse strand, counting down.
GATTTAGAAGCATTAAAATATTCATTTGATTTAGGGCAAAATTATCTGCCTTTATCATTGTTATATAATAATGGTAAAGTAGTCGAAAAGATGAAGGATTTTATAAAATTAGTTGGAAGAGAAAATCTATTCATATGTGCAAATTTAGAAAGATATGTTGAAAAAATAGAAGATGTTGAAAATCAATTAAATTATTATCTGAAAATTCTTGATATAGATTATGTAGATTGCTTTCAAATACATACATTTGCTGTGTGTAAAATTCCAATGTTAGAAATATACAGAGAAATCGACGGGTTAGTAAAACTTGGAAAAGTCAAGTATATAGGTATTAGTAATGTTAATTTAGAACAATTAAAACAAATAAATAGTATTGTTAAGATTGATTTTTTTGAAGGTATATATAATTTAGATTGTAAATACTATGAAAATAAAGGATTGATTGATTATTGTAAAGAAAATGATATTTTATTTACTGCATATCAACCATTAAGAAGAAATAAGATTGCTCAAAAAAATTATGAGTTTTTAAAACAATTAGCAGAAAAATATAATAAAACTCAAAATCAAGTAATGATAAATTGGATTATAAAAGAAAAAGAGATTATACCTATAATAAAATCAACAAACAAAGATAGAATAAAAGAGAATATTGAAGCATTAGATTTTGAGATGAATAAAGAAGATTATGAAATACTAAACGAATTTCAAAATGAAAAGATAAATTCAATTGAAATAAATTGGAATGATGAATCAGGAGTTACAATTGATCAATTGGCAAATCAAAATGGGGGAGAAATATAATATGTTTGAAGAAATTATCAAGAAAAATTTAAATAGAATAGAAAAAGATTTAGTAGAAATTGAAGGACTACAAAAGATTGATTTTATTGATATATTTCCTATTAGTGAAGAACACAAAAAACAATTAGATAATGAGATAAGTGAAAAATCCAAATTGCTTAAAGAAACAGAGAGAGGTAATGTTTATTTACTAAATCAACCTATTAAAACAAAATATGGAGATTTAAGACATATTAAAATTAGATATTTTGATGAAACACGATTAAATTGGGAAGCTGCAGCCGATTTTGTTGTAAAAGATAGAAATGTCTTAATGAATAAGGTGGGAAAAGATTCAAGATATTCATATATAAAGAGAACAGAATGGGATGCTATAGAGTTTAAAACCGATGATACTTTAATATATTTTTTAAATCCTTTGGCATCAGAAGTTTATGGTTATTAAAGGGGTTAAATAATATGGAAAAAGAAAAATTAGGTTAGATTTATCTAATTATATAATAATAAATTCTGATGAATATCGTCATTTGAGCAAATACTCTGATGAAATAGATAAAATTGAAGATATCTATGCTGAAATTATGAATTCTCAAAGAGAACAACCAAAAAACAAAGGGGAAGAAAAATAGTAATGTAAATAAAGAAAGATAGGAGAGACAAAAACTATGAATGATATTGAATACAAATTTATTAAAGATATAGACAAAAATAAATTAGTAGAGCTATTTTCATCAGTTGGTTGGAAAACAGCAGAATACCCTAATAGATTGTATAATGCAATAAAAAATAGTGATTGTGTTATTACTGCATGGAAGGATAAGGACTTAATAGGTCTTATTTCAACAATTAGTGATGGATATATCAATGTTTTTATTACATATTTACTAATTAAGCCAGAGTACCAAAAAAATAAAATTGGCACATATTTAATGAACAAAATATGTGAGCATTATAAGGGCTTTGGAAGAAGAATACTATCAACAGAGCTAGACAAAGAAAAGTATTATAATAAATTTGGATTTAGTGTTGATGGAATAGTGATGTTTAATAAAGATTGGAAAGATGATATTGTGCTTAATTAGAAATAAAGGGAAAGAGGAACAAGAAAAATGAGTAATATAAGAGTTTTACATACAAATAAAAAACATAAAAATTTTTAAATAAATGCAAATAAAATGTCGACTAAAATTATTAAAAAATGTATATTAAATTTCTTAAAAAATGTATATCAAATTTGTTGGAAAATGGAGAAAAATATGGAAATTAAGGAACAAATAAGTAATTTAAAATCAATGGTAAACAGCTATAAATTAACATACTTAATAATAACAGCAAACAATTTGGGTATTTTTAATTGTTTATCAGAAGATATAAAAAGTTTAAAGCAAATATCAGAAGAATTAAATGTTACAGATATAAAAATTGAACCTATTCTAAATGGTTTAGTTTATCATAAAATTATATGTAAAAGTGAAAATGGGTATTTTTTAGAGCAGTATAAGGATATTTTGCTTAAAAATTCAAAATATAATCAAACAGGATATATTGATTTTGCTCAAACAGTAATGATGAAATATGATAATTTAGAAAATGCAATAAAAGATAATAATTTTTCATTAAAAAATTTTAGGGACTTGACAGATGAACAGGCAGATAATTTTATTAATGGTATGCAAGCAAACGCTATTCCACAGGCAGAATATATAGCAAATAACTATAATTTTGAAAATCATACTATATTAGATGTTGGAGCAGGAGCAGGTACATATTTAATAAATGTAGCTAAAAAGTATGAGTCTGTTAAAGGAAAAATGATAGATTTACCAAAAGTATCTAAAATTCAGAATAAAAATATAGAAAAAGAAAATTTACAAAATAGATTAGTATCCGTTTCTTGTGATTATAATGAGTGTTTTCCAAAAGAAAAATATGATGATGTATTTTTATTTGCAGTAATACATCAGGAACCTAAAGATAACGTGAAAAAATTATTAGACAATATTTATGATGTATTAAAACCAAATGGAAGAATATTTTTAACAAGCTTTTTCTTAAATGATGACAAAATAAGTCCGGAATTTTCTGTTCAATTTGCAATTGAAATGCTTGTAAATTCTAAAGATGGGAAAGTATATACACATAGTGAAATAAAAAATTTACTAAAAGAAAGTAAGTTTACAGATATTAAAAGAATTGAAGAAATACCAACTACAGCAGATTTATATATAGCTAGAAAATAATTAATTTATATATTTTAAATGATTTTAAAAATGAAAAAATTACAAAGTAGGAGATGAATGTAAATGAAAAATTTAAATGATTACAAAATAATGGAAACAAAATAAATTATGTGTAGGAGCGAGGAGAAGAATTTATGGATAATATTGAATATTTAAATGAAATAGGATTAGAAGAAGAAATTAATAAAATTGATAATTTAATTAAAAATACAAAATTTGCTACAATAGCTACTTCAAATAAAAAAGGTATTGTTTCAACAGCACAGATGTGTATAGTTAATAAAGGACTTATAGTATATTTTCAAACTGACAAAACATTTGAAAAAATAAGAAATATTCAGGAAAATAACAATATTGCATTTAATATTGGTGCATATAATTTTAAAGGAAAAGCTAAAATAGTAGGAAAACCAATTCAAAATGATGATTTTATAGAGTTAATTAAACGAAAGCATTTTGAAACATATAAAAGTTATACTTTATTAGAAAATGAAGTTTTAATAAAAGCGGAAATAACAGAATGTAAGATTTGGGGAATAAACTCTAAATTAGATATTCATGAACAAGAAACAATTGAGATTATTGATTTTATAAATAAAACTAAAAAAGTAATTATATGTGATAAAATGTAAAATAGTGGAAGAATATTAGAAAATATCAAAATTTAAATAATTATTAGAATTTATTTAAATAGAAAGAGATGAAAATATATGGAAGAGAAGTTATATTATGAAAGTACTGATAATATCAAATTATGTGGATTACTTTCTAAAGTAAATGATAACAAAGAATTAGTTTTATTATGTCATGGCTTTAATGGAGATAAAACGGAGAGAAATAGTTTTAATGATTTAGTTGAAAAATTGCAGGAGAAAAAAATAAATTCTTTTAGATTTGATTTTAGAGGACATGGCGAAAGTACAGGAAATGATTATGAGATGACTCCTACAAAGGAAGTTAAAGATTTAGAAAAGACTATCGAAATGTTAAATAAAAAAGGATTTGACGAAATAGTTATTTTGGGTGCAAGTTTTGGTGCAAGCATATTGTCTTTACTAGATTATAAAAAATTTCCAACCATAAAAGGTTTAATTTTGTGGTATGGAGCATTAGATTACCTTGCTACAATTGAACCAGAAGGTTTCTTTACAGAAGAACATAAAAAAATTGCTGAAAAACAAGGATATTATCAAATAAAAAGCAAGAGGACAGGAAAAATATTTAAATTAGGACTACCATTATATAATGAAGTATATAAAATAGTGCCATATAAACATCTAATAAATGTTGAATTACCGAAGTTATTTGTGCATGGACTTGATGATACTATGATTCCTTATGAATTATCAGTCAAAGTATCAAAATTATGTAAAAATTCAAAGTTAGAATTAATTGAAAAAGGAACACACGCATTTGCAGATGATAAAGAAGCATTGAATAAGGCAATAGAAGTTAGCGTTAATTTTATAAAAGATTTATATGAAAATAATTAGAAGGTGATATAAATGAAAAATAACATTATTATTTGTGGTGATAGTATAGTTTATGGCATAGGAGATTTTGAAACTAATGGATGGGCAACAATGTTTAAAAACTATATAGTAAATAAAGACGATTCGAAAGTATGCAATAATTATGTTCATATTGCTGGTTTTCCAGGAGCAACAAGCACAGATATATTAAATAAAATAGAAAGTATTTTGAAATCATTTAAGCACGAAGAATTTAAAAACATAGTAATACTTTCTATTGGAATAAATGATACAAAAGAATTTAACGGAAATCAGAAAAATAGTATAGAAAAATTCAAAGAAAATATATGTAAAATTACAAAAATAGTTTTAGAAAATAATTGTGATTTAATAATTCTAGGATTAACTCGAATAGAATGTGGTGAAAAGTTTTTGTGGAAACCTAATAAGTATGATAATGAAGTTATATCTGAATATGATAAGGATTTGCAATCAATATTAAATTTTGACAGCGAACTTGAAGTACTTTGCAAAAAAAATAAAATCAAATACATACCAATGAAAGATGTATTGCAAAAAGAAGATTTTATAGATGGATTACATCCAAATACAAATGGGCATAAGAAAATATGTGAGTATCTAATTAATAAATTATAAATATGAGGAGAATGACTATGTACAAAAAAATATCGAAAAATCAAAAAGTGAGGAGAAACATTAGCGAGGTACATTTTGCGGATAATTATTTAACAAAAGAAACTACAGAAAATATAAGTTTAGCAGTTACGAAATTAGATGGGAGATTAGATTTAACTAAATTAAAAAATGAAAGAGTATATTATTTTATTAGTGCAAATGCAAATTTTATTATAGATGGAGAAAAAGTACACCTTGAAAGTGGAGATGTATTGTATTTAGATAAAAATACTAATTATTCAGCTGAAGGATCTTTTGAAGCGGTAACAATAAATGTTCCTGCTTTTGGAGTAATATAATAATAAAAAGAGATACTTTTGGAAGGTGTCCCTAAAAGTATCCTACAAAAGCATTTTATACACAATATTTAGCATCTTATGTGCATAAGTATTGTTTTTTTTATATTTTTTATTATAATAAATGTAGTAGCTACAAAAGGAGATGATAAAAATTGATTGTTAATATAATAGAAAATTCAGATATAAAAGAAACAATAATTAACATTGAATGTAATAAAACAGATGAAAATATTATAAAATTAATTTCTTTTATAAAAAATATTAATAATAGTGAAAAGAAAATTATAGGAATATCTCACGGAGAAACATATTGTTTAGATCAAAATGAAATTCTATATTTTGAAACTGTAGATAGAAAAACATTTTGCTATACAGAAGATGGTGTATTTGAAGTAGGAATGAGATTATATGAAATAGATGAAAAATATGAAGATACATCATTTTTAAGAGTTTCAAAATCTTTTATAGTAAATTTAAATAGAGTAAAATCTGTTAAACCAGAATTTGATGGCAAAATGTTAGCGACAATGGATAATGGTGAAAAAATTTATATTTCAAGGCAATATGTTTCAGTATTTAAAAAGAAAATTGGAATAGGAGGAAAAAAAGATGGATAAATTAAAATATGAAACAAATGAAATACTAAAATTTTTAGCTATTTCTATTTCAACAACTACAATATTTTGGGTAATTAGAGCAAAAATTTTTAACATTGAATTAATTTCCACAATGGATTTTATAAATATTTTTGGACTATGTGTAATTAGTGCTATACTAGAAAGAATATTTTTATCACCTAAAATTTTAAAACAATTATCATATACAAAAAGAGGATTTTTGCTTTTGTTTTTTATATGTGTAGTAATTTTAATATTTGCAATAAAAGAACAATTTTTTCAACCCTCAGTACAAGGAATTGCCATAAGATTTATAATAGCATATACTTTAGGTTGTACAATATTTATGATAACAGATAATATTTTAACTAAAGAAGGAGAAAAATATACAGAAATGCTTAATGAATATAAAAAAAAATTAAAAAGTGTCGACTAAAAACGTTAAAAAGTGTCGACCAAAATCATTAAAAAGTGTCGACTGATTATTGACTTTTAGTTTAAAAAATGATATATTAAATAAAGAGGTGAGTGAAATGACTATAGATGAAGCAAAGTATAGAAATAGATTAATAGAGAAGAAATTAGAAGATTATTTATCCGTATTTGGAGCTGTAAGCATAGAAGGGCCAAAATGGTGTGGAAAAACTTGGACATCATTAAAGCATGTTAAAAGTGAAATTTTTATAGATGATGATGATGTAAGAGAAATGGCAAAAATAGATGTTAAATCAATTTTTAATAAAGATTTGGAAAAAAGGCCACAATTAATTGATGAGTGGCATTTGGTGCCATCTATATGGGATGCAGTAAGACGTGAATGTGATAAAACTACTGAGAAAGGTAATTTTATTATAACAGGATCTACAACATTACCAAATAAAATAATGAAAGAAAAAGTACATCATTCAGGTGCAGGAAGAATTGGAAGATTAAATATGTATACTATGAGTTTATATGAATCTGGAGATTCTACAGGGGAAGCTTCTTTAACCAATATGTTAAATCACACACAAGAAACACTTAATACAGGTAACATAGAAATACAACAATTGGCAAAATTGTTGATAAGAGGCGGTTGGCCCGCTAATATAAATGTAAGTGAAAATAAAATTGGATTAATACCAAAATCATACATTGATTCTGTTTTAAATGTAGATATGAATGAGGAAGCGGAAAAGAGAAGAGATAAAAATAAAATGAAAATGTTACTTAAATCACTTGCAAGAAATGAAGCGTCGATTGTAGGGAATAAAACAATAATAAAAGATATAGAAGAGTATGAAAGTGGAACAGAACTATTATCTAGTAGAGATACAGTAATTGACTATTTAGATGTTCTAGATAGACTTCATTTGATTGAAAATCAAGAGGCATATAGTGAAAATTATCGTTCGCCTAATAGAGTAGGAAAATCGCCTAAGAGACATCTTACCGATCCATCATTATCATGTGCTTGCTTAGGATTAACAACAGAAAAACTTTTAAAAGATTTAAATACATTTGGATTTATGTTCGAGGCATTAGTAGAAAGAGATTTAAGAATTTATATGGATTATCTAGATGGACATTTATATCATTTTAGAGATAATGTGACGGGATTAGAAGTAGATTCAATTTTAGAATTTTCAGATGGAGAATATGCTGCTGTAGAAATAAAATTAGGCTTTAATCAAGTAGATGAGGCAAAAAAAAGTCTATTAAATTTCTACGATAATATGGTAAAAAAACCAGTATTTATGTGTGTTATAGTAGGAAAATGTTCGGCAGTAGTAAAAGATCCAGAAACTGGTATTTATATTGTGCCAATTACAGCTTTAAAACCATGAGAATAATAGATTAGAATTAATGATAGTGTGCTATGTGGAGATGTTTCCAAAATTAATACTAGAATTAAAAAATATATTTAGATAGTGATGTTTAATAAAGATTTGAAAGATGATATTGTATAGGTGGTGAGAATGATGAAAGATTTATTAAAAACAAATTGTTTTGATACTCAAGAAACAATGATAATTGTAGGTAGTTGTTTAGAAAGTATGCAACCAAAAGCATATAGTAAATACAAAAATCCTGAAGACGTGAAATACACAACTTGTAAAAATCCTGAAAACGTGAAATATATAACTTGCAAAAATCCTGATTTCGTGATATAATATATTTATAATACATGAAAATGTTTATATTGGGAGGTTTAAACATGAGAAGAAAAATATATGATGAATTAATCAAATGGAAGAATGAAAGTCAAGGGAAAAAAGCAATATTAATAGATGGAGCAAGAAGAGTTGGAAAAAGTTATATAGCAGAGCAATTTGCAAAAGAAAACTATAAAACATATATATTGATAGATTTTTCAAAAGTTTCACAAGCTGTAAAAGATTTATTTGAAAATTATATGGACAATTTAGATTATTTATTTACTTATTTATCAGGATATTTTAATACAAAATTATATGAACGTGAGACATTATTTATTTTTGATGAGGTGCAGTTTTGTCCTAAAGCAAGGGGAGCTATTAAACATTTAGTTGCAGATGGAAGGTATGATTACATTGAAACAGGTTCATTAGTGTCTATTAAAAAGAATGTAAAAGATATTTTGATTCCTTCAGAAGAACATAAATTAAGATTGGAACCTATGGATTTTGAAGAATTTGTTTGGGCTATGGGGAATGACACATTAATGGATTTTATAAAAATGTGTTATAATAAAAAAATACCATTAGAACCAGCGATGCATAGAAAGGCAATGGACTATTTTAAAGAATATCTAATAGTTGGCGGGATACCTCAAGCTGTAGAAATTTATGCTGAAACAAGAGATTTCGAAAAAGTAGATGCAGTAAAAAGAGATGTAATAGAGCTATATAGGGATGATATCCGAAAACATGCTGAAGATGTAAGTTTAAAAGTTAAGCAAATATTTGATGATATTCCTGCACAATTGCAAAAACACGAAAAGAAATTTAATTTAGCTTCATTAGATGTTAACGCTAGATATAGGGAATATTATGGTGCATTTTATTGGTTACAAGACGCAGGACTTATAAATATTGCATATAATACAACAGAACCAAATATAGGCTTAAAGCTCAATATGGATTCTAGTTCATTTAAATGCTATATGTTTGACACAGGGTTGCTTCTTTCAATGGCTTTTGATGAAAAAGGATTGGTAGATGAAGAAGTTTACAAAAAAATATTATTTGATAAGTTAAGTTTTAATGAAGGAATGATTATAGAAAATATTGTTGCACAAATGCTTGTGGCAGCAAAGAAAAAATTATATTATTATTCAAAAAGTAGTAGAGAAGATTCATCAGAAAGAATGGAAATAGATTTTTTAATTGCAAAAAGTAAAATAACATCAAAACATAATATTACTCCAATAGAAGTGAAATCAGGCAAAAACTATACTTTTTCTTCATTAAACAAATTTAAAAATAAATATAAAGATTACTTAAATAAATCAATTATAGTACATCAAGGAGATTTGAAAGAAGAAAATGATGTTTTGTATTTACCTATATATATGACGCCTTTATTATAGAATAGAGTTAAATAGTAAAATCTCTTTAAAGATTTAACATTAGATATAATAAAGGGAGTACAAAATTATTGAACTATGACAACAATATATATTTATTTTATGGAGGAATAATACATGAAAAGTAGTGATTTATTAAAATTTATAAAACAAGTTACGTATATATCAAATCTTTATGAACAAACCAATACTGAACTAAAAAAAGAGTATATAAAAAAGAATATAGATGTTTTTAATGAAATTGCATCAAAAGTTCCTGGAAATCATGGCTCTTTTGGAACGGGATATCCATTTTATGCATTGGGAGATAATTATAAAGGAGAGCTACCAATTATAACTGAACAATTTAACTATAATGCAGATTTATTAAACCACGCTAAAAAAAGTAAAAGAACAATATGGGGGTGTAGAGGCTGCTTAACATCTAACTATGATACTATGCCAGATTTGAAACAAGTATGTAAACCATGTCCAAAAATGGATGATGGTCTAAAGCCAAGAAAAGTAATAAATCGATTGCCTGATATTGATATGTGGCTAGTTTGTGCAGATGGACATGTTCAAGATGCAGAGCAGATTTTATCAAGATTATTTTTACAATATGGATTACATACATCTGATGTTGATCCTATTCAAACAATCCAAGATGTAAAAAATATTGTTGAAAATTTGAAAAATGGAAGAATGCCTTCAGTTTTTCTTCCTCTAGATGCACATATCATAGAATACTCTAAGTTGAAAAAAATGATACATCAGGTTCCAGAAACAATAGATAATAGTATAAAAAATTCCGAAATTCCATATTTACCTATACATCCAAGATCATATAGAAAAACTTGGCAATATGATGATATGGCATATAATTTTGTACATGATTTTTTATTATCATTTACAGGATTTAATTTTAATCATTCATTAGAAGAAGAGTTAATGGCTTCTAGAAAGCAAATAACAGAAAAATATAATGATGAGGAGTTATGGCAAATTCTATTTCAAGTTTTAGGAGAAGCGACGAAAAGAAGATTTTACTCTACACCAGAGTTATATGAACTATTTATAAAAAAAATGAATATATGGAGAGATATTAAATTAGAGGATAAAACCTTTAATGAAATGAGGATAGATGAATGAAAATAGATTTACATATTCACACTATTTGTTCAGATGGTTATTTTTCACCAAAAGAAGTAATAGATGAGGCGGTAAGGAATGAGGTAAAAACAATAGCAATAGCAGATCATGATACTATAGAGGCCTATAGTGAAGAATTATTCAAGTATTCTAAGAACAAACAAATTCAAATAATAACAGCGGTTGAAATTTCCACAATATATAAAGGAGTGGGAATTCATGTTTTAGGTTACAATATAGATATAAGCAATCAGATTTTTAAAGAGCAATTGAATCTTATAAAAAATTATAGACATGATTATTTAAAAAAAGTTGCAAACGCACTTGAAAAACTTGGATATTTTATAAATTTATATGAACTAGATCAAATTAAATCTGTTACGAAAGCACACATTGCTTTGGATATAATAAAAAATCCTAAAAATGAAAATTTATTAATAAAAAAATTTGGTCATATTCCAAATAAGGGAGAATTTATAGAAAATATAATGAATGAAGGTAAACCTGCTTATGTAAAAAAAACAACAGTTACACCTAAACAAGCTGCTAATATAATAAGACAAGCAGGTGGAAAAGTTGTGCTAGCACATCCTGTGGCATATAAATATGAAAATAATTTAACAGATAATGATATATTACAAATTGTAAAAAGTATGAATGCTGATGGTATTGAAGCAAATTATATATATGTAGATAAAAACAACAATAAAATTAATGATGTAAAAAAATGGAATGAATTTGCTAAAAAATATAATTTACAAGTAACTATAGGATCTGACTTTCATAATGATGATGGTATTAGACCAAAAATAGGATTATTAGATGAAAATATTAAAATAAGTGAAACAGATACAAACAAAATAATTGAATGGTTATTAAATTAAAGATATTTTAAAAGGTAAAACTGAATATTTTTGAAAATAGCGAGGTAATTAAAGTGATAAAAAAATATAAACAAAACCAAATAGAAGAATTAGCAAATATACTTAAAAATGATGGAGTTATTTGCGTTCCAACAGATACAGTTTATGGTGTATGTGCTAGAATGAATTCTGAGAAGGCACATGATAGATTAATAGAAATCAAGAACCGACCACTAAATAAATTATTTCCTATTATGTGTGCAGATGAAGAACAGATAAAAAATATTGCAATTGTAAATAAAAAAGCTGAAGCGTTAATTAATAAATTTATGCCAGGACCTATAACATTGATTTTAGAGAAGCAAATTAAATTACTTGATTCTATAGATAATGAATATACAAAAATTGCAATTCGAATGGCAACTTCAAAAATATTAGAACAATTAATACAAAAAGTTGAAAATCCAATTTTTATGACAAGTGCAAATATAAGTGGAGAGCCTACATGTCAGACTTTAGAAGAAGTAGAGAAAGCCTTTCCAACATTAGATGGAATTTTAGAAGGTGAAGTTCCAAAAGGACAATCAAGTACAATACTTGATTGCACATCAGAAGAAATAAAAATTTTAAGACAAGGACCAATTACATTAGAACAGATAGAAAAAGCACTAAATAAAAATGTATAGTAGAAAAAAGAACGTAAAACCTATAAAAAATCAGTAATTACACAAGAAATAAATTGTTCACAAAAAATTCACAAACTTTTTTAGCACTCTACTATTGACTTTGCTAAAAATAGTGGTATAATATAACTGTAATAGGAAATATTACATATATGTGAATACCCTTAAAAAAGAGTATCAACACGTAAAAAAAAAATAAAAAGGAGTGGTTTTTATGATGATGATACCAAGAAGAAGAAACGAATTTGATTTATTCGATGATTTTTTTAAAGGAGATGATTTTTTCTCAAGAAGAGAGCAATCTTTAATGAAAACAGACATTAAAGAAAAAGGTGATGAGTACATTATAGAAATGGATTTGCCAGGATATGAAAAAGAAAACATTAATCTTGAGCTAAAAGAAGGATATTTAACTATTTCTGCTAAAATTGAAAAAGACAATAGTAGCGATGAAAATGAAAGATATGTTCACAAAGAAAGATTTTATGGAGAATGCTCAAGAAACTTCTTTGTAGGAGAAGATGTTACAGAAGAAGATATACATGCAGAATTTAAAAATGGAATTCTAAAAATACGTATTCCAAAAATGGAAGCTAAAAAAGAATTACCACAAGCTAAAAAAATTGAAATACAATAATCAGCTGAAATTCATATATGATTGCTCTATTTTATAGGAAACACTATGAAACTTCTAAGTTTCGCAACTTGAAGTGAGAATAAAATCGATTTTATCTTCAAAAGAAAAATCGTAAGATTTTTATGTATAGAATAAGCTAATATAAAATGTATTGTAAAAATATTAAAGGTAGGAACTTAAAAAGTTTCTATCTTTTTGTTGTTATAAAAAAATAGTTATGATATAATAAATCAAAACATAGAAGGGAATGAAAAAATATGAACAAAAGAATCAAAAAAACAATTATTGCAATTATACTTATTGCTATTATTATGTCTAACTGCATTTTTGTATATGGCGCAAATGATTTTTCAGTTAATGCAAAGGCATCAATAATAGTAGAAGAAAATTCGGGTAAAATTATTTATGAAGAAAATAGTAAAATTCAAAATTATCCTGCATCAGTTACAAAAATATTAACAGCAATTTTAACACTAGAAAATTGCAAATTAACAGATACAGTAACTGTTTCAAAAACTGCAATATCAAATATACCATCAGGTTATGTTATAGCACCACTATTTGTAGGAGAACAAATGACTGTAGAAGATTTGCTATATGCACTTATGCTTAAATCTGCAAATGATGCAGCTTATGTTTTAGCAGAGCATGTTGGTGGCTCTGTAGATGGCTTTTCAAATATGATGAATAAAAAAGCAGAAGAACTTGGTTGTAAAAATTCACACTTTGTAAATCCAAATGGAATTCATAATAGTAATCATTACACAACAGCTTATGATATGTATTTAATTGCTAAATATGCTATGGAAAATGAAGAATTCGTTAAAATTGTTTCTACATACCAACACACTTTATCTGCTACTAATAAATACTCAAAAAAAGATAGAATTATGAAAAATACAAATAATTTTGTAAATCCAAATAGTAGATATTATGATGAAAATGTAAAAGGTATAAAAACAGGTACAACTTTACAAGCCGGAAACTGTTTAATAACAAGTACTTCAAAAAATGGGTTTGATGTAATTACTGTAGTTTTAGGTGCTAAAACTGCAGAAAGCAAATTTTCAGAAACAAAAAATATGATGAACTATTTTTTCGATAATTATGAATATACTCAAATTCACAAAAAAGGTGATGTAATTAAAAGCATTGAAGTAGAAAAAGCTACAAAAGAAACTAAAAACTTAAATTTAGTAATTAGTGATGATATTAAAGCTATGAATAATATAGCAATAAAAGCTGAAGAAATAGAACCTGAAATAAATTTAAATGAAGAAATTGTTGCTCCAATCCTTAAAGGACAGGAATTAGGAACTATAAAATATACAGTAGATGGATTAGAGTATAATGCTAAACTTTTAGCTGAAAATGAAGTAATTAAAAAAACATATTATGTTGAAATATTAATAGGAGCTGGAGTATTAGCTGTTATAATTTGTATAATTATTGTAATAAAGAAAAAACGCAGAAAAAATGTATATGAAGTAAACAGAGTTGAATAAAATTGCATATTATACAGATAATTGATTAATTAGTGGATTTGTCTAAGAACATGGCAAGCACTTTTAAGACTTGTTACACCATTAATGTAGTTAGAAAAAATAAAAAAGCTTTGAAATATATAATTTTAAGGCTTTTTTGTTATTTAATATAATTTTTTGTCGAAATATGTATTGCAAAAAAAAATGTAATATGATTTAATATAGATAATTAAAAACTAAGGAGGAAGAAATGAAAAAACTAAATTCAATTTTACTTATTTTTATTATGATTTTAAGCTTAGTGATACCAACGACTAATGTCGTATATGCATCAGATGATCGTGTAGAAGTTGATGAAGTTATTGGAGAGTCAGACGATATAGATTTAATTCCAGTTTGGGGAACAGAATGTGTTAATCCACATATTGAAATACCTGAAGAAGAGTGTAGAGCATATTTTGATACTGAAAATGGCAATTGGCAAAGAAAAGAGGGAGAAACTTGGATCGATAAAGATGTTTCTGATAAATTTAGAGCAGGGACATGGAGATATAATTGTAATATTTATATAAGAAATGGAGGAGCATATCCAGATGCAGGAGATACCCATAAATTAGCAGAAAAGATTAAAGTAAAAGTTAATGGAAAAGATTGGGAGGCAGATAATTCTGTAATACAATCTAACAATTCGCGTGCTAGAGTATATTCAAAAGAATATATAATTGATGAACCAGAAGACTTAATAGTATATGATTCTAATAAATTAGATATAGGAAAAAATACAGAAGGCATACCTATTACTCAATATTCAATAGCTTCATATGTAGAGGGTGGAACAAAACCATATACATTTAGTAAAAAATCCGGACCTGATTGGGTAAAGGTTTCAAATGATGGCACAATAAGTGGAACTCCAACACAAGTAGGAACTAATCAAAATTTAATAGTTTTAATAAAAGATAGTTCGAATAGAGAAGAAGAGTTAAGAATAAGTGTAGCAAATACAGAAATTAATCTAAATAATAGAGAAACAGTATCAGAAGTTACGGCAACATCTAATATAGATAGCATTACAAAATTTGGAGAAAGCTTATCAAACAAACCATCATTCACAGTTTTAAATGGAAGTCCAGCTTACTTTAAGTTTTCTAAAGGAGTATGGCAAAAGAAAAATGAAAATAGTGGAAGTTGGGAAAATACAAATGGATTAGGTGTTTTTGAAAATGGTATATGGAGATTTACATGTAATGTATGTATAGACAATGAAGGCGATATGCCAAATGCAGGAGATATATATAAATTAGCAGAAAACATTAAAGTTAAAGTAGATGGCAAGGAATGGAAAGCTGATAAAACTGATTATGTAGAAGAGTTTCATAGCTCAGTTGCAAAAGTATATTCTCCAGAATATTTCCTTACAGAAACAAATTATTATATAGTTGCGTTTGATAGCAATGGAGGAAGCTTTGTAAAAAGTGACATTGTATTTAAAGGAAAAAATGTAGCAAAACCCGAAAATCCTACAAAAGAAGGATATGCGTTTGTTGGATGGTTTAAAGATAAAGAGTTAAAAAATGAATTTAATTTTGAAGAAGATACAATTTCTGCACATATAACTTTATATGCTAAATGGTTAAAATATTATACAATTTCTGCTAAAACATCATTAGCAGGAACAGGAGCAGAAAGAGGAGAAGTTGAAGGAACAGGTAAATATAAAGAAGGAGATAAGGTAACTTTAAAGGCAAAAGTAGATGATGGATATTATTTAGAATCTTGGAATGAAGACAATAAAGTATTATCAAATAATGAAACATATACATTTACAGTTACTAAAAACAGAGACATAAAAGCCATTGTACAACAATTAATAGATTATGAAGTTAAATTTGAAACTAATGGAGGAACATATATACCAAAACAAACTGTATGGACGAATAAGCCATATGCAACTAAACCAGCTGATCCTAAAAAAGAAGGAAATGTATTTGAAGGTTGGTATGTTGATAAAGAATTTAGCAAAGTATTTGATTTTAAGAATACTAAAATAGAGAAAAATACAACTATTTATGCAAAATGGCATAAACATACAGTTACAAATATTGGGGCTAAGTCAGCAACATGTAAAGCTACAGGAAATATTTCTTATTACAAATGTAATGTTTGCAACAGAATATTTAAAGATTCAAATGGAACACAAGAAATAACAATTGCAAGTACTATTACACCTAAAATAGCACATAATCCAAAAGAAGAAGTTATTTCAAAAGAAAAAACAAAAGCAACACTAACAAAGAATGGTAAAATAGTAAGAAAATATCAAACTAAATGTACAGCATGTGGAGATGTGCTTAGTACAAAAACAACAACGGAAAAAATATATTATGCAAAAACTATAAAACTATCAAAAACAACTTTTAAATATAATAAAAAAGTTCAAATTCCAACAGTAAAAGTTAAAGACAGTAAAGGTAATGTTATAAACGAATCAAATTATTCTATAACCTATTCTAATAAAAAGAGTAAAAAAGTTGGAGAATACAAAGTAACAATTAAATTTAAAAATAAATATAAAGGAACAAAAGAACTTAAATATACAATAAAACCACAAGGAACAACATTAAAAAAATTAAAAGCTGGTTCAAAACAATTTAAGGCTATATGGAATAAAAACACAGACAAAACTTCTGGATATCAAATTCAATATGCAACAGATAACAAGTTTAAGAAGAATTCAAGCAAAGAGCTTATTGAAGATAATAAGAAAACATCACAAAAATTCAAAGATTTAAAACCAAAGAAAAAATATTATGTAAGAATTAGAACATACAAAACAGTAAATGGAAAGAAAATTTGTTCTGAGTGGAGTAAATCAAAGAAAGTTACTACAAAGAAATAATTGCTAATAAGATGGACTAGATTTGATTCTAGTCCGTCTTTTAAATAAATTTGGAGGAAAAAATGAAGAAGATAAACAAAAAAATAGCTCTATTTTTAATTATTTTTTCAATTGGATTTTTATATCTATTAAGTGGAAAAGTTGAAGCTAGTGAAGTAAGACTAGTAACAAATCCGATAGAACTTATAACTACTTTAGGGTCATCAACTTTGAATACAAATGTAAGGCTAGATGATGATATAGAACTTAAAGTTTCTGATGAAGCGTGTAATTATATTATAACAGAAGATAGTGTGTTAGATTTAAATGGACATACTATCACAATCAATAAAACTGTAGGTTTTGAAGCTGGAATAAATGTATTTTTTAAAAATGATAATTGCACACTTACTATAACAGATAGCACAGATGAAGGGAAAATAGATGGAATTTCAAGTACTAATTCTTTAATAAAATTAAGTAATTATAAGGAAAATGACACTTATTATGAAAATTGTAATGTCATTATAGATGGTGGAATATATGAAGGTCCATCAAGTAGAAATTACTTAATTACAACAAGTGATAGTGATAACATTGGACTTAATATAAAAAATGGAACATTTATTACAAATTTCAATTCAGCAACAATTTTTGCAGATAATCACGTCAATTTAACTATTAATAAAATAACTGTATCTACAAATATTGAGAAGGCAAGTTTTAATATCACAAATGATCAAACTAAAATATCCCAAGTTGTTGATTCAAATAGTGATATATGGGTAAATGGAATTAGAAAATATACTGATAATCTAGAAGATGAGATTAGTTCAATATATGGTGATTATGATAGTATAAATAATAGAACAGGAATTATAGAAATTAAGAAAAAGTCTGATTGTGATGAAATTGCACATGTTGAAACTATAGATGAATTAAATAATGCTATACAAACACCTGAGGTAAAAACTATTATATTAGATGGAGATATTGATGCTACAAATGATTTAGACATAATAATTAATGGTAATGAAAAAATATTAGACTTAAATGAATGCTATTTATATTTAGATGGCAATAGCAAAATAAATGTAAAATATTATACAAATCATAATTTTACAATAAATAATGATATAAAAATGCTAGGAACAATAGAGGCTAAAAAAGTAGATGCTTCAAGTCGTTCAGTATTTGTGCCAATTAATTATACATATGGCAAGATAAATATGATAGTTAATGGTGCAGCTGTAGAAACAACTGCAGAGAGAGTTTTTGAAGATACAAATTTATTTAATTTAACTATAAATAATGGCTTCTTTTTATGCTCAAAAGCATTATTCGAATTTAGAACTACATATGATTCAAAGATAACTATAAATAGAATAAATATAAGAAATATTGAAGGCGATCAAGGAGAAATATTAAAATTTGCAAGTAAGAAGTATTCTTCAGACCCTATTTCAGAAATACTAGGACCAAATTCTAAGTTAGTATATATAGATGGTGACGATGAATTAATTGATCAACCAAATTCTACAACTTGTGGAAAAGCATATAGAGGAGATTGCACTTTAATAATTATGCCAATTAAAGGCTTAAAAATAGATAAAGTAGTTATTGATGCTCAAGAATATGGATATGATGAACCAAATCAAACTGACATTGTTATAAAAAACGTTACAGATGACACTATAACAATAGATAGCATTGGACTAAAAAGAGATGGTAATGAACATAATTTTCATGATGATAAATTGAGATTAAAAGAACCTATGGATATTTTGCCAGGAACAACAAATTCACTAGGTTCACTTTCTATAAGGCCGAATACAAATTTAAAACCGGGAACATACAATACTACAATTATAGTTAACACAATAGATGGAGATGAATACAGAGGACAAGTTGAATTTGTTGTTACTAAAATACCACAGAATTTAACTGTAGATATTTCAGATTGTGTATTTGGAGATATTCCTTCACCTAGTGGAAGCGGAAAAATAGTTGATGCAGATGACCATTATGAATATGCATTAAAAGAAGAAGGAAAAACAATAGAACAATTAGATTTTTCTAAAGAAGTTCCAACTCATGCAGGAAAATATATTGTAAAATATGTAGTTGAAGATACTGATGAAATATATGCTGGTGGATATGCAATAAAAGAATTTGAAATAAAAAGAAAACAAGTTACTCCGCAAATTAGCGGAAAAGAAGAAAACTATACATATACTGGAAATGCAATTAATCCAGAAGTAACTGTAAAAATTACAGAAGGAGATATAACTCTTGTAAAAGGAGTAGATTATACTGTAGAATATGTAGACAACATAAATGCAGGGAAAGGAACAATTACGATAAAATCTGCGCCTACAAGTAATTATGTTTTTGATGATATAAAAGAAAAATTTAATATTAAAGCAAAAGAATTAAAAGATTCTGATGTAGAAGTACCTGAAAAAATGGGACATACAGGAAAAGCATTAAATCCTAATGTAAAAGTAAATATAAATGGAAAAGTATTGGCAAAAGATAAAGATTACATTGTTTCTTTTGAAAGACAAGATGGTGAACCTGGCGAAAAAATAAAAGTTATAGTAGAAGGAAAAGGAAACTATGCAGGTACAATTATAAAATATGTTGAAATTGTAGAAAAAATGAATCAAGGACTTAGTTTTACACAACCTGTAATTACTAAAAAATATACAGATTCAAAATTTACAATAAAATCAACTCATAATGTAGGAGATGGAAAAGTAACTTATACTTCTAAAAATTCTAAAGTAGCAACAGTAAATAAGACAACAGGAGAAGTTACAATTGTAGGAGTTGGAGAAACTGAAATATATGCAACTGCAAGTGAAACTGAATTTTATAAAGAAACTAAAGCAAGCTACAAGATTAAAGTAAATAAAGCTGATTATGACACAAGCAAAATTAAATTTGAAAATATTTTAATTCCATATGATGGAAAATCACACAATATTGTTGCATACGGACTCCCAGCAGGAGTAAAAGTAACATACACAAATAATGGAAAAATAAATGTAGGGAATTATCAAGTTACAGCAAACTTCATAGGAGATTATGAACACTATAATTCAATTTCAAATAAAACAGCGACATTAACGATAACAAATAAGAGCATTGCTAATATTATAGTTTCTGGCATAAAAGATAAAACTTATACAGGAAAGAAATTAACTCAATCGTTAAGTTTTAAAGACGGAAACATAACATTAAAAGAAGGAATAGATTATACTATTTCATATAGTTCAAATAAAAAGATAGGAAAAGCAACTGTTACAATAACAGGAAAAGGCAATTATACAGGAACAATAACAAGAACATTTAAAATAATTCCAAAGGGAACAAAATTAAAAAAAATATTAGCAGGCAAAAAACAATTTAAAGCAACATGGAAAGCGCAAAAAACTCAAGCTACTGGATATGAACTACAATATTCTACAGATAAAAATTTAAAATCAGGAAATAAGAAAGTTACAATTAAGAAAAACAAAACAACATCAAGTACAGTAAAGAAATTAAAAGCAAAAAAGAAATATTATGTAAGAATAAGAACATATAAACTTGTTAATGGAAAGAAATTCTATTCTGAATGGAGCAAGGTTTTTAATGTAAAAACTAAAAAATAATAGTAAAATAGAAAATGTCAGAGATTGTGCAAGTCTCTGATATTTTTTTGTAAAAAATGTTGTAAAATTACAATATAAATGATAAAATATAGAAAGTAAAAAAAGCTGGATGTACTACCAAAGAGGTTCTTTTTCTTATATATGAGTACTTTAGAGAATATGTAACATACAATTATGATGAGCTACAGATTATGAAATTAACTAGATTTGGTAAAGATGAGATTGGATCTAAATGTGCTGAAACATTTGATAGAATTAATAAAAAAATTCTTGATATTAATAATATTTCTAAACATTCACAACTTTCTCCAAATGAAATAATAGAATTTGATATAGTTGAAAAACCATATTCAAAAGAAAAGGCAATAGAATTATTAGATGAAGCATTTATAAAGGTAGAAGGAAGAGAATTAACTGATAGAAACAAAGAAAGATTATTTCAAAACTATGGCAATATAATACATATTCCATATAAACCAGCTAAGAAAACAGGATTTTATAAAACCGATGAGGTTCTAGAACATGATGAAATACAATGGCTAGAAATACCACATTATACGCCAGTATATAACAATGGTATGCTTGTAGATGGGGTTTGTTCTGAATATAGAGTGTTCTTAGAAAAAATATGTAAAGATTTAGGAATCAAACATTTAAAAGTTGCTGACATTGGAACTACAGGACACACATGGACCTTAATATATTTACCAGAAGAACAGAGATGGGTACATTTTGACATGACAATGGTTAAATTTTATCAAGATGGTTGGATTAAAGAACATGAACCATACAATATGGAAGATTGGGTAACGGCATCTACAGGTGATATTTTTAAAATGCAACCTACAAGAAAAATTACAGAAATTGGTGGCAAGAAATGTATGTTTAATAAAGATAACTATCAAGATTTAGACATGAAAAAATATGTTAAAGAACCAATAAGAGAATAAAGTTAGAAAAGAGGACTACAAATGAAAGAAAAAGGGATACTTCTTCCAATCTTTTCACTTCCGAGTAAATATGGAATTGGAGATTTTGGAAATGAAGCATATGAATTTATAGATATACTAAGCGAAAATGGAATAAAATATTGGGAAGTTCTTCCGATCAATGCATGTAACAGATTACCATATTCACCTACTAGTTTTTACGCATTAAATGAAGACTATATTTCTTTAGATAAATTGATAGAAGATGGTTTAATTAAAAATGCTGAAACAAGAGAACAAACAGATAGAGCAGTTTATGATAACTTCAAAGAAAAATACTACATAGAAGCATTTATTAAATTTAGAAAAACAAAAGAGTATAAGGAATTTATAGAGAATAAAGAAATAAAAAAATATGCTGAATTTATGCATAAAAAAGAAAAGAATAATAAGGAATACTATGGATTTCTTCAATACATATTATTTAAGCAATGGATGGAACTTAAATCATATGCAAATTCAAAAGGAATTCTGATAATAGGAGACATGCCGTTTTATCCTGATTTTGATTCTGTTGATACAATGTATCATTCAGATTGTTTTGAAATGAAACATGGAAAGTTTACATTTGAGGCAGGAACTCCACCAGATTATTTTAATGAAGATGGACAAAAATGGGGAAGCCCTGTATATAATGTAGAAGGTATGAAAAAAGATAATTACAAATATTTAGTAGGAATATTTAAATATTATTTAGAATTATTTGACAAAGTTAGAGTAGACTATTTTAGAGGATATGACTCATTTTTTAAAATTCCAATAGGAAAATCTGGCAAAGAAGGAGTTTATGTAGATAGTTTTAGTTATGGTTTCTTTGATGAATTATTTAAAGATGGTAGTGTAAAAACAGAAAGCTTAATAATTGAAGATTTAGGAGACATAAGAGAAGAAACAGTGGCACTAAGGGAACATTATGGTTTCACAAGACAGAAAATACTTCAATTTTCTATTGATTTAGACAATTATTATGATAGAGACAATGAAGAAGAAAATGTACTTGTGTTTCCTGGAAATCATGATTGTTCAACAATTTATGGTTGGTACAAAATACTAGATGATGAACACAAAGAAAAACTAAAAGAATTTTTAAGAAGAAACGAATGTTATGATATTAATGTAAACATAGGAATTATGCAATATTGCATAAAATGCAAGGCACGAATTGCTGTTATTACAGTTCAAGATATTTTGGGCTTGGATGACAGCGCAAGAATGAATGTTCCGGGAACAGATAGTAAATATAACTGGTCATGGAAACTAATTAATTTTGATGATTTTAGGGAAAGAATTAAGGATTTTAATATATAATTGTTTTAGTATATATTTTTACGTATGCTTGTGTGTAGGAGGAATTTTCATGATAAAGAAATTAGCAAAATCAATAAGAGAATACAAAAAAGAAGCGATTTTAACTCCACTTTCTGTTGCAATGGAAGTTGTGTTAGAAGTAATTGTGCCATATTTTATGGCTTTATTAATAGATGAAGGAATTAACAAATCTTCAATAGATAATACTGTAAGAATAGGTATAGCATTAGTTGCATTTACCATATTATCTTTAATATTTGGCGCAATTTCTGGAATGTTTGCTGCAAAAGCAGGAAGTGGATTTGCAAAAAATTTAAGAAAAGATTTGTATTACAAGGTTCAAAATTTCTCATTTGCAAATATAGATAAATTTAGCACTTCAAGTATAGTTACAAGACTTACAACAGATGTAACTTATGTTCAACATGCTTTTCAAATGATAATAAGAATTGCTATAAGAGCACCTTTAATGCTTATATTTTCACTTATTATGGCAATAAAAATAAATGTAAAAATGTCACTTATATTTTTTGCATTAATACCACTTGTTGCAGTTATTTTATTTGTTATATCAAGGCTTGCAATGCCATTATTTGAAAAAGTATTTAAAAAATATGATGATTTAAATAATATTGTTGAAGAAAATACATCAGGTATGAGAGTTGTTAAATCATTTTGTTTAGAAGAACAAGAAAAAAATAAGTTTAATAATAAATCTGAAGAGATTTTTGGATTATTTTCAAAAGCAGAAAAAATATTGGCGTATAATTCACCAACTATGCAATTTGCAATGTATGCGGCAATGATTTTAATTTCATGGATAGGTGCAAGAATTATTGTTACAACAAATAGCACAGAACTTACAACAGGTGAGCTTACAAGTTTAATAACTTATGCAATTCAAGTTTTGTTTTCTATAATGATGCTTACAATGATTTCTGTAATGCTTACAATTTCAATGGCTTCGGCAAAAAGAATTGTGGAAGTATTAGATGAAGAACCAAGTATAAAAAATATAGATGACCCTATAATGGAAGTAGAAGATGGATCAATAGAATTCAAAGATGTTGCATTTAGCTACATTGGAGAAAAAGAAAAAGAAGTTTTAAAAAATATTAATTTAAAAATAAATTCAGGAGAAACAGTTGGAATAATAGGAGGAACAGGTGTTGGAAAATCTTCACTTGTAAACTTAATTCCAAGACTTTATGATGTTACTGAAGGAAGTCTTTTAGTTGCAGGAAATAATGTGAAAAATTATGATTTAAAAATTTTAAGAGATGCAGTAAGTTGTGTTCTACAAAAAAATGTGCTATTTTCAGGAACAATTAAAGAAAATCTTCGTTGGGGAAATGAAAATGCTACAGATGAAGAATTAATAGAAGCTTGTAAGTTAGCACAAGCAGATAGTTTTATTCAGGAAATGCCTGATAAATATGATACATATATAGAACAAGGTGGAACAAATGTATCTGGAGGTCAAAAGCAAAGATTATGTATTGCAAGAGCATTAGTAAAAAAGCCTAAAATACTTATTTTAGATGATTCTACATCTGCGGTAGATACAAAAACAGATAAGTTAATTAGAGATGCTTTTGCTAAGAAAATACCAAATACTACTAAAATAATAATTGCTCAAAGAATTTCTTCAGTAGAAGATTGTGACAAAATAATTGTTATGAAACAAGGAAAAATAGATGCAGTTGGAACTCATGAGGAGTTAGTTAAAACTAATAAGATTTATAAAGAAGTTTATGAGTCTCAAACTCAACAAAATTAATTTCGAAATTTTATAATAAATATGGAGCAAATATGGGAAATATAATTGGTAATATAGAGATAATTATATCAGTTAATTATAAAAAGGGAGGAAATAATGAAAGATAAAAGACCTGAGTTAAATAAAGGCACTGTAAAAAGACTTTTAAAAATAATAACTGAAAAATACAAAAAACATTTAATTTTAGTATTTGTTTGTTTAGTTATAAGTTCTGTTGTATCAGTTTCAGCACCTTTATTTAGCAAAAAAATAATAGATGATTACATAGTTCCACTACTTGGAACTGAAAATCCTGTTTTTGATGGATTAAGAAATTTAGTATTAATTATGTGCGGAATTTTCTTACTTGGAATTATTGCAACATTTATTTATAACAGACTTATGGTAGTTATAGCACAAGGAACTTTGAAAAAAATAAGAGATACAATGTTTGCAAAAATGCAAAAGCTGCCAATAAAATATTTCGACACAGTACCTCATGGAGATGTAATGAGTTATTATACAAATGATACAGACACATTAGAGCAAATGATTTCACAAAGCATGCCACAACTTGTATCTTCAATTTTGTCACTAATTGCAGTTACAATTTCAATGTTTGCTTTAAGTTGGCAGTTAACATTATTCATATTTTTATTTGTAGCTATAATGCTTAGAGTTACAATGTCTATAACCAAAAGAAGTGGTTCGTACTTTATAGGGCAACAAGAAACTCTAGGAAAAGTAAATGGCTATATAGAAGAAATGATAAATGGTCAAAAGGTTGTAAAAGTATTTAATTATGAGGATAGAGCAAAAGACAATTTTGATAAACTAAATGAAAATTTATTTGATAATATGGTAAATGCAAATAAATTTGCAAATATATTAATGCCAATACTTAACAATTTAGGAAATATTGAGTATGTATTAGTTGCAATAATTGGAGCATTTCTTGCAATATCAGGAAAGGTGCCATCTCTTACAATTGGAACTATTGCTTCATTTTTAGCATTAACCAGAAGCTTTAATCAACCTATAAAAAATGTATCGAGTCAAGCAAACACTGTTGTTATGGCAATTGCAGGTGCAACAAGAATTTTTAAACTAATAGATGAAGAACCAGAAGTTGATGATGGATATGTAACACTTGTAAATGCAAAAATTGATGAAAAAGGAAATATTACAGAAACTGAAGAAAGAACAGAAAAATGGGCCTGGAAATATCCTCATCATGACGGACGTTTAGAGTATATTGAACTAAAAGGTCATATAGAAATGGAAAATGTAGATTTTGGATATGAGCCTGATAAAGAAATTTTGCACAATATCTCTCTTTATGCAAAACCTGGTCAAAAAATTGCATTTGTTGGAGCAACAGGTGCAGGAAAAACTACAATTACAAATCTTATTAATAGATTTTATGATGTAGAAGACGGAAAAATAAGATATGACGGAATAAATATTAATAAAATCAAAAAAGAAGATTTAAGAAGATCTTTAGGATTGGTTTTACAAGATACAAACTTGTTTACAGGAACTATAAAAGAAAACATTAAATATGGAAAACTTGATGCAACAGATGAAGAAGTAATAAATGCAGCAAAAATAGCAAATGCACATGAGTTTATATCAATGCTTCCAAATGGATATGACACAATGTTAACTCAAAATGGAAGTCAGCTATCACAAGGACAAAGACAGCTTTTAGCAATTGCAAGATGTGCAATAAATGATCCGCCTGTCATGATTTTGGATGAAGCTACTTCAAGCATAGATACAAGAACAGAAAAATTGGTTCAAGAAGGAATGGATAAACTTATGAATGGAAGAACAGTTTTTGTAATTGCACATAGACTTTCAACAGTTAGAAATGCCAAAGCTATAATGGTTCTGGAACATGGAAATATTATAGAAAGAGGAACACATGAGCAATTGTTAGAAGAAAAAGGACAATATTATCAGTTGTATACAGGTGCGTTTGAATTAGAGTGAGGTTCCTTTTGGGGACGGAGAAAAAAAGTAACTTCATCTTGGAAACTACTGAAAATGGGTATGTTAGTGCAAAAAAATCTAGGAGGATAAGATAAATGAAAAATAAAATTTTAAAATTAACAATAATTTCAATAGCATTATTTTTCACAATAGGATTAAAAAATATAGTAAATGCAAATTCAATAAGTAGCATAAATATGGATATTTATGTAGATAACAATGGAAATGCGGAAGTAACAGAAGTGTGGACTTGCTCAACAAATCAAGGAACAGAGGTTTACCATCCATATTACAGTTTAGGAAATTCGCAAATTACAAATCTAAGAGTATATGATAAAACAAAAACATATACAAATATAGGCACATGGGACACGGATGAGACGATGAGTGAAAAGGCATATAAATGTGGAATTAACAAAATATACAATGGTGTAGAACTTTGTTGGGGAATAAGTAATTATGGTTCTAATGTATATACAGCAAAATACAATATTTCTAACTTTGTATCTGAACTTACAGATTCTCAAATGATGTATTGGACTTTAATTCCTTATGATTTTTCAACTACTATTGGAAGCGTAAAGATAAAAGTTCATGCAAATACTTTTTTTCCAGATACAATAGATGTATGGGGATATGGAAAGTATGGAGCACTTTGCTATGTGGATAAAAATGATGGAGCAATCCATATGGATACAGAAGGAAAAAGCCTTGCTAAGTCTGAATATATGACATTTTTAGCAAAGTTTCCAAAAGAGACATTTAATACAAGCAATGTGTTAAATCATGATTTTAATTATTATTATGAAATGGCACAAGAAGGGTCTACACCTTATAACAAAAAACAAGTATCATGGTTTGAAAAAATAATTACTGCAATAGTTGGATTTTTTAGTGTTATCATAACTTTTATACCATTTGTAATTATTGCGATTGTGTCTAGCACAACCTCAGGAAAAAAATATGGATTCAAATATGGTGAGTCAGGAAAGAAAATTCCAAAAGATGTTGCATATTATAGAGATATTCCATGTAATGGGGATATTTTTAGGGCATACTATATTGCATACCAATATGGAATTATGAAAAATAAAACCGATATTTTAGGAGCAATTATCTTAAAGTGGCTAAAAGCTGGTATGATTAGAACAGAACAAAGAGATGGAGGCAAAATTTTTAAAAAAGAACAAACTGTTATAATTCTTGGAGATGAAGTGACCAAAAAATTTGAAAATGAAAGAGAAGAAAGCCTATTTCATATGATGCATGTTGCAAGTAAAGATGGAATATTAGAAAATAAAGAATTTGAAAAATGGTGTAAATCAAGTTATGAGAAAATATTAGGTTGGTTTGATAACATTTTAAAAGATCAAAGATCATTACTTAATGCAGATGGACTTATAAAAAACGAAGGAAAAGGATTATTTGGAACTAAATATACTGCTACACAAGAGTTAAAAGAAGAAGCAATTCATATTGCAGGCCTTAAGAGATTTTTACTTGAATATACATTAATTCAAGAAAGATATGCAATAGAAGTAGAATTATTTGAAGATTATTTAATATATGCACAATTACTTGGAATTGCAAAACAAGTTTCTAAACAATTTAAAGAGCTATATCCAGATATGATTGAGCAAACAAATTATGGCTCTTATGACAATCTAGTATATATAAATTACGTATCTTCAAGAGGTGTATCTAGTGCAAATTCTGCAAGAGCTGCTGCAGAAAGCTATAGCTCTGGAGGAGGAGGATTCTCTTCTGGAGGCGGAGGCGGAGGTTCCTTCGGTGGTGGCGGAGGCGGAGGTGGCTTCCGTTAATGAACAGATCTTTTTCGTATGAAATAAAAAAGGAATTAAGTGAATTAAGTAATTTAGCTAAAAAAAATGAAGTAAAATATGAACTTGTAGGATATTTATCAAGTGCAAATAGT
This sequence comes from Clostridia bacterium, assembly GCA_017429505.1. Lineage (GTDB taxonomy): Bacteria > Bacillota > Clostridia > TANB77 > CAG-508 > CAG-269. Next base: position 178,332 of record JAFROW010000004.1, on the reverse strand, counting down.
GAATTTGATAAAAACAAAATTAAGTTTTCGACTGAAAATGAATATAATATAAATCGATTTGGAAAATTACTAAAAAATGTTGATATTAATGACTTTAAAATTGATTTACAAGGAAAAGTTTATGTGATTACTGCAAAAAGTCCTAAGGTTATAGAATATTTGAAACAAACTGAGACACAAGGCTTGAAAGATTTTTTGGTAAAAGCCGAAGAGCTAGAAAAAAGAGCTTTTGTAAGAGGATTGTTTATGGGATCAGGTTCAGTAAATAATCCTGAAAATAAATATCACTTAGAAATAAAAGTTGAAAATAGTGAGTTAATAAAATTTTTAATAGAAGTATTAAAAGATTTTAATATAAATCTCAAATCTATAGAAAAAGGCATTTATATTAAAGAGGGAGAAGAAATTTCAAAATTTTTGGCATTTATTGGAGCAAACAAATCTGTGCTTGAATTTGAACAGATTCGAGTACAAAGAGATATGAATAATAAAATAAACAGGCTGGTTAATTGTAAAACAGCGAATTTAAATAAGATTTTAAATGCTTCTGTTGAACAAATAAATGCAATAAAAAAACTAAAAGAAAATGGTAATTTTAACAAGATGGATAAGAGTTTACAGGAATTAGCAGAACTTAGATTAGAGTATCCTGATATGCCACTTGCTGAACTTGGAAAAAAATTAAAAAATCCTGTTGGAAAATCAGGAGTTAATTATAGATTAAAGAAAATTATAGAATTATCAAAATGAGAGAATGTATTATTATATTTTTGGATGAAAAAAATTAAATTGCGCGCGATTTAATTGTGCACGATTAAATATTTTTTTAAAAATAAATATATATATCAGGTAAAGATAAAAACAATTGTTATTTGTAAACATATTTAATTAAAATTTGAACTTTAAAGAATGGAATGTTAAAATAAATGAAAGAATTAGGCGTATATATTCATATTCCTTTTTGTAAGCAAAAGTGCTTGTATTGTGATTTTGTGTCATTTGCAAATAAAGAAGAGAAACAAAGAGAATATGTAGAAGCTATGAAAAAAGAAATTGAAAATTGGAAAAAATTAAATAAGGATTATAAAATAAAAACTATATATATAGGTGGGGGAACTCCTTCATATATAGATAGTAAATATATAATTGATATTTTTAAAACATTAGATATTTCGCCAAATCGAACAAATGACACAAAAAAAACTCAAATAGACGAAATATCTATTACAATAGAAATAAACCCAGGAACAATTACAAAACAAAAACTTGAGGATTATAAAAATGCTGGAGTTAATAGATTAAGCATAGGACTTCAAAGCACCAAAGATGAATTATTAAAACAAATTGGAAGAATACATAATTATCAACAATTTATAGAAACATATAATTTAGCGAGAAAAATAGGGTTTAAAAATATTAATGTTGATTTAATGCTTGGGCTTCCAAACCAATCAATAGCAGATTTAAAAGACTCTTTAGAAAAAATATGTAAATTAAATCCTGAACATATTTCTGTATATTCTCTAATTGTAGAAGATGATACGCCAATTCAAAAATTAATTGATACAGGAAAATTAGAACTGCCTGATGAAGAAGCAGAAAGACAGATGTATTGGTATGTTAAAAATTTTTTAGAATTAAAAGGATATAAACATTATGAAATATCAAATTTTGCAAAGCCTGGATTTGAGTCTAAGCATAATTTAGATTGCTGGAATCAAAAAGAATATATAGGATTTGGAGTTGCAGCATATTCGTATATAGATAATAAAAGATTTGGAAATATTTCTAATATGGAAGAATATATAAAAAATTGTAATACTCAGAATTTTGAGAAAAACATTATAACAGAAGAAGTGCAAGATAAAACTCAAAAGATGAATGAATACATGATTTTAGGATTAAGAAAAATAGATGGAATTTCAATTCAAGAATTCGAAAGAATTTTTAATGAAAATCCTATAATGTTATATAGAAAAGAACTAAAAAAGCTTTATGAAGAAAAGCTAATTTCAATAGATGGAGACAGAATAAAACTTTCTAATAAAGGATTGGATTTAGCTAATCTTGTATGGGAGGAATTTGTATGACAATAAAAGAACTACTAAATCAAGGAATAATAATGCTAAAAAATGAAGATATTGATGGACCGAAAAATAAAGCTAGAGCAATTTTACAGCATACTTTAAAAAAATCGAGAGAATATTTAATAATATATGATAATAAAGAAGTTACAAATGTACAAAGAGATGAGTATGTGAAAAATATAAAAAGACTTATTGCTGGCGAGCCACTTCAATATATTACAGGTGTTCAGGAATTTATGAAATTGAATTTTGTAGTTACAAAAGATGTACTTATTCCTCAACCAGATACAGAAATTTTAGTAGAAGAAGTTATAAAAATTGCAAATAGATTACAAAATCCATATATTTTAGATTTATGTACTGGAAGTGGTGCTATAGCTGTATCTCTTGCTAAGAACATACCTAATGTTAAAATTGTTGCAACAGATATAAGCAAAAAAGCCTTAGAAATAGCGAAATATAATGCAAAATTAAATGGAGTATTGAATAACATAGATTTTATAGAATCTAATTTATTTCAGAAAATAAAAAATATTAAATTTGATATAATAGTTTCAAATCCACCATATATAGTAACTTCTGAGATAAATAAATTGCCAAAAGATGTAAGACAAGAGCCAATAATTGCTTTAGATGGTGGAAAAGATGGGCTTGACTTTTATAGAAAAATTTATGAAAAAGGTCATGATTTTTTAAATAGACAAGGATACTTATGTGTAGAAATAGGATATAATCAAAAAGAAGCAGTGAAAAAAATTATTGAAGGGCAAAAAAGGTATGTGGAAACATATTGTAAAAAAGATTTGTGTGAAAATGACAGGGTTATTGTTACGCAAATTGGGTAATTGACAAAAATTGCAAATTTTGCTATACTATGGAAATGAAAAAGAAAGAAGGATAAAAATGCCTAAAAAAAGTATAACGAAGAATTATTTATACAATTTAGCGTATCAAGTATTAATTTTAATATTACCATTAATTACAACACCATATTTATCAAGAGTATTAGGCGCTAGAGGTACAGGAATATATAGCTATACATACACAATTGTAAATTACTTTGTTTTGTTTGGGTCACTAGGAGTTGCACTTTATGGACAAAGAGAGATTGCGTATGCACAGCAAAAAAAACAAAAGCGAAAAAGAATTTTTATAGAACTTGTTCTTTTTAGATTTATTACAATATCAGTTGCAATTGCAATTTATTTTGTGTGTTTTATGAGAACAGGAGAATATAGCGAGTATTATAGAATTCTGTTATTTGAACTTTTAGCAGGTGCTTTTGATATAAGCTGGTTTTTCCAAGGGTTAGAAGAATTCAAAAAAACTGTAACAAGAAATATTTTGGTTAGAACAATAAGTGTTGCTTTAATATTTATATTTGTAAAAAAAGAGCAAGATTTAGTAACATATATGTATATTTATTCATTAGCAGATTTTATAGGAAACTTAACGCTTTGGCTATATTTGCCAAAATATTTTAGAGGAGTAAAAATAGGAAAAATTAATTTATCACATCAAATAAAGCCAATTATTTTGCTTTTTATTCCTCAAATTACATCTAAGTTATACAACATGTTAGATACGACAATGCTTGGAAAAATTGTTGTAGATAAATCTGAAACAGGATATTATGAGCAAAGTCAAAAAGTTATAAGACTATTGCTGACAGTTGTTACATCACTTGGTATTGTTATGATTCCAAGAATGGCGAATATGTTTGCAAATGGCGAAAAAAAGCAAATAAATTATTATATAAAAAGATCATTTAGTTTTACTTTTTTGCTTAGTTTCCCAATGACGTTTGGATTAATAAGTATTTCAAAAGCATTTACACCAATATTTTTTGGACCTGGATTTGAAAAAACATCAACACTTATGTGCATAATAAGTCCCATCATATTACTTATGGGAGTTGCAAATGTTTTAGGAAATCAATATTTAATACCAACACAAAGGCAAAAAGAATACACAATTTCTGTTGGAGTTGGAGTTTTAGTTAATTTTGTACTTAATTATATTTTTATCTCTTTATGGACATCAGTAGGAGCTTGTATTGCAACAGTAATTTCGCAAGTAGCAGTTGATTATATGCAATTTAGACAACTTAAAAGAGAAATAAAATTTAAGTCTGTTGTAAAATTATCTTATAAGTATTTATTTGCATCAGTCATAATGTTTATAGCATGCAATTTAACAAAAATTATTGTTTCAAGAGGAATTGCTTCAATTATTTTACAGGTAATTGTAGGTGTAATAGTTTATGGAATTATTTTGATTAGGCTTAAAGATGAGTATTTGTATATGTTTTTGAGAAAAATATATGAGAAAACAACAGGGCAAAATTCGCGGAGTATAATATAATGTTAAATAAGATTATATCTCAAAATACTTATATATTAAAAAAATAAAATAATAATTGATTGAAAGGATTTTATGATGTATCTTATAGTAGGATTGGGAAATCCAGAGCCAGAATATTGCTTTACAAGGCATAATATGGGATTCGATGTTTTGAACACGATCTCAGAAAAATACAATATCGAGATTAATAAAAGTGGGTTTAAAGCAATTTATGGCACAGGAACAATAGAAAATGAAAAAGTTATTTTGTGCAAGCCACAAACTTATATGAATTTAAGTGGTGACTCAATTATAGAAATAGCAAACTTTTATAAAATTCCTGCAAACAATATTATAATTATATATGATGATATAGATTTAGAAACAGGAATTATAAAGATTAGAAAAAAAGGTGGACCAGGTGGACACAATGGTATGAAATCAGTTATTCAAAGTCTTCAAACAGAAGAATTTCCAAGAATAAGAATTGGAACAGGATTTTGCGAAGATAAATCAAATTTAATAGAATATGTTATTTCTAAAGTTTCAAATGAAGACTATATAAATTTATTAAAAGGAATAAATTTAGCAACAGATGCTCTTCCAGAAATTTTAAGAGATGGAATAGATGAAGCAATGAACAAATTTAATTAAAGGGGAAAGGAAATGTTGGAACTAATTATAAACAAAAACAAAGATGTAGAAACGATATGTTTAGTAGAAAATGGTAAATTAATTGAAAAATATCAAGATGATCAAAATACGAAAAATAATAGACTTGAAGGAAATATTTATGCAGGAAAAGTTTCTGATATTGTTCCTGGAATGCAATCAGCGTTTGTTGATTATGGTGATTCCAGAAAAGGTTTGTTACATCTAAAAGATGCATTACCACAGGTTGATGAAAAAAATAAAGATGTAGATTTAGGAAACAAAAAAATCACAGATGTACTAAAACCAAATCAAAAAATATTAATACAAATAAAAAAGGATAGTAATGATAAAAAAGGAGCTAGAATCTCTACACATATTAGCATACCAAGTAAATATATAGTTTTTATGCCAAATACAGATATTATAACAATTTCTCAAAAAATAGAAAATATGAAAAGAAAAGAAGAACTTTTAATATTTGCAAAGGAGAGTTTATCTTCAAAAGAAGGAGTCGTAATAAGAACTTCTGCAGAACTTGCAAGCGATGAAGAGATAAAAAAAGACATAAAAAGATGCAAAATGAAATGGAAAGAAATTGAAGAAAACTATAAAAAAAGCAAAACAAGTAAACTTATTTATTCTTCTGAAAATGTGCAATCAAAAATTCTTATAGATCTAAAAGTTGATAAAGTTATAACAAACGATAAAGAAGAATTTGAAGAATTAAAAAAATTAATGCAAATAGAAGAAATAAAAGGTGTAAAACTTGACTTTTTACCAAAACAAAATTTACTAGAAATGTATGACTTAAACTCGCAAATTAATAAATCAAAAAATAGAAAAGTATGGCTTAATTGTGGTGGATTTATAACTATAGACAAAACAGAGGCACTGACTGCAATAGATGTAAATACAGGTAAATTTACTGGTAAATCTGATTTGGAAAATACAATATTTAAAGTGAATAAAGAAGCGACAATAGAAATTGCAAAACAACTTAGACTTCATGATATTGGAGGAATTATTATAATAGATTACATAGATATGCATGTTAAAGAAAATAATGAAAAAATAGAAAACTTGCTTAAAGAAGAATTGAAAAAAGATAGAGCAAAAACTCAAGTTGAAGGATTTACTAAACTTAATTTAATGGAAATGACTAGAAAACATATTTGTAGTCATTTAGATGAGAATTAAACTAGGTTCATTTTTGGGACGGAGAAAAAATTCAACCTTAATTTTTAAGGTAAAAGATAAAGATATTAACGATAAAGAATAAAAAGCAAATATCGTTAATATCTTTTTTTGACTAAAATGAACTTTGAACTAAATTTCTTTACATAATATAATTATAACATACAATTAACATAAAGTGTGTCGAAATGGGTCGAAAGCATAAAAAAACTTTTCGAGTATTTTCGACATTTTAGTCTTATCACAATGTAATTAACATTTTTTAACAATGTAAAATCTTATCATATTTAAGGTTTATTTAAGGTTGGGAGAGTAATATATAGTCAAATAAAAAACAAGGAGGAAAAAAGTATGAAAAAAACAATAATTCAAGTGATTGTAATTATTATATTATTAGGAGTATTAGGAGGACTATTATGGTATGCTCTAAAGTCTGATAATAATATATCTAATTCAAATCAAAACCAAGGACCAAGTCAAAGTCAAATGCCAGGAGGACCTAGAGGAATGGGCGGGCTACATGGAGAAAACTCAAGTTCTAGTTCTGTAGAATCTTCTGGAAAAACAGAAATTTCAGATACACAAACAATAACAAATACAAATTATGAAAGCAGTGAAGGAAGTCAAAATGCATTATTAGTTAAGACAGGAGGAAATGTAACATTAACAAAGAGTTCTATTACAAAAACAGGAGATTCTAGTGATGAAAATGCTGATTTTTATGGAACAAATGCAGGTATATTAGTTAATAATAATGGAAAGCTAAACATATCTGATTCTACTATTACAACAAATGGTTCACATGCAAATGGATTATTTGTATATGGTACAGGTGAAGCTAATGTAAAGAATTTAAGCATAAACACCTCTAGCAATATGTCTGGAGGAATTATGGTTGCAGGTGGAGGGACACTTTCAGCTGAAGATTTAAAAGTTACAACTGAGGGAAATAGTTCTGCAGCTATTAGAAGCGATAGAGGTGGAGGAACTATGACTATAACAGGAGGAGATTATACAACTAATGGAGTAGGTTCACCTGCTATATACTCAACTGCAGATATTACTGTGAAAAATGCTAATTTAACAGCCACAAAATCAGAAGGAGCTGTGGTAGAAGGAAAAAATAGTATTACTTTAAGTAATTGTACATTAACAGATACAAATACTACTTTAAATGGAAACTCTGAAACTTATAAAAATATATTTCTTTACCAATCTATGTCAGGAGACGCAGATACAGGTACTGCCAAGTTTACAGCAGAGAATTCTACTATAACAACAAATAAAGGAGATACAATATTTGTAACAAATACAACTGCTGAAGTTAATTTAACTAATAACAAAATTGTAAATAATGATGGAGACTTCTTAAGAATTCAAGCCGGAAAATGGGGTAACTCAGGTTCTAATGGTGGAGATGTGACCTTAAATATGAAAAAACAAGAAGCAAGCGGAAATATAATTGTAGACAATATTTCTACATTAGTTATGAATTTAACAGAGAATTCAAACTACAAAGGAACAATAAATTCAGCAAATACTGCAAAATCTATTGCTTTAAAACTAGACTCAAGTTCAAAAATTACTTTGACAGGTGATTCTTATATTACTTCACTTGAAGATATTGATTCATCTTATAGCAATATTAATTTTAATGGATATAAATTATATGTTAATGGAACAGCGATAAACTAAAATTTAGTAATTATAATTGGAGTAAATACGTTGGCGAAATAGTATAAAAAATACAGGCTAGAAATTTGATTTCTAACCTGATATTTTGGTGCGGATGAAGGGACTTGAACCCCCACACCGAAGTACTGGTTCCTAAGACCAGCGCGTCTGCCAGTTCCGCCACATCCGCATTTCTTTTAACAAATATTATTGTAGCACAAAAAAGAACTAGTTGTCAATAGTTTTTTTGAAAAAATTTTTAAAACCTTTTCATATTTTTCAACTAAAAATATTGAAAAAAATCAAAATATGTTATATGATGAAAAAAGAGAAGGAGAGATTATGATAAAAGAAAAGATAAAAAATATAAACAAAAGTTATATTATTATTTTTATGATAGCTGTTGCTATATTTATTCCATATATGAAAAAGGGAATAATAAGAGGAGATGACTATATTTGTCATATTGCTAATTTATTCTCTATTGACAAATATATATCATTAAAAGATTTTACTCTTTTCCCTAGTAAAATTAACCCAATAATGGCAAATAATATGGGGTATGCAAATGGAATTTTTTATCCACAAATTAGTTATTGGGGAACCATAATAATTCATTTTATTATAAAAAGACTAGGATTATCATTAATTTCAAGCGTAAAGATATTTGAATTTCTAATTGTATTTCTAGCTGGAAGTATGATGTACAAGATGATGAAAATAGTATTTAAAAATGAAATTGCATCAGTTACATCTACAATTATATATATGTGTTCGCCATATTTTTTAAATGACATATTTTTAAGAATGGCATATACGGAAATAATGATATTTGTTTTTATGCCAATAGTATTTATAGGTATATATTATCTTTTCAATAAAGAATATAATAAGTTTTTAAAATATTTTGTTATAGGGTATTGTGGGATGATATTATCCCATTTAGTAATAACCATCTTTTTTACTATTATGTTAGCAATAATTTTACTTATAAATATCAAGAGTTGGCTAAATAAAAAAGCATTATTAAGTCTTTTTTTAGCAACGTTCTTGGTTTTGGGTATAACGGCTCCATTTACTATACCTATGGTAGAACACAAAATTAATGGAGAGTACGTAGTATTTCAACCAGATGGAATGGCAAATATTAAAAAAATTCACACTCATAGATTAAATTTAGATGATTTATTTTTTGCAACTGCCAAGAAAAAGCCTAAATATATTAGTATTATAACAATACTCTTAATGGCAGTAACAATAATAAAATTTAAGGATATAAGAAAAAAAGAAGATACATCGAAGAAAATATTTATAGGAACAGTAATTATAACATTAATATCTGTTATAATGACTCTTAAAATTATTAACTGGAATTATATTCCAAAAATACTATGGAATATTCAATTCCCATGGAGAATGTGCACATTTATTAGTTTAGGTTCAAGTGTTATAGCTGGTATTTCTATGATTAGCATCAAAAACAATGAAGTACAAAAATTATTACTAATTACAATATGTGTAATTCTATTAACAGATGTTTCAAGAATTACACATTTAGAAAATATCAATAAAAATGAAGTTATTTCTCTAAATGATGTTTCTAGTTTAGATAATAAAGCATGTGGAGCTAGAAGAGAGTATTTACCACTAAAAGCAAAAGAAAATATAAATTATTTAAAAAGCAGAAATGAGGATATCTTAATAAAAATAGGGAATCCTGAAAAGGTTGAAATATTAAAAAATAAAACTCCGTATTTAGAATTTAAAATTAGTTTTAATAATACAGAAAAAATAATTATAGAGATTCCTAGACTATATTATTTAGGATATTCAATAGAATTACAAGATGAACATAAAAACAAAGAAAAGATTAATTATTATGAAAATAGTAATGGATTTATAGAATTTGAAATTGACAAACCAGGAACTATTATAGTAAACTATAAAGGAACTATTTTGCATAATTTTGCGAAAGCTATTTCAGTTGTTTTTAGTACAATATTTATAACAATATTAATATATAATAGTAGAAAAAAACAAAATATTGACTAAAAATAAGAAAAATAGTATAATTATGGAAAAGTGAAAAGGAAGGTTTACATGAATAAAAAATTAAGTATCATAGTACCAGTATATAATGTTGAAAAATATATAGATAAATGTTTAAATAGTTTAGTAAACCAAACCATAGATAACTTTGAAATTATTGTAGTAGTTGATGGAAGCAAAGACAAGAGTATAGATGTTGTAAAAAAATATAAAGAATTGTATCCAAATTTAATTGATTTTTTCGAAACTGAAAATCATGGACTATCAGCTGCAAGAAACTATGGACTTGAAAGAGCAAATGGTGACTATATAGGATTTGTGGATTCAGATGATAGTGTTGACATACACATGTATGAAAAATTATATAATCATGCAGTAATTAATGATTGTGACATAGTTATTTGCGATTATTATCAAATATTAGACAATGGTAATAATCTAAAAAAATTAGAAGTAGAAGAAAATGATACTAGAGAAAGTATTGTTATTAAATCTAAACCTTATGCATGGAATAAAATATACAAGAAAGATATGTTTAATACTTACAATATTAAGTTCCCAGAAGGTCTCATTTTTGAAGATATATGTTCAGTTTATCCATTATTAATTCAAGCTAAAAAAATTGGATATGTAGATGAACCTTTATATAATTATACATTTAATAGAAATGATTCTATAATGAACGACAAAAAAATCAAAAGTTTAACTATGCTAAAGGTTTTAAAAATATTTAACAATTATTGTAAGAAAAATAAATTATATACAAAAAATTATAATTTGATACGTGAGATAAATGTAAGACATATATACTACAGAATAAATCAGATTAATCAAAATTCAAATTCAAAATTATACAATTTAACATATTTATTTAAGGCGATTTGGATGTTGAATATAAGTTTTCCTAGATGGAGAACACAATGCGAATATGCAAAAAAAATTAAAAGAAAGAAAAAAAATTTACTATATTTGTACTTGAAAATATTATTTAAGGCATAAAAATAAAAAATTTAAGTTGAACTGAAAAATCAAATATGTGCCTCAGAAAGGAATGCTAGAAAAAATGGAAGAAAAAATAAGTATAATTGTCCCAATATATAATGTGGAACCATTATTAAGAAGATGTATAGATAGTTTATTAAAGCAAACTTATAAAAATTTAGAAATAATTTTAATTGATGATGAATCGCCAGATAATTGCGGAAAAATAATTGATGCGTATGCAAAAATGGATAATAGAATTAAAGTAATCCATCAAAAAAATGCAGGAGTATGTGCTGCAAGAAATGCAGGACTTAAAATTGCTACAGGAGAATATATTGGGTTTATTGATCCTGATGATTGGGCAACACCAGACATGTATGAATATTTATATGATAATGCAAAAAAATATGATTCTGCAATTACATGTTGTAGATACTTTAGGGCTATACCAAATAAAGATACTATGGTAAGATCTGATGGAAAGCTATACATATATAACACAGAAGAAGCTATAAAAGAATTGGTAAGTGATTTCACAATAAGATCAGTTTTTTGGAATAAGCTATTTAAAAAAGAAATTTTTGATGGTATAACTTTTCCAGAAGGAATGATTTATGAAGGAACATATTTAGTACATAAATTATTTGAAAAAACAGATAAAATAGTATTTTTGCCAGATGCTAAATACTATTATTATAAATACGACAAAAGCTATGTAAACACTATTACAGTAAAAAATCAATGTGATTTTGTTTTTGCACATTTATCAAGATATAATGATTTATACAAAAAATATCCAAAAATAAAAAAGGTTTTGCTAGAAAATGTTACAAGAGAAGCTCTTAATTTAATACTACTATGTGCTCAAAGAAGAAAAGAAATTAAAGAAAACGAAGAATATTTAAAACAAATTGGTAAATTTATAAAAGAACATTTTAAAGAAATAGAAAAATTAGAAAATGTTAACAAAATTACAATGATAAAAATGAAATATTTAGTTACATTAAGCAAAAAAGATTTATATGTTGCATATGTGCTAAAAGTATTGGGCGATAAATATAAAGACCATAAAGCTAAAACTATAAAGAAAAGAAATTTAAAAGAAAATAAGAAAAAAGCCAAAAAGAACATAAGCAAAAAAGTAGCTTATGGTGTTTCAATGAGTCAATTAACAGATGAGGATAAAGAAATATTCAAGGAGTTACATAACAAAGAGTTACAGATTTTAGATGAATTTGTAAGAGTTTGTAAAAAACATAACTTAAAATATTTTCTTTATGGTGGTACGCTACTTGGAGCTGTTAGACATAAAGGTTTTATTCCATGGGATGATGATATAGATATTATTATGCCAAGAGAAGATTATGATAAATTTGGAGAGATAGCAGAAAAAGAGCTTGGAAAAGAATATTTTTATCAAACAAATATAACAGATAAAAAATTTATCTTACTATTTGCAAAAATAAGATTAAATAATACATATGTTAGAGAACCTAAATTTGATGGAGTAGATATTCATCAAGGAATATATATAGATATATTACCTTTAGATCTATTTCCAGAAAAATCAGATATTAAGCAAAGCATTATGTTAGAAAAATTCAATGTTTTAAATTGTGCATGCCAAACAGGAAAATGCCTATCAAATCACTTTTTAAGCAGATTGTTATATAAATGGTATATGTTGTTCCCAAACTATCATCTTCAAATGAAAAGGGACAAGTTTATTAAAAACGCATGCAAAAATCCAAATACAAAATTAGTATGTAGTTTTGGAAGTCATTATAGACCATTGAAAAAGAGAGTTATGAAAAAAGAGTGGTTTGTAGATTCAGGATTAGAAATGGATTTTGAAGGAAGAAAATACACTATACCAGCAGGGTGGGAAGAATATTTAAAGCATCTATTCGGACCACACTATATGAGTCTACCACCAGAAGAAAAAAGAATAAATCATTTTAATTTTTATGAAGTTAATTTTAATGTAGAAGAGGAGAAAATTGATGAAAAAGTATAAAGTTGGATATACAGCAGGAGTATATGATATGTTCCATATAGGACATTTAAATTTAATAAAAAAAGCAAAAGAGCAATGTGATTATTTAATTGTTGCTGTAAGCACAGATGAATTGGTACAAAAAGAAAAAAATAAGACACCAATTATTCCATTTGAAGAAAGAGTGCAAATTATAGAAGCACTTAAATATGTTGATGAGGTTGTACCACAAGTAGATAAAAATAAATTTGGCGCATGGGAAAAATATAAATTTGATGCTATGTTTGTAGGTGATGATTGGAAAGGAAAACCAATATTCAAAGAAGCGGAAGAAAAACTAGCAAAAGTAGGTGCTGAAGTAGTATATTTCCCATATACGGGTCATATTTCGTCTACAATTTTAAGAGATAAGATTAATAAGGAATATCCTGTAAATGAACAATAAATTATCTATTGTAAGGAGATAATATAATGCAAAATTTTAATGATGCTGAAATTTCAAAAGGAAAAGAAATACTAGAAAAATGTAAAAATGAATTCATGAAATCAGCGCAATATTATAAAAAAGATGATAACAATTCTTTAGATTATGAAATGTTAAAAAATGATAAACAATGGCATGAGAACTTAGTAAAGTATTATAATTGCCTAATAAATGAAAGCACATCTAAATATGGAAGTGTAATACCATATATACAATATCAAATTGCTTATGACTTGCAATGGCTATTTAATTTTGATATTTCGAGTATTAATTTATCAACAATAATTGGAGAGCAAGAAAAAGATATATTTATTAATCAAATAAAAAATATATTACAAAAAATACAAGATAATATTATTATTGAACAAAAAGATATATATGTAGGACATAAAATTTTAATGTTAAATTTGAAATACGAAAAAAATATTTTACAAGAATTAACAATGAAAAAGCCACATGTATATTATAATGGCATGCATTTAACTAATCTAAAGAATAAATCTGTTTTTAAAATTATAATAATGGAAATACAAAATGATGAACTAGTTTTAGAAGGACTAGTACAATGCATTTTACCTAAATCTGATTATAAAATATATGTAGAATATGACAATAAAAAAAGAAAAGAATTAGAATTAATTCCATTTACAATAAAAGATAAAGTAAGCATTTTTGGAAAAGTGACTAATTTGCAAAGATACAAAATAAAAATACCTTTGAAAAAAGTAAAGAGATTTAAATTTATATTACAATATAAAGAAAACGCTGAAATAAAGTTAAATGCAGATTTTGAAAAGTTTGCAAAATTAAATGAATTAGATGAATCATATTATTCAAAAAATAGATATATAGTCAAACAAAAAAATAGTACTATTTTAATTAAAAAAAGTAGAAAAAAAACAATATTAAAGCATGAATGTAAATATATAAGAAGTTTATTAAAAATAAAAGAATACAAAATAGCTTGGTATAGAATTATGTACTTAATATATTCAATTAATCATAAACCTATTTGGCTTGTATCTGACAGAACTCATAGAGCAAATGATAATGGAATGCATTTATTTAAATATATAGCTAAAATAGAAAAAAACGCAAGGGTTTATTTCGTAATAGACAAAAAGTCAAAAGACTTTAAAGAAATGAAAAAATATGGAAAGGTTATAAAATATAATTCATTTAAATACAAATTGTATTTTTTGTTAGCTTCAAAGATAATTTCATCTCAAGCAAATGAGTGGGTTATAAATGCATTTGAAGACAAAAAAGATTATGTAAAGGATTTATACAACTTTGATTTTATATTTCTACAACATGGAATTACAAAAGATAATATTTCAAAATGGATAAACAAGTTTAAGAAGAATATAAAGCTATTTGTAACTTGTGCCACAGACGAATATAATTCTATAGTAAATGATGAAGACGAATATATCTATACAAAAGAAGAAGTAAAACTACTAGGATTTCCGAGATTTGACAAATTAACTAGTAATTCACAGAAAAGAATAGTATTTATGCCAACTTGGAGAAAAAAACTTACGGAAAATATGAAAGTACAGGAGAATTCATCAGTAAGACAATATTCTTCAGAGTTTAAAGAGACTGATTATTTTAAATTTTATAATAAACTTATAAATGATGAGAGAATAATAAAGGCTTTGAAAGAAAAAGGATATAAAGGGAAATTTTATATTCATCCGGATTTAGAACAACAAGCTGTAGATTTTAAACAAAATGATTATATAGAAGTTGCAACCAAAATTGCAAATTATAATAAAGAATTTGCAGAAAATGACCTATTAATTACGGATTATTCAAGTGTAGCTTTTGATTTTGCTTATTTAAAAAAGCCTGTTATATATACACAATTTGATCTGGATACTTTTTTTTATGAACATTCATATGAAAAAGGATATTATGATTATGAAAAAAATGGATTTGGACCTGTTTGTGGTGATTATGAAAGCTCTGTAAATGAAATAGTTAAATATATACAAAATGATTGCAAACTTGAAGAAAAATATTTAGAAAGAATAGATAAGTTCTATACATTTTTTGATAAAAACAATTGCAAAAGAGTATATGAAGAAATTTTGAAAATGTAATTATTTGTATGATGGAGAGGCAAGCAAGAGAGTAGTGGAACATATTATTAATTAAATTTTTTTATTTAATTGAATATATAAGTATTCTTCGGAAAATTTTAGGTAACTTTCATTTACGCTAAGAAATTTTAATTAATTATTCAAGCGCCCTAAAAAAATTTTGTTTTTAGATTCCCTTAAATAATTAATAAAAATTTCTAAGCTATTTAGATAACTAAAATTTTCCTTCAAAATACTTATATATTCAATTATTGTATAGTAGGATAAAAGAAAAATTAGAAAAATATTCGATTTTTTTGCAAAATTTGTTGAAAAATGTTGCAATAACTGATATAATTCAAAGAGAGTATGAAAAAATCTTTAAAAGTACTGAAATATAATGATTTTTAATTATGGGGTAGAATTAAATGGAAGTATTAGAAGAGAAAAATATACAGACACAAGAAATTGCTGTAAAAGAAATAAATAAAATAAATGACAAAAAGGTAGTATATAAAGCAATAAAGAGAGTTTTTGATATTGTCTTTTCGTTAATTGGATTGATTTTATTATCTCCTGTTTTTTTAATAATTGCAGTTATAATAAAATTGGATTCAAAGGGACCAGTGTTTTTTGTACATAGTAGAATAGGAGAAAAAGGCAAGTCAATTGGAATATATAAATTTAGAACTATGGTTAATAATGCAGAAGATTTAATAAAAAGCTTTACTCCCGAACAAAAAGAGGAGTTTGAAAAAAGTTATAAGCTAGAAAATGATCCAAGAATTACTAAAATAGGTAATTTTTTAAGAAAAACATCTTTAGATGAGTTGCCACAAATTTTGAATATTTTAAAAGGAGAATTATCTATTATAGGTCCAAGACCAATTATACAAGCTGAATTAGACAAATATGAAGAAAACAAAGATAAATTTTTAAGTGTTAGACCAGGGCTTACAGGATACTGGGCAGCAAATGGAAGATCAGATACTACTTATGAAGAAAGAATGAAAATGGAACTATACTATGTAGATAATATGTCTTTTAAATTAGATGTAAAAATATTCTTTAAAACTATTTTTGCGGTTCTAAAAAAAGAGGGAGCAAGATAGTAAGGTTTTTTATAAAGACAGAATTCAGACAACAATTAAAATTTTGATATATTTTTTAATAATAAAAGACAGGGGCGGTATAATTGGAAATTTTATTTACAGAACCTATATATAAAGATTATATATGGGGAGGATATAGATTAAAAAAAGACTTAAATAAAAACACACCATATGAAAAAACGGCAGAGAGCTGGGAAATATCTTGCAATAATAATGGAATATGTACGATAAAGAATGGAAAATATTCCGGAATGTTATTAAGTGTTTTATATGCAGACATTTCAAAAAAAGAAATGATTTTTGGAACGAATTGTAATAAATATAACGAATTCCCTATATTAATTAAATTTATAGATGCAATGAATAATTTATCTATACAAGTACACCCAGATGATGAATATGCCAAAAGCATAGGATTGCCAAATGGCAAAAACGAAATGTGGTATATTATAGATTGCGCTAAAGATTCGAAATTGGTTACTGGCATGAATAAAGCTGTAAATAAAGATGAATTAAGAAATATAATAGAAAAAGATAAAATAAAAGACTATTTAAATTATGTTATAGTTAAGAAAGGAGATAGCGTATATATTACAGCAGGCACTTTACATGCAATATTAAGTAATATATTAATTTGTGAGATTCAACAGAATAGTGATACTACTTATAGAGTATATGATTGGGACAGAGTTGATAAAAATGGAAATAGTAGACAATTACATAAAAAGGAAGCCATAGATACAATAAATCCAAAATATGTTTCAACAATAATACATAGTAACAATGATGAAGTACAAAAACTTGCTTCTAATAATGTATTCGAAGTAAATAAAATAGTATGCAAAAATAAATATGAAAGTACTACAAATGCTAGCTCATTTGAAGCATATTGTGTAGTTAATGGAAGTGGAACTATAGATGATATTAGTATAAAACAAGGAGATAGTTTTATCATTCCTGCATGTTATGGTAAGTATAAAATATTGGGAAATATTGAATTATTAAAAACTATTGTAAAATAATGTTGACAAACAAATTTAACATTGATATAATTTTTAAAATGATAAAATTCACTATTTATAGATAAAAAAGATTATTTTAATAGTTGAAGAATGAAAATGGAGGATTTAATAGTATAAAATGAAAGATGACAAATTTTGTATATTAATTATGGCTGGTGGAAAAGGAACTAGATTTTGGCCTAAATCTACAGAGGCAAAACCAAAGCAATTTTTAAAATTAACATCAGATAAAACAATGATACAATTAACAATTGAGAGATCGAAACAAATTGTACCAATGGAGAGAATATTTGTTGTAACAGGTGAAAAATATAAAGAAATATTAAAAGAACAGATACCAGATATGGAAGACAAAAATATAATAGTTGAACCAACTGGAAGAAATACTGCTCCATGCATTGCTTTAGCAACAATGTATATTAATCAAATATACAATAATTCTAATATAGCCGTACTTCCATCAGACCATTTAATAATTGATGAAGAAGAGTTTAAAAATACTATTTTGGCAGGAAATAAGTTTATAAATTCTAATGGAAAAAAAGGAATAGTTACAATAGGAGTAAAGCCAAATAGGGTAGAAACTGGATATGGGTATATAAAAATAGATAAAAAAATAGATGATTTAAAAAACAGAGCAATTAAAGTTGAAAAATTTGTAGAAAAACCTGACTTTGATTTAGCGTTACATTATCTTGAAACGAAAATGTATTTATGGAATGCTGGAATGTTTATTTTTAACTCAAATTATATGGAAAAAGAGATTAAAAAACAGATTCCATCAATCTACGATATTATATATAATTTGCCTAAAATAGATAGTGATGATTTTAAAGAAAAATTAGCTGAGACATATATTAATTGTGAAGAAATTTCAATAGACTATGCAATTATGGAAAAATGTAATGATATATATGTAATTCCATCAAGCTTTGGTTGGGATGATATTGGAACATGGCGTTCTATTGAAAGATATACAAAAAAAGATGAGAACAAGAATATTATAAAGGGAAATGCAGAATTAGTTGATTCTACTAATTGTGTTGTATATGCAAATGGTAAAAGAGTAATAGTAATAAATGTAGATAATGTATATATAATTGATGGAGATGATGCAATCGTTATTTGTGATAAAGAAAAGATAGACAGTATCAAAAAATATAGAAAGTAGGAAATAAAAATGAAGATAGCAATTGTCCATGATTGGTTAACAAATATGGGTGGAGCAGAAAGAGTTATAATTAATTTCCATGAATTATATCCTTCTGCTCCAATTTATACCACTTTTTATACGCCAAATAATTTAGATGAAGAATTAAGAAATATAGATGTAAGAGTAAGTTTTTTACAAGGAAAAAAAGAAGTAGTTAATCACAAAAAATATTTTCCGCTTATGCCGTTTGCATTTAGAAAATTTAACTTAAAAGAATATGATGTAATTTTAAGTAGTAGCTCGTCATGTGCAAAAGGTGCTAAAAAAAAGAAAGATAATTTACATATATGTTATATTCATACGCCTATGAGATATGCTTATGAATTTAAACATGAATATACTGATGGAATGAATCCTATAAAGAAATTTTTAGTAAATATTCTTTTGTTTTTTATGAGAATATGGGACAAACATAATAGTAAAAATGTAGATTATTTTATTGCTAATTCTCATGAAGTACAAAAAAGAGTAAAGAAAACTTATAATAGAGAATCAGTTGTAATAAATCCACCTGTAAGATGTTCATTGTTTGATTTGTCTGATACTGATGGAGATTATTATTTTGTTGTTTCGAGACTAGTTCCATATAAAAAATTTGATTTAGCAGTACAAGCGTGCAAAGAACTTGGAAAAAAGCTAATAATAATTGGTGATGGACCAGAAAGAGAAAAACTTGAAAAAATTGCAGATGGTGACAAAAATATTGTATTTATGGGAAGACAACCTGATGACGTATTAAAAAAATATATGCAAGAATGTAAAGCACTTTTATTTCCAGGATTAGAAGATTTTGGAATAGTGCCTGTTGAAGCACAAGCTTGTGGTAGACCTGTTATCGGGTATGGAAAAGGTGGAATTCTAGATACAGTAATTGATGGTAAGACAGGCGTACTTTTTAAAGAACAAACAGTAGAATCTTTAAAAGAAGCAATACAAAAGTTTGAAACTATGAATTTTGATAAACAAAAAATTAGAGATCATTCATTAAAATTTGATGAGAGTGAATTTAAAAGAAAAATAAAAGATTTTATTGATGAAAAAATAGAAGAAAAATAGGAGTTATTATGAAAATAGCAGTTGACGCAAGAATGTTAAATATGTCTGGAATAGGAACATATATACAGAATTTAATGAAAAATGATTGTTATAGTATAGCGTTAGGAAATGAAAAAGATATAAAAAGCATAAACAATAAAGTGGATGTAATTAATTTTAATTCGCCAATATATGGAATAAAAGAACAACTAAAATTCCCATATAGAAAATTAAGAGAATTAAAGCCAGATGTATTACACGTTCCACATTACAATATTCCTATTTTTTATAGAGGAAAAATGGTAGTTACTATACATGATGTGACTCACCTTGTTTTACCAGAATTTTTACCAAATAAATTTGCAAAATATTATGCTAAATTTATGATGTGGTTAGCAATAAAAAAATCATCTAAAATATTGACTGTTTCAGAGAACACAAAAAAAGATTTAATAAGAATTTTTAAAGTGAAATCTGAAAAAATAGAAGTTATTTTAAATGGAGTAGGAGAAGAATTTGTAAAAAAAGATAAAGAAATCGTTAAATATTTATATGATAAATTTAATATACCTAAAGATAAAAAAATACTAATGTATGTTGGAAATCTTAAACCACATAAAAACTTAGAAAGACTACTGGAAGCGTATTCAAAAACTAGTAATATGAATGAAACATGTTTATTATTAGTTGGAAAAGCTTTCGAAAAGTATAATGGTTTAGAAGATAAGGAAAATAGCCTTGGAATTAAAAAAAATGTGATTCATACTGGAATTGTATCTAAAGAAGAATTGGTAGATTTATATAATTTAGCAGATTTGTTTATTTTTCCATCATTGTATGAAGGGTTTGGATTGCCGATTTTAGAGGCTTTATGTTGTGGAACTCCTGTAATATCTTCTAATACATCATCTATGCCTGAAGTTGGATTAAAATATGTTAAATATTTTAATCCATATAATGTACAAGAAATAACTGAACAAATTGAAAATGGTTTATTAGAAAATAGTAATGACGAATTAAATGTAAGAAAAAAAATACATAGTAAATTTGATTGGAATACAAGTTCTAGTGAACATAAGCGTATACTAGAAAGATTAATTTAAGGAGCAAAAAATGAAATATTTAAATAAGAAAAATATAAGTTTGACATTGTGTTTTTTTACAATAAGTTTTTATATTATATTTGGAAATTGTTTAACTTTTAATATTGGAAACAGAATGCCAATAAAAGTTGCTGAGATTTTTGGAATGATAACATCATTTATAATACTATGTTTATATAAAAAAAACTAATATTAAATTTTTTATTTGGTTTTTAATAGCTACTTTTTCAATTATAATTTTCGATTACTCAATAAAAGAAAAATTATATGGGATGTTGTATTCCTTTAGAATAATAGTTACAATACTTATTACTATAATTATTGCAAATGTGTTTAGTATATATAATATATCTAATAAATATTTATATAAATATATAATAATTAATTATGTCGTAGTTTCTCTATTTGGAATTATTCAGCTTATAACTTATCCCTCTGCAATGGATTTCTATAATATTTTTTATAAAATAGGTGTATATTTTCCAAATCCCGACCCACATAATGGCAGACTTATTTCTACGTACTTTGATCCGAACTTTTTAGCTGCTTGTTTGATAATACCACTTACATTAATATTAAATCAATATATAAAAAATGGAAACCTAAAAAATTTAATAGGTATAGTATTTTTTATAAGTATAATCATATTAACTGTATCTAGAAGTGGCGTTTTAGGCATTTGTTTAATATTGATTATTAATTTTATATTATCTATTAAATTTAATGATAGAAAGATTGATTTAAAAGATGCTAAAATGATAAGAGCTTTTATAATTATGATTACTATAGGAAGTTTTTTTATTATATTAACAATGTTTTCGAATATACCAGTATTTAAAAGAATTTTAAATACTAAAGAGGATGATTCTACTTATGCAAGAGTTAATAGTTGGTCAAAAGGAATTGAAATTATTAATAATGGCTATGGTAGTGAAAATGATAGTAAAATAGAAAAAAAAGAAGAAAAAAATGACGGAATAATAGATAGTAGCAAAGATAAGAATGGAAAAAATCATTCAAGAGGAAATATATTTATTGGTACAGGCTACAATATGCTTGGATTTATGGAGTCAAACCAAGATAAACCAAAGTCTATTTCTTTTGGAAACGATTCATCTATTATGGTTATACTTATATCAAGCGGTATAATCGGAATGATATATTTTATATATATTATAATTAGTACTATATATAAATTGTGGAAAGAAAAAGAGGAAAGCATATTTAATGAGGTAATTATAGAAATTATTATATCTTCATTAATAATATGCAATTTTAACAATTTGTTATTTTATACTTTATGGATTTTTCCGGTATTCTTGTTATTAAATATTAACGAAATAAACTATATAGAAAAATAGATAATTATGAATTTAACAATGTATTTGTTAAATCCTAGTGTTGACTAATAGAGTGTATTAATACGATATTTAAAACTAATTGGAGAGGTAGATAATGAAAAAAAGTGTGACAAAAAACTATTTATATAACTTGATATATCAAATTTTAATTCTAATATTTCCATTAATTACTACACCATATGTGTCTAGAATTTTAGGAGCAGAAGGTATAGGGGTTTATAGTTATACGCTCTCTATTGTAACATATTTTACTTTATTTGGTTCGTTAGGAATTGCAATATATGCACAAAGAGAAATTGCTTATGTACAGGATAATAAAGAAAAAAGAAGTATTGTTTTTTGGGAAGTAATGTTATTAAGAACAATAACTTTAACAATATCATTGCTTATATATATTTTTACATTTGCTTTTACTGGAAAATATAGTTTTTATTATAGAGTATTAATATTTGAAATATTATCTAGTATGGTAGATATAAGTGCTTTTTTTCAAGGTATGGAAGAATTTAAAAAGATAATAAAAAGAAATTTGATAGTAAAGATTATAAGTATAGGAAGTATTTTTATATTTGTTAGGAAAACTTCAGATATTTGGGTATATATATTAATCTACACATTATCTAATTTTTTGGGAAACATTTCCTTATGGGTTTATTTGCCAAAGTATATCGAAAAGGTTAATTTTAAAAAATTAAAATTTAAGAAACACTTAAAAGCTACAATGGGTTTATTTATTCCACAAATCGCTATTCAAATTTATACAATACTTGATAAAACTATGATTGGAACAATAGTATCTGATAAAGCAGAAGTGGGATATTATGAACAAGCACAAAAAATTGTGAAGATGATTATGACAGTAGTTACATCATTAGGTACAGTTATGCTTCCAAGAATTGCAAATGATTTCTCAAATGGAAGAAAAAAGCAAATAAAAAAGAAAATACTATTATCATTTAACTTAGTGTATTTCTTAGCTATTCCTTTGACTTTTGGACTCATTGCAGTAGCTAAAGACTTAATTCCATGGTTCTTAGGTGAAAACTTTAAAAAATCTATATATGTTACTTATATGATTAGTCCTATAATTATAATAATTGGTTTAAGTAATGTGATAGGAGTTCAGTATTTGTTGCCAACAAAAAAACAGAAACAGTATACAATTTCAGTTGTGTGTGGTGCTATAACAAATTTAGTATTTAATTTTATATTTATACCTAGACTCTTTTCGATTGGAGCAGCAATAGGTACTATAATTGCAGAAATGGTAGTTACTTGTATACAAATATATTATATACGAAAAGAGTATAAAATAAAGGATATTATTTTTATGAGTATAAAATATTTTATCGCTTCATTGATTATGCTTATGATAATACTAATAATTAATAGATTTGCTTTGAATTATTTGTCAGTTGTTATAAGAATGATAGCTGATGTAGCTGTTGGAATAATAGTATACACTATCATATTAATTATTTTTAAGGATGATTTTATTAAAAAAGTATATAATAGAGTGTTAAAAATCAAATATAAATGAAAGAGTGTGAAATATATGGAAAAATATATAGAAAAATATAATAATTGGCTAAATTCAAATGTTTTTGATGAAAAAACAAAAACAGAACTAAAATCAATCGAAGGAAATAAAAAAGAAATCGAAGATAGATTTTATAAAGATCTAGAATTTGGAACCGGTGGATTAAGAGGAGTTATAGGTGCAGGAACAAATAGAATGAATATTTACACTGTAAGAAAGGCAACACAAGGTCTAGCAAATTATATAATAAAACAAAATGCACAAGATAGAGGTGTTGCAATTGCTTACGATTCAAGAAATATGTCAATAGAGTTTAGCGAAGAAGTAGCATTATGCCTAAATGCAAATGGAATAAAATCATATAGATTTGAATCTTTAAGACCAACTCCAGAGCTATCATTTGCTGTAAGAGAATTAAATTGTATTGCAGGAGTTGTAATAACAGCTAGCCACAATCCACCTGAATATAATGGTTACAAAGTATATTGGGAAGATGGTGGACAAATTGTACCACCTTATGATAAAGAAATAATAAATGAAGTAAATGCTATAACAGATTATGCCAATGTATGTACAATGGATAAAAATGAAGCTATAGAAAGAAAATTATACAATATAATTGGAAAAGAAATTGATGACAGATATATTGAAGAACTAAAAAAAATAATTTTAAATCCACAAGATATAGAAAAAGTTGCGGAATCTATAAGAATAGTATATACACCTTTACATGGAACGGGAAATTTACCTGTACAAAGAATTTTAAAAGAACTTGGATTTAAAAATGTTTTTGTAGTTCCTGAACAAGAAAAACCAAATGGAAATTTTCCTACTGTAAGCTATCCAAATCCAGAAGATCCAAAAGCATTTGAATTAGCATTAGAACTTGCTAAGAAAGTTGACGCAGATATAGTTTTAGCAACAGATCCTGATGCAGATAGATTAGGAGTGTATGCAAAAGATACAAAAACAGGTGAGTATAAATCTTTTACGGGAAATATGTCAGGACTATTAATTGCAGAATATGAATTATCTGAAAAAAGAAATAAAGGATTAATTAAAGAAAATGGAGCACTAGTTAAAACAATAGTTTCTTCAAATATGGCCAACGAAATAGTAAAAGAATATAAAATAAAATTAATAGAAGTTCTTACAGGTTTTAAATATATTGGAGAACAAATAAAACTATTTGAAACAAATAACTCTTATGAATATTTATTTGGATATGAAGAAAGCTATGGTTGCTTAATTGGAACATATGCAAGAGACAAAGACGCAGTATCTGCTGTTATGGCACTTTGTGAAGCTGCTGCATTCTATAAAAACAGAGGGTTAACTTTATGGGATCAAATGCTCAACATATATGAAAAATATGGTTATTACAAAGAAGGATTAGCTTCAATTACATTAAAAGGAATAGATGGTGTAGAGAAGATAAAATCTATAATGAAAAAATTAAGAGAAAGCAAATTTAAAAAGATTTCAGATTGGAAACTTGAAGCTATAAGAGATTATGAAAGTAAAAAAAGAATAGATATCAATGGCAGTGAAACAGAACTTACTTTACCTAAGTCAAATGTACTATATTATGAACTAGAGAATAATGCTTGGGTTTGTGTCAGACCATCAGGTACAGAGCCTAAAATAAAATTCTATATGGGAGTTGTAGGAAACAATATAGATGATTCTGAAAGCAAATTAGAAATTTTAAAACAAGAAGTTATAAAATTAGTAGAATAGTATATAAAATAGAAAGGAAAACATATGGAACATAAAGAAAATGATTTAGTAAAAAAAAGATTTGTATTTTTAATATTGCATTATAATACAATTGAAGAAACAAAAAAATGTGTACAATCTATATTTGAAAGAGTAAAAGTGAATTATGATATAGTAATTGTTGACAATGGTTCAACAAATAATACTGGAGAAGAATTAAAAGAATGTTATAAAGATAAGTCACAAATAAAGATAATAATAAATGAAAAAGGATATGGCTTTTCAAAAGGGAATAATATAGGATTTAAATATATAAAAGAAAATTTAAATCCTGATTATATAATAATGATAAATAGTGATATAGAAATAATACTAGATAATTTTTGCGAAATAATTGATAAAGAATTCCAAGTGAGCAAATTTGCAGTATTAGGACCAAGAATATTACTACCAAGAAACAGAATAGATGATTTTAAATTTGAAATGATAACTTTAAAAGAAGCAAAAAAAGAGTTAACGAAGAAAAAAATCGCCTATTTTGCAGATAAGATTTATTTATATTATTTATTAAAGTTTTTTATGGTTTTACCAAGGGCTATTAAGAAAATATTTTTTGATTTGGGATTAATGGAAGAAAAAGTTGATGACAAATCTAAAAGAAGAGAAATGGTTGCATTGCAAGGGTCATGTTTAATTTTTTCAAAAGAATATATAGAAAAATTTGATGGAATAGATGAAAAAACAGATTTTTATTGTGAAGAATACTTTTTGTTTTTGAAATTAATGGATAACAATTTGCTATCTGTTTATAACCCATATTTAATTGTATATCATAATGAAAATGCTACAACTAATAAAACATATTCATCTAAAAAGAAAAAAAGAAAGTTTACATTGTCAAATATTATAAAGTCTGATAAAGAATTAGTTAATGAATTGAAAATGAGAGAAGTAAATAAAATAATATAAGGAGAAGTAAGAATATGCTAGAAATTAACGAAAAAACTAAAATTTTTATGGCATGTCCAGCTAATGTAAAAACAGGAGGACCAGAATTAGCTCATCAATTAGTAAATACACTATATAATATGGGAATAGAAGCATATATGTTATATATAGGTGCAAAAAAAAATATCGATCCAGTAAATGATGAATATAAAAAATATAATAACAAATACGTAACTGAATTATCGTCAAAAGATATATCTAAAAATAATATTTTAATTGTACCAGAGATATATACATATTTAATAAAAAAACACTATAATAATATGCAAACTGCTATTTGGTGGATGAGCGTTGATAATTATATAGTGGAATTAAAATGTAAAGGAATTAAAAGAAAAATAAAAAGAATTTTAAATATTAGTAAAGGTAATCATTATAAGTTTGAAAAAGATATTAAGACATATCATCTTTGTCAATCATATTATGCGATTGATTTTTTAAAGACAAAAGGTGTAGATGAAAATGATATATTTTATTTATCTGATTATCTGAATGATATATATATAAACATGAGCGAAAAAGATGTAAAGGAGAAAGAGGATATTGTATTATACAATCCTAAAAAAGGGTATGAATATACTAAAAAAATAATAGATAAATGTAATGATATTTGTTTTGTACCCTTACAAAATATGACGTCTACACAGGTAAGAGAAGCTTTACTAAGAGCAAAAGTATACATAGATTTTGGAAATCATCCTGGTAAAGATAGATTCCCTAGAGAGGCTGCTATGTGTGGTTGTTGTATTATTACTGGAAAAAGAGGATCTGCAAAATACAAAGAGGACGTAAATATTCCAGAAGAATTTAAATTTGAAGATTTGGAAAAAAATATTGAAATAGTTTCAAACAAAATAAAAAATACATTAAATAATTATGATGAAGAAAGTAAAAAATTTTATGAGTACAAAAAAATAATTTTGAATGAAAAAGATAAATTTATTAGTGATGTACGATGTATTTTTAAAAAATAAATAATAGAACAAAAACATTATGATATGGATAAAGCAATAGAAACTATAATAAAAAATGTAATTAAATGAGGTGATTTAATTTGAAAATATTAATTACAGGCTCAAATGGAATGCTTGCTAAAGCAGTAAAAAATGAGTTTAAAGACGAAGAATTAGTATTAACAGATGTAAATGAATTAGATATTACAGATTTAGAAAAAGCTATAAGTTTTATTAATGAAATTAAACCTGATATAATAATAAATTGTGCTGCATATACTGCAGTTGATAAAGCTGAAGAACAAAAAGAAATAGCATATAAAGTAAATGCAATTGGACCTAAAAATTTAGCTATTGCTTCTAAAGTGTGTAATTCAATATTAGTACATATATCTACTGATTACGTTTTTGGAGGTAATAAGCCAATAAGTGAAGAGTACGTAGAAGATGATATTAAAGAACCACAAGCTGTATATGGAAGTACAAAATTAGAAGGTGAAAAATTTATCGAAAAAGAGTGCGATATGTTTTATATTTTTAGAACAGCTTGGTTATATGGAGATGGTAATAATTTTGTTAGAACTATGATTGAAGCTGCTAAAACTCATAATAAAGTTTATGTAGTAAATGATCAACATGGAAGTCCAACATATGCAGTAGATTTAGCTAGTATTATTCATCAGGCAATAAATAAAAGGATTCCTTATGGAATATATAATGCTACAAACATAGGCAATACAACATGGTTTGATTTTACAAGAGATATTTATAAAATTAAGGGGATAAAGACAGAAGTAATTCCAGTTACTTCTGAAGAATATAAAAGACCAGCAAAAAGACCTTTGAATTCTCAAATGTCAAAAGAAAAACTATTAGAATTTGGAATAAAAATTCCATCTTATAAAGATGCATTAGAAAGATATATTAATATAGAAAAGTAAAGGAGTGAAAATATGGTAAATAGAAAAGGAATAATATTAGCAGGAGGAGAACGGAACTAGACTCTATCCATTAACTTTGGCAATATCAAAACAATTAATGCCTGTTTATGATAAACCAATGATTTATTATCCAATATATGTATTAATGGAAACTGGGATAAGAGAAATTTTAATTATAACTACTTCAAGAGATCAAAATTTATTTAAGAATCTCTTAGGAGATGGATCTCAATGGGGAATGAGAATAGAATATAAGATTCAAAAAGAACCTAATGGCATAGCGGAAGCTTTTGTTATCGGAGAGGAATTTATAGGAAAAGACAATGTTGTATTGATATTAGGTGATAATTTATTTTATGGTGGAAATCTAAAGGATACATTGTTAGAAGTAAATAAAAGAGAAGATGTATCAACAATATTTGGGTATAGAGTAAAAGACCCAAGAAGATATGGAGTTGTTGAGATAGATAAAAATGGAAATGCTATATCAATTGAAGAAAAGCCAAAAGAACCTAAATCAGATTTAGCAGTACCAGGATTGTATTTTTATACAAATGATGTAATTCAAATTGTGAAAAAAATAAAACCTTCTGCAAGAGGAGAATTAGAGATTACATCAGTAAATGAAGAATATATGAAAATGAAAAAATTAAAAGTGGAAAAACTAGGAAGAGGTATGGCTTGGTTTGATACTGGTACTCATGATGCTTTAATAGAAACAGCAAGTTTTGTTCAGACAATTCAAAAAAGGCAAGGATTGCAAATTTGTTGCCCTGAAGAAATAGCATTTGAGAATGGCTGGATTACTAGAAAACAATTGAAAGAAATGTCTAAAAAAATGCTAAAAAATGATTATGGTAATTTTTTAAAAGATTTATCAGAAAATAATGTAGATTAGGAGGAACATATGGGAAAGTTTAAAAGAATTGATACTAATATTGAAGGTGTCTGTATAATTGAACCAACTATATATGGAGATGATAGAGGTTATTTTTTTGAATCATATGAAAAAAGTGATTTTGAAAAAATTGGGATAAATGGCGATTTTGTTCAAGATAATCAATCAAGATCAAAAAAAGGTGTACTAAGAGGTCTTCATTTTCAAAAATTTCATTCTCAAGCTAAGATTGTTAGATGTATAAAAGGAAAGGTATTTGATGTTGCAGTTGATTTGAGACCAGGAAGTAAGACTTATGGAAAATGGGAAGGAGTTATCTTATCAGAAGAAAATAAAAAAATGTTTTATATTCCAAGAGGCTTTGCACATGGTTTTTTAGTATTGTCAGATGAAGCTGAATTTTGTTATAAAGTAGATGATATATACGATTTTAAATCTGAAGGAGGACTAGTATGGAACGATCCAGATATAAACATTGATTGGCCCAATGTTGAAGGTTTTGAAAATAGAAACTATATAACATCAGAAAAAGATGAAAAATGGCCTAATATTAATGAATTGAAAAAGACAAATTTATTTGAAGAATATAGAGTAAATTAGTATAAGGAGTAGTAAGTTTGAAAAAAATAATTATGAAAAACGATTATTTTTAATCAAATTTTGTGCCTTTAAAGAAAGGAATGTCAGTAAAAATGAAAAAGATAATGATTACAGGCGCAGCAGGATTTATTGGCTCTAATTTTGTAGAATATATGGTAAAAAAATATGGAACTGAATATAAATATATTACACTTGATAAATTAACTTATGCTGGAAATATACATAACTTAGATAATGTTAAAGAAAAAATAGTGTTTATACAAGAAGATATATGTGACTTCAACAAAATATTGCAAATATATAAAGAATATGACATAGATTCAGTTGTTCACTTTGCAGCAGAATCACATGTTGATAATAGTATAAAGAATCCGTTTATTTTTACACAAACAAATGTTATCGGAACGCATACTTTACTCGAAGCTGCAAGACAATATTGGGGAGAGGATAGTAAAAATAAATTTATACATATTTCAACAGATGAAGTATTTGGAAGTTTAGGGGAAAGTGGTTATTTTACTGAAACATCACTAATAAAACCAAATTCACCATATTCATCATCGAAAGCAAGCTCTGATTTAATAGCATTAGCTTATGCAGAAACATTTAAAATGAATGTGAGTGTTACTAATTGTTCAAATAATTATGGACCATATCAACATAATGAAAAATTGATACCACATATCATTTCATTAGCATTAAAAGATAAAAAGGTACCAATTTATGGTAAAGGTTTAAATATAAGAGATTGGTTATATGTAGAAGACCACTGTGAAGCAATTGATGCAGTATTACATAATGGGAAAAAAGGTGAGAGATATTGTATAGGTGGTCACAATGAAAAACGTAATATTGAAATTGCAAAATTAATATTAAACAGATTAAACAAACCAGAATCACTAATAGAGTATGTTGAAGATAGAAAAGGACATGATTATAGATATGGAATTGATCCGACAAAAATTAGTAACGAATTGAATTGGCTTCCAAAAACGAAATTCGAAGATGGCATAATAAAGACAATAAACTGGTATATTTCTCATCCTGAATATTTGAACTAAAAGATGTAAAAAAGATGAAAGGAGACTTCTGGAAAAATAAATGAAAAAGTCAATAAAAATTACTTTATTACTATTATTAGCAATATTATGGATGATTACAATATTTAAA
Organism: Clostridia bacterium; assembly: GCA_017429505.1. Taxonomy (GTDB): domain Bacteria; phylum Bacillota; class Clostridia; order TANB77; family CAG-508; genus CAG-269. Next base: position 147,105 of record JAFROW010000004.1, on the reverse strand, counting down.
TTATCTTCTATGAATTCAAAGAACTCCAATGGCAGAAGTATAGGAATTATAAATTTATTTATAGAAGATGCTTTAGATATTACAAATGAATATGGAATAACAAGTTCGTATCCAGACAATGAAAAATTGATACATGCATCAGAATTAATAAATGCTCCTATAAGAAAAGCAATACATGCAATTGTTTATTTTGTATTAGCTTTTTTCATAATAACTTTTATTGGAGCTGTGTTTGAGCATAAAAATTTTTTTATTATGTTTATACTAACTTTTATATTTTGTATACTTTTTTCTGCAGGAGATGAATTCCATCAAACTTTTGTAAGTGGCAGGACAGGACATTTATTAGATGTTGCAATAGATATGGTTGGCTCTTGTATAGGGATAATATTTTACTCTACATATTATTTTTGCTATAGATGTGGTTATAAACAAGGAATGGAAGAAAAAAAGAAAAATAACATAGATAAATAGTACTAGTTTGTAAATTATTGGGAGGAATTAAAATGAAGTATGATTATTTAATAGTAGGAGCAGGATTATTTGGAGCAATATTTGCTTATGAGGCAAATAAAAAAGGAAATAAATGCTTAGTAATAGATAAAAGAAATCACATTGCTGGCAATATCTATACGGAAAATGTAGAAGGAATACAAGTACATAAATATGGAGCACACATATTCCATACAAGCAACAAAAAAGTATGGGAATATGTAAATCAGTTTGCAGAATTTAATCGTTACACAAATTCTCCTGTAGCAAGATACAAGGACGAGCTATACAACATGCCATTTAACATGAACACTTTTAACAAAATATGGGGAGTATTTACTCCAGAAGAGGCAAAACAAAAAATAGAAGAAGAGAAAAAAGAAGCAAATATAACAGAACCAAAGAACCTTGAAGAACAAGCAATTAGCTTAATCGGAAAATCTATTTATGAAAAATTGGTAAAAGGTTACACAGAAAAACAATGGGGTAAAAGAGCAACAGAACTACCTGCATTTATTATAAAAAGACTACCGGTTCGTTTTGTATATGACAACAATTATTTTAATGATTTATATCAAGGAATTCCAATAGGTGGATACACTCAAATAGTAGAAAAAATGTTAGATGGAATAGAAGTAAGATTAAATGAAGACTTTTTTAAAAATAGAGAAGAATATGAAAATATTGCTGAAAAAATAGTATTCACAGGACCAATAGACCAATACTATGACTTCAAATTTGGAAATCTTGAATATAGAAGTTTGAGGTTTGAAACAGAAATAAAAGATATGCAAAACTTCCAAGGTAATGCGGTTGTAAATTATACAGAATATGAAATTCCATACACAAGAATTATAGAACACAAACATTTTGAATTTGATACAGAAAGTCCAAAAACAGTTGTAACAAGAGAATATCCAGATACATGGACACCAGGAAAAGAACCATATTACCCTATAAATAATGACAGAAATAACGAATTATATAAAAAATACGAAGAACTTGCACAAAATGATAACAAAGTTATTTTTGGAGGTCGATTAGGTGGGTATAAATATTATGACATGGATAAAGTTATTGCAGCAGCACTTGAGTGTATAGAGTCAACATTATAATGATACAAAGGAGGAAAAAAATGCCATTAACATATATTTTAATGTTTACATTTTCGCTTACAATGTTGTTTATTGCGAAGAAATATGAAGATAATAAAATAATAAAAATAGGAGCATATGTATTAGCTGGATTAAGCTTTTTTGTAGTTTCAGCAATACGATATGATGTTGGTACAGATTATTTTTACACTTATGCTCCTCATTATATTAAAGTAGGACAAGGGATAGATATACCTAATTTAGAATTAGGGTATATGCTAATTGTACGAATATGTTTACTTATAACAAAAGACTATGCTATTATATTTGCAGTAACATCTGCAATAATAGTTGGACTAACATTTTATACAATTTATAAAGAATCTCCATATCCATTTTTAAGTGTATTAATTTATTTCTTAGCTGGATATTTCTTCTATTCACTAAATATGATGAGACAATTTTTGGCAGTATCTGTATTGTTGTTTTCATACAAATATTTAGTGGATAAGAGATATATTGAATTCTTTTTAGGTGGAATAGTGGCTTTTTTGCTACACTCTTCAAGTTTAATTTTTGTAATGGCATTACTATTATGTGACAAAGAAGTATTTGACTTAAAAAGAACAATTATTATATCAATATTATTGCTTTTTTTTGGCAAATTTGTTTGGAAGTATGTTATTGAATTAATCGTAAATCATACAAGATTTGCTGTATATATAGGTTCTAAGTTCGATAAAACCCAATTAAGATGGACAGATATTATAGTACATGCTATTTTATATGGTATTATTTACTATTTATATAAACATACAAAAAATGTTGGAAGAAAAGAAAAGTTTTTTCTAAATATGCAAGCTTGTTCATTATTCTTTATTATTCTTACATCAACAATGTATTTGCTATTTAGATTTTCGTTTTATTTTGGAATTTTTAATATAATATCAATACCATATTTTATAAAAAAGAGTGATATATCAACAAAAAAGAAGTTAGTAGTGATTCTGCTATTGGCTATTACTTTAGTTGGAAATATTACTAAAACAAATATAATTGGTAATGTAGGTGAAGTGAAACCTTATAAAACAATATTTACTGTAAAAAGTAGAAAATATATAAATGATTTACAATAAATCAAAATTTTATAGTTTCCACAGTTAGTTTATAATTAATTTATTAATTAATATGAAGAAAGGAGTGTATGGTTATTTAGTTAATAAATAGATCATACAAGAGAAAATGACCAGTTTCAGTAAAAAAGATACATCAATAATTAAAGGGATTGCAATTCTAATGCTAATTGGATATCATTGCTTTTCATCAGTACAAAGACTATATGGTTATCCAGTGAATTTTGGTATTATTCCACAAAAAACTGCTATCTATATTTTTGAAAGTATGAATATATGTGTAGGAATGTTTGCATTTTTGTCTGTATATGGATTGACAAAAATATTTACTAAAACTGAAAATAGTATAGAAAGTACAAGAATGTTTATTATAAAGAGATTAATAAAGCTATTTTCAATTTTCATTATACCATATATAATGTGTACATCAATTACATTAATTTTCACTGATCATAATCCTTATGGAAAAGGAATTAATTTTATTTTTAATATGGTTAGCGATATGTTAGGATTGGCAGGAATATTAGGTACTCCATTAATGGTTGGAACATGGTGGTATATGAGTTTTGCAATAATTCTAATAATAATTACACCAATAACAATAAAATTATATGATAAATATGGATGGTACATATTTTTACCATTTTTATTTCCTGTAGTATTTAGACCAAATTTCTTCTCAGCTACTAGCTTAACTAATATGACTAGATGGCTACTTACTATACCTATTGGAGTTATTTTTGCAAAAGAAAATATTTTTGAGAGATTAAAAAATGTAGTAATAATAAAAAATAATATTTTTAACAAAATAATTAAATTTCTAATAATGACATTAGTATTAATAGTCTTAATAAAGTTTAGAACTACAGAATGGTCAAAAGAATATGTTTTTTATATAATAAGCAGTGTTTTACCAGTGTTTTTTATATGTTATCTATATGAATTTATAGTAAATATACCTTTTTTAAAAGATATTTTAAACTTTTTAGGTAAACATTCAGCCAACATTTTTTTTACTCATACATTTATAAGAAGTATTTGGTTAAAGGAATTTACATATTCATTAATTAATCCAATAAAGATTTATGGGGTTGTACTTATTTTGTCAATAATCATTTCTTTAGCAATTGAACTAATTAAGAAATTGATTAGATATGAAAAAATAATTAATTTTATTGTAAATAAAGCTACGCAAAAATGCTCTGAAGATGTAAATAAAGTATAGAAAACGTAGTATTTAATTGAAAGAAAGAGGTGTAGAATGATTCAAGAACATTTCAAATTCTCAATAGTAGTACCTATATATAACGTTGAAAAATATCTAGAAGAAACTATAGAGAGTATACTTAATCAAACTATAGGTTTTGAAGAAAACATTCAACTAATATTAGTAAATGATGGAAGCACAGACAATAGTGAAGAAATATGTTTAAAATATAAAGAAAAACATCCAGAAAATATTGTGTATGTTAAGCAAGAAAATGGTGGAGTAAGCTCAGCAAGAAATAAAGGAATAGAGTATATCGAAGGAAAATATGTGAATTTTTTAGACGGTGATGACAAATGGAGCTCTAATGCATTAGAAATAATATATAATTTTTTTGAGAAAAATAGCGATGCTGTTGATTTTGTGGTTGCAAGAAAACAGTTTTTTGAAGCAAAAGAAGGATTTCATTTTTTAGACTATAAGTTCGAAAAAACTAAAATTGTAGATATTTTTGAAAATTACAATTTTGTACAAATGGATGTAACATCAGTATTTATAAAATCAAGTGTTGCAAAACAATTTAAGTTTAATGAAAATTTAAAATATGCAGAAGATGCAGATTATATAAATAGGATTATTGTTAAAAGAAATAAATATGGAGTAATAAGAGAAGCAGTACATTTATATAGAAAAAGACTAGATGAAACTTCAGCTTTGCAAACTGCAAAAAAATCCAAAACTTGGTTTACAGACACAATAGATAATTTTCACAAAAAAGTAATCGAAAACTCTATAAACACTTATGGAAAAATAATACCTTATGTTCAATTTATGATAATGTATGATTTGCAATGGAGACTAAAGAGACCAAATTTTGATGCATTAAATGAAAAAGAAAAAAATGAATATATAGATAACATAGTTAATTTAATTAAAAACATTGAAGATCATATTATTATTGAACAAAAAAATATCAATTCAAAATTTAAGTTATATGCATTGAGTCTAAAATATGGAAAAGATATTACAAATGAATTAGAATTTAAAGATGGAAATTTTTATTTTAATAATTTGATTGTTTATGAATTAACTAATAAAAAAGAAACAATTAAAATAGAAGATTTAAAAATAAAAAATAATGTTTTAAAAATACAAGGAAAGGCACTATTTGCGATTCCAATAAATCTATACAAAATATATTTTAACTCGGATTTAAAAAGCAAAAATATAATAAATTTACAGGAAGATAAAAGAAAAGAAATAATTACATTTAAAGAAGATAAATTAAATAATTATATATTTAATATAGATATACCATTAAAAAAAGTAAAAAATATTAGTTTTATTTTTGAATATAAAAATGAGATAGAATATGAAATAATACCTAGATTAGAAAAAGGATTAAAAACTAAAAGTAAAAAACAATTATGTATAAAAAATAAAAATTATAAGATAACTCTTGAGAATAAGAATCTTGTAATAAAAAGAGTTAGTTTAAAAGATAAGATAAAAAGAAAATTGAAAACAATATTTAAATAAAAAATAATAAGCGCCGGGCATCACCTGTGAAAGGTAATGTCCGGCGCTGCCGTCCTATACAGAAAGGACAGCTTGGAGGTATCTTACTCTTCAGGTAAGTCTTCGGGATTGAACCCGAGTGCCATGATTTTCAGTGCGGAAGTGAGACTTACTCCGTCCATAGGAGAGTCCGGGATCAATGGAGTCCCAGTTGATTCCTGAATCCGGATCCTGTTGCAGAATTCATCCCAAGGCATCCATAACAGGGTGATTCCACCGAATTGTTCTCCGTCTTTAAGTTCCTGAGCCTGCTGATCTTTTACGAGAGCAGCGTACAGATACACAGTTTCGTCAATCACATGCAAAAACTGCATTGTAGGCTGCCCGATCTGGATGGGCTTGCAAAGAACGAGCCCACCTTCCTGTTTACTCTCCATTCGTGCAGCTTCTTCAGGGGACTGTCCGTCCTCGATTTTACCAGCTGGAAATTCGGCGAGAAGACCAACTCGATGGAGCGGTCTGGGCTGGAGAATGATTCCAACCTCAAATTATTATACCATTTTCAACGTTTTTTGTCAATTTCACCGAACTTTCACCGAAAAATTTTAAAAAAATATTGACAATTATACAATATAAATATAAAATAAAGAGGTAGGAGTGCATAAAGAAAAAATCAAGGCAGAAAGAAGAGAGGAAAGAGATGTTAATCTTATTATATATTTTTAAATGGCATATGCAATTTATTTATTTTTTTATTAAATTATTTACTAGACAAAAACAGCAAGTTTTTTTCTTAAGTAGACAATTTAATGAACTTCCATTAAATTATAAATATATTATTGATGAACTAAAAAGGCAAAAAAGCGACATTAAAATAAAAGTTATATGCAAAAAAGTTGGAAGTGAGCTAAATGAAACTATTAGAGATACCAACAAAGCTTCAAAAGCAAATCTTGTAATATTTAAATTACTAAAGCAGTTTAAAAGCTCATTTAATTATTACATAAGCTTATATAAACAAATGTATTTAATTGCAAAATCTACTGTTGTTATAATAGACGGATATAATGTACCTGTAAGCATGTTAAAACATAAAAAGAACACTACTGTTATTCAAATATGGCATGCACTTGCAGCAATTAAAAAATTCGGATATCAAACAATAGGATATGCAGATGGAATTAATCCCAAAATTGCTAAAATACTTAAAATGCACAAAAATTATGATTATGTTATATCAGGCTCAGACGAAATGAAAAAGTATTTTGCAGAAGCCTTTAATGTACCGATTGAAAAGGTTACATCTATAGGTACACCATATATTGATGATTTATTAAAAAATGAAGATGAAGAAATTGAAAAAGCATATAAAAAACATCCTGAGCTAAAAAACAAAATCAATATAATGTATTCACCAACCTTTAGAAGAGATGGAAGAGATTACATACAAGATGTAATAAATAATGTAGATTTAGATAAATACAATTTGATTATTACTTATCATAGTAAAGACGAAAAGAAAAATAATGAATTATCTGATAAAACATTAAATTGTTCAGATATACCATATAAAATTTTAATGAGAATGGTTGATTATATAATTACCGATTATTCAGCATTATCGATAGAAGCATCAATTGTAAGAACTAAAATTTTATTATATATTTGTGATGTAGAGCAATATACAAGAGAAAATGGTATTAATATAGATCTGTATAAGGAATTACCTAAATATACGTCAACTGATATAAAAGATTTATTAAAAGTTATTGACGATAATAATTATGATACTCAAATTTTAGAAAATTTCAGAAAAAAATATGCTTCAAATCTTACAGGTACAAGTACAAAACTTATTACTGAAATAATTCTAAAAAATATTGAAAAAAAACAAGAAATTGATTTAGAAGAAATGGAAGCGAGATATAACAATAAAGACAGAAAGGAGCAATTTGAAAATGTTACAAAAATTTAAAGCAAAAGTTATTGACTATTGCAAAAAAAATATATTTTTCAGAAAAATAGTTAGAAATGTAGTATATATTAGAAGATGTTTACACTATAAAAGATTTTATCTATTTAATAAAGTAGATGAAAAAACTATTTTATTCGAGGTTTTTGGAGGAAGAAATTATTCATGTAGTCCAAAATATATATATGAAAAAATGATAACTATGCCAAAATTTAAAGATTATACATTTGTATGGTCTTTTAAAGACATTGATGCACACGAAATAAAAAAGACAGATAATCTTATTCTTGTAAAACATGCATCAAAAGAATATTATAAGTATTGTGCCTCTAGTAAATACTGGATAGTTAATTCAATAATGGGAGAACATATAAAAAAGAAAAAAAATCAAATATATGTACAATGTTGGCATGGAACACCTTTAAAAAGACTAAGAAATGATATTGAAGTTACAGGAAGTGTATTAAATACTATAAAAGAAATTAGAAAAAGAAATGATAGAGATTCATCAAGATTTGATTATTTTCTATCACCATCAAAATTTGCAACAGAAAAATTCACATCTGCTTTTAATTTAAATAATCTAGGTAAAAAAGATATAATTATAGAAGAAGGCTATCCTAGAAATGAATCATTGTTTACATATACAGAAGAAGATGTAAAAAGAATAAAAGAAAAATTTGGCGTACCAAATGACAAAAAAGTTATATTTTATTTACCAACTTTTAGAGATAACCAACATACTTCAGGTGTAGGTTATACATATAGTATAAATATAGATTTTGACAGATTAAAAGAAAAATTTTCTGATAAATATGTAATCTTATTTAGTGCACATTATTTTGTTGCAAATAGTATTGATTTAAGTAAATATGAAGGATTTGTAATTAATGCTAACAAAAAATTAGATGATATAAATGAGTTATATATAATAAGTGATATAATTATGACAGATTATTCTAGTGTTTTCTTTGATTTTGCTAATTTAAAGAGACCAATGTTATTTTACATGTATGATTTAGATAGTTATAAAAATAACTTAAGAGATTTTTATATGGACTTAGACGAACTACCAGGGCCTATTGCAAAAACACAAGAAGAATTAGAATATAATCTAGAAAATATAGAAGAAATATCAAGTAAGTACAAAGAAAAATACAAAAAATTTAATGAAAAATTTAATTATTTAGACGACAAAGATGCAACAGAAAGAGTTATTAATAAAATTTTAAAAAAATAGTAATATGAAAGGAAGAAAAATAATATGAAAACAGTAATTGTATATGGAACATTTGATTTATTACACCCAGGTCATGTTTATTTATTAAGAGAAGCAAAAAAATTAGGAGATAAATTAATAGTAGGAGTTTCAACAGATGAATTCAATTCAGTAAAACATAAAAGTTCATTTTTAGCATATGAAGATAGAAAACAAATGGTAGAAGCCATAAGATATGTTGATATGGTTATACCAGAAGAAAATTGGGATCAAAAAGTTGATGATATAAAGAAATATAACGTAGATACTTTAGTTATGGGAGATGATTGGAAAGGCAGCGATAAATTTGAATATTTAAAAGAATATTGTGATGTTGTTTTCTTGCCAAAAATTCCTGAATTATCTTCTACAAGATTTAGAGGTTATGTAACTGAATATGTTGATGAAATTGAAACAGACAGTGTATCAAAAGTTAAAAGAGTAATAAATCAAGATAATTAATGCAATATAAAAAATCAGCAATTTAAGAGGTGTAAAATTTGGAAGAAATAAATGATTTTATAAAAATAATTAAAGAACACATAGAATATAGACAACAAATTATAAAACTTGCAAGAGCAGACTTAATAAAAACATATAGGGGAGCTGCACTTGGTTGGTCATGGGCAATTATAAAACCTGTTGTAACAATATTTGTTTATTGGTTTGCATTTGAGATAGGATTAAGATCTGGAAAACCTGTAAATGGTTATCCATTTTTCCTATGGCTTATTTGTGGATTAATTCCTTGGTTTTATATAAGTGATATGTTAACAGGAGGTACAGATGCAGTTAGAAAATATAGCTATTTGGTTACAAAAATGAAATTCCCTGTTTCTACAATACCAACATTTGTATCACTTTCAAAATTAAGTGTAAATGTTATGCTTATTGGAGTAATGCTAATAATTTATTTAGCATTTGGTGTAAAACCAGATATATATTGGCTACAAATATTATTTTATATTTTAATTAGTTTTGTACTTTGGACTACATGGTCATTATTTTCATCATTACTTGCAGCAATTAGTAAAGATTTTGGGAATTTAGTTAAATCTTTTGTTTCAGCAGTATTCTGGCTTTCAGGTATTGTTTGGAATCCGGAAACTGTAAAAATTGCATGGCTAAAAAAAGCATTAATGGCAAATCCTGTTACATATATAGTTAATGGTTTTAGAAATTGTTTGATAAATAAAGTTTGGTTTTGGCAACAACCTAAAAGACTTGCATATTTCGTTATTGCATGTTTTATTATGCTTATTTTAGCTTTGTGGGCATATAGAAAAGTTAGGAAGGATATACCAGACGTATTGTAGTTCGAAAATAATTCTTTTAAAGCGGCAAGCGTGAGGCCGAAATAATTTAAACATTATTAAATATTCAATAATAGTAGATCTACAGATTAAAAGGAATGAGGTTCAGTAAATGAGTGAAGAAGTAGTAATTAATTTTAACAAAGTTACAAAAACATATAAACTTTATAAAGATGATAAAAAAAGACTTTTAGGTTTAATTTTTAAAAATATAAAATGTAAAGAAAATAATGCTGTAAATAATGTTTCTTTTGTTGTAAAAAAAGGAGAGAGTGTTGCACTTTTTGGAAAAAATGGTGCAGGAAAATCAACAATTCTTAAATTAATAACAGAAGTTACATATCCAACTCAAGGAACAATAGAAGTAAATGGAAGGGTTAGTGCTTTACTTGAACTTACATCAGGTTTTGATCAAGAATTTACAGGAAGAGAAAACATATACCTTAAAGGTCAGCTTTTAGGTCTAAAAAACAACGAGATAAAAGAACTTGAAAAAACGATTATAGATTTTGCAGAAATTGGAGAATATATAGATCAACCAGTAAGAACATATTCAAGTGGTATGAAGGCAAGACTTGGATTTTCAATAAATGTAAATATTAGACCAGAAATATTTATAGTTGATGAAGCTTTAAGCGTTGGAGACGAAGCTTTTAGAAGAAAATGTGTTGCAAAAGTTAGAGAAATAATGAGCAAAAAAGATGTTACTTTATTATTTGTAACTCATGCCACAATAACAGCTAAAGATTTTTGTACAAGAGGAATTGTCATGAAAAAAGGTAAAGCAATTTATGATGGACCTATAGATGATGCAATTGAGGAATATAATAAAATTATTGAGAAGAAATAATTGTAATATAATTGTAACAAAAATGTAATAAAATAGATATTGAAAAAAAGATACATAAGTGATATTATATTTATAGCGTAATAATAAACTAAAGATAGGAGGAAAAAAATGATAGTATTAAATATAGCAAATCCAATAACATTATTTTTAATTGTATTAGCTGTAGGATTATTAGTTTTTCTAGGACAAGAAGTTAAAAAAAGTATAGCAGTTGCAATACCACTATTTGTATTTTTAGTTTTACTAATTATACATGTAGGTCAAGTAGCTTCTTTATCAGCTGAATTAGCTTATTTATCTGGAACACTATATAAATGTATAGCTTTAGATTTCTTATTTATACTTGTAACATTCTTTGCATACTTATGGGTAGATGACATAGAAGCAAAGGCAAATAACATTAAAAGCATTGATAATAGTTTAGATTGGTTTTGGAAAGAAGTATAAAAAATTTGGCAACTAAATAAGTTGCCAATTTTTTTGGGAAAATATATCTTATTGCATAGGAAAAATCGCAAGATTTTTTCGGAGCAACAAGGTTAAGTTTCTTTGATTCGTTTGATTGCGAAGCAATCTGCACATGTGGCGAAGCCACTTTTCTTATAAAATAATACAAATCAATCCGCCACTACCTTCATTAACGATACGTTCCAAAGTTTCTTGTAGCTTCATTTGAGCTTCTTCAGGCATCTTTGAAAGTTTGGTCTGTAATCCTTCATTTACAAGAGAATGTAAGCTTTTTCCAAAGATATTAGATTCCCAAATTTTTTTAGGGTCATTTTCAAATTCAGAAAGTAGGTAATTTACAAGTTCTTCTGATTGCTTCTCTGAACCAACAATAGGTGAAACCTCAGTTTCAATATTAGCTTTTATTATGTGAAGACTTGGAGCTGTAGCTTTAAGCTTTACACCAAAACGAGATCCTTGTTTTACCATTTCAGGTTCGTCTAAAATTAACTCATCAATTGAAGGAGTAACAATTCCATAACCTTTTCTATCTACCTCATCAAGAGCAGTTGCTATTTTATCATAACGTGTTTTAGTTTTTGAAAGGTCACTAATTATAGAGAATAGGTCGCCTTCGTTGTCTATTTGAACACCTGTCATTTCTGTTAAAACATTATAAAATAAATCATCTCTCAAGTTTAAAGAAATATTAACATTTCCTGTACCTAGCATAATATTATCTGTATTTGCATTTGAAATTATATCTGTCTTAGAAATCTTTTTTACACAAGGTGAAACTTCTCTTAAAAGTTTAATATCTCCAAAAGAATCCATAATTTCTGTAAATAGTTTTATTTTTAAATCATGGTCTAAATCTAATCCATTTACCCATGCAGGAAATTTGAAATTTATTTGGCTTATAGGGAATTCATACAAAATATTTGAAAAAATATTTGTAATATCATTTAAATTTAAATTTGCACAATTTATAGGAATAGTCGTAGAGTTATATTTTTTATTTAATTCATTTGCTAAACTTAAAGTTTCAGGATCATTTGGATGCTCAGAATTTAAAAGAATTACAAATGGTTTATTTATTGCTTTTAATTCAGAAACTACTCTTTCTTCAGCTTTAACATAATCTTCTCTTGGAATTTCTGTAATAGAACCATCTGTTGTAATTAAAATTCCAATTGTAGAATGCTCTTCAATAACCTTTTTTGTGCCTATTTCTGCAGCTTGCTCGAAAGGCATTTCTTCATCTGACCATGGAGTTTTAACCATCCTAGGCTGATCATCTTCTGTTGCGCCAATACTATTTGGAATTAAGTAGCCAACGCAATCAACCAATCGAGTTTTTAATTTTAGTTTATCATCAATTGTAATATCAATTGCTTCATTAGGCACAAATTTTGGTTCAGTTGTCATTATTGTTTTTCCAGCAGCACTTTGTGGCAGTTCATCTTGAGCTCTTTCTTTTTTATACTCATTATCAATATTTGGAATTACTAGTAAATCCATAAAATTTTTAATAAAAGTAGATTTACCAGTTCGTACAGGCCCAACCACCCCAACATAGATATCTCCATCTGTTCTTTTTGCGATATCTTCATATAATCCTAGATTTTCCATCTATTTTACCTCCCTTAATATGTGGAATTTGTTAAATTCCAAAATGTTTGTACTAAACTTTAGTTAATTTATATGAGGGAGTTTTTAAAATATGATAAATGGGTTAAAAAAAGACTTAGATTCAATAAAATGTAGGATCTAAGTCCTTTTAATCTTTAAGCTAATTTGGATTGTAGCTCTTGTATTTCTATGTCATGTCTTTTAAGATGTTGAGTTGTTTCATAATTTGTTTTATAAATATCTCGTATAATTTCAGATGCAGCTTCTATATTTACTTTTGTTTCTTCTCTAAACTCAGCTTGATTTTTTGCAAGTTCTTTAATATCAGATTTAATTTGAGCATTGTCTTTTTCAAGATTGCTTAAATCAGATTTAATTTGAACATTATCTTTTTCAAGATTGCCAACTCTTTGATCAAGCGCATCAATTTTAGCAGTAAACTTTTGATCAAGCGCATCAATTTTAGCAGTAAACTTTTGATCAAGCGCATCAATTTTGCTAGTAAATTTTTTATCAAGTGCATCTACTTTAGTGTTAAGTTCTGCTTTTATTTCAACTCTAAAATCATTAAAAGCACCTTGCAGATTATTTAATCCTTTTGCTATTGAAATTAACAACTCGTCTCTTTGCTCATTTGTCATCATTTTCACCTCCTCAATGACTTCTTAAAAAGTGATATAAAGATTTGAGATTAATAATTCATATAAAAAATTGGGATGTAAAGAAATTTGATTTAAATCAAATATAAATGTATTGTACTATAAGTTAGAATGAATGTCAATATTAAATTTAAAATTATCAAAAATTTTAAAAATCTTCGAAACTCTATTGTTATTTTTAAAAAACTATGATAGAATGCGTATAATGAGTTTTTATTTACTAGTTAATTTTATAACAAATTTAATAATATATTTAAAATAAGGGGGAATAAAAAATGTCAGAGCCAAAGTATAAAAGAATACTTTTAAAGCTTAGTGGAGAGGCATTAGCAGGAGCAGACAAAACAGGAATAAACATTGAAGTATTAGGAAAAATTTGTGATAAAGTAAAAGAAGTAGTCGATATGGGAGTAGAAGTAGCTATAGTTGTAGGAGGAGGAAATTTCTGGAGAGGTAGACGTAATGGTGAGCAAATGGAAAAAACAACAGCAGACTATATGGGAATGCTTGCAACAGCAATGAATGCGTTAGCACTTCAAGATGCTATAGAGGCAAGAGGAATATATACCAGAGTTCAAACAGCTATTGAGATGAGAGAAATTGCAGAACCATTTATAAAAAGAAAGGCATTAAAACATCTAGGAAGAGGAAGAGTAGTTATATTTGCATGTGGTACAGGAAGCCCTTTCTTTACAACAGATACAGGTGCTGCACTTAGAGCTGCAGAAATTGAAGCAGATGCAATTCTACTTGGAAAAGCAATAGACGGAGTATACACAGCAGATCCTAAATTAGATAAAACTGCAACAAAGTATGATGAAATTACATATCAAGAAGTTTTAGAAAAAGATTTAAAAGTTATGGATTCAACTTCAACAGCACTATGCAAAGATAATAATATTCCATTAGTTGTATTTGGAATAGCAGATCCAGAAAACATAGTTAGAGTTGTTAAAGGTGAAAGAATAGGAACAATTGTAAAAAATTAAATTAGCTGGTTACTTTTGGGGACGGAGGAAAAAAGTAACCTCAGATAAATTTAGCAAAAAGTGTCTGAGGTCGACAGAAAAGAACCGACACCAATTGAAAAAGAAAGGATATGAAAATTATGGATTATAATGAAATTAAAGAAAAAATGACAAAAACAATAGATAATTTAACAGAAAAATTATCAGAGGTAAGAGCTGGAAGGGCTAATCCTTCAATATTAAATAAAGTAAAAATAGATTATTATGGAACACCAACTCCAATCAATCAAGTTGCAGGAATTTCAGTACCTGAAGCAAGGATGATTATGATTCAACCATGGGATGTAAGTATTTTAAAAGAAATAGAAAAAGCTATTTTAGCTTCAGAAATTGGAATTAATCCAAATAATGATGGAAAAGTTATAAGACTTGTATTTCCAGAGCTTACAGAGGAAAGAAGAAAAGAATTAGTTAAAGAAATTAAAAAATATGCAGAAGATGCAAAAGTTGCAATTAGAAATGCTAGACGTGATGGAATAGATAAAGCAAAAGCTATGCAAAAAGATGGTGAAATAACAGAGGACGACCTTAAAGTAGCAGAAACAGAAATTCAAAAAATTACTGATAAAAATGTAGAAGAAGTGGATAAGATAGTAGCAGCAAAAGAAACAGAAATCATGTCAATATAAAAGTTGAAAAATAATTGGCTTTTCGCGTCGTTGAAATCTATTGAAAAACGCGGTTACATACAATACGTATGCGCCCTTGCCTTTTCAATAAATTTCGCCTAGACAAAAGACCAATTCTTTTCCAACGGGAAATAACTTTAACGGGAAATATCTTTAATCGGAAATACATTTTATAGAAAATGTATATAAACTAAATATTTATAAAAAGGAATAAAATAAATGGATTTTAAAGAAGAACTAAAAAAATATCAAAAAAAAGTAGAAAATGAATTAGCAAAATATATAAAGGACAAAAATTGTCCTGAAAAAACATTAAATGAGTCAATGGAATATAGCTTAATGGCCGGAGGGAAAAGATTAAGGCCGATTCTTATATTATCAACTTACCAGATTTTTAAAGATAATATTGAATGTTGTATGCCTTATGCAGTTGCAATTGAAATGATTCACAATTTCTCACTTATACATGACGATTTACCAGCAATAGATAATGACGATTTTAGACATGGAAAACTTACAAATCACAAAAAGTTTAATGAATCTACTGCAATCCTTGCAGGAGATGGTTTAATGAATTATGCATATTATGTAATAAGTGAAGATTTGAAAAATACTACAGACCCACAAGGATTAATGCTAAAGTTAAAAGTATTTAACGAATTTACAATTGCAGTTGACAGAATGCTTGCAGGTGAATATGTAGATACAGAATTCGAAGGTAAGCCAATTTCTTCAGATTATTTAGAATATATGCACAAAAATAAAACAGGCGCATTAATAAGACTATGTGTAAGAATTGGAGCGATTCTTGGTGAAGCAACAGATGAGCAATTGGAAGAACTTACTTCTTATGCTGAAAAAATTGGCCTTGCATTTCAAATAAAAGATGATATTTTATCTGAAGAAGGAGACGAATTGATTACAGGAAAACCTGTTGGAAATGACAGAGAAAAGAATAAATGTACTTATGTTACAAAATATGGATTACAAGAGGCAAAAGATATATTAGAAAAAATTATTTCAGAAGCAGTGGCAATTACAGAAAAACATGGTGAGAAAGGCGAATTCTTAAAACAACTTGCTATTTATATAAAAGAAAGAAACAAATAATTAATAAATGACTATAATTATGATGCTTTTTAATAGAGCTAAAAATTTATAGCAAAGGGGAAAATAAATGAGTTTTGATCGAGAAAATATGCCAACTCATATTGCAATAATAATGGATGGTAACAGAAGATGGGCAAAATCTAAAGGTTTACCTGTAGCACTTGGACACAAAAAAGGAGCAGAAACTTTAGAAAAAATAGTAAGACATGCAAACAAAATTGGACTTGAGTTTATTACAGTTTATGCATTTTCTACAGAAAATTGGAGAAGAGCTGAAGAAGAAGTAAAAGCTTTAATGATTTTGTTTCAAAACTATATTGACAAATATTCAAAAATTGCAGATTCAGAAAACATTAGAGTTCAATTTATAGGAGACTTTACAGCATTTTCTGATAGATTGCAAAAAGGTATTCAAGATTGCATGAATAATACTAAGAATAACACAGGCGTAACTTTTAATATTGCAATGAATTATGGCGGAAGAAATGAAATTTTAAATGCGGTAAAACAAATTGCAAAAAAGGTTCAGAATGGTGAAATAACTGCCGAAGACATTTGTGAACAAACGATTTCAGATAATTTATATACAAAAGATATGCCAGATCCAGATTTGCTAATTAGAACAAGTGGAGAAATGAGAACAAGTAATTTCTTACCTTGGCAAATAGTTTATTCAGAGTTTTTGTTTGTGGATAAAAATTGGCCAGATTTTAGCGAAGATGATTTAGATAATGCGATTTTGGAATATCAAAAAAGAACTAGAAAATTTGGTGCAAATTAATTTATAATGCAAATTAAGTATACACAAATATTTAATAGTGGCGATCATGAACTTTAATATAATTAAGGAGAAAAAGATGAATTTAAAAAGAATTTTAACTTCTTTAATAGGATTTCCTATAGTAGTTTTGATGATAGCTTTAGGAAATGCACCTATTATAGACTTTGCAATAATGATAATAGCTATAATATGTATGTATGAATATATAAGTATTGTTTCAAAAGTATGTAATCCAATAAAATGGGTTGCGTATTTAAGCACAATAATTGTTTTTTTAGTGTCTATTGTGCCAGCTAGTATAATGAAATATATAATGCTTTATTCAATACCTGTAACATTATTAATTTTATTTTTACATATAATTGTATCAGACATGAAAATTACTTTTAAAGATGTAGCATATACATTTTTGGGAATTGCATATGTAACAGTATTTATTACATTTATTGGACTTATTGTGATTCAAGAAAAAGGAAAATTAGCTCTAGGATATACTTTAATGACAGCATGGGCGACAGATGTATTTGCATATACAGCTGGGAAACTTTTTGGAAAACATCATTTTAGTAAAGTAAGTCCTAAAAAAACAATAGAAGGTTGTGTTGTAGGTGCTTTAGGAGCTACAATTGTTGGATTTATATATACTATAATTGCAAATAATGTTGGAGCAATACATTTACAAGGAATTCAATATCTTTATGCAATAATTATTCCTCTAATTTTGGGCATAATAAGTCAAGTAGGTGATTTTACAGAATCTAGCATAAAAAGATTTGCAGATGTAAAAGATTCTGGAAATATACTTCCAGGCCATGGAGGGATGCTTGATAGGATAGATAGTGTTATATTTATTGCACCATTCGTATATTTAATTTTAAAAATTTTATTGCCTATTATATAAATAAATATTTGATGTGCAGTTATTTTATTCAACTTATTTGTTAGAAACTTCTGAGTGTTTTATGTAATGTACTTTTTAAGGAGGCTATTTTGATTTTATTTTTAATTAATGCTTTAAAAATAATATTTTTATTAGGATTTTTAATATTTATACATGAAGGAGGTCATTTCCTAGTTGCAAAACTATGTAAAGTTAAAGTAAATGAATTTGCAATCGGATTTGGACCTACAATATGGAAAAGACAAGGGAAAGAAACAAAATATGCAATTAGACTAATTCCACTTGGCGGATTTGTAAGTATGGAAGGTGAAGATGAGGAATCTGACCATGAACATTCTTACTCAAATGCAAGCATTCCAAAAAGAATTGCAATTGTTGCAGCAGGAGCAATTGTAAATATTTTATTTGGATTATTTGTTTACTTTATACTTGTACTAGTTGTTTATAAAAATATTCTAATAGCATTTGAGGCAACAGGTGGTTTTGTTTCTTCAATTTTTGAAAGTTTAAAAATGCTATTTACAGGAAATATAGGAATAAAAGACTTAAGTGGTCCTGTTGGAATTTCAAAAGTTGTAAGTAATACTACAACTTTTGTAAATTATGTTTATATAATTTCTGCAATTTCAGTTTCACTTGGTGTAACAAATTTACTTCCTATTCCTGCTTTAGATGGTGGAAAAATTTTATTTTTAATAATTGAAGCTATACGTAAAAAGCCACTAAAAAAGGAGACAGAAGTGCAAATACAATTAATTGGATTTTCAATTTTAATTGCGCTATCAATTATTGTAACTTATAATGATATAATTAAGATAATTTGAATTTTTTAAGGAATTTATTGTATTATTTGATACTTTATAATTATATGAATTATTTGAATTTTAATGTAATAGGAAAACCTATGAAATTTCTAAAGTAGAAACGCAATAGGAAGGGAAAATATATTAATTTTTAAAATAAATTTGTATAGAGTTAACTTAAGTAAACAAATTGTTTGAAGTTTATGAGAAAAATATATATATTTGTTACTAAAATCAAATTTGAGAGATTATTTTGGAGTATATAAACAAAAATCGCTTAGAATGCTTCGAAAATAAAACACTATTAAATCTGAGACTACACCTAAAAAAAGGGGTGTATAGAATTTTTTTTGAAAAACAACTATATTTATTAGCTTTTAAGTAAAAAAAATACAAAAGATAGAAAATGCAAATAAAAAATGATTAAAAAAGTAGCTAGTTAAAATAAAATCTTGCACCTAAAAGGAAAGGAATGTCAGTAAAAATGAAAGAAAACTTTAAATCAGGATTTGTGTCAATAATAGGAAGGACAAATGTTGGAAAATCAACACTTATAAATTTATTAGTAGGAGAAAAAATTGCAGCTATTGCAAATAAAGTTCAAACTACAAGAACACAAATTAGAGGAATAGTAAATAGAGAAAATTCTCAAATCATTTTTATAGATACACCAGGAATACATAAGCCTAAAACAAAATTCAATGAAAATATGATAGAACTTTCTTGGGGAGCAATTCAAGATTCTGATGTTATTTTATTTTTGATAGAAGCAGACAGCAAAGAAATTGGAAGAGGAGATAAAAAAATTTTAGAGAAAATAAAAGAATCGAACAAGAAAACGATTCTTATTATAAACAAGATTGATTTAATAAACAAGGAAGAACTTGCAGAACTTATTAATTTGTATAAAAACGAATATGATTTTAAAGCGATTATTCCAATTTCAGCTTTAAAAGGTAAATACAGAGATATAGTTTTAGATGAAATAGAAAATAACCTAAAAAAAGGTCCTGCATATTATAATATAGAAGAATATACAGATCAAACTTTAAGGCAACTTGCGGAAGAGACTATTAGAGAAAAAGCTTTATATCTTTTAAAAGATGAAGTACCACATGGAATTTTTGTTAAAGTAGAAAAAATGAAATTTAAAAAAAGCAAAAATGATGAACCTATGTATCAAATTGAGGCTATAATATATACTTTAAGGGAATCTCATAAAGGCATAATTATTGGAAAAAATGGCAATATGCTTAAAAGAATTGGAACTTTGGCAAGACAAGATATGGAAAAAAATTTTGGTACAAAAGTTGCACTTAAGACTTGGGTTAAAGTAAAAGAAGATTGGCAAAATAATGAACAATTTTTTAAATATTTTAATCAATAGTTAATATATAAATTATTTTCATATTCCCCATTCTAATGATTTCAGCAAAAATTCTGTGAATTTTTGGAAATCATTGAACGGTCCCCACATGTTATTACAAATAATTTATATATTAACTATTGTAAAAAGTATATTTTGATACATATTTTAATTAAAAAGGTGCACAATAACTAACAAAGGAGATAATGGCTTATGATAAAAGAAATTGCTTGGAATACTTTCAAAAATACAGGAAGTATAAATACTTTTTTAGAACTAAAACAAATAGAAAATTTTGAAAATGTAAACAATCAAAAGGTGAATTTTAATGAGTATAGTAAAAACGAAGGGAATAATAATTGCAGAAAATAATATGGGTGATTTTGATAAAATGCTTACAATGTTGACTCCAGGAGCAGGAAAAATTTCGTGTGTTGCAAAAGGAGCGAGACGTCCAAAGAGTTCTCTTCTTGCCGGCACACAATTTTTATGCTTTGGAGAATATGTTATGTTTAGAGGTCAAGAGCATTACACCATAAATTCATGTGATATAATCGAAGTGTTTTATAATTTAAGAATAGATTATGATAAATTACAATACGCAGTTAATATTACAAAAATAATTCAAGATGTTACAACAGAAAATGAAAATAGTTATAAAATTTTACAATTATATTTAAACACACTATATATGCTTTCAGAAACAGATAAAAATCCTGATTTTATAACAAGTGTGTTTAAACTAAAACTATTGTGTTTTTTAGGTTTTAAACCAAAAATCGAAGAATGTACTTTTTGTGGTTCAAAAGAAAATTTAAATTATTTTAGTATAAAAGATAATGGAGTTAAATGTGAAGAATGCCATGGAGCAGATAAAGGGGCGATACATATAAGTGAAAGCACAGCAACAGCTTTAAAATACATTGTTCTTGCTCCAGCAAAAAAGCTTTTTTCTTTTGAACTAAAAAATGATTGTTTAAAAGAACTTAGGCTTGTTAGTAAAGTGTATTTGAATGAAAAATTAGAAAAAGAATATAAATAATTAACAATTAATATATAAATTTTCAAATTTATGCGCCAGAGCTTTTTAAGCGACATAAGACATAAATTTTAAAATTTATATATTAATTAAAATTACAATACCTGTCTAAGTTTTAATAGCAGGTCTTTTTTGATATATTTTGCAAATTTCACAATCATTGCAAAAATCAACTCTTTCTTCAAATATAAGTTTAAGTGTATTTATAAATTCATCAATGTTTTCATCTATGAGATGTATATGAATTTTTTTAGGAACAAGATTAAGCAATGTATTTAAGGTATAGTCATTTGATGAAAATGTTATATCAGATAAATATTTGCTACTTAATGAATCATCTTCAATTTTAATAATATTTTTATTTTCATCCAACAAAATTGGCTTAAAATTGTAATAGATTAAATGAACTTCTTTACAAGTAGATTTTTCTGAATTTACATATATTTTAAGTAGTGAAATAAATTCAGCATATTCTTTTTCAACAATAAATTTACTAACAGATTTATCAATTTGTTCTAATAATGTTTCGAAATAGGCTTTAATTCTAAAAGTTATAAATCCTTTTAATATAATTGATCGATTTGAGTTTAAATAATCGTATAGAATTTGATAGATTATTTTAAATCTTTTTTTAGGGGGATATACAGCTTCTTCTAATTCATATAAGTCTTCACTTGTTATATTTGCAATTTTTTGTCTTTCATATGGTTCAAAATAAAAATATTCAGATTTTATTAAATTTTTTATAATATTTTCTTCATATAAGTCAATAATAGTAAAAGAAAGCATTTCTGCAAGACTTTTTAAAAATAAATTTAAATTCTTTCCTTTGTAATGAATTATTACATTATAATATATTTTAAATTTTTTACATGAAAAATAGATGTTTTCAATTTCAAAATTATCTAATTCTTCTAGTAGATATTTTACTGTCTTTTGATTAGTTAATTTTATGCAAACGGATTTCATTAAAAAACTCCTCTCTTAATAACAATTATTATCTACTAAATTCATAAAGATATACACTATATTATGCATTTTATTTTTTTTGGTGAAATAGTTGACAAACTTTAATTTAAAATATATAATCTTATTAAATAAAATAAGAAAGGAAAAGGTGAAAAAAATGGAAGAAAATAAAAATGAAACACCAATCAAGAAAGGAAATGGAGGAATAAAAGCCATAGTAGCTATAATTATTATAGCAATCTTAGCAGGAGTGGCATATTACTTTTTGAAACCTACTGCACCAAAAGATGTATTTGTAGCAGGAATAAATTCGGCGCTAGATAAAAGTAGCCAAAAATTAGAAGAAGATATAGATAAAATTAACACAACAATTACTTTAAGTGGAAATATTGAATCAAATGATGAAGAAGTAAAACAAATAGCAAGTTACATTAATGATGGAAAATTAACATATAATATGCAAGTTGATAAGAGTGCAAAGAAAGTTTTAATATCAGCAAATGTAGATTATAAAAATGAAAATTTATTAAATGGAAAACTTTTGCTAGCAGATAGTGATGATAATATTTACTTCTATGTACAAGATTTATTTGATAAATATTTCAAATTGAATTTAAAAGATGTTGTAGATGATGAAGAAGATATAGATACTATTAAGAAAATGTTTGAATCTAATGGAGCTACTCTTACAGAAAAAATAGACTTAAATAAAGCTTTAAGTATTGTAAAAGATGAAATAGTAAAAAATTTAAAAGATGAATACTTTTCAAAAGAAAATGTTAATGGAACAACAAAAAATACAATGAAATTAACAGTTGCAGAATTAAAACAAGCTGTAAAAAATATTGTTACATCACTTATAAATAATGAGGAATTCCTAAAATGCTATGAAAAACCTGAAGAACTTAAAAAAGGGCTAGAAGAAATTTTGGAAGAAATTGACGATTTAAACTCAGAATATGACAGCAAAAATATTGAATTTTCAATTTATACAAAAGGAATGAATAATGAAGTAGAAAAATTTGAGGCAAAAATTCCATCTTCAGAAACAGAAAACATAGTTTTAACTATTGTAGAAACAGAAAAGAATAAATTTGAAATAAAAGTTGATGTTGCAGAAATGGGCAAATTTACTCTAAATATGGAAGTTAAAAATGAGAAAGATACAGACATAAATAATATAGATGTATCTGATAGTGTAGATATTAACAATATGACACAAGCTGACCAACAAAAAATGCAAGGAAACTTAATGAAAATGAAAATATTTCAATATATTGCTCCATTATTAATGGGTGGAATGTAAAATATAAGAAGACGATTTTGAAAAACAGGATCGTCTTTTTTTTCTTAAATCGTCTTTATTTCATTTTATACCATTTTTCGAAAATATTCTACAAAAAATGTTGCAATTTTTTTTTAATTTGGTATAATATAATCAACAAAATTATGGGAGGAATAGATATGAAAAAAACAATAGGAAACCTAATAATTATTATATATGCAGTAGTAGCAATATTTACAACGATTTGCTTACTTACATTTAATGAATATAAAGTTTCTGAATTTGGAGACAAAACATTAGTTATTATTAATAAAGATGAAGAAGGAACAAAATATAAAAAAGGTGACTTAGTTATTGTAGGAAAAGAAGGATACGAAAAAGCTGATAAAGGAGACACTATATTTTTCTATGATAATGATGGTATAAAAATAGCTGAAGTAGAACAAAAGAATGATTTTGGCGATGCAGGTATTACTTTTACAATAGAAGGAAATTATCAAGTTGTAAAATCAGATATGATTGGAGCTTCTAATAACGAAAAAGTTATAAGTAAGGTAGGAAGTATACTTTCTGTATTAGAATCAAAATGGGGTTTTTTATTTTTAATAGTGTTCCCATCTCTTTTAGCATTTTTACATGAAATTTATGAATTTATATTGGAACTTACAAATAAAAAATAAAAATCGTCACATGTGCAGGTTGCTTTGCAACCGTGCGAATATTTGCATTTAATTGAAAGGAATGCTAACTAATATGAAAAAAACATGGATTTTGGTGGGCATTATTATGCTTTTGTTTACATCATATCAAATAGCTACAACTTATGCAAAATACACAAATGAAGCAACTGCTGATATAGAAAAAACAGCAGGTGCGTGGGTTATAAAGATAAATGATAATGATATTTCAAATAGCAATTCAGAAACTACTTTTGATATAGATGAGCTTATATTTCCTGAAAGTGAATTTGTAGTAGAAGGAAAACTTGCACCAGCTTCTAGTGGATATTTTGATGTAGTTATAGATCCAACTGGAACAAGTGTTGCTGTAAGGTTTGATGTTACTCTTGATGTTTCGGGATTAAGTGCCTATGATGCGATTAATTTTACTGCTGCATATAGAGTAATTAATGGAGAAGAAGTATCTGCAAATATGGTAAGAACTGGAGACCACACTTATTCAGGAGTAATATCTTTAGATGATGTTAAAAATGGTGTTGCAAGTACAATGAGATTCTATATAGGTTGGGAAGAAGATGAAACTGAAGAAGGAGACGAATCAGATACACAACTTGGAAATATTAAAGATGTTACTACAAAGCTTCCTGTAAATGTAGTAATTAGCCAATATTCAGGAGAAACATTAGAGGAGTATCAATGAAATTATTAGAAAAAATATCAAGAACGTTTTTTAATATTTTAATAGTATTTATAATATTTTTGGTTATAATTGTTTCGTTTAATTTCTTTCAAATTAATATCTTAAAAAAGCAATATACAAATTTTTGTGGATTTACTATATTTGAAGTTACGACTGGGAGTATGTCAGGAACGATAGAAATAAATGATGTTATTTTAGTTAAAATAACCAAAGATGTTACAAAAAATGACATTATCACATTTATAAACAATAATGAAGTAATAACACATAGAGTTATTGCAGAAAATGAAAATGAGCTATTTACAAAAGGTGATGCAAACAATGGAGAAGATATGCCAATACAAAAAAGAAATGTAATTGGGAAAGTTGTAAAGATTTTTCCTAAGTTTGGTATATGGATAAAAGTTATTTCAGATGTGAAAGTAGTTGGGTCAATAATAGTAACAATTATATTATTTGGAATGGCTATTTCTAGTAAAGATGAAAAGAAAGAACACAAAAGGAAAAAATCTTTTTCTAAATTTATGAGAAATAGGAGAGAAAAAAGAAATGGGAAGAGCAAGGAGAAGAAGGAAAGCTAAATTAATGTATATAAAATTTGCATTTCTAGTATTGCTTGCAATAGCTTCAATTAGCTTAATAAGAAACTCTGTTGCAAAATACAAATCAACTGCTAAATCAAATGCTGATGTAGATTTAGCATTTTATATGTTTAAAGAACAAGATATATCACAAGACTTAAAACTAGAAAGCATTTTACCAAGAGTTGAACCTTATGAATATACATTTTCTGTGGCAAATAATGACGGAACAGATAGAACAGAAACGGCGATTCATTACACAATTGAATTTAAAACTACAACTAATTTGCCATTAAATTTTAAAGTATATAACACGCAAGATATGACTACAGATTTAGTAGAATCAACAGAAACGAAAGCAGATGATGATGGAACATATTTTAAATATATAAAAGTTATAGGAGCAAATTTAGGATTTGACCAAGATGAGACTCATACATATAAGCTTCATGTTGAGTTTCCACAAGAATATAATTTAGCACAATATGAAGGAATAGTAGAATATGTAAAAGTTACAATAAAATCAAGTCAAAGAATTGTTTAATAAAGTATAAATTGCCACGTTGCTTAGGTGCATAAATTCTAACAATTTATATATTAACCAATAAGTAAGATTTTTAAAGGGAGAAAAATGGGAAAAAGAGTTAGAAAAAATAACAAACGAAAAGTTAAAAAAATAAATCCAATAGCATTATTAATTATCTTTATAATAGTGATATTTTTAACTCCAAGGTTTGTTTCAACAGCAAAATATGTATATAATGTTATTCATGAACATTATTTATCTTCAAAAGATTTTTATTTTAGCAGTGATAAATTAAGCATAAATCATACAGAATATGAAATTACAAATAACTGGTCAGGTGCAGAACCATATGTAATAACAATAAATATGAGTAGTAAGCAAAATGATATGTCTTATACAGAGTCAGATATAGAATATAGCATTACATATACTTGCTCTGATAATATACAATGTACACTTAATAAAAATACAAGTACAATTGTAGGTACAAAAAATCACGGAGTTAATGAAGACTATTTTACAATAAGTATTAGTCCAAATGGAAACTCTGCTTTAGGAGAAGGAGAAAAAGCATGGATAGATATTACAGCTACATCTACATCTCCATATTCACAAACTTTAAGTGGAAAATTAATTCTTGAAGTTGGATCTGCAGAAATAACTTATGAGATAATAGATGCTGCTAATCAACCTTATTTAACAGTAAATATTACAAATTCACAAAGCATAGGAGCGGATATTACTTTAACATACAATCCCGAGATAGTATTATTAGATATGACAAGTAGATTTCGCTTAAGTTCAACAGATGATGATACTCAACAATTAAATGGGCATGCATATTTAAAAAGTATAACATCACATGTAGAATCATTAAGTACAACAACAATAAGGTTTTATAAAAATGATTCGACACAAGATTATTCTTATTCACCTGGTTCAGGTATAACACCTGTAATAAGCTTATCACATTAATAAATGGAGGAAAATATGGCTAGCAACATAATGGAGCAATATGTAAAAAATACTGAAAATTTTCTGAAAAATTTCACCAAAATGTTTTTTGCAGAAAAATATAATGAAGATATTTCAAATGAATTTATATCTGCATATATAGATGCAAGGATATATAATTTTAACAATGCTGAACATAGATTTTTTTATAGAAGAATTTATTCTAGCTTGGTAAACCGAAAAAAAGAATTAGAAAAAGAACTTCCTAAAGTAGATGGAAAAGTTTTGGAAGATAATTTAAAAGTGTACCAATTTGTTTTTTATATAGATGGAGTAAGACCTATTGCAGATTTAAATGAATTTGTTAAGATGATATGCGCTAGTAGAAAAATAAAATTTGATGTACAAGAAACTATAAAGAGTTTTGAAGGAAGAATACTTAAAGCTATAAAACAATATCAAGAAGAAAAAGAAGACTTTATAAAAAAATATGAAACATCAGATTTTTCTTTAGATATAGAGAAATATACTTTAATAGATAATACATATAAAGTAGATATTAACTATAATTTCAAAATTCCATATATTTATAGTAATAAAGTTATAAGTGAAGTATTTAATGAAGGAGTTATAAATGAAGATAAACTCATTATTGAATACATGCTTTTAACGCTTGTATGTATAGAAGATATAAATAAAGGCAATTTTACAACAAAATATTTAGTTGATTTTGCCAGTACATTATTCAAAAAACAATCAAAATTAAAACAAACTTTAAAAACGATAAATAATTCTGCAATTCAAGATAAGGTGTTTTTAAAGATACAATATCATGATTTAGATGAAAATAAGGAATTAATTTATGATCTTATGAAAGAAGGATATAGATTTGCAATTATCATAGATGATTTTTTTGAGCCAACATTAACAAACTTAAGAAAATTAAGTATTTTTAAATATATGCTTGTTTCTGAAAAATGCAAAAATTATGAAATAATTAAAGAAGAACAAACAAAAATAAATAATATTATAATATACGATTTATAAGAAGAGGTGCAATATGGACACATTTTTAAGATTTTTATATGAATTTGTTAATCAAATAGTATCTGGGCTATATTCAATTTTACAAGGAATAAAACAAATATTAAATTTTCCGGCATTTTATAATTTGGTTTCACAATATAAAGGAGATTTTACAGGTGCTGAATGGATATTGGTTGCAATTACTATTTTATTTATGATAGTGTTTTATGGTGGAACAATTTTTTTGGTTGTTTTTGCTGTAAGAAAAATTGCAAAACGAATAAAGCCAGTTAGCAAGAGTGCTTTAATAAATGAAGTTGAAGAATTAAATAAAAAAGTTATAAAACTTTCAAAAGAAAAAGATGAAATTTTAGCAATGAAAGTTTCTCAACTTGGATTAAAACCAAGTGATTTATCAGAAGGTGGAGAAATAGAAGAAGAAAAAAATGGAGAAGAAGCTATTTCTGGAGAGATGGGAATAAGATTCTCAAAACTAAATTTAATAGATATGGAATATGCAGATTACAAAATTAAGAATTATGGAAATACTTTCGATTTACCAGAATTATGCTATAATTTTAGACATTTTGCTGCATCAAAACTTAAGTTATTCTATAAAGAAAGAATGATAAGAACATTTGTTGCAGGACTTGCTTCAACAAGACTTGTTATATTACAAGGTATTTCTGGTACAGGTAAAACATCACTTGCTTATGCATGGGGAAAATTTATGAAACAAGACTCATGCGTTGCATCTGTTCAGCCATCTTGGAGAGATAGAACAGACCTTTTTGGGTACTTCAACGAGTTTACTAAAAAATTCAATGAAACAGAACTTTTAAAAGAAATGTACATAGCAGATTATACAGATGATGTATATACAGTAATACTAGACGAGATGAACTTATCTAGGGTTGAGTACTACTTTGCAGAAATGCTTTCTATTCTAGAAATGCCAGACAAAAAAGAATGGATAATTGAGATTGTTCCAAACTCATGGCCTAGTGACCCTAAGAAATTAATGCATGGAAAAATTCAAGTGCCACCAAATATGTGGTATATAGGAACAATCAATAACGACGACTCTACATTCGCTGTTACAGATAAAGTTTACGATAGAGCTATGCCTATAGATATAAACGAAAAAGGAGAGCCTTTTACACCAGACGATGTAGATGCTCAAAATATAAATTATTCACATTTGGATAAATTATTTACAGAAGCAATGGAAAATTTTGCAATAACACAAGAAACACTTGATAAAATTGAAAAGATGGACGATTTTGTAATTAAACATTTCAGAATAGCTTTTGGTAACCGTATTGTTGCACACATGAAAAAATTTGTGCCAGTATATGTTGCATGTGGTGGAACAGAAGTAGAGGGTGTAGATTACTTTATAGCTAAAAAGATTTTAAGAAAATTTGAACAATTAAATATGGCATTAATTAGAGATGAAATAGATGGATATATCAAATTCCTTGATGATACATTCGGAAAAGGTGCAATGGCAGAATGTATAGAATACTTATTAAGATTAAAGAAGATGGGTTAGGAGGAACCTAAATGAGAGAACTTGAAGTTACAAGTTTATATGATAGTGTTGATGAACGCAGTTTAGAAGACTTTAATAGTAAAATGAATTCTACAATGAGAGTAAAAACAGATTATTATAAAGATGCAAATAGTTTTGAATGGTTAGATATTTTTGAAAAATTATTACCATATATAGAAAAAATATTAAGAAATCCTAAAAGATTTATTACAACAGAAGAAGAAATCGTTAAAATAGAATCTGCTAAAAAAGTTGGAGTTGAAACTGTAAAACATTTAGCTAAACATACGAACTTTATTCAAGACTTAGATGAACAAACAGGAGATGTTATTCCATCAAAGTTATTGAATGTTTTAAAAGAAGAAACATTCAATACTTACGAAAATAGATTTATCTATACACTTATACAGCATTTAGAGGATTTTGTAAGACTTAGAAAAGAGAACATGAAGAAGAATCCAAAACTTAAAGATAACAAAAAAATTGAGTATACAAGTTCGACTATGGTAGGACAAGAAAAAGTTAATGTTAATATTCAGCTTAATACAGAATTAGATACAAACTTAGATATGGACAAAAAGATTTTAGAAAGAATAAAAAAGATAGAAGACAACATTAAAGATATGAGATTTACAGAAGTATATAGAGCATTGGAAAAAGAAGGAGTATCTTTAGTTACACCACCTATAAAAAAGACAAATGTTATTTTGAAAAATGTTAATTTCCAATATGCAATGACTTTGTGGGACTATGTACATCAAAATATTACAAAAAAGGATGAACCTGAAAAAAGAAATCAAGATTACATGGAAAAAGGGGCAATTAAAGGACTTATAGACGAGACTTTTCTTTTAGAGTATCTAACAATTAATAACATAAATAAAGATGATGAGGCTGTTAAAGAGGCAAAAGAAAAAACACTTTCTCGTATGTTAGATAGAATAATAGATTTAAATCCTGAACTTACAAAAAAAGAGTTACAAGACAAACTTGGCGCTCAATTTGATAAAGCTGTTGAAAGAAGAGTTGCAACAAAAAATGATATTGAAAAAATATTTAGAAAATATATTAATAAATATCTTGAAAGAGCTGTATAGAAAAAAGGAGAACACAGGAAAGGAGCAAAAATGTTAAAAGCTATAAAAACTATTTGGGGAGTTTTAAGAACAATTCTCACAATTATATTAGTTGGATTACTTGTAATAGTTGTAACTCAAAGAGTTTCAAATAATAAAATGGCTGTAGCAGGTTTTAGAATATTTACAGTAGTTACAGAAAGTATGAAACCTGAATATGAAGTTGGAGACGCAATTTTTACCAAAACAATAGAACCTTCAGAAATAAAAATTGGAGATGATATTACTTATTTAGGAATGGCAGAATCTTTTAAAGATAAAATCGTTACACACAGAGTTATTAATATTGAAAAAGCAGAAGATGGAACATTTATTTTTGAAACAAAAGGTATTGCCAATCCAAAAGAAGACCCTAAGATAAATGAAACACAAGTTTTTGGAAAGGTTATATACAAAATAAAATCAATTTCATATATAAATGGTATTATAGGAAATCTTTATGGAATGTATTTTGCAATTTTTATACCTTTTGGACTTATAATGTTTATAGAATATATTTTATATAAAAGAGATAAAGATGAAGACGAAGATATAGAAGATGATAAACAGACAGATGATAACAATGAAAATAACCAAATAGATATAGATGAAGAAAAAGAAAAACGAAAAGAAAGAAGAAGGAAAAGAAGAAATAGGAAAAGGAAAAATAGTGTTAATTAATATAGAAATTCAAAAGAAAGGGGTGGTATTGTGAGAAAACGTCATAAAGAAAAGCTTAAACGTAAGCAACGTAGAATAAAAAATAGAGTAACTATAAGAACTTTGTTTCTATTAATTATCACATTAATCTTCAATACCTACGCCTGGTTTACATATTTTAATACAATTTCAGCTAATATGACTGCACATGTTGATAAATGGCATGTTCAATTTAAAGTAGATGATGAAATTGTAGAAAGAGAATTTCCTATTGCAATTGAACATGCTTATCCCGGAATGCCCGATGTAGAAAAAATGGTAACAATAATAAATGATGGCGAAAAAGATGCAGATATAGATTATGCGATAAAATCTGTAAGAATATTTGACAGTGTTTTTGTTGCATCAGATCAAAAGGGGACAGGAGACACTATACCTGAGGGAGCTACAATTTTACATTCGAGTGAGATAGAAAGAAAAATAGAAAATGAATATCCATTTTCTTTGAGTCTAGCAACAGAAAACAATAACAACACTTTAACAGCAGAAGATGAAGTAGTACTAAAAATTACTTTTAACTGGCTTTATGAATCTGGTGATGATGAAAAAGATACTTCGTATGGAACGACTGCTTATGACTTTTACCAAGCAAACCCAGGAAAACAAGCTATAGAATTAGTTGTAAAGATTATAGTAAAACAACATGAGGAAACAACAACACCAGTAATACCTTAAACTATAAAATTACATAAAAAATATAATAATTTTAAAAACTCTGCGTAAGCGATCAAATGAAGCGAAAGCTGAGTGCGATTGGAGCAACTTTCATATTTGTATTTTTAATCTGGAAGTTGCGACACACAAAGAGTTTAAAAATTATTATATTTTTTTATTCATATTCATATTTATTAGTTTACTAATTGTTCAAATAATACAGTTGCTTTTAATTTTGCTTTACTGCTATTGACTGCAATTTGAGTATCTTCAGAATCATTTAATATTTCTGTATTAGGATTATCATTCCAAGATACATAAATTCTAATAGTATTGGAATTTACTGATGCAGCAGAACTGCTACTTACAGAATTTGCTGTGCTTTCTAAATATGTAATATAATTTTGTTGACCCGGAAAAGAATATCCTACAATTTTTGCATCAGGTATATCACTATTTTCATCAACTTCAGTAGTTATGGTATATTTAACTGCAAGATTTACTTTAGAGGTATCTACAACTAAATCAAAATATCCGTAGAGCTCCAGGAACGATAGTATCTGCAGTATAATAATCATCACCAGGAAATATTAAATTTATATTTTGAGTAAAATCAGAATTTTGCATTATGTCTTGTGTATTTAGCTGTATTTTCCATGCAGAAATATTAATATTTGCATTTGAATCTATAGTGGATAAATATTTTGCATAAGTTGTTTTTATAACCAAAAAAGATATTACAAGCCATAAAAGTGCTAAAAATAAAAGTATTCTTTTTTTCATATATAAAACCTTTCAATTATTTTATTAGTTAAAGAAAATATGTTTAGATTCATATGTTATCAAAAGTATAACATATATTGACATAAAAATGAAAAATATTACAAAAATGTCAAAAATATGTAAAAAAAATGTAAAATAAATGTAACTATATTGTAATTGTAATAATGCTAAACTTATGTTATACTTTATACAAATAAATAAAGCAAAGGCAATATTTGTTTATTCACTTAAAAAGTTGGTGTTATACATGAAGGTTAAAGAAAAAGAAAATCAGGAGGTTGAGGATCAAAACCTAAAAAAACAAAATGTAAATAATAAGAGTAAGGAAGTTGTCAAAACAGGCGATGAAAAAGGCAAAGAAGTAACTGAAAAAAGAAATGTGAGAAAAAAAGCCAAAAAACTTTCAGATGCAAGTGAAAGAATTAAAAAGCTTAAAAAAGTACTTTTTATAATGTTAATTTTTTTACTTATAATCTATTTTGCTTTAAGAATAGCTTATGAAACAGGAAGGTTTACAGTTGTTTTAGATACATCGTCAGATATGAAAGGCGCACTTGTCATGTATGAAAACAAGAATGAAAAATTAACCAGAAGGACTTTAAAAGCTGATATGCTTGATTTTATGACAAATATTTCTGGTGATTGGATTCCTGAGAACATAAATGACGAGAAAGATGGAGGACATAATGGAGATAATTACATTGCTTATACCTTTTACTTAGAAAATATGGGTGATGAAACAATACACTACTGGTACAGAATTTACATTGATGATGTTGTAAAAAATGTAGATAAAGCAATAAGAGTAGCAGTTTACTTGAATGGTGAAAAAACAGTATATGCCAAAGCTAATACAAAAACATCTGGACCTGAGAAGGACACAGTAGCATTTAAAGATGAAGAAAATGTGATGTTAGTTCAAAGGAAAGATTTTAAATCTAAAGATGTTGATAAATTTACTGTGGTAATATGGGTTGAAGGTGATGATCCTGACTGCATAGACGACTTGATTGGTGGAGAAATGAAAATGCACATGACCATAACTGAAGAACATATTAAACAAGAATAATTAAAAAAGGAGAAATTATTATGGGAAGAAGAAGTAGAAAAAGTAAAAGAAGAATGAATTCTTTGTTTATGACATTAGTATTAACAGCAATAATGTTAATAATGTCAACTTATGCATGGTTTTCTGCCAATAGACAAGTTGAAATTACAGGTATCACAGCAAAAGTAAGAGCTGCAGAAGGACTACAAATTTCGCTAGATGGAATTAGTTGGGATACAAGTGTTTCGATTAGTAAAGATAAACTAGTAGCTTTAACATCAGCTGTAAACAATGTTGCTTGGGCAGATAAATTAGAACCTGTATCAACAGATGGTACAACAAGTTCATCTGATGGAGAACTTAACTTTTATTATGGAGAAGTTAGCCCAGATGGATCTGTATTAAAAGATGTAAAAACAACAAAATCTGTATCAACAACAGCTATTGAAGGAGCAACAGGTGATACTGGACCAACAAACAAATATATCGCATTTGATATATATTTGAAAAATTCTTCATCAAAAGCATTAGATGATTTACAATTAGCCAATGGTTCATTTATTGCAATAACAAAAGATGAATCAAAAGGAAAAGGACAAGATAATACTGGACTTGAGTATAGTGTAAGGGCAGCATTAGAATTGTATACTGAGACAGCAACATTTACAGATAGCCAAGCTACTGTTAATGGATTAGACTTTGGTTCACCGGTTGTATCAATATGGGAACCTAATTATGATCAACACATTGGTGAAATTGTAAGATTAGATGGTAGAATAGATGCTGCTACTCAAGAATTTAACACTATGGCAATGAATTCATCATCAGTTGGTAAAAATATTCAAGGAGTAAATGGAGACGGAACAGAAGGACATGGAGTTGGAGATGCTCTTTCAGTTACACTAGATGCAGATGGAAACGTTAAACCAGAACCAGCAGGAGTTTCAGGAACATATATGACAATACCATACACTATCCAAACTGGTGGTACTGTTTCTGGAGGAGAAAAACAATTATATAATGTAACTGGAGTAGGAGATGACTACAAAATCAAACTTCCAGGAAACGCTATTTCTAAAGCAAGAATATATATATGGTTAGAGGGACAAGACCCAGATTGCCAAGATACAGCTTCTACTGGTAAATCATTTGATTTACAAATTAACTTATCAAAACCAGCTGCTAATTCATAAATATAATATAGATAAAAAAAGGAGTGGAGTGAAAGATAATTTAATATGATATCTTTCACTTCCATTTTTAAATTATTTTAGAGTATAATTATAAAAATAAATAAGTAAATACCTTGTTTACTTTCATAATTATATTAGAATAGGAGAAATACTATGGATATTGATATAAATTTAAATGAAATAAGTCATGATGATTTAATTATACTATATAATAAAGTTAAAGATTTTATTTCATATCTAGATAATGAGATAGAAACTAGTGAGGTGGAAAAGAAAACAAAATGAACGAGGATTTTAGTGTAAAAGAAAAGATTAATAGTCAAATAGATATTGACAAAGAAATATTATCTGTTCTTCCTAAAAACAATAAGAAAAATCTACAAACATATAAAGATAAAGCTGCAGAAATAAAGCAAGAATATAATACATATCTAGATGAAATACTTTCAGAAATGAAAAGAAGAATAGTAAAAATTAAGTCAATAGTACCTGATCCAAAAATTGAAAAATTGACTCAAGAAATTCAATATATGGACAAAATTGAACTTTTAAACCAAAACATTACATCATTTGAAAAAATGGGTTTAGATGAAACATTATATGTTTTAAGAAGATTTTACAAAAATAACTTAGAATTAATAAATGATGCAATTGTAAGATGTTTAGAAAAATTTAGAATTGTAGGAATTAATTTAACAGCAGAAGATTTTGAATATAGTATTTACACAAAAGAATATATGACTACATTTTTAGAAGAGATGAAAAAGGGAGATTGTAATTCCGGAAGAGTTAAAGATTTATTTGAACAGATTTATTGGAAATGTCCAGATATTATAATACATATTGAACTTAATTTTAGAAGTTTATATTTAAAAAATGAAAAGAAAATTGATAAGTATTATGAAGATGCAAAAAAGCAAATAACTAAAGAACTTGGACTTACTGAAAAAGAAGCATTGCAGAGATATGAATCTCTTCAAAATCAATTGATAGAGACAAAAAATAAAGATACAGCATTAATTATAGAAAAGTTTTTAAATGGAGAAGCAAATACAAAAGATTATGAAATTTCAAATATAAAGAAAAATTATAAAAAGCTTCTAGGAAAAGACTGTGAAGAATTTGACAGAGAACAATTAGACGAGATTAACATAAATATTTCAAGATTACAAAATAGTTTATATGAATATAAGAATTATTTAAGATTTAAATTTATATATGATAGTGTTGTTCAAATTTTCAATTCAAAAGAAAAATATAAAGCTACATATAACCAGAAATTAAAACAAATAAAAAAAGCAGAAGCAGGAGTATTTAAAAATAACAAAAAAATAAAAAAATTTGAAAAACACAAAGGATTTATACAAAAAATATTTGGAAAAAATACTAATAGACTTGAAAAGATAAATCTTGATGCTAATGCGCAAATTAGAGAATTAAGAAATACCTATAGAGATTTACAAGAAAGCAAAATAAAAAATATAATTTCATCTGTATTAGATGATGGCTCTACAATCTATGATGCATTACTTCTTATATGTCATTTTTATAGTTTTCTTGTTAATTCTATGATTGAAGAATTTCCAGATATTATGCAAGAAAATTTGCAAGATACAATAGAGAAATTTAGAAGATTTATAAAATACCCTAAAATAACAATAATAAATAATGTAAAAATGCTTGAAGATAAAGATTTGGTTTTAATGATAAAAGATAAATATAATTTATGCAATATTAATATTACAAAAGAAGATTTGGAAGAAGATAATGTATCAAATTTACTTACAATAGTAAATAACATATGTGGATATAATTATATAGCTAATAGTAAGACAACATTAGAAGATATTCAATTTGTTTTACAAGCTAAAAAAATATTAGAAGAGAATCAAAAATAATATGAAAGGATTTGCGTGAAAAATAAAATGCTTGAAAAACATGGAGATATAAAATTTGCAGTAAATTTACTTATTTATATGTTATATATAATAATTATACCAATAATTTTATATGATATGTTTTTAATAATTCAAACAATTATAAATCCTAATTCAACACCAAATTTTTTTGGGTATAAAACTTTTAGCATTGTATCTGGTAGCATGGAACCTACAATAAACATTAATGATATTGTTATTGTAAAAAAAGCTGATAGGAAAGAAATTCAAAAAGATGATATTATTACATTTACAGCTCAAAATGAGATAATTACTCATAGAATTATAAATATAAAAAATGAAGATGGAATATTGATATATACAACCAAAGGTGATAGCAATGAAGTTACAGATATAGAAAATGTTGAATATAATCAAATTGAAGGAAGATATGTAACTAAGATTCCAAAAATCGGAAAACTATTTTCTATTTTAAAGAATAAATCTGTTTTTAGCTTAATACTTATTCTTCTTATAATATGTTATATAATACAAAAGAAAAGTTTACAAAGGAAAGAAAAAAGAAAAGAAAAAAGAAAAAAATACGAAAGAGAAAAGGGGTTACAATAATTTGTAACCTCTTTAAATTCCTATCTTTTACCTTTTTTTGTAGGTGGAACATTATATTCTATTTTAAAACACGAAAATTTGTCTAATTCATTGTCATCTAAACAATCTAAGTAAATGTCTAATTCATCTAAATCTTTACACGCAGCAATAACAGCTGGATTTAAATCAGATTGGAACATTAATTCAAAGCCTAATTCTATTGCTTCTTTTAATGAGCCATGTTCTTTTTTCTTAATTAATTGAAAAGCTTCTCTAAATCTTGACTTAGTAGGATTTTTGAATGTTTCTAATGGCAAAGTATATTCATTTTTTATAACATCTTGAAGAGTTTTATATTTTTTGTTATTTTTTAATTTTTCTTCAAGTTCAATAACTTTATATGGTAACACTACATTTTGATTTGAATCTGAAATAATTAATGTATTATTATCTTTTACTTCATTTTCATCTGTTTGAATTTTTATGTTGGTATCTTCTATTGTTTCTGCAACATCTTTTACTGGTATAGGATCATAGATATGAGATTCAGCTGTTTTTTTGATTTCTGAAGTTACTGATTCAGTATTATCCATTGTATGTAAGTTATTTAAATTTCCAAATATATTATCAACATTTTTTTCTTCAACTAATTTATTATCTACTGATTTATCTTCAAAATTAATAACATTATCTTTTATATCTAAACTTAAATTTGAGTTAGAAATTTCTACTTCAAGGAAATCATCGTTTTTAGAAATTTTTGATACTTGTATAAAACTAGGCAATTCGATTTGGCTGTTAGTTATAATTGTATATTTATGTTCTGAATGTGATACAAATAAAATGTTATTTGTATTAGAATTTGATATTTGTACACCAGCTGTTTTTAGTGATAAATTAAAGTCTTCATCTTCTATATATATGTTTGCAATTTCATCATTAAATGAAATTTTGTAGTTTGGTTGAATTGTTGATATTACTAAGCTATCTGAGTTACTTTTTGGAAAGAAGCATAGTAAATCTGATGAAGATAAGTCTATTTTTTTCTTTATAGTGTTAGATGATTTTTTAGAAGATGTTTTAGAAGCAGTTTTTTCTTGCTTAGTCTCAATCTTAGACAAATCTATTTTACTTAATAATTGTTCTTTACATTCATTCAAAACATTTATTGTTTTCTTTTTACCAGTGATAGGTATATTGTCAAATCCAGAAATAGTTTGAGCGAGAAAATTTTGTAATAGCTCTATATCTTTATCAACTTTTGAAAAAAGCTTGTTGTATGTGTCTATATCAGTTGGAGTAACTTCATCTTGTTTTTCTAAAATTTCAATTATATTATTTAAAGATTGTATATTTTGAATATTATTATCTACTTGAATAACTGCACTTGCAAAATTATTTATAAGCATTGTTTTTAATACATCATTTTCTAAGGATACATCTTTAAATTCTTCTATATATGTTTCTAATGATTTTTTTATATTATTTTCAAATTCATCATAATAATGAACTATTTTTTTCTCTTTTGCTAAAATGTTTTTTAAATCAGATTTTTTTGAATAATCGATCATTTTTTTCTTCCTTTCATAGCTAAAAAATTTTTTCAAAAAAATTATAACATAAAAGAAAAAAAAATACTACAAAATTTTAAAAAAAAATGAAAAATTTTAAAAAAAATGTAGAAAAAAAAATATAATATGTTATAATATAGAAAAACGTAAGAGGAGTAATTATGAAGTCAATTAGAAAAAAAATGATATCATTAATCATATATGGAATAATATTTTTAATTTCAACAATTGCATTCTATTTTGTAAATACATCAAAAGCTCAAAATGTAATAAGATTAGAGGTTTTTGTTGCTGACCAAGATGGGAATGTTAAATTATCAAATTATGATTTAAAAGTTCAA
Source organism: Clostridia bacterium (assembly GCA_017429505.1). Classification (GTDB taxonomy): domain Bacteria; phylum Bacillota; class Clostridia; order TANB77; family CAG-508; genus CAG-269. The sequence goes on along the minus strand of JAFROW010000004.1, from coordinate 107,686 downwards.
GAGGAAGATGGCAAATATAAAACCAAACTTTATCCAATCCAAAATGGTTTAATTGTAAAAAAATATAGATTAGCGAGAGAAGAAGAATATGAAAAAATTAAAAAGAGTTATGAAGAACAAGTAGAAAAAGAGGATGAAAAAAATAATAATGAAAAAAATGTAGATGAAGATGATATTCAAAGAGAAAAAAGAACTTTAGAACAAAGTTCAAAAGAAATAGAATTGACAGAAGAACAAGTAAAGAGTAAAAAAATTTTTCTTATAGCTGAATATGATTCAAAAGAAAAAGATAAAAAAACTATATACAATAAAATTATTTCAAATTCTGAAGACAATACAAAGATAAGTATTTCTGGATATATGCCAGAAAATGCAGAATTATCAACAAAGAAAAAAGATATTAATGAAGTCAAAGAAATAATAAAAAATAATTTTCAAGATGTTAATAGAGATATAAATCTAATTGCGGCATATGATATAAAAATTATTTTTGATGAAAAAGAATTTGAACCAGAAGATTTTGATGAAAAAGCAGAAGTGTCAATTAATGGAATAGACGGAAAAAATTTCAATATATGGCATATAAAAAATGATAAAACAATTGAACTTATTGAAAATAAAAAAGAACAAGAAAAAATAGAGTTTGAAACAGAAGGGTTTTCTACATATGCTATAGAACTTATAGAAGAACAACAAATTGAAGAAAAACCAATAGAAGAAAAACAAGAAGAGCAAGTAGAAAACAAAACGGAAAATAATATAGAAGAACAACAAATTAATCAAGAAAAAAATGAAGATGCAAATGAATCATCTGAAAATCAAGCTTTAAAAGAAGAAGATAACTCTACAGAAGACAATAATAAATCTGATGAAAAAGAAGAAAGCAGCAAATCAAAAGTAACTATAAAAAAAGCACCAAGAAAAGCTGCTGCGAGAAACTTACCAGATAGTACTTTAGAAATAAATGATTATGAATCAGACTATTACTATTATATGGGACAAAATTATACAGATAATGTTGATGGTATAAATAGTAATAAATATTCAGATAGTAATCTTGTGAAAGTAACACTTATTTATCATGGATTTGCACAAGGAGAGACAGACAATGAGAAAAAAGGAAGAATTTCTCTTGATTCAGGAGAAGAACATGACATAGTAAAAAATATAAGATGTGCACCTGTAAAAAGTGGAAAAGTAAGCATTGAACTTATAGATAATCCGTTTATGGACAAACCTACTGGATATGGATTTGGAGGATGGACTGCTAGTAATGGAACAGTAAATAAAAATTCAAATACATTAACATATAATCTTTCAATTTCTACAACAAGTGATGTAACAGTTAATTTGTATGCTAAATGGGAATCTGCTTCTGTGGTATATGTAAATGGGCAAACAGGTAGCGACAACTTAGGAGATGGACTTACAGCAGAAACAGCATTTGGTTCTTGGGGGTCTGCATTCCAATACTTATCTAATTCTTCTCATAATAAAGGAGATAGAGAAAGAAATATAATTGTAGTTACTGGAGATATGGATACTAGCATAAACTATACTCAATCACTAACTAAAACAGTTACTAGACCGGTAAAATCTATAACCTATACTTCTTCAACAACTATAACCACTGGAAGAACATATATACTAGCAACAGGACAAGGAGTAGGAAGTAATGCAATAACTGCAAATGGTAATTCTATCACAAATACGCAGCTAAGCAATCAAACAGTACCTCCAGATGGAGCAGGATGGATTTTAACAAGTAGTAGATATGGATACTATATTCAAAATGCTGAAACAGGACAATACCTTTCATGTAGCAATAATGGTAGATTATCTATGAGTAATTCTCAAGTTGAGTGGAGATATGATAGTAGTGACAGAACATTTTACTATTATGGAAGGAGATATGACTATTATTTAAGATATAATAATGGAAACTGGACAACAAGTACATCATATTATAATGGAACAGAGTTTTATTTTGTAACTTATGAAGCAGAATATGATGACGAAAGTGAAGATATTGTAACATATACTAAAGGTAGAATAGAAGATAATAGCTATTATTATAGTTCATCATCAAGCATACCAGTTACTATTACAAGCTTATACAATCATACAGATTATAGACAAAATGCAAAAATAGATTTAACAGATTCAGATCATGATGATTTCGAAATATATAAAGCTTTTCAGATGAATCATGTAAAAATAAATGCAACTGGATACACATCAAATAGTAGTGGTACTAACTTTTCAGCTAATTACCCTTGGCTAATAGGTTATTTAAACCCAGTTAGACTAGGAAGAGGTATTACTTGCGCAAATACTGAAACAACTGGATGTACTTTTGCAAATGTTATAGGAGGAGAAGCTTCTGATACAACGACTAGAAACGAATATAAATTAATTGTAGAATCAGGAAAGTATTCTAATATACAAGGATTTAATAGAAATGGTAAAACAAATTCGTATTATGGAACAGTTTATTTATCACTTGGTAATGATATAGATAGAAAATTAAATAAAAATAATAATTTATCTGTATATTATAGAACAACAATTAATTCAGGTGGAGGATATAATGGAACAAATACAAACGAGAAAGCCTTTCTTATAACAGTTAAGAGTGGAAAATTTGGAGTAGACTATTTTGATACATATATAAATTCATCAGATGAAGATGCTGTAGAAAATTGTGCATATTCTGGAATATATATGGGAGGATATGGTACAGGAGCAAATAATAATATAAGAGACAGAAGCCATAGATATATGATAGTAGAAGGAGGACTTATTGCAAATGCAATAGGAGGACTTAAAGTTACAAGTGGTTCAAATGTTAATACTAAAATGTATGTAAAAGGTGGAGAAATTTACAATATAATTGGTGGAGCCGGCGTTTCTGCAACATATGAAAATAGATTTATACAAGTAACAGGAGGAACAATAGATTATAGTATAAATGGTGGTTCAAATGGATATTATGCTGTGCAATATGAATATGATTATTGGGGAAATCAAGTAGAATCAGATAATAATGGAAAGCTAAATGGACAATCCTTAGTATATGTGGGAGGAACAGCTACTGTAGGAAAATCTAATACAATTACAAGTACTTTATACGGAGTTGCTGGTGGATGTGTATTAGGTGCTGGTAATGGAAACGCTGATGTTGAAAACTCGGGAAAGGTTAACAATACTCATATAATAATAAATGATCAAGCACATATTTTAAATAGTGTTTATGGTGGAGGAAATTATGGAATTGTTGGTGAAAGTGATTCTACATCAGCTATTGCTAAAATAGAAGTACTTGGTGGAACAATTGATAAAAATGTATATGGAGGAGCAAATCAAAACAATATTTATGGCTCAACCTCAATTGATGTTAAAGGAGGACAGATAAAAGGCGCTGTATATGGAGGCTCAAATACATCTGGAACAATTTCTACTACTACTACAATTAATGTAACAGGAGGAACATTAGGACAAACTTCGAATACAACAGATAATGAAGTATTATTTGGTGGAGGATATGGTTCTAGTACGACTGTTACAGGAAATGCAATTGTGAACATAAAAGATACAGATGCAGATGTTAAAATATATGGTAGTGCTTATGGTGGAAGTTCACAAGGAAAAATGAATTCAAATGTTACTGTAAATATTCAAGATTTACCTTCAACTACAAACACAATAAGTATAGTAGGAAATGTTTTTGCAGGAGGTAAAGGTACAACTGAAACTGCTGCAATAGTTAGTGGAAATGCTACAATGAATGTAGATGGAAGTAATCTACCAGAAGGAAGTGTTTTTGGAGGAAATGATATAAATGGTACAACAAATGGAAATATAACTGTAAATTTAGGACAAAATTATGAAACTAAACTTTTAAATGCTTATGGTGGAGGAAACTTAGATGCAACAGGAAGTGAAGCAGATACAGTAAAAGTGCACTTACTTACACATGCAAATGTTACAAATGCCTTTAATGGAGGAAAATCTGCAGATTTAACAACAGGAGGAAAAACAGATACAACAAGAGCAATATATCTTCAAGGAGGACATGCGGAAAACATATTTGGAGGATCTGACACATCAGGAACAGTTACAGCAAGCCATGTGTATATAGAAACAGGAACTGCAACAAATGTTTATGGTGGAAACAACAAAGGTGGAGAAACCACAGAGTCATTTGTATATATTACTGGAGGAACAACTACAAATGTATATGGTGGTGGCTTTAAGGCCGCAACACCAACAACAAATGTTAGTTTAACAGCAGGAACAATTACAAACGGATATGGTGGTGGAAATTCTGCTAATGTTACAACAGCAAATATTACTTTAAATGGAACAACATCTACAAATATATATGGTGGATCAAATTCATCGGGAACAGTTTCAACTTCAAATGTAAATATAACATCAGGAACAGTTACAAATGTTTTTGGAGGAAACAATGCAGGAGGAGATACAGTAAATACAAATGTAAATATTAATTCTAAAGCCACAAATGTATATGGTGGAGGAAATGAAGCAGAGACGAGTGGAAATACAAATGTACTTGTTAATTCTGAGGTAGAAAAAGTATTTGGTGGAGGAAACGAAGCTATAACATCAGGAAATACTTATTTAAGACTAACAAATGCTAAAGTTACAAAAGATGCATTTGGAGGAGGAAATGGTTCTGCAGCTGTAGTAATAGGAAATTGTACAACATTAGTTGAAGGTACAACTACTATTGCTGGTGACTTATTTGGAGGAGGAAATGCAGCTCCAAATGGTACAACAACAGATAATGATTCTGTAATAACAACATATATTACAGGAGGAAATATTTCAGGAGATGTATATGGTGCAGCAAATAAATCTGTAGTAAATGGAAATACAAGTGTTAAAATAGGAAAAAATGCGGTAAATGACAGTAATATGCTAGATGGAAATATTCATATAGGTGGAACAGTATTTGGTGGAGGTAAATCGAATTCTGCTGGTGCTGAAACTTATGACTTTACATTTGAAAGTGTTACAGGAGATGCATATTTAGATATTGACGCAGGAGGATACAATGGTAACGGACAAAATACATTAGATATAGATAAAAGTATATTTGGTTCAGGAAATGCTGCAAAGATTTCAGGATATGGAATAGTTACTCTTAAAAACTATGGTACAGAGAACAATATAAAGGAGAATATTTCAATTCAAAGAGCTGCAAGAGTTATATTAGATAATTGCCATATGTATTTAAAAGGAACAACAGATACAACAAACGAAATTGCAACAGCAGTATATACATTTAACAGAATAGATGATTTAATATTAAGAAATAATACAGTATTATATTTAGAAAATGGTGTAAATATTGTTTCTAAAATGCAGAGCCAAGATGCAACAGGTGCTAAAGAATCTGTTACAATAGGAGAAAATGAAATAACTCAAAATGTTAATAATAAAATATATTTACTACAAGGTAAAAATATAGTACTTAGAACAGAAGCGGGAACAGATGGAGAAGTATATGGAATGGCATTTGTAGGAATTTTTAAGGGAACAACTAATAGAAATTTTGGTATTTATTCAGATGAATATACACAAGGAACAACAATTCCATCAGATGTAGCAAATGTATTCTCAAGAAACTCATTTGTACAAGGAAAACACTATACAAATCATGACATATATGTAAATGGTTTCTATACGAATTATAATAAAGATGGAAATGTAAAAGTAGATTATATAGTTCCTACACCAGAAGATGCAACATATTATCAATGGCTAATTGGAGAAGTAACAACAGATATTTATTATGAAAATATCGAATTAATTGCAACAAAATATGCAACAACTGCAACTTATGTTTTAAATTTAAATGGTTTAAGCTATCCAAATATGACATTATATGTAAAAGGAATTGATGTAAGTGACTTAACAAGTAATATTACATTAAATGATCCAGATACAATTGCAAATATAGCTTCAACAGCAGAAGAAGCAGATTCAAGATTTGGACTTACAATGACAGCAGGAAATAGTGGATGGCAAACTAAAGGAACAACCTATTTCTTAAATAATGATGATGTTCATGCAGGATTTACAGGAAAAGCGCAATATCAAAGTGATAATTCTACAACAACTCCAACATTTAGTTTTTATATGGCTCACTCTAAAAATATAAGTTCGACAAAAGAGCTAGGAACAGTCACAATTAATTTAGAAGCCATATATGAAGAAGATGGAGAAATGAAAATAAAAAATGCACATGTAGTTTTAAAACTTACTACGAATAACTCAATGCAAGGAACAGATTATTATGAAGGTGCAATAACACCTGGTAAGAATTATAAAATATTCCCAACAACTACGACAACAATTACTTCAAAGAGTTCATTCTCAGCATATTATTCTTTATATGTTAATGATTATACAAAAACAGAATACTATGATGGATTTGTAGGACAATATTATCATACATTCGAATCTTCATGTGTATTACCAGAAAAAACAAAAATAACAATGATTGATATGTCTGGAAGTAGTGTTAGATATTATTACTATATAGTAAGTGCGGAAGATGTTACAAATAACAAGAAGGTCTATAGGTTTACAGATTTCTATTGCATGGATAGTAAAGAAGAGCATTATAGCGCAGATGGAAGTTACTATAACCAGGCAACAGATTTGCTGTATGAAGAATACATAATTCACGTGGATTTTGAAGATACTACTTTAACAGGTAACTTAGAGTCCAAGAACATGCTTGTACAACTAAGAGATGCTTATGACAATACAGTTTGCTTAACAGTAAATACAGCATTATATCCAATGCTATTTAGTGTATATAATGATATAGATGTAAACAAAAAAGTAACATTAAAAACTGATAGATCAGTAATATATATGGGAGCACCACTTAGCTTAAATATTGAAACAGAATATAGTTTTAACAAAAACGAGAATGCAGATATAGTATATGAAACAACACACATTGAAGATCAATTAGGAATAAGAATTTCTATTTCTTCTGGTAGTGATGCTTTAACAGCAGGAAACCTAGAAGGAATTTATATAACATATAAAGGAAATAACTATTTCCCAAGGTCTGATGGTTCATATAGAATAAAAATTGCAGATGCTGTTTCAAATGTACTAGCAGATATGGTACTAAATACTGAAAATGGAAATCTAGAAACTGGAACATACACAATTACAGCACAATCATTTGGATCGATAGATGGAACATATTTCTCATCTGAGATTGCATCAGATAGCAAAGATGTGCAAGTAGTAAGTACAGATTATGGATTCTCGATAGACTTAGACGATAAATCAGTACTTATAGATAAAGCAACAGGAAAAAATAAAAATAATACAAATGACCTAAACTTTATAATAGGTTATTCTGGAGGATTTGAACATCCAAAAATTGTAGTAGCATTATACAGAAGAAAATATGACAGAATTTATAGTTATGACTATGAATTAGTAGATTTAAGAAGCTATATTTCACATGCTCTGCCTACAACAGGCAACGAAAATGAGTATCTAGTAACAGATTTGGTAAGAGCAACTCAGAGTTTTAAATTAACATTAAAAAACGGAAATCTTAGAACTGGAACATATAAAATAGTGTTTACTTTGTATGACGGAAATAATCGAATTTGTGATGTGGATAAGGCTGTGATTATAAAATAGGTACAGTTCAGTAAGGAAAAATAATTGCTATAAATGTTAATTTACAAGTTTTTTTCGAATAATCATAGCTAACCTTCATTTAACACTAAAAAATTCTATGTAATTTTGCAAGCACCCTCAAAGAGCAAGCTTTTGAGATTCCCTTGCAAAATTATTAAGAATTTTTAAGTTATTCGGTTAAATATGATTAATTCTCTAAAGACTTGCAAATTAACTTTATTTAGGAAAATATTCTTACTAAATTGTAACTAAAATAGTTAAAAATTTTTCAAAAACACTTGCAATTATTGAAAAAAAGAGGTATAATAATAAAAGCATAATATAAGAGAAAGGGCGGGAACAAAAATCCCGCTCTTAAGTTTTGGAATGGAGGTATTATGGCAAATATAGAAGAAAAGGTAGAAAACCTTATTAAACCTAAGGTCGAGGGGGTTGGATATGAGCTTTATGATGTACTATATTTAAAAGAAGGAAAAAACTATATTTTAAGAATAGTCATCGACAACGAAAAAGGAATTAGCTTAGAAGACTGCGAAAAGGTAAATAACGAAATTACAGATTTACTAGATGAAGCAGACTATATCAAAGAACAATATTTTTTAGAAGTTTCATCACCAGGAATTGAAAGAGTTTTAAGAAAAGACTGGCAGTTGAAAAAATATTTAGAAAACAAAGTGCAAATCAATCTTTTCAAAAAAGATGAAAATGGATTTAAAGAATATGTTGGAATTTTGAAACAAGTTGAAGATGAAAGTTTGAAGCTAGAGCAAGATGGCACTGTATATGAGGTGCAAAGAAAAAATATAGCACAGGTTAAAACAATTTATGAGGAGGTAAATGATGAAAGCAATAGATAACAAAGAATTAATAAAAGCTTTAGAAGATCTAGAAAAAGAAAAAGGAATAAAAAAAGAATATTTATTAGAATCAATAGAAACAGCACTTGTTACAGCATATAAAAGAAATTTTGATTCATCAGAAAATGTAAAAGTAGTAATGGACGAAAAAACAGGAGCAACTTATGTTTATTCAGTAAAAGAAATTGTAGAAAACGTTGAAAATCCTGTACAACAAATAGATTTAGCTTCTGCTAAAAAAATAAACAAAACTTTAAAAGTTGGGGATCAAGTAGATATAGAAATAGTACCAAAAAATTTCGGAAGAATTGCAGCTCAAACAGCAAAACAAGTTATAGTTCAAAAAATAAGAGAAGCCGAAAGAGAAGTTTTATATACAGAATATAGTGACAAAAAAGGAGAAATAGTATCTGGGCTAATCCAAAAAGCAGATAGAGGAATTGTTATAATGGACCTTGGCAAGCTTGAAGGGGTTATGCCTGCAAAAGAACAAATTCCAACAGAAAGATACAGAGTAAATGACAAAATTAAAGCTTATGTAGTAGATGTAGATAGAGGAGAAAAAGGAGCACCACAAGTAATAATTTCTAGAAGTCATCCAGATTTTGTAAGAAAAATGCTTGAAATTGAAATTCCAGAAATTTATGAAGGAATAATAGAAGTAAAGAGTGTTTCAAGAGATCCAGGAAAAAGATGTAAAGTTGCAGTTTATTCTCAAGATGAAAACATCGATCCTGTTGGTTCATGTGTTGGACCAAAAGGAATTAGAATTCAAAACATTATAAATGAACTTCATGGTGAAAAAATAGATGTTATAGAATGGAATCCAGATATTTCTACATTTATTGCAGCAGCATTACTTCCAGCTCAAATAATGGCTGTAGATGTTAAAGAAGAAGATAAGTTTGCACAAGTAATTGTGGCAGATGACCAACTTTCACTAGCTATAGGTAAAGCAGGACAAAATGCACGCTTAGCAGCAAAACTTACAAATTGGAAAATAGACATTAAATCAGAAACTCAATTTAGAGAATTTTTAGCAAATAGTCAAAATGAAGAAATTGAAGAAAATGATGAAATGCCAGAAGGAGAGGAATAAGTGAAAAATATACCACAAAGAACATGTATGGGGTGTAATACAAAAAAAGACAAAAAAGACTTAATTAGAATAGTAAAAAATAATAAAAATGAGATAACAATAGATAAAACAGGAAAACAAGAAGGAAGAGGAGCATATATTTGTAATAGTGTGCAATGTCTTGAAAAAGTAATTAAATCTAAAAGGCTTGAAAGGTCTTTAGATATTAAGATATCAGAAGAGATTTATAGTAATTTAAAAAAAATAATTGATGGGGGTGAATTTATTGGGTAAAATAAAATTATATGAATTAGCAAAAGAATTGAATTTAGCCAGTAAAGATTTACTAAAAATAGCAAGTGAAAATGGAATAGAAGTAAAAAGTCATTTAAGCAGTTTGGATGATAATCAAATAGAAATAATTAAAAAAAATGTGTCAAATAACAATTCTTCTATAGAAACAAAAAAGTCTACGCCAAAAAAAGATTCTAAAGAATCTGAAAAAAAATCAACTTCAAAAAAATCTTCTAAAGAAGAAAAATCTATAGATAGCAATGAGCACAGAGATTTAAGTAAGAATTCTAATACCTCTAAAAGCCAAAAGGACTCTCCTGTTATAATTAGAAGAGAAGTTATAATAGAAGAAAATGAAAAAAAGGAAACTGTGAAAAAGGAAGAAAAAAAGCCAAATAAAAATCCATTTGTTCAAAGAAATGAAAGAAAAGATTTTAATATAGTTTATAGAAATAAACCTGAAAAACCAATGACTGTTAGTGAGCTTTTTGGTTTAAATAAAAAGAAAGAAGAACCTAAAAAAGAAACTGAAAAAGTTCAGGAAAAAGAAGCCAAAACTGAAATAAAAAATGAAGAAGTAAAGCCAAAAACAACAGAAACCTCTAAAAAAGACGTTAAAATTCAATCTCAAGTAAAAATAGATAATAATGCAGAAAGAGCAGAAAACAATAATTATAGAAATAGAGACGGAGAAAGAGAGAATAGCTTTAAAGACAGAAAAGACGTAGGAAGAAAAGATGGCTTCAGAGATAAAAGAGATAGCTTTAGAGACGGAGAAAGAAACCGTGACTTTAGAGATAGAAATGTAGATAGAACAAATAACTTTAGAGAAAGAAGTGGAGACAGAACAAATAACTTCAGAGACAGAAATGGCGAAAGAAATGGAAATTATAGAGACAGAGATGGAAATAATGGCTCTGATAGAAGAAATGGTAACTTTAGAGATAGAAATAATGGCGAAAGAGATGGTTCAGGATTTAATAGAGACAGACAAGGATTTAATAAAAACAATAATAGTAACAGATTTGGCGGAAGAAGACCTTTAGATGAAAGAGGAATTGAAAAAAATATTAAAGACATAATGGGTGCAGAAGCTATAGAGAAGGAAAGTAGGGAATATAACAAATCTATAGACAAACAAAAAAATAATAATAAATTTGACGAAAATAGAAATAATAAGAAAAAGTCTAGAAGAAGTCAAAATGAAGACATAAATCAAGGTAAATTAAAAAATCTTAAGCAACATGATAGACTTTCAAATATGTTTGAAGATACATCTGAAGATGGAATGCTTGAATACTATGATTTAACTACACAAAGAGGAAGAAAAGGTAAGAAGAAAAATGTTAAAGATGAAAATAGAAATAAACAAAAAATCTTCAAACTTAAAGAAATAACAATTCCAGAATCTATAAGTGTAAAAGATTTAGCTCAAGAACTTAAAAAGACAGCTGGAGATGTTATAATGAAGCTTATGTCTTTAGGAATAATGGCAACACTAAATAATGAAGTAGATTTTGATACAGCATTTTTAGTTGCAGAAGAATTTGGCGTAACTGCAATTAAGAAAGAGGAAGTAAAAGAAGAAGATATTCTATTTGATGATTCAGCAGATAAAGAAGAAGAATTAGCAGAAAGACCACCTGTAGTAGTTGTTATGGGACACGTTGACCATGGTAAAACTTCACTTCTAGATGCAATTAGAAAAACTAATGTAATAGAAGGAGAAGCTGGAGGAATTACACAAGCAATTGGTGCATATAAGGTTAAAATTAATGATAGAGAAATTACATTCCTAGATACACCAGGACACGAAGCATTTACAGCAATGAGAGCCAGAGGTGCTCAAATTACTGATATTGCTATATTAATAGTTGCTGCAAATGATGGAGTAATGCCTCAGACTGTAGAAGCTATAAATCATGCTAAATCTGCAAATATTCCTATAATAGTAGCAGTAAATAAAATTGACTTGCCAGATGCAAACCCTCAAAAAGTTAAAGAAGAATTAATGCAATATGAATTAGTTCCAGAAGAATGGGGGGGAGATACAATATTTGTAGAAATTTCTGCAAAGAAAAACATAAATATAGACCAATTGCTAGAAATGGTACTATTACAAGCAGATGTGTTGGAATTAAAAGCAAATCCTAATAAACAAGCAAAAGGTGTTGTAATAGAAGCAAGACTAGATAAGGCAAAAGGTGCAATAGCTTCACTTCTTGTTCAAAGAGGAAAACTAGATAGCGGAGATACAATAGTTGTAGGTTCAACAATTGGTAGAATTCGTTCAATGACAAATGATAAAGGTAAAAAAGTTAAATCTGCAGGACCATCTACACCTGTTGAGGTTATGGGATTAACAGAAGTTCCACAAGCAGGAGATACTTTCTATGAAGTAAAAGATGAAAAGATGGCAAAACATTTAATAGAAAGAAGAAAACGTCAGGAAAGAGAAAAATCTATAAATGCAATGCAAGCAGTTACTTTAGACAATTTGTTTAGCCAAATGGAAAAAGGAAGTTTAAAACAATTAAACTTAATTGTAAAAGCAGATGTACAAGGTTCTGTAGAAGCACTTCGTCAATCATTAGAAAAATTAAGTAATGAAGAAGTAAGAGTTAAAGTAATCCATGCAGCTGCAGGAGCAGTAACTGAATCTGATGTAACACTCGCAAAAGTTTCAAATGCAATTATAATCGCATTTAATGTAAGACCAGTTGTAACTGCAAAACAAGAAGCAGAAAAAGATGAAGTAGAAATAAAACAATATTCTGTAATTTATCATGCAATTGAAGATGTAGAATCAGCAATGAAAGGAATGCTTGACCCTAAATTTGAAGAAGAGCTTATTGGTACTGCAGAAGTTCGAAAGGTTTACAAAATTTCAAATGTTGGTACTATCGCAGGTTGTATGGTTCTTACAGGCAAAATCGAAAGAAATGCAGGAGTAAGAGTTATCCGTGATGATGTTGTTATTCACGAAGGTAAACTTGTTTCTCTAAAACGTTTCAAAGATGATGTTAAAGAAGTTGCAAAAGACTTTGAATGTGGTATTCAAATTGAGAAATATAATGATTTGAAAGAAAATGATGTTATTGAGGCTTTTGTAATGAAGGAGATAAAGAGATAGGAGGACTTATGCAAAAAAAAGCAACTAATAGAATGCAAAAAGTTGATGAAGAATTTAAAAGGGAGCTTAGTAAAATTATAGACCAAGACTTGAAAAATCCTAATATAACTGGATTAATAAGTGTAACTAAAGTAAAGACTTCATCAGACTTAAAAAGTGCAAGAGTATATATAAGTATTTTAGGTAGTAAATCTAAGAAAAATACTATGGAGGGCTTAAAAAATGCAAGTGGATTTATAAGGACAGAACTTGCAAAAAGAGTAAATTTAAGATATACTCCGGAGCTTATATTTGAATTAGATGAGACTTTAGAATATGGGGCTAAAATTGATAGTATTTTAAAGGAACTAAATAACAATTAAAATATCTAATTTGTATTTATAAGTATTTTTCGAATAATCTTAGCTAACTTACATTTAACGCAAAAAATTCTAACTAATTTTGCAAGCACCCTCAAAAAATTTAGTTTTGAGATTCCCTTGCAAAATTATTAAGAATTTTTAAGCTATGAAGTTAAATAAGATTATCTCTCAAAATACTTATATATTCAAAAGAATAAAACTTATTATAAAAATAAAACAAGGAGGAAGAAATGACTCTAGATAATATATTAGAAGAAATAAAAAAAGCAGAAAAAATAGTAATATTAACACATGAGTTGCCAGATGGAGATGCAATAGGAAGCAGTTTGGCTTTAATGTTTGCTTTAAGAAGTATTGGGAAAAATCCGGATGTAATTATTCCTGAGTTTTCAAGTTGCTTTAGTTTCTTGCCAGGAATATCTGAGCTTAAAGTAGAATCAGATGTAGACAAATACGATTTGGCAATTGCTCTAGATTGTGCAGATGGCAAGATACTATGTGGATATGAAAAATATTTTGAAAAAGCAAAAAATAAAATTGTAATAGATCATCATGGTAGCAACAAGATGTATGGAGATATAAATTTTGTAAATCCTGTATCTCCTGCATGCTCAGAAGTGTTAATTGGAATGTTTGATTATTTTGAAATAGAAATATCAAAAGACATTGGAACATGCTTAATTACAGGAATTATAACAGATACAGGGGGATTTGATTATAATGTAAATCCAGAAACATTTGATTTTGCTGCAATGCTATTACGTAAAGGTATAAAAATTTCTGATGTTTATACAAAAGTTTTAAGAACTAAAACAAGAGCAAACTTTGAACTTACAAGAATTGCAAATGACAGAATGGAATTTTTGGAAGATGGAAAAATTGCTTTTACATACATTACAAATGCAGATGAAGAAAGTGTTGGCGCTAAAACAGGAGACCATGAAGGCTTGGTAGAAATAGGAAGAGATGTAGAAGGAGTTGAAGTTTCAATATTTTTACACGAAATTCCTGGAAAAATAAATGGATTCAAAATTTCACTTAGATCTAAAGAATATATTAATGTTTCAGATGTATGCATTATGTTTGGCGGTGGCGGACATATAAGAGCTGCAGGAGCTTTCTGCCTTGGAACTGCTGAACAAATAAAGGAAAAAGTTTTAGCAGAAATAAGGAAGCAATTAAAATAGGAAAAAACACATACAAGGTTTGTAAAATGCAAGAATTGTCTTGCATTTTTTTTATACATATAGTACAATTATAGCATAAAGGTGATAAATATGGATGGAATAATTATAATAAACAAAGAGCAAGGCTATACGTCAAATGATGTAGTTCAAATAATAAAAAAGAAATTTAACGAAAAAGTTGGGCATACTGGAACCTTAGACCCTATGGCAACAGGAGTTTTGCCTATTTTAGTTGGAAAGGGAACACTTCTTTCGAAATATTTAATAAATCACGACAAAATATATGTAGCAACTTTAAAGTTAGGGATTAAAACTGATACAGGAGACATTACAGGAGATATAATTGAAAAAATAGATTTTGATAAAAAATGTTTAGAAGAAGAGAATGTAAGAAAAGCGTTAGAAGATATAAGAGGAGAGCAAGAACAAATACCTCCTATGTATTCTGCAATAAAAGTAAATGGAAAAAAACTATATGAATATGCAAGAAAAGGATTAACTATAGACATATCACCAAGAAAAATAAAAATATATAATACTGAAGTTTTAAATATAGACAAAGAAAATAATGAAATACAATTTAAAGTTAGTTGCTCAAAGGGAACATATATTAGGGCTTTATGCGAAAGCATTGCAGAAAAACTTGGAACAATAGGCACTATGAACTTTTTAAATAGAGAAAAGGTTGGAGATTTTGAAATAAGTGAAGCAATTAAATTAAGTGAAATAAAAGAGAATTTTAATGAGGATAAACTTATTTTAATAGAAAAGTTTTTTCAAGACAAAGATGAAATTCTACTTTCTCCACGATCTTTTGTAGCATTCATAAATGGCGTAAAACTAATGGCAGACAATATAGACGGAGTGTATAGAATATATAATTCAAATAAAGAATTTGTGGGAATTGGAATAGTAAAAAATGGAATTTTAAAAAGAGATATTGTAATTTAGAAAGTATTTTGGTAAAATATTAATAGAGTTAGTTTGTATTACAAACTATGATTTAGGAGGTACAACAAATGAAGAACAAAATTGTAACATTTTTTTTATTTTTGATAATGTTAGTATTAATAGCAGGATTATTATTTGTAGGATGGGCAATATATAATGATATGTTTGTTGGAGATGTAGTGCAGACACTTCATACAGATGAGAATATGGTTGCAATTGATCAAGGAGAACATACTACAAAAGTTCAAAAAAAATCTATAATAGATACAATTACAGACATATTTACAACAGAAGAGGAAGTTATACAAGACTATTCTGCAGAAGGTTCTGTGGGAAAATATTTCTATGAACAATTATCAAATACGCAAAAGGTTATATATAATGGACTTCAAGAAAGTAAAAATAAATTAATTACTGGAACTTACAAAATTGAATTTGGAAATAAGTTTTCAAATGTTTTAAGTCAGGAAAATGGTAGTAAAATTCTAGGAGATGATTATCAGACTGCAATAGAGGCTTTTACACATGATAATGCAGATTTGTTTTTTGTTGATATCTCTAAAATGTATTTAAACATGGAAACAAGGAAAAAGGGATTTAAAACAACGTATAATGTATATATTGCACCAGATGAAGGAAAAAATTATTTTGCAAAAGGATTTAGTTCAGAATATGATGTAAAGATAGCGATGCAAAAAATAGAAAAAGAAAGAGATTACATTAAATCAAAACTTACAGGAAATACATATAAGGATGTAAAAAAAATACATGATTATTTAATAGATAATGTAGAATATGATGAAAAGAGCGAAAGTATTGGTACATATACAATTTATGGGGCACTTGTAGATAAAAAATGTGTATGTGAAGGATATACAAGAGCTTTTAAATATATTGCTGATTTTGTTGGAATTAAGTGCGTTATTATGCAAGGAACAGGAACAAACGCTCAAGGAAAAACAGAAAAGCATGCATGGAATGCAGTAAGAGTTGGTGGATCATGGTATTTAATTGATATAACATGGGATGACCCTATTATCGTTGGAAGAGGAGTTATTTTGCAGAGCACACATTATAAATACTTTTTAAAAGGTTCAAATACATTTAATAAAGACCATATTTTAGAAAAACAATTTACAGATGGAGGAAAAGAATTTTCATATCCAACTATAAGTGTTGCAGATTACTAGGTTACTTTTGAGGACAGAGGAAAAAAAGAAACCTGTCATTTGGGGATGTGGTAAAAATGAGCTTTAATTTTTATTACATCCCCAATTTCACTTCAAAAATATTATGTTTTTTACTTGACTAAATGCGAAAAAAATGGTATATTATTATATGTAAAGCTAAAGAACAAAAAAGTAACACTTTACTATTATATAAAATAAATGGCCCCTTGGTCAAGCGGTTAAGACGCCGCCCTCTCAAGGCGGAATCATGGGTTCGATTCCCGTAGGGGTCACCAAAACTTATATTTGGAGTAGCTTATGAAAAAAAATATTAGTTTAAATGTTTACAAAAATATTGTTATAGCAATAGCTATAATGATTTATTTTATTGGAATAAATTCAATGTACTATAAATTAGAAAAAAATAATTTATTATCAGTCTTAAAAGTATTAAGTATTATAATTTTGTTTATTGGGATAATAATTTTGGAAATAGCATATAGAAAAGATAATGGAAGACTAGGAATAAATGCAATAGAGACAATAGCTTTGGCTGGACATACTTTATCTATTGCACATATTGTTGAACTTCACAAATTCGAATTTGCAAATTATATATTAGTATCATCATATATGTTTTCGATTTACTATTTATTTAAAGCTGTAATTATATACACAAAAGAAAGAAAGGAATATTTAAATAGTTTAAGTGATATCAAAGAAATAGTAGCAAATGACCCTATAAAAAAAGAAGCTACTAAGAAAGGGGAAAAAGTATAATGAAATTAATTAATATAGGATTTGGAAATATTGTAGCTTTAGATAGAATAATTTCAATTGTTAGCCCAGAATCAGCACCAATAAAAAGATTAGTACAAGAAGCAAAAGATAATAAAATGGCAGTAGATGCTACTTATGGTAGAAAAACAAGAGCAGTTATCATTATGGATTCAGGTCATGTTGTTTTATCTGCAATACAACCTGAAACAGTAGCTGCTAGAATAGATAAGGATATAACAGAGAAATTAGAGAAGGGTGGAGAATAAAATGATAGTTGAACCTACAGTTAATGAATTGTTAAAACATGCAGAAAATAGATATGCATTAGTAATTGCCGCATCAAGGAGAGCAAGAGATATTGCAAAAGGAGAAGAACCATTAGTAACTACAGACGACAAATCTCCTGTTACAATTGCTGCAGAAGAAATAGCAGATGAAAAAGTTTATATAGTTGATGATGAACAAAAATAAAACTTTTATAAGAATTATATCTGGAAAGGAAATGATTTTATATGAAAAGGAAAGATATTATTTCTATAACTGGAGATTTAGCAAGTGGTCAAAGCACAGTATCAAAAATGTTAGCAGAAGATTTAAATTATACCTTATATAGAAATGGTGTGTATTGTAGAGAACTTGCTGTAAAAAATGGAATGTCTATTACAGAGTTTGGAGAGTATATAAAAGAACACCCAGAAGTAGATATGCAAATAGAAAAAAGTGCTACTGAATATGCTAAAACACATAATAATATTGTAATAGATGCAAAAATGGGATGGTATGCAGTTCCAGATTCATTTAAAGTGTATTTAAAAGTAAATATAGATATAGCAGCACAAAGGGCATTCGCAGATCCAAATAGAAAAAGATCAGAAAATTTACCAACTTTAGAAGCTCAGAAAGAAGATATGATTAGAAGATCAAAAAATGACTTGAATAGATATTTTAATTTATATGGAGTTAGAAGAGACGATATGTCAAATTATGATTTTGTTTTAAATACTGATAATTTAAATCCTGAGGAAGTTTTAAACAAAATAAAAGAAGAATATGAAAAATGGAAAGAAAATTAATTTTTATGTAATAAAATTGTAATAATTATGTAACAAAAAAATAATATAATAATTTACAAAAATACTTGTATTTTTTCAGAATTTGTAGTATAAAATAATTGTAATATATATATTATAATTCAAAGGAGGAAACAATAATGGCAGAAATTAATGAAGAAAGTAAAGTCTTTACAAAAGTAGAAACAGAAAGTCTTCCAACAAAACAAAGTGTATGGTCAAAAATAAGATCATTCTTATTCCAAGAAATTGATTGGAATAAACCTATAAAAGTTGAGCTAACACCATATCAACAAAAAATTGAAGACGAAATTAATGAATTCTTACATCAAGAAATTTCATTTAAAGGTTTTTGGAATTTTATAAAAAGCTAAAAATAAAACTCATAATGTGACTAAATATTGGTCATTTTATGAGTTTTTTTATTTTTAAATCTTTACAATCTAAGAAAAATAGTATATAATATTAAAGAATTTACTAGAAAAGATATTCAAGAGGGAGAAGAAATGAAGTTTATTGAGAGAGCTAAAAAAAAATTATTAGATAAAATAGAAGAAGATTTAAAACAAGTTGAAAGAAAAATATATGAGTTAAATGGAGACTATAGTGCGAAATATGAAGATGTAGAAGATAAAAGACAAAAATTAGAACAAGCACAAAATGAAAAATCTAAATACCAAAAAAGAGCATTAAATAATAAAGAATTAAAAGATTTAGAAACGATTTATAATTTTATTACAAGTGTTCCCAAAATAGAAATGATACTTTCAAATATAAAAAAAATGCCTCCATTAAATGATTACAGAAATTATCCAGATACATATTCAGATAAAATTATAATTCAAGAAGAAATTGGGAAAAGAAGAATTTTTTATGAAAAACTTGTTGCTTTAAATGAATTAATTACAAGTTTAGATGAAACTGAAACTAATTTAGATAGTTATGATGAAAAAGATAGATTTAAACATTATAAAGAAATCATAAATGAATTAAAGAAACAATATAATGATTTTTTAACAGATCGCGAAGATGATAGGTTATATGACAAAAATTTAATTTCACAAATATTACTTAAAATTAAATATATTCAAAAAAAAGGCTTGCAGGAAGACAAGGGACTTTTATATGACCCATATTTACAACCTTTAGAAATGTGGGAAGAAATTGCAAAATATTATTCCAATATAGATTATTATTTGAATTGTATAAATAGTTTTGAAAATAAATTTAATTATTTTATGCAATTATATGAGCAAAGCCCTGAATATTTTGATGTAAAATATTTAGAATCTATTTTAGAAGAAAATAATAGATTACAAGCAATTTTGAAAAGTAAACAAAGACATGTTGCAAATAAAAAAACAGAATTTCAGGCTACAAGACAAAAAACAAAAGAAGTAAAAAAACAACTTATAGCACTTGAACAAAGAAAAAAAGAATTGACAAAACAAAAAGCAAGAATTGAAAAGGCAAAATCCATAAAAGAGCTTGGTTATAAAGATAAAAAGATTGCTGCTACAAAACTTTCTATAGAGACAAAAGATTATATAATTATACCTATACCAAGTAATGTTTCAAACATAGTAGATCTTTTTAATAAAGAAACTCACTTAGAAGTTAGAATTGACGATAAATGCTTTCGTACTTTTTATTTAAATGATGTTGCATTTGGTAATTTAAATTCAATACAACCTTTGGATAATACAATTGGTGCAATTTTAATACCAGTATATGAATTAACAAAGAATCATATTGATAGTATAAAAAATGGTAAAATTGGACTGAGTAGTTCTGTTTTAAAAATACAAGGAATCAAAATATTTATAGAAAAAGGACAAAAATTAGCAAGTTTAATGCCAGAAGCTCATGTATTTGAAAATAAATCAATAGATGAATATGTAAAAGACTTTTTAGGAGAGGATTATATAGAAGATTCTGATGAAATTAAGGAATATGAGGTTTTTAAAAATATTCCAAATATTTCAGATGAAGAAAAAATGCTTAAAAAAGCAGCTGTTACTAAATGCTTATTTGAAAACTTAAAAAGACCTATTTCTTACAAAGATTCAATTTATGTTAACGGAAAAAAATTTTTCCTAAATAATCAAGAAGTACAAACACAGCTAGTAAATGCTGAAATTGATGAAAAAAAAATACTTAATATTACATCAAAAATAAAAGACTATTTATCTAATAGCATAAATAATGGTTTTAATATAGACATTTTATATAGAGACTTATTAATGGAGTATTTTCATGTTAATAAAAAAGCAAAAGCTGAATATTTAGATGAGAAAGATACTACAATTACCATTAAAGAAAAAAATTTAAGTATTAAACCAATGCTACCAGCTAAAGATGAAGATATAGCAAAAAGATATACTAGACCTAATGAAGACATAGCATATAAAATTATGAAATTAGCAAATTTAGTAAATAGATTTGCTCATATGACAGAAAAACAAGATCTTTCAGATTTATTATATGATATTAAAAATGATTTGATAGAAAGAGTAATTGATCTAGCAAAAGATAATCCACAAATTAGTTTAAAAAAACAATTTGATGAAAATAAAATGGCAATGTCAGTCGTAATGGAAATACCAGGGTATAATATGATTGCATTACATATATTAAACAAAAAAGAATCATTATCAGCAAAATCGCACAAATTAGAAGAAAATACTAAAGATGTTGTTCAGACTTCTACAATTTTATATCCAGGAGTAAATAGAGACTTGCTATTTACAATGAAAAAAATGAATACAAATGAAAGAATAAAATTACTATTAGATTTAGATAGCAATACATTTTATAAATTAATTATTAGAATGGGATATAACAATAAAGATATTAATACTTATGAAGAAAAAGTTGAATTTATAAAAAGTATTATTTCTGATGAAAAAATAGATAAAATGCTAAAAGAATATGATGAAATTGAAAAAGAATAAAAAATAAAAAGAAAGGGAGATTATTATGGCAGAAAACAATAATAACAATCAAGAAATAGAATTAGATGAAAATCATTTAATACAAATTAGAAAGGAAAAACTAAAAGAATTACAAGAACAAGGAAAAGACCCTTATGAAATTACAAAATTTAATAGAACTGCTACAGCAGGAGAAATAAAAGCAAATTATGAAAAATTTGAAGAAAAAGATGTAACAGTTGCAGGAAGAATTATTGCTAAAAGAATTATGGGAAAAGCTTCATTTTGCACTATTCAAGATTGTGACGAAAAAATCCAAAGTTATGTTAGCATAAATGATTTAGGAGAAGAAAGCTACAAAGCATTTAAAACATGGGATATTGGAGATATAATTGGAATTACAGGTTTTGTTTTTAAAACAAGAACAGAAGAAATCTCTGTTCACGCAAAAGAAGTAACATTACTTTCAAAATCTTTAAGACCATTACCAGAAAAATTCCATGGCTTAAAAGATCCTGATTTAAGATATAGACAAAGATATGTAGATTTAATTGTAAATCCTGAAGTAAAGAAGACTTTTGAAATAAGAAGTAAAATAATAAGTAATATTAGAAAAATATTAGATGGAGAAGGATATTTAGAAGTAGAAACTCCCGTGCTTAACACTATTTCGGGTGGAGCTACTGCAAGACCATTTACAACACATCACAATAGTTTAAATATAGATATGTATCTTAGAATTGCTTTAGAGCTTAATTTAAAAAGACTTATTGTTGGTGGGTTTGATAAAGTATATGAAATAGGTAGAGTATTTAGAAATGAAGGAATGGATATAAGACATAATCCTGAATTTACTGAATTAGAGTTATACGCTGCATATCAAGATTTTCATGATATGATGGATATTACAGAAAAAATCTTTTCTCAAACAGCTCAAGAAATATTAGGAACAACTAAAGTAACATATCAAGGTCAAGAGATTGATTTAGCTCCAGGTTGGAAGAGAATAACAATGATAGATTCAATTAAAGAAGCATGTGGAGTTGATTTTAACAAAATAACATCTGATGAAGAAGCAGTTGCTTTAGCTAAAGAAAGAGGAATAGAAATACCAGACAAAACAAAAGAAACAAGAGGTGATGTTATTTCTTTATTCTTTGATGAATATGTTGAGCATACACTTATTCAGCCAACATTTATTTATGAATATCCAGTAGAGATTTCACCACTTGCAAAAAAATGCCCAAATAATAAGAAAATGACAGAAAGATTTGAAGCATTTATTTGTGGTAGAGAATATGGAAATGCATTTTCAGAATTAAATGACCCAATTGATCAATATGAAAGATTTAAGAAACAAGTAGAAGCAAAAGAAGCTGGAGATGAAGAAGCAGCAGATATGGATGAGGATTTTGTTCAATCACTTGAAATTGGACTTCCTCCAACAGGTGGACTAGGAATTGGAGTTGATAGACTTGTTATGCTTTTAACAGATTCTGATTCAATAAGAGATGTGCTATTATTCCCAACTATGAAACCATTGAACTAGTTTAGTGTACTTTAATGAGTTCTAAGAAATGGATATGTGTGTTTTAAATAATAAAAAGCTCAAATAGAATTTAATAAGGAGGAATACTACTATGAATAATTATGAAGAAGTTTTAGAAGCAATGGATGCTGAAATAAGTCGTTTAAAAGATTTAAAAAGGACAAATCTAGAATTAGCTAAAAAAATAGCAACAGCAGATTTACAAAAAGCAGGAATTTTAGACAAAGATGGGAATCTAGTTCCACCATATAATGGAGAAAAAGTAAATGTAGATGATTTTACAAGGGGACCAGGGGAAATAAACTATGGACATAGTAAAGATGAATTAAAAGGTTTTCATCGTAATAGAGAAGATTTATTAAGAAGATTAGAAACAGCAACAAGAGGTGAATTATCTCCTCTTGAAAGAGCAAAAGGTGGAATTCCAGATTATACTAAAACTCAAGAAGCAGAGGATTTGAGAGACTATAGAAGATTTATAAGCACAAGTTCGTATGACGATGTAAGAGATGGTGAAGTAGAACAATATGAAGGAGAAAGAGGATTTTAATGTAAATAAGAATGAGGAGGTTAAAAATGTCGTCTGAAAGTTTTATAAAAAAATTAGTTGGAAGGAGTAAAACATTAAAAAAATGCCAAATTCAATGAAAGAAGGGCTTCAGCCAACTTCAGAGAGTTTACAAAATCTTGGAGAAAAGTATGGCTACTATATAGAACAAAATGAAGTAATGAGAAATAGTTCTGTTTTAGCTGCTGAAGAAAGAGTATCAGATGGAGGAAGATAATATTTTAATAGTATAGAGGTTACCTATTTTAGGATAGCCTCTTTTTCTTTTAAATATAATAATATAAGTAGATAATCGAGAAAGTAAACATAAGTACTTGCAATAATCAAAAAAGTATGATATAATTCACCCATTAGAGGTAGAAATTATGGAAGTTTTGATTGTATTAGTTATAATTTTAGTATTAATTTTTATGTTATGTATTGTAAAAATTAATTATTTTGAAAACAAAGTAAAAAATGAAAAAAGAATTACAAAAAAGACTGGACTTATGAGTTTAGGAGAATTACCATATAATGACCAAAATGGAAGCTTATTAATAGAAAATAAGCCAAAAGCCAATATCACGAAATATATTAAAGATATAAGAGATATTTTAGTTCAGTCAAATCAAAAGGTAATTTCAATTCTTAGCTCAAAAGGTGGAGAAGGAAAAAGTTATGTAGCTAATAATCTTGCAGTGTCACTTGCAAGACTTAATAGAAATGTATTATTAATAGATGCAAATCTTAGAGAAGAATCTGATAAAAGTGATATTTTTTATATAGAAAAGGGAGAAGGATTAACAGATTATATAAAAGATATAGAAATAGGAAATAATCTAGAAAATCTAAATAATGCTAAAAAATATATAAAACAAACTCAAATCCCTCATTTATACATATTGCAAAATGGAACGATAACAGAAAATTGTTATGAATTATTAAAAACACAAAATGTTAAAGAATTAATAGCTTTGCTAAAAGATGTATATGACATTGTGTTAATTGATGGAACAGCATTTTTTGAAAATGAAGATGCTATGTATATTTCAAAATTATCAGATACTAATGTTTTAATTGCTGAAAATTGTGTAACAACATATAAAGAAATATTAGAGGTTAAAGAACAATTAGAATATTACAATTCTAAGATATTTGGATTTATTCTAAATAAAACTGATTACAGAAAAGGAAAGTATTATTCCAAAAAGCATAATTCAAAATATGGAATGTTTATAGAAAATATAGAAGAACAAAATAAAGTAGAAACTTTTGATGAAATAATTGATCCAATTACCAAAAAGCTCTATTCAAAAGAACCTCTAAAATTCGAAACACTTCATCAAGAAATTAAAGACAATATAATGACTGAAGATTTTATAAATGATGTAGAAGTAAATTTTAATATGAAGATTGATAATATACAAAAGCAAAATGAAATAAGTATTAATGGTTTATTAGATAGTATACAAACATTAAGAAAAGATATAACTGAGGAAAAAGAAAATAATGATATAAGAAGAGAAAAACAAAGCAAAAGTTTTGATAGATTTACTCAAATTATAACAGACAAATTTGAAAAAATAGAAGAACAAATTGTTCAAATAAAAAAAAAAGAGGAAATAGAAAAAGAGTATTTAGAGGAAAGAATTGATGAACAAAAGAAAGCTTTTAATAACCATATAGAAGAACAAGATAAACATTTTAAAGAAAAGATAATAGAAAGTACAGAAATATTAAATGAACAAATAGAGAATCAAAATTTATTATTAAATAAAAAAATAGAACAACAGATGAGTGCAGTCGAAAATCAAATAAATACTCAAAGCAATGTGTTTGATGAGAAAATGGAAGAACAAAAAAATCAACAAAACGAACAATTACAATTACAACAACAAGTATTAAAAGAGTTTATAGAAAATCAAACTCAGTTTCTTAATGATATAATGGCTACACAAGTTCAAATATATAATGAAAGATTAAATGATATAGAAACGCAAGTATCTCAATTATCTGAAAAACAAAAAGCAGAAACTGAAATAATAAAAGATGATAATAAAATAATAAATTTAGGGAAGTTTTTCAATAATAGAAGAAAAAATAATAGAATATTTTCAATACATGAATCTATAAGTTATGAAGATTTAGAAAGGCTTGCTACTGAAGTTATTTTATTAAATGATGACGATACAAATTATTTAAATAATTTAGCAAAATAAGTTGGTTATTTTTAATAATCAACTTTTTTTGAAAAACCATTGATAATTTAAAAAAATATGATATAATATAAAAAAATAGGAGGACTATGTCTTAAAGTTTTAAATTACAAGATAGAAAGGATAATTATGTATATAGATAGAAGAATGATTTATATTGTAATGGCAATAATGCTAATATCAGGTTTAGCAAGCTATTTATCAGATGTAAATAATTTATTAGGATTATTACTTTCAATTCCAGGAATACTTATTGCTATTACTTTTCACGAGTTTGCGCATGCTTTTGCTGCAGACAAATTAGGAGATGACACACCAAGGAATCAAGGAAGATTAACATTAAATCCATTAGGACATTTAGATCCAATTGGTACAATAATGCTATTGTTTGCAAGAGTTGGTTGGGGTAAACCTGTAGAAGTAAATCCAAGAAATTATGATAGAAGATTTTCAATGGATAAAGCCGATAGTATTGTTTCTATTGCTGGACCTTTAATGAATTTCCTTTTAGCAATAGTCTTAACATTAATATATTGCTTGATTTATAAAGTTGCAAGCATTACATTTTTAAATTCGCAAATTGGCACAATAATAATGCTTATGTTAAATATAGCAATATCTATAAATGTTGGACTAGGAGTTTTTAATTTAATTCCATTACCACCATTGGATGGCTCAAAAGTTATAAAGCCATTTTTACCATTTAATGCAAGAGAATGGTTTGAAAAAAATGAAAAATTATTTGAGATGATTTTTGTTGCTTTATGGATATTTGGAATACTTGGAAAAATAATATCTCCTGTTATTTCAATTATTACAGAAGGAATATTAAAACTAGGATTTACAATATTTGGAATTTAACAATACAAATTGTCATAATAAAAGAGGTGATTAAATGATAAAAGCTTATGCAAAATCAGACATAGGAAAGGCGAGAGAAATAAATGAGGACAGCTTCTATATTACAGAAGATCCATTAAACAAGATTCAACTTTTTATTTTAGCAGATGGGATGGGAGGATGCAATGCAGGAGAGGTTGCAAGTAAACAAGCAGTTATAAGTGCTAAAAATTATATAGAAAATAATTTTGAAGATACACCTAAAGACAAAGATAGTCTTATACAATTAGTTGCAAGTAGCATAGAATATGCTAATATGGTTATATATGAAGAATCAAAAAAAGATGATAATTTAGAAGGAATGGGTACTACTTTAGAAGTATGTTTAATATATAATAATAGAGTATATATTGGACATATTGGAGATAGTAGAATTTACAGAATTAGAAAAGATTTTATAAGAAAACTTACTCAAGATCATAGTTATGTACAAAAACTTGTGCAAGATGGAACGATAACAAAGGAAGAGGCAGAACATCACCCAAAAAAGAATATGCTTATGAAAGCATTAGGGGTAAATGCTTTTGTTGAACCTGATGTTATGGTAAAGGGCTTCCAAAAAGAAGATATCTTAATTATCTGTTCAGACGGATTAACCAATATGGTAGATATAAATGATATTTTTAAAGCTGTGAATCAAAATTTTGAAATGGCAACAAAGGATTTAGTTGATTTGGCAAATAAAAATGGGGGAATAGACAACATTACTATTATTACTATAAAGAATTTGTAATTTGCTTATATAAATTTATTGAATATATATACAAGAGAAAGAAAGGAATGGAAATAATAAATGGATTTAGAAGGTAGATTGTTAGGAAATAGATATGAAATAATCGAAAAAATCGGAAATGGTGGGATGGCAATGGTCTACAGAGCCAAAGATCAAGTCCTAAATAGATATGTAGCTGTAAAAATTTTAAGAGATGAGTTTACTACTGATGAAGAATTTATTAAAAGATTTTCAATAGAGGCACAATCTGCAGCAAGTATAACACATCCAAATATAGTTTCAGTGTATGATGTAGGAAATGAAGGAAATTTGCATTTTATTGTTATGGAATTAATTAAAGGAAAAACTTTAAAAGAAATAATAATAGAAGAAGGAGGCGCACTTCCATGGAAATGGTCTACAAATATAGCCATACAAATAGCATCTGCACTTGAAACAGCTCACAAAAACAATATAGTTCATAGAGATATTAAGCCACATAATATTATTATTACAGAAAATGGAATTGCAAAAGTAACTGATTTTGGAATTGCAAAAGCTGTATCAAATTCAACAATTACAGCATTTGGATCTACAATTGGTTCTGTACATTATTTTTCACCGGAACATGCTAAAGGTGGATATACAGATAGCAAATCTGACTTGTATTCTTTAGGGGTTGTAATGTACGAAATGCTCACAGGAAGAGTTCCATTTGATGCAGACACACCTGTATCAGTTGCTTTAAAACATATGCAAGAGGAACCGATAGCTCCAATTGATATAAATGAAAAAATACCATCATCTTTAAATGATATTATTTTAAAAGCTATGAGAAAAGATACAACACTTAGATATCAAAGTGCTACAGAGATGTTAAAAGATTTAAATAGGGCTTTGAAAGATCCAAATGGAGATTTTGTGGATAATTCAAACTATTCTTCATTAGATAGTTCTACTAGAGTTATACCTACAATAAATAATGAAGAAATTAGAAGTGAAAGAACTCAAACAGAAAAAAAGCAAAACTTTTTTATAAAACACAAAAAGTTATCTATTTTCTTAGGAATTGTTATTCTATTCTTTTTGAGCATATTTGGAACAAACTTATTTTTAAAATTAACTAAACCAAAAGAGACGACGATTCCAAATTTAGTTGGAATAAGCAAAGAGGAAGCTGAAAAAGCTATAACAGATAGTAAATTGATTTTAGGTGAAGTAAAAGAAGAATTTAATACTGATGTTGAAAAAGGTTATGTTATTTCACAAGATCCTGCATATAGAGAAAATTATAACATAAAAGAAGGAACAAAAATAAGCTATGTAGTAAGTTTAGGAGTAGAAGAAACTATAGTTCCAAAAGTTGTTGGAAAAACAGAGGAAGAGGCAATTCAAGCATTAGAAGAAGCTAAACTTAAATATGAGATTAAAGAAGAAAATAGCAAAAAGGTAGAAGCAGGATATGTAATAGAACAAGAAACTGATGCAGATAAAACAGTAAACGCAGGAGATATAGTTGTTATACATGTAAGCAAAGGAGTTAAGAAAATTACTGCACCTGCAGTTCTTGGCAAATCTGAAAAAGATGCAACAAAAGAACTTAAAAATGCTGGATTTAAAGTTATTACAACAACTGAGGAGGATACATCAAAGGACAATAATATAGTTTTAAAGCAAAGTATAGATGCAGGAACTGAAGTAGAAGATGGAAGTTCTATTACAATAACTATAAATCAAATAGTTAAGACAAAAACAGCAAATTTAACAATTAATGTAAAGTCTTTATTAGGAGGAAAGGTTGAATATACTGAAGTTACTACTGGTGAAGGAGAAGACGCAGTAACTACTAAGACAGCAAAAAATGTAAACTTAAGAGTTACGGTTAATGATGAAGAAAGTTTTAATGAATCTGTTGATCCAACTTTAACAAATCAGGCTGTACCTATAACAGATAAAGGAACAGTACAAGTTAAGGTGTTTATTGATGGAACTAGATATAATACAACACAAATTAATTTGAGTGAAACTAAAAAATTAACGATTGATAAAAGAAATTAATAAGTAAAAGAGACTTTTTATAAAATAAAGAATGATTAAATTAGGGGCTTACCTTTAATGGTGAGCCTCATATATAAATTACTAGTAGAAGTTTTTAGGCAAAAAAATATAATGCTGTGTGCTTTTATAACGGAATTGGAAAGGAATGGTTTTTAATGAATAAATTAGAAGGAACATATAATCCTAAAGAATTTGAACAAGAGTTATACAAAGAATGGGAAGAAAAAGGATATTTTAAACCAAGTATGGATAAAACAAAAGAGCCATATTGTATAATGATGCCACCACCAAATGTAACAGGAAAATTACATATGGGACATGCCTTAGATGCAACTATTCAAGATACATTAATAAGAACAAAAAGAATGCAAGGATATGATTGTCTATGGCTTCCAGGAAGTGACCATGCATCTATTTCTACAGAAATGAAAGTTGTTCAAAAATTAAAAGAAGAAGGAAAAACAAAACAAGAAGTAGGCAGAGAAAAATTCTTAGAAGAAACTTGGGATTGGACACGAAAATTTGGTGGAATAATTCAAGAACAACAACGTAAAATTGGTTGTTCTTGTGATTGGGAGAGAAATAGATTTACTTTAGATGAAGGAATGAGTGAAGCTGTTTTAGAAGAATTTGTAAGACTATATAATAAAGGTCTTATTTACAAAGGAACTAGAATGGTAAATTATTGTCCAAGTTGCAAAACATCTATATCTGATGCAGAAGTTGAATATAAAGAAGAAGCCTCTCATTTGTGGCATATTAGATACGAAATAGTAGGTGAGCCAGGAAAATATATAGAAGTTGCTACTACAAGACCTGAAACAATGCTTGGAGATACAGCAGTTGCAGTTCATCCGGATGATGATAGATATAAAGATATTGTTGGAAAGAAATGTATTTTACCTTTAATGAATAAAGAAATTCCAATTATAGCAGATGAATTTGTAGAAAAAGAATTTGGTACAGGTTGTGTTAAAATTACACCTGCACATGATATGAATGACTATCAAGCAGGATTAAGGCATAACTTAGAAATAATAGAAGTATTTGATGAAAACAATAATATGGGAGATTTATTACCTGAAGTTAAAGGAATGTCACAACTTGAAGCTCGTAGAATTATTGTAGAAATGTTAGAAAAATCAGGAAACTTGGTTAAAACAGAAGACTATACTCATAATGTTGCAAAATGTGAAAGATGTAAATCTACAATAGAGCCAAAAGTTTCTATGCAATGGTTTGTATCTATGAAAGATTTAGCAAAGAGAGCTGCAGACAGCGTAAGAACAGATAAAACAAGATTTGTACCAAAAAGATATGAAAAACAATATTTTAATTGGTTAGACAATATTCAAGATTGGTGTATTTCAAGACAACTATGGTGGGGACACAGAATTCCTGCATATTATTGTGACGAATGCGGACATATAAATGTATCTAAAACAGAGCCTGAAAAATGCGAAAAATGTGGATGCACACATTTAACTCAAGATGAAGATACATTAGATACGTGGTTTTCTTCAGCTTTATGGCCATTTTCAACACTTGGTTGGCCAAATACTGAATCTGAAGATTATAAAAGATTTTATCCTACAAATGTGTTAGTTACAGGTTTTGATATTATTACATTCTGGGTTTCAAGAATGATGACACAAGGATTAGAATTTACTAATATAGAGCCATTTAAAGATGTTTTAATACATGGAATAATAAGAGACAGTCAAGGTAGAAAAATGTCAAAGACTTTAGGAAATGGTGTTGACCCATTAGAAGTAATAGAAAAATATGGAGCAGACGCTTTAAGATTTTCTGTTCTTTCAGGAACTACAATGGGAAATGATATCAAATTTATGCCAGAAAAACTTGAACAAGCTTCAAATTTTGCAAACAAAATTTGGAATGCAGCTAAATTTATTACAATGAATGCAGTACCTGATGAAGAAATAATTAAATTTAGAGAAGAAAACTATGATAAACAAACACATTCATATAAAGATGAAAGTTTAACATTAGAAGATAAATGGGTATTAAATAAATTAGACAAATTAATTGTAGATGTTACACAAAACATAGAAAATTACGATTTAGGAATTGCGATAGACAATATTTATTCATTTATTAGAGATGAATTTTGTGATTGGTATATCGAAATGGCAAAATCAAGAATATATAGCGAAGACATGCAAGAAAGAATAAGAGTAAGCTATGTACTTGACTATGTATTTGGTATTTCTATGAAATTGTTACATCCATTTATGCCATTTGTTACAACAGTTATTTATAGACATTTATGCCAGTATAATGATAAAGAATTAATGATGTCAAAATGGCCTAAAGTTAAAGGTGAATTTGTATATAACAAAGAAGAGCAATTTATTGAAACAATAAAAGAAATTGTTGTTGAAATTAGAAATATTAGATCTAAAATGAATGTTCACCCATCAAGAAAAGTAGAGCTTATATTTGTAACAACAAAATTTTCTGATGAGATAGAAGCTTCAAAAGAATTTATACAAAAATTAGGATTTGGAAGTAGTGTAAAAGTTCAAACAGATAAAACAGGAATCGCAGAAAATGCAGTTTCTATAATAAAAGAAGGAATTGAGCTTTATATGCCACTAGAAGGTTTAGTAGATTTAGAAGAAGAAGCTAAACGTAAAGAAGAAGAACGCAAAAAAATTGAATTTGAAATTGCAAGAGCTGAAAAAATGCTTTCAAATCCAGGCTTTGTAAATAAAGCTCCACAAGCTAAGATTGATGAAGAAAAAGCTAAACTTGAAAAATATAGGGAAATGCTTGAGAAGTTATAAAAAAATGTCGAAATTATGTAAAATATGTCGACAGAATAGCTCAAAATCAATAAAAACTCTATTGACAAATTATTATTTTTGGAGTATAATTATATTAATGCTAATAGTGGCAGAGTTGTTTGGTCACCCCCATTTATTGGGGAGTAAAAAAGAGGAGAAAAAAATGGCAAAAAGAATCCATGATACAAAAGAGGTTATGAGGGAGAGAAATCTGTATCCAAATCCCGGACCTGGCGAGAGAGGCACAGGTCAGGATCTGCACAGTAGATCTAACGGCAAAGGCTGCCCTGGAGGTCCGAGGAGCGAGGGAAAGGGAAAGGAAAAGAAGCGTTAATCTAAGCTTCTTCCAAAGATTCACTCCCTTTACCTGATATCTACCCCGCTGTGGCTTATTTTAGCACAGCGGGGTTTCTCCTTTTATACACAAATATTTTCAAAAAAATAAAAAATTCTCTTGCCAAAACAAAAAAAATAAAGTATAATATTTTTATAGATTAAAAAAAAACCAAATTTTCAGGTTTTGTTTTAATCTATTTTTATTGTATAGGAAAAATTGAATTTTTCCTATACAATAAAAGCTATGCACAGAAATTTTCTAAAGAAAATTTCGCGCGCGAACAAATACGGAGCGTGTAAGTAATCTAAGAGTTGAATTATCTTAATCACGCTCCTTTTGTTCTTTTGTATAATTTAAAAGTAATATTTTTAGTTGTACAAAATTATATGTGATAAAATTTATATGAAAATAAGCTATAAAAAAGAAAGGAATAATTATAACAATGAATGAAATAGGATTTGATAGTGATAAATATTTAAAAATTCAAAGTGAAAAAATTAAAGAAAGAATAGAGTTATTTGATAACAAGCTATATTTAGAATTTGGTGGAAAAATATTTGATGATTATCATGCTGCAAGAGTTTTGCCAGGATTTAGACCAGATAATAAAATTCAATTATTAAAACAATTCAAAAATGATTTAGAAGTTATTTTTTGCATAAATGCTGCAGATATTGAAAAGAGTAAAATAAGAGCAGATTATGGAATAAGTTATGAATTGGAGCTTTTAAGACTAATTGAAAAACTACAAGGACAAGATATTTTAATAAATAGTGTTGTTGTTACAATGTATCATGAAGGAAATAATATTTCTCATTTAAAAGAACTATTAAAAGAGAGAAATATAAAAATGTATATACATAGACCTACAAAAGGATATCCTGATGATGTTGAAACAATTGCAAGTGAAGAAGGATATGGCAAAAATCCGTATATTGAGACAACAAAAAAATTAGTTGTTGTAACGGCTCCAGGTCCAAATAGTGGCAAACTTGGAACTTGCCTTTCTCAGCTTTTTCATGAATATAAAATAGGCGTTAAAGCAGGATATGCAAAATTTGAAACATTTCCAGTTTGGAATTTAAGTTTATTAGATCCTGTAAATATTGCTTATGAAGCAGCAACAGTTGATTTAAAAGATGTAAATATGATAGACCCTTTTCACTTAGAAGCTTATGGAGAATCTGCCGTAAATTATAATAGAGATATTTCTTCATTTCCAATATTAAAAAATATTTTGATGAAAATTTCTGGAAAAGAGATTTATAAATCTCCAACAGATATGGGCGTTAATATGATTAAGCAATGTATTACAAATTCTGAAGTAGTAAAAAAAGCTTCAATAGAAGAGATTATAAGAAGATATTATAACACTTTAAGTGATTACAAGCAGAAACTTTGCTCAGAAGACACAGTAGAGCAATCTAAATCTTTAATGGATAAATTAGAGCTTTCTCTTTCTGATAGAGAAGTTGCAAAAGTTGCAAATGAGGCTACCAAAGAAAAAGGAGTAAATGTTTTAGCTATTAAGTTAAATGACGGAAAAATAATAACAGGAAAAGAATCAAAAATTTTAAGTTGTACAAGTGCAGCATTTTTAAATGCTATAAAAGAAATTACAGGTATTCCAGATCAAGAGTATTTACTTTCACCTTCAGTCTTAGATGGAATATACAAAATGAAACAAAAGACATCATATAATACTGCATATTTTTTAGATTTGCCAGAAGTTTTAATTGCTTTAAGTATTTGTTCAGTTACTAATCCAATTATTGAAAGAGCAATTAACGAGCTAGAAAAATTAAGAGGCTGTGATGCTCATTGTAGTTATATTTTAGAAAAAAGTGAATTAAATGCATTAAAAAATTTAGGAATAAATTTAACTTGCGAACCTAAAATGTAAAGAATAGTTGTTTTAAAAATATTTAATAATTATGTTTGCGTTCAAATAAAGGAAGGAAGGAAAAATATTATTTATGAATACAAAGTATATTTTTGTTACAGGAGGAGTTGTATCAGGATTAGGAAAAGGAATAACAGCAGCTTCTATTGGAAGGCTTTTAAAAAATAGAGGATATAAAGTTACTATACAAAAATTTGATCCATATTTAAATGTTGACCCAGGAACTATGAGCCCTTATGAGCATGGAGAGGTTTTTGTTACAGATGATGGGGCAGAGACGGACTTGGATTTAGGGCATTATGAAAGGTTTATAGATGAAAATTTAACAAAAAATTCTAGCGTTACAATGGGAAAAATTTATTCTAATGTAATAGAAAAAGAAAGAAGAGGAGACTATTTAGGAAAGACTGTACAGGTAATTCCACATGTTACAAATGAGATTAAAGAAAAGATTTATAGTTTTGAAAATACAGATATAGATATAGTAATAACTGAGATTGGAGGAACTATTGGAGATATAGAGG
This sequence comes from Clostridia bacterium, assembly GCA_017429505.1. Taxonomy (GTDB): domain Bacteria; phylum Bacillota; class Clostridia; order TANB77; family CAG-508; genus CAG-269. The sequence goes on along the minus strand of JAFROW010000004.1, from coordinate 72,609 downwards.
GACTTTCTATAATAGAAGCTATAAGACAAGTTGGACTTGAAAAAAATCCTGAAGATGTGCTGTATATTCATGTAACCTTGCTCCCATATATAACAGGTTCAAACGAGATAAAATCTAAACCAACACAGCACTCTGTAAAAGAATTACAAAGCCTTGGAATTAAACCTGATATTTTGGTATGTAGAAGTGAGATGGAAATTCCAGAAACAGTTAGAGAAAAATTAGCACTATTTTGCAATGTTAGAAAAACAAGTGTAATACAAAATTTAACAGCAGATTGTTTGTACGCTGTGCCACTTATGCTTGAAAAAGAAGGAATTGGGAGAGAAGTATGTAATCATCTTAAACTAGATAGCTATGTTCCTGATAATTCAGAATGGTCAGAAATGATTGAAAAAATAAGAACTATAAAAAAAGAAGAGAGAGTAACAATAGCAATAGTTGGAAAATATGTAAAACTAGAAGATTCATATATTTCTGTTATAGAAAGTTTAAGACATGCTGGTTTTGCAAATAATATAAATGTTGATATAAAACTAATAGATTGCGAAAAAATAACAAAAGATATAGTACAAAAAGAATTAAAAGATATAGATGGAATTATAGTTCCAGGCGGATTTGGAAATAGAGGAATAGAAGGAAAGATAGAGACTATAAAATTTGCTAGAGAAAACAATATTCCATTTTTAGGAATTTGTCTTGGAATGCAAATGGCTGTTGTTGAATTTGCAAGAAATGTTTTAGGACTTGAAGATAGTAATTCTACTGAATTTAATGAAACAACCAAAAATCCAGTTATACATATTATGGAGGAACAAAAAAGGGTGATTAAAAAAGGCGGAACAATGCGTCTTGGAAGTTACCCATGTATTATAAAATCTGGAACACTTGCTTCAAAAATATATGGAAAAGAAAAAATAGAAGAAAGACACAGACATAGATTTGAATTCAATAATGATTACAAAGAAAGATTGGAAGAGGTAGGTTTAATATGTTCAGGAACATCTCCTGATGGAAATTTGGTAGAAATAGTAGAACTAAAGAATCATCCATATTTTATAGCATCACAATTTCATCCTGAATTAAAATCTAGACCAAATAGACCGGCACTTTTATTTGTTGGACTTGTTAAAGCAGCTAAATTAAGACATAATTAAATATTTTGCTTCAGTTAAGAAAGGAAAAATAATGGATTTAGAACTAATTTCAAAATATTTTATATTATTTATAATGTATTCATCTGCAGGATGGATAGTTGAAACAATATGGGTATCATGGTGCAACAAAAAAATTGTAGATAGAGGTTTTTTAATAGGACCATATTGCCCAATTTATGGCTGTGGAGCAATACTTATAATTGTATTTTTACAAAGGTTTTCATATAGCCCTATCTTACTATTTTTAATTACTACCTTAGTTTGCGGAATATTAGAATATTTAACAAGTTGGATTATGGAAAAAGTATTTAAAGCAAGATGGTGGGATTATAGTCATGTTAAATTTAATTTAAATGGAAGAATTTGTTTGCATAATCTTATTGCATTTGGTGTAATGGGACTCGCTGTAACTTATTTAATAAATCCATATTTTGAAAAATGGGTTGGATTTTTAGATGAAAAACATTTAAACAATTTAGGTTTTATTTTGTGGACAATATTTATTATAGATTTGGTGGTATCTACAATAGTTGTATATGGATTTAGAAAAGTTACAGAAAAGATTAATAAAGAATCTTTAGCAGATAACACAGAACAAATCACAAAAATGGTCCGTGAAGCTTTGTCACAAAGGTCTTTTTTTCATAGAAGATTTATAGAGGCATATCCTAAATTGGAAGCGATAAAAATTAAAATGAAAGAAATAAAAGACAAAATAGAGTACGCAACAATTGATGCAAAAGAGGTCGTAGTTGGTAAGGTAAATGATGCAAAAGATGTAGTAAAAGATAAAGTAAGTGATGCCAAAGATGTAATGAGAGATAAGGTAAATGGAGCCAAAGAAGTTGTAACAGAAAAGACAGGAGAATTACGTAGCTCAATAGAAAAAGGAACAAGAAAAGCTAAGATGAGTATCTATCTAGGAAAAAAACATATAGTTAAAAGATTTAAGAAAAAAGGAAAAAATTAGTTTTATATATAATTATATTGTCTAATATGATTAATTTGAATTTATATAATAGGAAAGTAACACTTGCCTATTATATAAAAGTCGACGTAAGACAGGAAAGGAATGAAAATTTTTATGAATATTTTAGCAGTAGGAGATATAGTTGGAAATTGTGGAGTAGATAAATTAAAAACAGAATTACAAAATATAAAAAACAAATATAGTATAGATTTTGTAATTGTAAATGGAGAAAATGCAGCAGAGGGGATGGGGCTTACAATTAAGAACTTTAAAGATTTAATTTCTGCAGGTGCAAATAGTATTACAATGGGAAACCATACTTGGGGTAAAAAAGAAATATTTCAAATAATTGACGAACCTGAACTTTTAAGACCAATAAATTACCCTGAAGGAGTATGTGGAAAAGGATATAATATTTATACATGTAAAAATAAGAAAATTGCAGTTATAAACGCAATGGGGAGAGTAGAAATAAATGTTCAAACAGAAAATCCTTTTTTACAAGTAAAAAAAGTAGTAGACGAGATAAAACCTAAAGTAGATATGATATTCTTAGACTTTCATGCAGAAGCAACCGCAGAGAAACAAGCAATGGGGTATTTTTTAGATGGTGAAATTACAGCAATGTTTGGCACACATACTCATGTTCAAACAGCTGATGAAAAGATTTTAGAAAAAGGAACAGGATATATAACAGATATTGGAATGACTGGACCTAAAAATGCAATTCTTGGTATGGATATAGAAGCTGCATTAAAAAGATTTTTAACAGCTCTTCCAGAAAAATATAAAATTGCAACAGGAGAATGCATGTTAAATGCTTGTGTTTTTGAAATAGATGATAATACAAATAAAGTAATTAAAATAGAAAGAATAACTCAATAATTTATTAAAAAAGAATTTTTCTACATAATTCGTCAAAAGCTTGCACAAAAGAAAAATAATGTCGAATTTCGCGATGAAAAGATGGAAAAAATTACCAAAAAACTCTTGACCTTTATTTTATTTTGTTGTAAAATAATACCATAAAAGTTGCAACAAAAAATAAAATTATAGGAGGCAAAAGAGAATGGAAATTTTAAAAATTTCATCAAAATCTAACCCAAATTCAGTAGCAGGAGCTATTGCAGGGTTAGTAAAAGAATCACAAAGGGCGGAGATGCAAGCAATTGGTGCAGGTGCCCTAAATCAAGCAGTTAAGGCAGTAGCTATAGCAAGAGGATTTGTAGCACCATCAGGGGTAGATTTAGTTTGTATTCCTGCATTTGCAGAAGTTGAAGTAGAGGGGGAAGATAGAACAGGGATAAAGCTTATTATTGAATCTAGAAAGTAATTTAATTTGATATTTATGGGGCACATGTTTTTATGTGCTCTTTTTTTGAAAAAGTACTTGAAAATTTTTTTAAAATAATATAGTATATATATGATAGTTACAAATTAATGAGTGAATATTAAATATATAAATTCAAACGATAATGTAATTAGTTATGAAATGAGGTATATATGAAAAACAATATTTTTGGATATTTATTTTTTATATTTATTGTAATTATAATGGGATTTGCAATTTATAAAGTAAGCAAAAGTAACAATTCTGAAAATACAAACAATGCTGAAGGATCTTCAAGTATAGCAACAGCAGAGAAAGGAACCGAGCTTACTCTTGCAATATCAGGATTTGATACTATTAATCCAATAATAACAAAAAATAAACAAGTACAAGATGTAACAAAATTAATATTTGAGTCTTTAGTTAATATTACTTCAGATGGAAAAGTTGAGCCTTGTCTTGCAAAAGAATGGGAAACAACAGACAATATAACTTATATAGTAAAACTTAAAACTGGAATTAAATGGAGTGATGGAAGCTATTTTTCAAGTAATGATGTAAAATTTACTATAGATAGATTATTACAAGATAAAGAAGCTAAAAATGCTGTATATGCGGAAAATATAAAGCATTTAAAAGAAGTAGATATAATAGATAATACAACACTCAGAATTATATTATCTCAAAAAATTCCATTTTACGAATATTTTTTAACATTTCCTATTTTAAGCAGTAACTATTATGGACAAGATAATTTTTGGGATACAAATAAAAATGACGCTCCAATTACAACAGGTAGATTTAGAATCTCTGAACATATTGGAAACAAAGTAATTCTTACAAAAAATGAGAATTGGTGGAATGCAAAGGAAGACAATTCTATAATTGATAAAGTTACCATTAATTTTTATTCTAGTATTGCAGAGTTATATAATGCATTTAGGCAAGGAAATATAGACTTAATTTCTACAAAAAATAAAGATTATAAGCAATATATCGGAAAAATAGGATACAAAGTAACAGAAATAGAAGGAAGGGATTTTTCATTTTTGGCTTTGAATAATGATAGTGAAATTCTTTCAGATGTGCAAGTAAGAAAAGCTCTAAAATATGCTATAAATAAAGATGAAGTTGTAGCTAAAGCATATAGTGGCTCTTATTTTAAAGCTAATTTTCCATTACCTACAAATAATTATTTATTAGAAGATAAAAATGAAAATTATTTTGACCTAGGAAAAATGGAAAATAAATTAAAAGATTCTGGTTGGTATTTTAGGAAAAAACAATGGCAAAAAACGGTAAACTATAAAACTAAAGTTTTAGAATTAAATTTAGTGGTAAGAAATAAATCTAATAGAACAAAAGTTGCGGAATATATTAAAGAAAAATTAGCTGAACAAGGCATAATAATTAATATTATTTATACATCTGATGATGAGTATCAAAAATATATTAATAAGAAAAATTATGATATGATTTTATGCGAAATGACAAATCCAATTTCACCAGATCTTACATCTTATTTTGGAAATGGAAATTTAGCAAATTTTAATAATGATGAAGCTAAAAAAATTCTTAATGAATTAAATAGCATTACAGATAAAGAAGAACAGAAATCTAGATTTAAGAAGTTATATGATATATACAATAGTGAGGTTCCATATATAGGTATAGGAAGAAACAAAATTTATGTAATTACTAATTCTTATTTAAATGGGGAAATTGAGTCTAAATGGTACAATTTATTCTTTAAATTTAAAGATTGGTATAAAAATTAGTTGCAAAAATTACTAAGTTTTTTTAAACTATGAAGTTAAATAAAATTAATTCTCAAAATACTTATAGATTAAATAATTTAGAAAAAAATAAAAAATTTTTAAAAAAGTATTGACAAAATAAATGTTTGGTGTATAATACATATATACAAACAAAGTTTTGTAGAATAAAGGAGGAAATAAATATGTCAGAAAATTCAGAAAAAAAGAAAGCGCTAGACGCAGCATTAAGTCAAATTGAAAAGCAATTTGGAAAAGGTTCTGTTATGAAATTAGGAGAATATAAAGCAATGGAAGTAGAAGCTATATCTACAGGAGCACTTAGCTTGGATATGGCATTAGGAATAGGAGGACTTCCACGTGGTAGAATTATAGAAGTATATGGACCAGAATCATCAGGCAAAACAACTTTAGCATTACATGTAATTGCAGAAGCACAAAAATTAGGAGGAGAAGCTGCATTTATAGATGCAGAACATGCTTTAGATCCTGTTTATGCAAAAAAATTAGGAGTAAATATAGATGAATTAATAGTATCTCAACCAGATACAGGTGAACAAGCATTAGAAATTACAGAAAGTTTAGTTAGAAGTGGTGCTTTAGATGTAATAGTCGTAGACTCTGTTGCAGCACTTGTTCCAAAGGCAGAAATAGATGGTGATATGGGAGATTCACACATGGGTCTTCAAGCAAGACTTATGTCTCAAGCTTTAAGAAAACTTGCAGGAGCTATTAACAAAACAAAAACAGTTATAATTTTTATAAACCAATTAAGAGAAAAAATAGGAATAATGTTTGGAAACCCAGAAACAACAACAGGTGGTAGAGCACTTAAATTCTATGCTTCTGTAAGACTAGACATTAGAAAAATCGAAAACATAAAACAAGATGGAAATGTTATAGGAAACAGAGCAAGAGTAAAAATTGTAAAAAACAAAGTTGCTCCACCATTTAGAGAGGCAGAATTTGACATAATGTATGGAGAGGGTATTTCAAAAATTGGAAATATATTTGATATGGCTGTAAACCTTGATATAATCGAAAAGAGTGGTTCTTGGTTTAGCTATAATGGAAATAGAATTGGACAAGGAAGAGAAAATGTTAAAAAATATCTTCAAGATAATCCAGACATTTTAGACGAAGTAGAAAAGAAAGTAAGAGGAAATACAGAAAAAGCATTTGAAGAAAGTCTTGGAGAAGAAAGAAAAGCTGAAGATAATGAAGAGGAAGAGGAATAAATACAAATTTTTAATTTTTTTTAATTGAATATATAAGTATTTTTTAAAATACTTATATATTCAATAGTTTAGAAGGGATTTAATATGTATTCGCTCGAAGATTTTGATAAAGAAAAAACAAGAGTAATGAAATTTATCGTTTTCAAGAAAAGAACTGAACAAGAAGTAAGAAATAAGTTTTTAGGTTCAATTGAAGAAAACATGCTTGAAGATATAATAGAATATTTAAAAGAAGCAAAATATCTTGACGACAAAGAATATATAGATCGAGCTATAAATAACTTTATTACTTTAAAAAATTTATCTTTAAAAGAAGTTAAATATAAATTACTGACTAAAGGGTTAAACAAAGAAGATATAGAAGATTATTTTTATGAAAACAAAGATAAATTAGATGAATACGAGAAACAATCTGCAAGAAATATTTTCTATAAAAAGCAAAAAGATATGGATATAGAAGAAATAAAGCAATATCTTTTAAAAAAAGGCTATAAGTATGATAATATAAAATTCGAGGAATAGGAGTTAAAAATAATTACAATTTTTACTGCATTAAAATTTAATTCTTTTTAACTTGATATTTTGAAGGGAATGATAGCAAAAATGCTAAACGTACTAACATTAGAAACAAATAAATATGCAATTAAATTAGAAAATTTTCAAGGTCCACTTGATTTACTTTGTACTTTAATTGAAAAAAATAAAATGAATATATATGATATCAATCTTAATGAAATCACAGATCAATATATTGCATTCATCGACCAAATGGAAGAACTTAATTTAGAAGTAACAAGTGAATTTTTAACTATGGCTTCAACTTTACTATATCTTAAATCTAAAAAGCTTTTACCAAGTAAACAAGATGAGGAAGAGGAACTAACTGAAGAGGAACTTATACGCAGAATTGTTGAATATAAAAAATATAAAGATATAACGGTTAAATTACAAGAAAATTTCAAATTATTTTCTAATAGAATATATAAAGTAATGGAGAATATTCCATTACCTCAACAAACATTAGACTTAGAGTATGATTCTTCTATAATACCTGAAATATATTCTAATTTAGTAACAAGAAATGAATCAAAAATAAATCAAAATGCTAAAAATATCGAAAAAATTGCTATTACAGAAAACTTTACAGTTGTAAGTAAATTAAAAGATATGTTTAGAGAATTAATTAAACATAAAAAATTCAACTTTAATAGGTTATTTTCTGTAAAAAAACATAGTAAAAATGAAGTAGTAACTGCTTTTTCAGGATTACTTGAGTTGTCAAGGAGAAGCAAAGTAACAACTTGCCAAGATGAGTTATTTGGGGATATAAATGTAACAAAAAAGCTTAAATAGTTCTTAAAGTAAAAGTACTGAATTAAAAAAATTTAATTCAGTACTTTTTATATTAGTTAATTCCACTTAAGGCTTCCATCTTTAGATAGAGTTCCTGTAATTATTTTTGTAGAATCTTTCTTAGATCTTATTGTAATATTACCATTATTATAACTATATTCTATGTTTTCATTATTAGGATTGAAATTTTTTAGCACATTTTCAACAGTTGAATAAAGGCTTTCAGTAGAAGTTGTATTAGTTGTATATTTTTTAGAATAATATTCAGTCTTTGCCACGTTTATATCTAGTAAGATTTGTTCTTGTATTGATAAAATATCTGTGCTAGTTCTATTTTCTGATGCTCTAGATAATATGTCATTATCTGCAGAAAGCATAGAGACCGAAACACCTGTCATGATAAGACTTGGTACTACAAAGTATGGACCTTTATCTGGATTTTGCATAATATATGTAGCACCAAATGGAACAGCGGAAGGAATATAATACATAAATGGATTTTCATCTTCTGTAAGTCCTAAAGCTTTTAATTTAGAATTATTTAATTGTGTAGTTCTATTAGCTATATTGTTATATAAATTTTCAATATTTTTCATAGATGGAGCAGTATTTAATAGTAATATTTCTGAATTTTGTATTTCATCTTTTTGTATTGTTCCAAAAGTTTTTGTGTTTTTGTATGTAGACACAAATTTTGTTTTTGCATTTGTTATAGTAGAGTTACTTAAATCAATGTCAAAAGTTAACTCTGAATTTTCATGAACAGAATCTGTATCTAATCCCGAAAAACCAATTGTTAGGTCAAAAATTTGTGAATTGTTTTGTGAAAAAGCAAATTCAAATTTAGTTTCGTTAGGTGATTTTAATTTTTGCATAAATGCTGAGATAGTTGCAACTCCATTATTGATTAATTCAAATTTAGCTCCATCATCAGATTTTGAAACAACAAAATCAAATATGTCATTTAATATTATTTCTGTTTTTGAAAGTTTTCCTTTATTTGCATATACTTTTATTATTATGTTATTAGATGAATTAGTGTTATTTTCTGTATTTTGGTCTTCGTCACTAATATCTGTGATATTTTCATTTTCACTATTTTGATTAATTGTAGAATTTTCAGTTATAGAATACTCTTTTCCATCAATTTTTACAGTAGATAAATCTTCTGCCAAATCTGTTACTTTTCCAAAACCGAAATATTCTTCTAATGTAGTTTGCAATTTTTGTTTATCTACATTTCCACTATTTTCCATTAATGTTTCGTTATACGCAAGTTGTATTCTTTCTTCTATTTGCTTTTGATCGGTTAAAGCTCTTGCTTTATTTGCACGTTCAAGAATATTTGTATCTGAATTGGAATTAATTCTATCAATAGTTTGTTGTATAAATTCTTTATATTGTGTTATATAAGTTTGAATTTCGTCTTCTGTAAAATTATAGTTGTTAATTAAGGTTTCTTTTAATTTATTTATTAAAGTTTCATCTTCCTTTAAGGTTTCTAATAATTTAGCAATAATATTTTTAAATTGGTCTTCATTTATTTTTAGAATAAATATGGTTTCATCTGATATACTCTCCTTTGAAAACATATCATCTGTTAAATTATCTGTAATAATTTTTAGATATTTTTCTTTAAGAGACGTTTTATCTTCATCTGAAAATACACCAGAAATACTTGCTAGACTATTTAATTCTATTTTGTTAGGTAGCTTAGATGTTATTTTTTCAGGTAATTGCATTTTAGTAGCAAACTCTTTAAGATTATTGTTATCGATTCCTATATATTTTACAATTGCTTCATTAATTTTAGCAGCATAGATGTCATTATTTCTATATAAATCAAATTGAATTGATTGGGTATCTGAATAATTTGCTTTAATAGTTTGATGCATATATTTGCTTAGATTATCTGTTTTTCCTCTAAATGTTATATTACAATTTTGTAATGCATTTACTATTTTAGCTTCCGAACTATCTGGGAAGGTAACATTTGTTTTTATTGTACCTTCTGATGTGTAAGCTGTATTTTTTTGTTTTTCTGAATATGCTTTAACATCTTCATCTTTAAAGATGTCTACGATTTCTAAATTTTGAGAAATATATTTAGAAAAAAGCTCTTTATTGCTTCTAAATATATCTGTGAAAAAGTATGCAAAAGCAAATCCTACACCTAAAGCTATTACTAAAACTATTGCTATTATTAGCATTATTAAATATCTTTTTTTCATTATTTTATCTTTCCTCTCTAAATTAATTTGTTTGAAGTATGAAATAGTTTTATTCCCAATTATGATATACGTTCATAACATCGTCTAAGTCTTCTAGTCTTTCTATCATTCTTTCCATTTTTTCTGCAGCTTGATCATCAAGAGCAACAGTAGTAGAAGGTACCATTTGAACTGAAGCTTCTAAGAAATTGATTCCTTCTGCTTGAATCTTTTCAGAAACTTCTGAAAATGTACTTGGCTCTGTTGTTATTTCATAAACTTCATCTGAAGTATTGAAATCTTCAGCTCCTGCATCTAAAGCAAGCATCATAAGTTCTTCTTCGTCAATAGGGCAGTTTGCTTTTTCGATAACAATAACACCTTTTTTGCTAAACATGTATGATACACATCCTGTAGTTCCAAGGTTTCCACCAGATTTATCAAAAGCATGTCTTACTTCAGCTGCTGTTCTATTTTTGTTATCTGTACTTGCTTCTACAATTATAGCAACACCATTTGGTCCATAACCTTCGTAAGTAATTTCTTCATAATTTGTATTGCTTCCTTCACCTGAAGCTTTTTTTATAGCATTGTTTATTGTATCATTTGGCATATTTGCAGCTTTACATTTTGCAATAACTGCTTTTAAAGACGAATTACCTTCTGGGTCTGGTCCTCCTGCTTTAACTGCAACTAATAATTCTCTTCCTAATTTTGTGAAAATCTTTCCTCTTGCAGCATCTGCCTTTCCTTTTTTTGCTTGAATATTGTGCCATTTACTATGTCCTGACATATTAAATTCCTCCTTTATTTTATAATAAAATTCATATTTATCTAATGATTAATATATAACCTTTCAATATTTTATCACATTTTTTCTCATTTGTGTAGGCTTTTTGGAATATTTCTTAAAAATATTGTTACTTTATAGATAAAAAAGTAATTTTAAGAATCAAATTTTTAAATGAAGTTATAGTTATAAAATGGTTCTAAAAAAAAACAATTAGCATATATTATAATAAACAATTATGTAATATGTTTTATTCATGTATAGGACTAGCTTAATAATTAATGGAAAGGAAATTTTAAAAAATGGAAGAAGTTTTAGATTATTTAGCAGAAAATATAAAACAAGAAATTCAAAAATACTTCTTAGATAAACATGATATTGAAGAAATAAGACTTAGAAGTAATAAGCCCATTATTTTAAAAAACTCTAATGGAAATAAAATATTAATTCATATTGTTTCTAAAGAAGAATTATTAGAAACATTTCAAAAAGTGTGTGAGCATTCAATTTATTCATATCAAAAGCAAATATGTGAAGGATTTATAACAATAAAAGGTGGACATAGAGTAGGAGTAACAGGGAGCTGTGTCGTAGAAGATGGAGAAATTTTAAATATCAATTATATATCAAGTTTGAATTTTAGAATTGCCAAAGAAAAGAAAGATGTCTCGTATAAAATAATTCCTTACATAATACAAAATAATGAAATATTAAATACATTAATTGTTTCAAAACCAGGTTGTGGAAAAACTACTATTTTAAGAGATTTAGTTAGAAAAATAAGTACAGGAATAGAAGAAATAGGATTTAAAGCAAAAACATGTGGAATTGTTGATGAAAGAGGAGAGATAGCTGCAATGTATAAAGGTGCTCCACAAAATGACATTGGAATTCTTAGTGATGTAATAGAAAATATTTATAAATCAACAGGTATGAGAATGCTTATAAGGTCAATGTCTCCAGAAATTATAGTGTGTGACGAAATTGGTAGCAAAGAAGATGCCCAAGCAATAAATTATGCTGTTACATCTGGGGTAAAAGGAATTTTTACTGCACATGGTGATTCTTTAGAAGATATTATGCTAAATGAAGAACTAAAAAAACTGTTAGATAAGCATTTAATTGAATCTATTATTTTCTTGGATGATAAAAAAAGAGGAGAAATTAAAAGTGTTTATATTTTGGATAAAGAAAATAAAACATATATAAATAGATTTGAAAAAAATAATTAAAGTATTAGGTGGAAAAAGAAATTCTATTACCTTATGTAATAAAAATGTAAAATATGTTCTAAATTATTTTTTTATGAATATATTTAATAAAGGGGACAAGTTTATGGTATTTGTAAAATATATAGTTTTATTTTTTATTTTTTTTATTGCAGCATGGATAGGAAATCTTATTTCAAAAAAATACAGAAATAGAGTTAATGAACTAAAGATTTTTAAAGAGGCATTTAATATTTTGGAATCTAAAATAAAGTTTACTTATGAGCCTTTAGGAGAAATATTTGAAGAAATCTCAAATTTATATTCTAAAAACAGCATAAAATATATTTTTATAAGTGCAAAAGAAAATATGAATAATTTAGGAGTAAAAAAATCATGGGACGACGCAATAAATAGTAATAGTCAAAGACTATGTTTAAATAATGAAGATTTAAATATTATAAAAAGTTTAGGAAATATGCTTGGAAAAACAGATGTAGATGGTCAATTAAATGAAATAAAACTTAGTATAAATTTTTTAGATACTCAAATAGCTATAGCAGAAGAAGAATGTAAAAAAAATGAAAAAATGTATAGAACATTAGGCACAATTTTTGGACTTGCTATTATTATTATTTTAATATAATTATATGGACTATGAGGCTATAGTTTACTTAGATGTAAGAAAAGTGCATAGTAAACTTCGAAAGGATTGATAAAAATGGATGTAGACTTATTGTTTAAAATTGCGGCAATAGGGATTTTAGTTGCGGTTTTACATCAAGTTTTGTGTAGAGCAGGTCGTGAAGAACAAGCTATGATGACTACTTTAGCAGGAGTGGTAATTGTTCTTACACTTGTTATTAAAGAAATTAGTACACTTTTTAATACTGTAAGGACATTGTTTAATATATAATGCTTTATTATTTTTAAATATAAATGGCAATGAAGAAATAAACTTTAAAAATGGAAATAAAGAGGAATGGAAAGGCATGGATGAAATAATTAAAATAATTGGTATGGGATTAATTTCTTTAATAATCATTATAATTATAAAACAATATAAGCCCGAATTTGCAATATATATTTCTATTATTGCAGGAGTATTAATTCTTTTTTTGATAATGGACAAACTTGAAGGGATAATAAATTTACTAAAAACTATAAGCGCTAAATCTGGTATAAATAATCAATTTCTAGAGCTTTTATTAAAAATAACAGGAATTGCTTTTCTTACAGAATTTGCAATAAATCTATGTAAAGACTCAGGCGAAAATGCGATTGCAAGCAAAATAGAGATAGGAAGCAAAGTGATAATAGTTTCTATGTCAATTCCTATAATTTCAAGTTTGCTGGAGGTTATTTTGAAATTGATCTAATTATATAGAAATTTTTTTGAAAAATAAATACATTTTTAATAAAAAAAATTGAATACAAAAAAGGTTTATAGGTAAATCCTTTTAAAATTTAAAATCTAAATATATTAAGTAAAGGAATTTTCTTAAATGTGAAAAAAATTTTATTACATATTTTAATAATATTTTTTTTAATATTTTTTTCTGCAACAAAAGTAAATGCTGAAAGTTTAACTTCGCAAATGATACAACAGGAAAAAGAATCATTTGGAATAAGTAGTTTTATAGATGAGACAAAAAAATATACTAATGATTTTTTTGAAGACATGAATATTTCCGATGTCTTAAATTCAGCAATTACAGGGGAAATTGATAATAATAAAATATTAAAAAAGATTTTAAAGATTTTTGGAAAAGAAATAGTTTCAAGTTTAAAAACAATAATTGCAGTTCTTGTGATTGTATTAATACATAGCATAATAAAAGCAGTTGCAGATAATTTAGAAACAAGTAATATTTCCAAAACAATATATTATGTACAATACATATTAATAGTAACGGTTGTAATGAGTAACTTTTCAGATTTAATATTTTCAATAACAAATACTATACAGAATTTAGTTGGATTTATGAATTCATTAGTTCCGCTTCTAATCACTCTTATGATATACACTGGAAATATTGCAACAAGTAGCTTACTAGAGCCAATAATTTTGCTTATAATAGAATTTATTTCAAATATTATACTAACACTAATTCTGCCAGGAGTTTCTATTATAACAGCATTAATAATTGTATCAAAACTTTCTAATAAAGTACAAATAGGAAAGCTTACTAAGTTTTTTAAAACATCTATAGTATGGGTTTTAGGAATTATTCTGACTATTTTTGTAGGTGTAGTTTCACTAGAAGGAACATTAGCAAGTAGTGTAGATGGAATTACTGCAAAAACAGCAAAGGCCGCAGTTTCTAGTATGATTCCTGTTGTTGGAAAGATTTTAGGAGACTCGGTAGATAGTGTATTAGGATGTGGCTTAGTTTTAAAAAATGCATTAGGAGTTGTTGGAGTCTTAATAATAATTGGAATATGTGCTACTCCAATAATTAAACTTTCAATTTTAACAATAATGTATTCTTTATCTTCTGCAATTATAGAGCCATTAGCAGATGAGAAAATTGTAAAATTATTAGAAGATTTTAGTAGTATATTTAAATTACTCCTTGGAATACTTTGTGCAACATCGGTTCTTTTAATTATTGGAATAACTCTTGTTATAAAAATTTCAAATAGTGGGATGATGTATAGATGATTGAATTCTTAAGTAAGTGGATCGAGGGTATTGCAATTGCAGTTATAATTGCAAGTATTTTTGAAATGATGCTTCCAAATGGAAATATAAAAAAATATGTGAAAGTTGTTTTAAGTATATATATTGTTTTTAGTATTATTTCACCTTTCACAGATAACAAAGTTAAGGGAGATTTTGATCTTTCTAAAAAAGTTGATGATTATTCAGAAAATATTACAAATAAAGATTTTTCAAATGATGAAATTTCCACAGATAAAAAATTAAACAAAATATATGAAAGCACTTTTGAAAAAGAATTGATTCAAACAATAGAGAAAGAAGGATTTGTTGTATATAAATGTAACGTAAAAGGTAATTTTAATGCAGAAGAGGAAAATGCTGGTATAAGCAAGATAAGTATAACTCTAGAATCTAAAAAAATAATAAAAAAGAAAGATGAAGAAAGTGAAGCTACTAATAAAAGGTGGAACAATGAAGAAAAAACAGAAGAAGAAAATAGTTTTTTAAAAGAAGATGAAATAAATATTAAAAGTGTAGATGAGGTAAAAAAAGTTGAAATTAATGTTGGTAAAAATAAGGATTTAAATACTGAAGAAGATGTGGAGGCAAAAGATGTTGATACTTTGAAGAAATTTTTAAGTAAACATTATGAGATTGATAAAGGGATTATTGAAATACATGTGAGGTAGTTATATATATTAACCTATTTATTATTAATGGAGGAGGCAAAAATGTTTAAAGATAAATTAAAAGAACTTACGAATGGGGATGGGAATAATAAGAAAAAAATCGAAAATCTAGTATTTTTAATTGTGATTTTGGTTGTAACAATTTTGATTATAAATTTTATTCTAAAATCAGATAAATCCTCTATTAAAGAAGAAAAAAATATAAATAAAGTATTGGCACTATCTGAGCCTTCAAATGAAGAAAACTCTAATAATGAAATGCAAAATGAATTAGAAAAAATTTTAGGTACAATAAAGGGAGTTGGAAAAGTTAAAGTTTATATAAGTTATTCTGAAAGTAGTAAAACTATTGCAATGTATGATGAGAAAACTACAACTAGTTCAACAGAAGAAACAGATTCAGGTGGTGGTTTAAGGAATACTACTTCTACTCAGACCCAAAAAGATATTATTTTTTCAGAAAAAGATGGAAGTCAAGTTCCTATGACTCAAAAGGTAATAATGCCTACTATTGAAGGTGCAATTATTACTGCACAAGGAGCGAAAAATGCAAATGTTAAAACAAATATTGTTAATGCTGTTAAATCTGCAACAGGGCTATCTATTGATAAAATCCAAGTATTTGAAATGGAGGGATAAAATTGAAGCGAGATAAGAATTTAAAAAGTTTAGAAATTTTTAAAAAGGGGTTTAGAAAAAATGAAGTGGTAATTTATGCAATTGCTCTTATGCTTGTTACTGCAGGATATTTTAACTATACTGCAAATGTAGAGAATAGTACTATGGAGACTTATTCGGAAAAGTCTTTTAATGAGACATCTATTAATAATTCTTTGAATGAATCAAAAAATGTTGAAAATGAAGCTAAAGATAATACAGAAAAAAATATAGCTAAAGAAAAAACAAAAGAAAGCATTGAGAATACGGAGACAATTGCTAAGAGTACAAGCAATAATGAACAAAAAGATAATGATGAGAGTAGTAAAGAGAACAATGAGAATAAAAATGAAAATAGAGATGATGAAGATATAGGAGATGCAAAGCTTGTAGATAGTAAAGGTGTAGTAGATAACAAAAGTATTGAAAATGGCAAAAGTGATATAGATAGCAGGGATACAGCAAGTGAAGCTTCAGATTATTTTGTTTCTACTAAACTTCAAAGAGATACAAATTATGCAGACACAATATCTACATATACAAAAATTTTGGAAGATGGCTCGGTTTCGGAAACACAAAAATCTATTGCTATGAAAGAGATTACAAAAATAAATGATACAAAAAATGCTATATCTATTTGTGAAAATCTTTTATCTACAAAGGGTTTTGAACATTATGTTGTTTTAGTAAATAATGATAGTATTAATGTTGTAGTAAAGACGGAAGGTGGACTTACAAAACAAAAAGTTGCTCAAATTCAAAATATAATTTCAAGAGAATTTAAGTGTGAGATTGAAAATATTCATATTTCGGAGAAATAAAAAAAGACAATTATGTAAATGCGTAACATAAACAAAAGCGAATATGTCAAAAATAAACTAATTTTGGCAATAAAAATGAAAGTAGGGTATTGATTAGTTACTATTGAGAGATGGGACTTTGCGTTGAAGGTCTCATTTTAATTTTTTGTGTCTACTTTCTTGACATAGTACAAATTAAAATAAAAGTGGTATAAAAAACGTGAATACTTTATAAAAAGTGGTGTAAAAAACGTGAAATGCTAATGTGAAAGTGGTATAAAAAACGTGAAATTGTATTGACAAAATGAATGCAATAGTATATAATTATATTAGAGGTGATATCTAATATGAAAAGATATAATCCAAAATATGGTATAAGATTATCAACAAAAAATTTTGGATTTGAAAATAATATAAAGTCTATCCCTCTTTATGCAGCATTTTTAATAAATTAGGGTTTTATTTAAAATCGTTAAGCATAACAGCTTAATGATTTTTTTACATATTTCTATGGATTATAAATTAATATTTAATCAAATATATTTTAGAGATGAGAAAAGATAAATTAATGCAAGATTATTTCTTGCATTTTTCTTATATCTGTAGTAGAATTGTTTTAAAGTATCAGTGGCACAAAAAAATATTATAATAATAAACTAATAAGAGGTGTTTAAATTGAAAAATGAAAAATTAGAACAATTTGAAAAAAGTATAAAATCAAAAAAAGTTGCAATAATTGGCTTAGGTGTAAGCAATATTCCATTAATAGACTATTTTCAAAAATTAGGAGCTTATGTAACTATTTTTGATAACAGAAAAGAAGAGGAATTAGATGAAGATATAATAAAAAAAATACAAGAATATAATTTTAAATACATAGGTGGAGAAAATAATTTAAAAGAACTAAAAGGGTTTGATATAATTTTTCGCTCTCCAAGTTGTTTACCAACAAGACCTGAATTAGTTGCCGAAAAAGAAAGAGGAGCTATAATTACATCAGAAATAGAAATGTTAATGAAGCTTGCTCCATGCAAAATAATTGGTGTTACAGGAACAGAAGGAAAAACAACTACGAGCTCAATGATTTATGCTATTATTAAAGAAGCGGGATACACTTGTTATTTAGGTGGAAATATTGGAAATCCTATTTTTACAAATCTTTCAGATGTAAACGAAAATGATATTATTGTATTAGAAATGAGCAGTTTTCAATTAATGGATATGGAAGTTAGCCCTAATATTTCTCTTGTTACAAATATTTATCCTGATCACTTAAATGTTCATAAAGATATGGATGAATATGTAGATTCTAAGAAAAATATATTTTTGCACCAAAATGTAGATGATTTAGTAGTACTAAACTATGATAATGAAATTACAAGAACTTTTGAAAAAGATGCAAAAGGAAATGTAACATTTTTCAGTAGTAAAGAGAAATTGCAAAATGGATATATTTATGATAAAGATAGTGGAAATATTGTATTTTGCAAAAATGGTGTTCAGACCAATATTATTCATAAATCAGAAATAAAACTTAGAGGAATTCATAATTACGAAAATATTTGTGCAGCACTTGCAGTAACTGCTTCTTTAGTAGACACAGAAACTCAAGTAAAAGCAATAAAAGAATTCAGAGGTGTAGAACATAGATTAGAATTTGTAAGAGAAATAGATGGTGTAAAGTATTATAATGACTCAATTGGAACTAGTCCGGCAAGTACAATTGCAGGTCTAAATGCCTTTGACGAAAATATTATTTTACTTGCAGGTGGTTCTGACAAAGGCTTAGACTATACAGAAATTGGAAAAAAAATTGCAGAAAAGGTAGGAACTTTAATTCTATGTGGCCCAACTTCAAAGATTATAGAAGATGCTGTAAATGAGGCTTTGAAAAATAAAAATACAACGAGTATCGATAACGACGATTTGCAGAAATTAGATTTGAGTTTGAATGATAATGCAGGAAGAGATGAAGAAAGCCAACTTAATATTAATTTGAATAAAAAGCAAATTAAAATTATTCATGTAGATAATATGCAGGAAGCAGTTTTGAAAGCTAAAGAAAATGCTAAATCTGGAGACATTGTTTTGCTTTCTCCAGCAAGTGCAAGCTTTGATTTGTATAAGAACTTTGCAGAGAGAGGAAAAGTGTTTAAGGAATTTGTGAATAAGATTTAAGCTCAAACTATTGAGCTTTTTTCTTTTTTATGATAAAATGCTATTATCAGAGAGAAAATAGGAGGAGTCTTATGGATAGAGTTGATAAAACAAATTATTATTTAGATATAGCAGAAACAATTTCAGAAAGAGGAACCTGTCTTAGAAATAATTATGGGAGTGTAATAGTAAAGAATGATGAAATAATATCAACAGGATATTCGGGTGCACCTAGAGGAAGAAAGAATTGTTTAGACTTAGGATATTGTACTAGAAAAACTAAAACTGAACTAAGTGGAGCAGGATATGAAATGTGCAGATCTGTTCATAGCGAACAAAATGCTATAATAAGTGCGAATAGAAGAGATATGATAGGTTCTACTCTTTATATGGTTGGAATTAACAAAAGAAATGGAGAGTATGTAAAAGATAATTATCCATGTACTTTGTGTAAAAGAATGATTATAAATAGCGGAATTGAAAAAGTAGTAATGAGAGACGATAAAGAACAATATAGGGAAGAAAATGTTGCTGATTGGATAAATAATGATGATACATTAATTTAAAGGAGAAAATATGAACGAATATCAAAAATATATTAGAAATTTTAGCATTGTAGCACATATAGACCATGGAAAATCAACACTAGCAGATAGATTAATTGAAATAACAGGTGTTTTATCTAAAAGAGAGATGGAATCACAAGTGCTTGACAATATGGAAATAGAAAAAGAAAGAGGCATTACTATAAAAGCCCAATCTGTTAGAATGAAGTACAAAGCTAAAGATGGAAATGAATATACTTTTAATTTAATTGATACACCTGGGCATGTTGACTTTAATTATGAAGTTTCAAGAAGCTTGGCTGCTTGTGATGGTGCAATTCTTGTTGTTGATTCAACACAAGGAGTAGAAGCTCAAACTTTAGCAAATGTTTATCTTGCAATAGATAATAATCTAGAGGTTTTACCTGTAATAAATAAAGTTGATTTAGCAAGCGCAAGACCAAAAGAAGTAAAAAAAGAAATAGAAGATATTATTGGAATTCCAGCAGAAGATGCACCTTGTATTTCTGCAAAAACTGGACTTAATGTAGACGAGGTTTTAGAAAGAATTGTTACAGATTTACCTGCCCCAAATGGAGATGAAGAAGGAAAACTTAAATGTTTAATTTTTGATTCTTTATATGATAATTATAAAGGAGCAGTTGCTTATGTAAGAGTTGTAGATGGAAAAGTTAAACCTGGTGATGAAATAAAGCTTATGGCTTCAAATGATACTTTTGTTGTTACAGAAGTTGGATATTTTGCACCTGGCTCATATTTGCCAAGTGATGAAATAAAAGCTGGAGAAGTAGGATATATTGCAGCAAGTATAAAGAGTTTATCTGAAATACAAGTAGGAGATACAATAACACATGCAAATAATCCAGTAGACAAGCCTCTTCCAGGATACAAAAAAGTAACACCTATGGTTTATTGTGGTATATACCCAATAGATGGAAGCGAATATGAAAATTTAAAAATAGCTTTAGAAAAACTAAAATTAAATGATGCAGCATTAGAATTTGAACAAGAAACATCTGCAGCTTTAGGATTTGGTTTTAGATGTGGCTTTTTAGGGCTTTTACATTTAGAGATAATAGAAGAAAGATTAGATAGAGAATTTGATTTAGGATTAATTACAACAGCTCCATCTGTTATATATAAAGTACATCAAACAAATGGGGAAGTACTAGACATATATAACCCAACAGATTTACCACCACAGGCAGAACTAGCATTTATAGAAGAACCAATAGTTACAGCAAATATTATTACTCCAAAAGATTATGTTGGCGGAATAATGGAGATGTGTCAAAATAGACGTGGAATATATGTAGATATGAAATATCTAGATGAAAACAGAGTTTCTTTAATTTATGATATGCCTTTAAATGAAATAATTTATGACTTTTTTGACAATTTAAAATCAAAAACAAAAGGATATGCTTCATTTGATTACGAATTTAAAGAATATAAAGAGTCAAAATTGGTTAGATTAGATATAAGAATAAATGGTGAAAATGTGGATGCTCTTTCGTTTATAGTACATAAAGACATGGCTTATGAAAGAGGAAGAAAAATGGTAGAAAAGCTAAAAACTGTAATACCAAGACATCTATTTGTAATACCTCTTCAAGCAGTAATTGGTGGAACAATAATTGCAAGAGAAACAATATCAGCTTTAAGAAAAGATGTTTTAGCAAAATGTTATGGAGGAGATATTACAAGAAAGAAAAAGCTTTTAGAAAAGCAAAAACGTGGTAAAGAAAAAATGCGTCAAATAGGAAAGGTAGAAATGCCACAAGAAGCGTTTTTATCAGTGCTTAAATTGGATGATGAAGGTTAATAATTAAAGATTAATTGCTCCTAGATAGATTTATTTTTATATCTCAGGCACCTCCAAGTGATTCCCACTCGGTTGCCTCCTAAAATTCTAAAAATAAATCTATCTTCGCGCAATATATATAAAAAAAGGAGCAGAATAATGCAAAGAATTTCTAGTAAAGACAATAGTCTTATTAAACATATAAAAAGATTAAAAGAAAAGAAATATAGAGATGAGTATGGAGAATTCATAGTAGAGGGACTAAAAGTTATAAATGAAGCCATACAAGAAAATGCGGATATTAAGCATATTGTAGTATGTGATGGATGTGACAATTCAGAAATGATTGAGAGTCATTTAAAATATGAAATGGCAAGACTTGATTTTATTTATGTGCCTCAAAATATTTTCAAAATAATTTCTGATGTGGAAAATCCACAAGGAGTACTTGCTGTAATTGGTAAGATAAAAAATGATAATAGTCCAAAGAAAGATGAGATTGATGGAGCAGAGGTATTTAGTAAAAAAGAAGGCAACAAAGAAGTAGAAGCATCTAATAAAAGAGATAATAGAAAAGAAGCGGAACAAACCTCAAGAATTTCAAACATTAATATAAATGAAGATATTATCCTTGCTTTAGATGATATTCAAGATCCAGGCAATTTAGGCACAATTTTAAGAACTGCAGATAGTGTTGGATTAAAACAAATATTAGTTTCAAAAGGAACAGCAGACTCATATAATCCGAAAGTTGTACGTTCTACAATGGGCGCAATTTTTAGGGTTAATGTTATAGAATGTGATAATTTGAAAGAAACTTTAAAAGAATTGCAAAGTAAGGATTATAAAGTAATGACGACCTCTTTAAAAGCAAAAAAATCTATTTATGAAGTAGATTATAAAAAGAAAATAATTGTTATAGGAAATGAAGCAAATGGTGTTTCAAAAGAAATACTTAACATGGCTGATGAAAAGATTATAATTCCTATGCTTGGAAAGACAGAAAGCTTAAATGCTTCTGTTGCAACAGGGGTAATACTTTATGAATATGTGAGACAAAAGATAAACTAATTCAATTGTGATTTATTATAATATGAAAAGTGTTATAAAAAGACAGCGAATATTCAAGATTATAAATAATAATTATATTAAAGTGGCATAGAGTGTTTACTGAAAGAAAAGTAAACACTCTATGTTAGGTCAGCTAAAGATAATTACTTGTGAATTTATAATTTTTTAAGTTCTTCGTCGATTTCAGTAATTCCTTTCTTTACTTCAGAAATTGCTACCTCCTTAAGTGCTTTTGACAACTTGATTTTTACACTTTTTCTGGATTTTGTATTGTGGTTATGCAAAGTGGTAAATAAAAAGTATATTTCAGCATCATTATTGGACATTATGTCCATAGCTTCTTCAAAAAGCTCTAATCTTTCCAAGAACTCCTTTAAAGCTTTTTTGGTTTTATCATCTGTTTTCATATTGATTCCTCCTAGTAAAGTGTAATTCATGCTTTAGCTGACCTAATTGTTATGGAGCAATAATATTTTTTACCTCCTTCGTAATTACTTGGAGGCTAGAAACCTCCAAGTTTTTATATGACTTATCAGTTTCTAAACAAATATTTATAATAGTATTATATCAAATTTTTAATAAGAAGTCAGATATTATGTAAATAAGAATGAAACGATGGGATTTATGTGAGTTATAATAATTCAAAAATTTCTTGATTTTTTCTTATACTTATAGTAAAATGTTTTTAAAAGAAAAAGAAAGAGAGTAATAAAATGTATTATTTAAAACTATTTGACAAAAACCTATTGTCATTTGAGATGGATAATAAATTAGGCTTAGAGATAACAGATATAAATGTTTTAGAAGAAAATAAAAAGATATTTCCAATAAATCTACAAAAAGAAATAAATTCTGAAAATTTAATAGGATTTATTAAATCAAGAATAATTCCGAAAAACAGAGCTTATGTACATCAAATACTTGAAGCTATGAACTTAAGTTTAAATGACACAAAAGGAATTATAGACATAAGTAAAGGACTTTCACTTACAGATAGTTATTGGATAGTACAAGATGAAAATTTGAAATTTAGCGATTATAATTTATTTGATAATGATTTTTCCGAGGTGTTATCTTTAATTGCATTTACAGGGTATTCATCAAAAATAAAAGACTTAATTACTTCACCTGAATTTACAACAAATGGTGCTTTGCCTAAAGCGTGGAGAAGAATTGATGGAGAAGTTTATTTATATAAAGGAAGTACAGAAAGTTGGAATTTTTCTAATACAGGATTTGAACCATATAGTGAGTACTATAGTAGCCAGTTATTAGATGCAATGGGCATAGATCATGTAAAATATGATTTGGAAAGATGGAAAAACATGCTCTGTACAACTTGTAAGCTTTTTACATCAAAAGAAAAATCATATATACAAGCAGGAGATATTATTAAAACTGGTGGAATAAATGCTGTTTATGAATATGTAAAAAATAAAGGATTCGAAAATAAATTTGCAGATATGATTTTATTTGATTCTTTAATTTCAAATGTAGATAGGCATTTTGGAAATTTCGGATTTATTAGAAACAACTCAACAGGCGAAATAGAAGATTTTGCACCTATATTTGATAATGGAGAAGGACTTCTTTCAAAAGCAATACCTGATGTTTTTGAAGACATGGAAAAATTCAAACAATACATAAATAGTGATTCAACTATGATTTCATATTATGGGACTTCATACAAAAATTTAGTTGAAACTTTTTGTAATAAATCACATATAGAAATTCTTAGAAAACTGATAACTTTTAAGTTTTCAAAACATCAATTATACAATGTTTCAGACGAAAGGCTCAAATGTTTATCTTTTATGATACAAGAAAGAGCTAGAATGTATATAGATATAATAAAAAGAGAGCGAGAAGCATAATTTAATAATAAATGTTATGTAAAAAAAATAAAGGAGATGTTGAAAATGAAATTAAAAAACAAAATTAAATTATTAGGATTAGTATTTATACTTACAATATTATTTTTATCAAATAAGGTATTAGCAACAAATACAATAGATGTAAAGGTAAATGGAACAATGGATTTTACAAAGGCAACTGAAGTATTACAATTAGTAAATGATGAAAGAAAAGCAAATGGTGCTGAACCCTTAAAAATGGATGCAGAGCTACAAGAAGTCGCAATGACAAGAGCAGCAGAATTAGCTCTAAATTTTGACCATACACGTCCTGATGGAACTATATGTTTTACAATTTGTTCTAAATCACATGGAGAAAATATAGCTTGTGGAATGACAACTTCAAGTGATGTAATGAAAAGATGGATGAATTCAGCAACTCATAAATCAAACATATTAGATAATAGTTTCAAATCAATTGGAATTGGATGTTTTAAAAATGGTAATGTATATTATTGGGTTCAAAATTTCAGTATGTATGATGCATCTTTAGAAACCTCAAAAACAGGAACACAAAATATAACTTATAATGTTTCTGTAATTAATGAAAATTTAAAAATGTATGCAAGAAAAACAACAAACTCTAATAGCATATCATTTATGAATATTGGAAATGAAGGTTCATACATATTTGGTATTAAGAATAAATCTACAGATCTTTTCTATAGCGTTGGAGATGCAAGTGATTATATATTTTCTAGCAGCAACTCAAATGTAATAAAAATGAATTCAGATGGAACATTTAATGCAGTAGGAAAAGGAACATCTACAATTACAATTGCTTTGAAGGCAAATCCTTCAGTAAATTATACGGAAGATATTGCTGTGAGATTGTTAGAACCAGACAAAGTAACAGGCTTAAAGGCTCAAAATCAAAAAACTACTTCATTTGATATAACATGGAATTTGCAAAATGAAACAGCAGATAAATATGAAGTATATATGTATAACTCTAAAAAGAAAAAATATGAAAACTTAGGAACTTCATATAGTAATGGCGGAAAAGTTTATGGTTTACAATCTGGAACTACATATAAATTAAAAGTAAAAGCTCTTAGAACTGTAAATGGTACAACATATACTGGACCTTTTTCTGATATTTTAAAAACAACAACTGCAACAGAAAAAACTAAGATCTCAAAGGTAAAGGGAGCTAAGAAAAAATTAACTGTAAATTGGAAAAAAATATCTAAAGCTACAGGATATCAAGTTCAAGTAGCAACTGATAAAAAATTTACAAAAAATAAAAAATCAGTAACTATAAGCAAGAATAAAACAATATCAAAAACTATAAAAAAATTAAAATCTAAAAAGAAATATTATGTAAGAGTTAGGACTTACAGAAAAGTTGGCGGCAAGAAAGTTTATAGCAAGTGGAGTTCTGTAAAGAATATTAAAACTAAATAATTGAGTTGCCAAAGGGAGCGGGGCAAAATGGTATATTTTTTATCATTTTGTTTCGTCTATTTTAATATTAATTTTGATTAAAAAGCTCAAGGGCGCCCAAGGAAATAATTTGGACGCCCTTTTTGGTGGTGAATTCGAAAAAATTATTTTTTGTCTTTTTTGAAAGGGTTACGTTTCAACATTTTGATTGCTTTGAAAAAGGACATGCCATTGGCAAGACTTGCTTCTTCAAACAAGTATTCTACAAATTTTATGTTTTCTACGTTATTACGGCATGTACCTATGGTATTATAATCGCCTAACAATTTGATGGAGTAACATATCTTATATGTTTCAAATAAAGAATGTTTATTTCTCCACAGTTCGTCATTAAGTTGAAATGCGAGTTCAAATCGAAAATATTCAGGATTAAACTTGAAATTTTCATCAAATTTTTCAACAATAGTCCGATAGTCCGAGTTTTCTCTATTGTCGACGTCTTCGACGTAACAGCTTAAATCTCCGAGGTCTTTCATAAGCATCTCAAATTCACATTCTTCAGTTGTTTCTACAACTCTTTTTACAAAAGCATTTATTATTTCTGTCGAATTCATTTCCTCCTCCTTATAATGGTGGCGAAGTTTATAGTTGCTCAGCGGTACTTGACCACATTGAGAGTATTATATCACATAAATTATGTTTTGTAAACATAAAATCTTAAAAAACTATATATAAATAATCGAATGTAATACAAAATATATTTATTACTATAAAAAATTTCTACGCACCCCCTTTTTTGATAGTAAGCTGAGGATTTATCAGAATGCATTTTCAACGAGTTTTTAGTCAAAAGAAAGCTCTACTTTGATAAAAAACGTTTATTTTTGATTCTTGCGCGTAATATTAGTATTATTTTAATAGGTTTCATATACTTTGTTTGGTTTGAAAAATGCTTTACAAATTTTTAATAAAAATATATTATTTACTCATATGAACTAATGGTAAAGATCATAAATTGTAGTATATTAAAATACTCAATTAAAAAAAATTCTCATATTAAGCTTTAAAAATTTCTCAAATTAAGTTTTAAAAAATTTCTCAAAATAGTTGATATTTTCCTAAAATAATGATATACTTTGCATATAAATTAAAGAGGGAGGGAAAAAAATGTCATTTATTGAAAACATAAAACAAAGAGCAAAACAAGATATTAAAACAATTATTTTACCAGAAGCAGAAGACAAAAGGGTTCTAGAAGCTGCAAGTAAAGTAATTGCACAAGGATTTGCTAAAGTAGTTTTACTTGGAAATAAAGCACAAATAGAAAATGACAGCAAAGAAAATAATATAGATTTAACAGGAGTAGAAATAATTGATATTCCATCATCTTCTAAAAAACAAGAATATGCTCAAAGGTTATTTGAATTAAGACAAGCTAAAGGTATGACTCTAGAGGAAGCTTCAAAATTAATAGAAGAGCCTATTTATTATGGTATGATGATGTTAAAGCTTGGCGAAGCAGATGGCTTAGTTTCAGGTGCAGCACACTCTACATCAAATACTCTAAGACCTGCACTTCAAATTCTTAAAACAGCGCCAAATACGAAATTAGTTTCTGCTTTTTTTGTTATGTGTGTGCCTAATTGCGAATATGGAGAACATGGTACATTTATATATGGAGATAGTGGATTAGTTGAAAATCCTAATGCGGATGAATTATCAGAAATTGCAATTTCTTCTGCAAAAAGTTTTGAAAATTTAGTAGGTAGTGAGCCAAAAGTTGCAATGCTTTCATATTCTACTTATGGAAGTGCAAAATCAGAATTAACAGAAAAAGTAATTGAAGCTACAAAACTTGTTAAAGAAAAAGAACCAAATTTACTGGTGGATGGGGAATTACAAGTAGATGCCGCTATAATTCCTGAAGTTTCAAAATCAAAAGCTCCGGGAAGCCCAATTGAAGGAAATGCAAATGTTTTAATATTCCCAGATTTAAATGCAGGAAATATTGGATATAAGCTAACACAAAGGTTAGCAAAAGCAGAAGCTTATGGACCTTTATGCCAAGGAATAGCAAAACCTGTAAATGACTTGTCTAGAGGATGTTCTGCAGATGATATCGTAGGAGTTGTTGCAATAACAGCAGTACAGGCACAGCAATAGAATGGAGAGATAATTATGCGTGAATTCAAAAATAAAAAAGCACAAGAATTATTTTTAGCATCACTAGAACTAGACATGTGGGCATCTGATAAAGAAAAACAACCAGGATATGAATATGATGAAACGCCTGATATAGTCAGAAGAGAGGCATGTTCATTAAGAGTACTTGCAGATGATATTGAAGACAGAATAATAAAAGAAGAAGACTTAGAAATATAAATATAGTTATTAAATTTATAATTAATATAATATATACAATTGGTTATATATATTAAAAAAATTACCAATTAAAAAAGGGAGGAATTTTAAAATGAAAATTTTAGTATTAAACAGTGGAAGTTCATCATTAAAATATCAAGTAATTGATATGGAAACAGAGGAAACACTTTGTTCAGGATATTTCGAAAGAATAGGAAGTGAAAAAGCATTTTTAACACACAAAGTTAATGGAGAAAAAATAAAAATAGAAAAAGCTGTAAAAGATCATTCAGAAGCTTTAAAAGTTGTTATGGAGCAATTATTAGATCAAGATTATGGAGTTATAAAATCATTAGATGAAATAGACGCAGTAGGACATAGAATGGTTCATGGAGGAGAAAAATTCAACTCTTCAGTTTTAATAGATGAAAAAGTATTAGATGCGGTTGAAGAATGTGTTCCACTTGCACCATTACATAATCCTGCAGGAATTTTAGGCGTTAGAGCTTGTCAAAAAGAAATGCCAAGTAAGCCAAATGTAGGTGTATTTGATACAGCATTCCATCAAACTATTCCCCAAGAAAGATATATTTATCCAATTCCTTATGAATATTATGAAAAATATGGAGTTAGAAAATATGGATTCCATGGAACATCACACATGTTTGTTTCAAGAAGAATTGCAGAAATTTTAAATAAACCAATTGAAGATTTAAGAATTATAAATTGCCATATTGGACAAGGTGCAAGTATTTGTGCTATTCAAAATGGTAAATCAGTTGAAACAAGTATGGGACTTACACCTGTTGCAGGAATTCCAATGGGTTCAAGAACAGGAGATTTAGATCCATCTGTTGTTACATTTATTATGAAAAAAGAAAATATGACACCTGAAGAAGCTGATACAATGCTTAATAAAAAATCAGGATTATTAGGAATTTCAGGAGTATCTGCAGATAACAGAGATATTGAACAAGCTATTGCAGAAGGAAATGAAAGAGCAAAACTTGCAATGGATCATTATCATTATGCAATTGCAAGCTATATTGCAAAATGTGCTGTTGCTATGAATGGAGTTGATGTCATAACATTTACTGCAGGAGTAGGAGAAAGAGGAAGAGAATCTAGAAAAGAAATCTGTGAAAAACTAGAATTTATGGGAGTTAAACTTGACCTAGATGCAAACCAAGAAGCATTTGCTACAGAATCTAAAATTTCAGCAGATGATTCAAAAGTTTTAGTTTATGTTGTTCCTACAAATGAGGAACTTATGATTGCTAAAGAGACACAAAGAATTGTAAGTGAAAACTAATATGGAGGAATATCATTTGAATTTAGAACAAATATATTTACAGGATATAAATAGAATAAATGAACTTTTTAATAAGGATAATGAAAGAATTGCAACAATTGCGTATCTTGGCCCTAATGGTTTAACAAAAGGCAATATATTTAATATTCGGTAATGGAATTTATGCTTTAAGTACACCAAATGCAAAAATTGTTTTTACAAGTTGCAAAACGACAAAATTTGAAAAGTATGATGTAATGGAAAGGCTAGAAGATGGCTCTATTCTACAAGATATTATGGAGTTTTTATGGAATAATGAATGCATATTTTTATGTGAGTTAATTGTAAATGGAAAAAAGATGGTATCTTGTGAAGTTATGGCTCAAGAAAGAAATCAATCTTATAGAATAGCATTACGTACTATAAGTGATAAAAGATTTTTATTTAGTCAAACAATACATAATTTTAATTTTGATAGACATAATTTTCTCAATGAAGAAAATTCTCCATATGTTCCGTATGAGCAAAAATATTGGGAAAATGCAGAATCAGGCATAGACTTTATTTCGAATTTAATAAAAGATAGATCTTTTGCAGATTTGTCGGACGCCGACAAAGTTTTTCTTCAAAATCCTTTAGGAAAAGTAGAAATATCTGAAAACAAAAGAACTGAATTGATTCTTTTATTGGCCAAAATAAGAAACGCTTTACAATTAAATCAAGTTCAAGAAGGAGAAATTTTAAATAAAGAACCAGAAGGGAGATAATAATTTAATGAAAATATTAGTCTTAAATTGTGGTAGTTCATCACTTAAATATCAATTAATAAATATGGAAACAGAAGAGGTTTTAGCATCAGGTAAATATGAAAGAATAGGAGAACAAGAAGCTTTTATTACTCATAAAGCATGTGGTAAAAAAGTAACTATAAATCATGTTGCTTTAGATCACACAGAAGCTATAGATTTTACTTTAAAACAATTAACCAATCCTGAATACAAGGTAATAGAAAGTCTTGATGAAGTAAGTGCAGTTGGACACAGATTAGTTCATGGAGGAGAAAAAATCGCAGAATCTGTTGTTATAGATGAACATGTAATAGATGTCTTAAAAGAATATACAGATTTAGCACCATTACACAATCCAGCTGGAATAATGGGAATTGAAGCTGCAAAAAAAGTAATGCCAGACAAGCCAATGGTTGGAGTGTTTGATACTGCATTTCATCAAACAATTTCAAAAGATAAATACATTTACCCAATTCCTTATGAATATTACGAAAAATATAGTGTAAGAAAATATGGATTCCACGGAACATCTCATATGTATGTTTCAAGGAGACTTGCAGAACTTATGAATAAAGATATAAAAACCTTAAAAATTGTTACATGTCATTTAGGTCAAGGATCTAGTATATGTGCTGTAGATGGCGGAAAATCAGTTGATACATCAATGGGACTTACACCACTTGGAGGAATACCAATGGTTACAAGATGTGGAGATTTAGATCCATCAGTTGTTACATATATTATGAAAAAAGAAAACATGTCAGTTGAAGAGGTTGATAGTCTTTTAAATAAAGAGTCAGGAGTTTTGGGTGTTTCAGGTTTAGCACCTGACTTTAGAGTAATAGAACAAGCTTCACATGAAGGAAATGAAAAAGCAGAACTTGCAATGAAAATGTTTAAATATTCTATTGCAAGTTATGTTGCAAAATATGCTGCTGCAATGGGCGGAATAGATGCAATTGTTTTCACAGGTGGAGTTGGAGAAAATCAAATTAATATCCGTAAAGATGTATGTAGGCAACTTGAATTTATGGGAGTTTATATAGACGAAGAAGCTAACAATATGCGCGGTGAAGAAAAGATAGTTTCAAAATCTGATTCTAAAGTTGAAGTTTGGGTTGTTCCAACAAATGAAGAACTTATGATTGCGAAAGAAACAAAAAGGTTAGTTGGTTAAAAAGAAGGAGGAATATATATGCAACAGGATAGACCACAATTTCTTGAAGATCTTAGCTCAAATACATCAGCATATCCTGAAATTGATGTGTTTATAGAGAGTTTGAGTCATGATAAATTAACGTACTTAGAAAATAGAATTAATTTTATTTCAAGACAGAATCATAGTAAAGCTGTAGAAGAGTATATAAATAATTTTATAAAAGTAATGAAAGATAAAGAAGATAGTGTACCAGAAATTAATAAAATTTTATCAGATGGTAAAAAACTAACAGTATCGGATATTCATGATTATGTAAGGGAACACTTTGATCAAATAGGAGGACAGCTTGCAGCTTTACTATTTTCTAGTTGTATAAAATATGAACAAGCTAAAAGAGGTCGTGGTAATAAGTAACAATTTTTATATAAGAAAGCGAGAATTATTAAATGAAAATAGGGATAGATATAGATGACACAACTTTTCTAACAGTAAAATCAATGCTTAAATATGCTGATATTTTTGAAGAAGAAATTTCAGGGAATCCAACTAATAGAGATAGTTTTGGATTAATAGAAAATAGATATTATTTAAAAGCTCTATATGGTTGGGATGATAAAACTAAATTTGCGTTTTTCGATAAGTATTACAAAAATGTATTAGAAGAATGTACGATGTTACCAAATGCAGATAAAGTAATTCGCAAACTAAAAGAAAATGGAGATACAATTCATTTTATAACAGCTAGATTAATGAATATTGAAGGATGCGATACAGAGGCTATTACAAGAAAAAGTTTATCAGATTTTGGTATTCCTTATGATAGCTTAATTTTACATGTTAGTGATAAATTATCCTTCTTTAAAGAAAATAATTTGGATATTTGTATTGAAGATAGTTTTGAAACTTGTAAGCAGTTAACTGATAATGGAATTAAGTCAATTCTTATGACAACAAAGATGAATAGCAAAATCGATAGTGGTGAGATTGTAAGAGTGAATAGTTGGGAAGAAGTTTATGAAGAAGTTGAAAAATATAAAAAGTCGAGGTAGAGTTTTCTCTACCTTTTATATATTTATTTTTATAAAAATTTCTATGACCCCCTATTTTTGATAGCAAGCTGAGGTTCTATCACAATGCATTTTAGACATAGTTTTAGTCAAAACAGTTATTTAACTAAATAAAAAGGGCTTACACTAAATTCTTGGACTTAGTAAATGTATGATTTTAGTATGCTTCAGACACTTTGTTTGGTTAGAAAAATGCTTTACAAATTTTCTTAAAAAAATATATTAATCAATTTGAAATTAGTTTCAAAATGTTGAACAATTGCAATCTTTGCATGTATAATTTTTAGTACAAATATTCGAAAAAGTTAAAAATGTACACCA
The DNA here is from genome assembly GCA_017429505.1 of Clostridia bacterium. Classification (GTDB taxonomy): domain Bacteria; phylum Bacillota; class Clostridia; order TANB77; family CAG-508; genus CAG-269. The sequence continues at coordinate 39,883 of JAFROW010000004.1, read as the reverse complement.
ATCTCTAAAATCTGATTGACATAATATTATTAAAATGATATAATATAAAAGTATTTCAAAAAAATAAATTAATTCAATTGAAAAAAATCAAACTTTGTGTTTTAATATTAATAGAGGTTCTTTTTATGCAAGCTATAAAAATTAAAATAATCCACGATGCTCTATAGTTAATAAGCTAAAAAGGCCAATACCAACATAAGAAGGAGAAAATCATGTCAAAACCAATAGTAGCTATAATAGGAAAACCAAATGTTGGAAAATCAACATTTTTTAATTACATAGTTGGAAAAAGAATTTCTATAGTTGAAGACACTCCAGGAGTAACAAGAGACAGAGTATATGCTGAAACAAACTGGAGAGGCAAAAACTTTACTGTAGTTGATACAGGAGGAATAGAGCCTGAGTCAGATGATATTATAGTTTCTCAAATGAGGAGGCAAGCTGAAATTGCTATAGAAATTGCTGATGTAATTATTTTTTTAACAGATGTAAAACAAGGTGTAACAGCTGCAGATAAAGAGATTTCTTTGATGCTTAAAAAATCTAAAAAGCCGATTATACTTGTTTGCAACAAAGTTGACAATGTTTCTAAATATCAAAATGATATTTATGAATTTTATAACTTAGGAATTGGAGATCCAATTCCAATATCTGCCACAAATGCACAGGGAATAGGTGATGCATTAGATGCAATTTATGATAAGTTGCCAGATAGCACAACAGATGAAGATGATAAAAGAATTAAAGTTGCAGTAATAGGAAAGCCAAATGTTGGAAAATCTTCACTAATTAACAAAATTTTAGGAGAAGAAAGAAATATTGTAAGTGACATTGCAGGAACAACAAGAGATGCAATAGATTCAGAGTTTGAAAATAAAAAAGGTAAATATGTTTTTATAGATACAGCAGGAATTAGAAGAAAGTCAAAAGTTACAGAATCTATTGAAAAATTTAGTGTTATGAGAAGTCTTCTAGCAATTGAAAGATCTGATGTTGTAATTATGATGATAGATGCTTTAGAGGGTGTTACAGATCAAGATGCAAAAATTGCGGGAGAAGCACATGAAGCAGGAAAAGGTGTTATAATAGTTGTTAATAAATGGGATGAATATGAAAAAGAAACAGGAACAATGGAAAAATACAAAAAAGATATTTACAACAAATTATCATATTTATCTTATGCACCAATCATATTTATATCAGCTAAAACAGGGCAAAGAATAGATAAGTTATTTGATATGATAAATAATGTTGCTGAGCAAAATTCAAAAAGAATTTCAACAGGAGTTCTAAATCAAGTTATAAATGAAGCAATTGCACTTGTTCAACCACCATCTGATAAAGGAAAAAGACTTAGAATTTATTATGGTACACAGGTTGCTACAAAGCCACCAACATTTGTTATTTTTGTGAATAAAAAAGAATTATTTCATTTCTCATATGAGAGATATATTGTTAATCAAATTCGTAAAGAGTTTGGATTAGAGGGTACACCTGTTAGAATAATTGCAAGAGAAAAATTAGATAAAGAGGTAGAGTAGAAATTTAAATTTTCTTTGATTAATATATAAATTTTTAAATATATGACTTAAGTCGCTATGCTCCGGCGCATATATTTAAAAATTTTATATTAATCAATAAAGTAAAAACATTAACTGAATAAATTTAAATAAAAATAGAAAGGGGAATTAAAATGGAAGAAACAATAATTGAACAAATTCAAGAATTAGTTAAAAGTAGAAGAATTGCACAATTACGTGAATTATTAGAAAGTGTAAATAGTGCTGATTTCCCGTCCCTTTTCGAAGAATTAGATGATGAAGATATGGTAGTAATTTTTAGATTATTACCTAAAGATAAAGCTTCAGATGTTTTTGTAGAATTGGATCCAGATTTGCAAGAAAAGCTTATTAACAATTTTACAGATAAAGAGTTAAAAGTTGTCGTAGATGACTTATTTATGGATGACACAGTTGACCTTATAGAGGAAATGCCATCAAATGTTGTAAAAAGAATTTTGAAAAACATTAAAGCTTCAGACAGAAAGATTATAAATGAATTGCTTAAATTTCCTGAAGATAGTGCAGGAAGCATCATGACAACAGAGATGGTTGAACTTAAAGAAAATATGACAGTTGATAGAGCTTTTCAAATTATTAAAGATACAGGAATAGACAAAGAAACAATATATATTTGTTATGTGGTAGATAGTTCTAGAAAGCTGATTGGAACAGTTGCAATTAAGGATTTACTTGTTTCTGAAAGAGATGTTCTAATAAAAGATATCTTAGAAGAAAACGTAATTAGTGTTTTGACAACAGAAGATAAAGAAGCTGTTGCAAAAATGTTTGATAAATATAACTTTATGGCTATGCCTGTTGTAGATAAAGAAGATAGATTAGTTGGTATTGTAACAATCGACGATGCTATTGACGTTATGCAAGACGAGAATACAGAGGACTTTGAAAAGATGGCTGCTATGACACCTACAGAAGACACATATTTTAAAACAAGTGTATTTAGACATGCAAAAAACAGAATAGTATGGTTATTGTTCCTTATGTTGTCATCAACATTTACAGGATTGTTGTTAGAAAAGTTTCAATCTGCAATAGCTGCTGTTCCACTACTTGTAGCATTTATTCCAACAATAATGGATACAGGTGGAAATTGTGGCTCTCAAAGTTCAACACTTATAATCAGAGGTTTGGCATTAGATGAAATAAAACTTTCAGACATTTTTAAAGCAATTTGGAAAGAAATAAGAGTTTCATTAATGATAGGTGGAGCTTTAGCCATTGTTACTGGACTTAGAATATTTTTACAATATGATGGAATTCACAATGACCAAAGCATAAAAATAGCATTTATTGTTGGGGTTACTTTAATGGCAACAGCAATGATTGCAGAGATTATGGGATGTGTACTTCCTATGCTTGCAAAAAGATTAAAATTAGACCCTGCTATAATGGCTTCCCCATTAATTACTACAGTTGTAGATTTGTGTTCAATGCTTGTGTTTTTTAGCATTGCGACAGCAGTAATGGGATTGTAGGTAAATTCAGAATTAAATAATATTAAAATAAAGAATAGCTTTGTTTAAATACTTTGCTATTCTTTTTGGCTGTATATATCTACAAAAATACCCCAGTTATCACAAAAACTTTAAAAATTATTGCAACCAAAAATGAAAATTGATATAATTAAATTAAGAAAGGGGACAAGAAAGATGAATATTAAAGTACGTACTAATATTTCAAATGAATATGAAAATATAGAAATTGTAATAAATGCACCTGAAAAAACAACACAGGTATTAGACATAGAAAATGACTTATTAAGAATAAGCTCAAATACTATAGAAAAAGTTATAGGAATGCAAGGAAATGATATATTTATAATAAATGTATCAGATGTAATTACATTCTATAGTGAAGAAAAAAGTAATTTCTGCAAAACAAAAGATGGTATTTTCAAAATAAAAGAAAAACTATATTATTTAGAAGAGAACTTACTACAAAAAAGTTTTATCAGAATATCTAATTCAGTTATTGTAAATATTGACAAAGTAAAATGTTTTAACACAGACATTATAGGAAGTATTTTAGTTAAATTAAATGATGGCACAGAAGAATATGTTTCAAAAAGAAGAGTTTCAGATGTAATGAAATTCTTAAAGAATAGGAGGGATTGATATGAAGAGTTTAAAAAAATTATTATTATGTATTATTGTTTCAATATTGATTGCAAATTTTATAATTATGGGTGTAACTATTGTTGATATGATATTTGAGCATCCAACTAGTAGGGTAGAAATTTTTAAAGATAAAATAGATCAAAAACAATTAATTGAATTTTATAAAGAAAATGAAAACAAAATGCTTCAAGTAAAAGAGTCTGATCCGGAATATTATAGTGACGATTTCCCTATTTATGGTATGTTTGCAACAATTTTACCTTTAACAATATTAGGACCAATGGTTAGTATGTATATTTTATCAATAGTTGTAGGCATTATAGTAGGAATAATTGTATATTTAATTTTTATAGAAAACAAAAAAGGAAAGGAAGTTGTTATAGCTTTTACAACATGCTTTATTTTAACATTATTACTATATAAAGGATTAATTGCTATATCAGAATTAACAAGTAATTTAATATATACTCAATATGAAGAATTTGAATGGTATCAATTATTTTTAGGATATGCAATTACATTTGCTGTGCTATATGTTGTAAATTTGATTTATCAGAAAATAATTACTCATAAACTAAATAAAGAATTGGATAATTAATAATTTTATACATAGTGATATAGGAGTAGTTTAGCTTAAATGCTTTACTATTCCTATTTTATTTATATATTTTCATAATGTGACCAAAAGCTGATTATTTTAACTATCTTTTCTTCTTCAAATACTTGATACACTAATCTATGTTGTATGTTAATTCTTCTTGAATAAGCTCCTTCTAAATCTCCTAATAATTTTTCGTATGGTGGAGGATTTTGAAACGGATTATTTCGCAATACATCAAGAAACAATTTTACCTTTTTATCAAGTCCGCTTTGTTTAAGCTTAGTAATATCTTTTAGTGCTTTTTTTACATAAACAATTTTATACATTATAAATCCACCTCATCTTCACTTACACAGTCTTCTATTGGAGCTTTTATACCATCTATAATATCTTTTTTCAAATTTTCATTAGAAGATATATATAATGTTTCCATTATGTTATTATAATCTTCCTCAGATAAAAGAATCGCATTTCCATTTTTCGACGAAATATTGATAGGTTCATTATATTTTATTGCTTGTTCTACCAATTCATATATACTTTTTCTAAAATTTGTAATATTTATATTTGTCATTATTAACACCTCCTTGATAATATTATAGCACACGCTTTAACGTACGTCAACAAATTCTAGTTATTTTTATTATAATTTGTTTTTATTATATTTATGTATGTATATTTAAAAATTTCTTCAAAAAGCGCACAATTGTCATAAAAAATTAAAAAAATATTATAATGAAAATTTAAAAATTCATTGCAATATTTGTCATTTTGTGGTTAAATATATACATAAAATAATATAATTAATTTGCTATTATATGAAAAGTTGTAAAAACTTTAAATATAGAAAAAGACAAGTCTTATAGTAATTAATACTTTAAAAGGATTGATTTAAAAAATGAAAGATTTATTAGTTTTAGGAATAGAATCAAGTTGTGACGAAACATCAGTTGCAGTTGTAAAAAATGGAAGAGAATTATTATCAAATGTAATAGATACACAAATACCAATACACGAAAAGTATGGGGGAGTAGTACCTGAAATTGCTTCAAGAAATCATATAGAAGCAATTACAAGAGTAACAAAAAAAGCTTTAGAAGAAGCAAATGTTACATTTGAAGATATAGACGTAATTGCACCAACTTATGGACCAGGTCTTGTAGGAGCTTTGCTAGTTGGCTTATCTTATGGAAAAGCTCTAAGTTTTGCGTTAAATAAGTTATTAGTAGGAGTAAATCATATTGAAGGTCATATTGCAGCAAATTATATTACATATAAAGAATTAGAGCCACCATTTTTATGTGTTTTAATTTCTGGTGGAAATACTCAAATTATAAATGTTAAAGATTACACAAAATTTGAAATGCTTGGGAAAACACGTGATGATGCTATTGGAGAAGCTTTTGATAAAGTAGCAAGAGTTGTTGGACTTGGTTACCCAGGAGGACCTAAAGTAGATAAACTTGCTTTAGAAGGAGAGCCAAACATAAAGCTTCCAAAAACACATTTTGAAAATAGCTTAGATTTTAGTTTTAGTGGTATAAAAACTGCTGTTATAAATTACAACCACAATACTAAAGATGTAAATAAAGCTGATTTATGTGCTAGTTTTGAAAAAGCAGTTACAGAAGTATTAATAGAAAATGTTACAGAGGCAATTAAGCAAACAGGTGCAAAGAAAGTTGCTATTGCAGGTGGTGTTTCTGCAAATAAGTTTATAAGAAAAGCATTTTTAAATTTGGAAAATGAATATTCAGAATTAAAAGTTTATATGCCAGATATGAAACTATGCACAGATAATGCTGCAATGATTGCTTCTGCAGGATATTATAATTTCATAGCAGGCAATACATATGAGCTAGACTTAAATGCAATGCCGAATTTAAAAATAAAGGAAAAGGTCATATAATTGATAAATATGGTAGTTCTGAATTAAAATAAAAGAGAAAGAATAGAATTTAGTCCAGAATACACGGAGGTGATGAAAGATGTCAATTTATGTAATAGGAGATTTACACTTGTCTTTTAAAAATCTTAAGCCAATGAATATTTTTGGAGATAATTGGGATAATCACGAAGAAAAAATAAAACAAGATTGGCTTTCAAAAGTAAAAGAAGAAGATACTGTTGTTTTAGTAGGAGATTTTTCATGGGCTATGAAAATTGAAGATGCCTTAGAAGATTTTAAATTTATTAATGAGCTTTCTGGCAGAAAAATTCTTTTAAAAGGAAACCATGATTATTGGTGGACTACAGTAAAAAACATGAAAAAATTTTTAGAACAAAATAATTTGACTAACATATATTTTTTGCATAATAATTCTTTTGAAATTGAGGATAAAATTTTATGTGGAACAAGAGGTTGGTCTTTATTAGAAGAAGAGTCAGAAGAAGATAAGAAAATTATAGATAGGGAAATAGGAAGACTTAAGCTTTCTTTACAAGATGGAATTAAAAAATATGGAAACGAAAAAGAAATTATCTCATTTTTGCATTATCCTCCAATTACGCAAGCGTATTTGCAAAAGAAAGAACTATCACCTTTTATTGAAATTTTAAAAGAATTTAACGTAAAAAAATGTTACTATGGACACTTACATGGCCCGGCTATAAAAGAAGCTGTAAACGGAAATATAGATGGAATAGAGCTAAAATTAATTAGTGCAGATGGGGTAGATTTTAAACTACTAAAAATTTGAAAATGAATTTTTGCCCCGTCCCCAAATGAGAGGTAAAAATGGATTTAAATAAAGAAGTCCAATTCGTAAAAGGAGTTGGACCAAATAGAGTAAAATTATTAAATAAACTGAATATATATACTTTAAAAGATTTAATTACATATTTTCCAAGAAATCATGAAGATAGAAGTATTCCAAAGAAAATTGCAGAATGTGAAGATGAAGAAACAGTATTAATCAAAGCAACTGCACTTACAAAAATTACAGAAATTCGTGCAAGAAGGCTTTCTATATATAGATTAGTTGTGAATGACGATAGTTCAAGCTGTGTCATTACATGGTATAATCAAAAGTATTTAAAAGATAAATTTAAAGTAGGAGAAAAGTACACTTTTTATGGTAAAATAGAAAATAAAGGTGGCACTTTTGAGATGAAATCTCCTGTTTTTGATGAAGATGGAGTAGATAAAAATACAGGTAAAATAGTTCCGATTTATCCTTTAACAAGTAGTCTTTCTCAAAATGTATTGCGTAAAATTATGGAATCTGGAATTGATGAGGTATATGGAAATCTTGAAGAAAATATTCCTAATTATATCTTGCAAAAATATAAATTGCTTGATATAAATGAAGCATACAAAAATATTCACTTTCCAAAGACAAACTCAGATTTTATAAAAGCAAAAAGTAGGCTTGTTTTTGAAGAATTGTTGGCTTTGCAACTTGCTTTATTTAGACTTAAAGAAGGGCAGAAGTTTGATGAAAAAGGAATAAAATATGACTCAAATGTAAAAATGCAAGATGTAATTAAAACACTTCCATTTAATCTTACAAATGCTCAAAAAAGAGTACTTGAAGAAATAAATAAAGATATGGAAAAAGATACTGCTATGAATAGACTTTTACAAGGTGATGTAGGTTCTGGAAAAACAGTTGTAAGTATTGTTGCAGCATACAAAGCAGTAAAAAGTGGTTATCAAGCAGCAATTATGGCACCTACAGCAATCCTTGCAGATCAGCATTTGAAAAATTTTACAAAAATATTAGAACCATTTGGAATCAGATGTGAGCTTTTAGTTTCAAGTGTTACAAAGAAAAATAAAGAGAAAATTTTGGAAAAGCTCCAAAATGGAGAAATAGATATATTAATAGGAACACATGCACTTTTAGAAGATAATGTTGTTTTTAAAAATTTAGGCTTAGTTGTAACAGATGAGCAACATAGATTTGGTGTAAAGCAAAGAGCAACAATTGTTTCAAAAGGAAATAATCCTGATGTTATAGTTATGTCTGCAACACCAATACCAAGAACTTTAGCACTTATTCTTTATGGAGATCTTGATATTTCTATAATTGATGAACTACCACCAAATAGAAAAAAGATTGAGACTTATGCAGTAAACAAAGAATATGACGAAAGACTAGCTGTATTTGTAAAAAAGCTTATAAATGAGGGCAGACAGGCATATATTGTGTGTCCTTTGGTAGAAGAATCTGATGATGATTCAGGGTTAAAATCCGTAGTTGAACTTGCAGAAAAGTATAAAACAGAGGTATTTAGTGAATATAGAGTAGAATATTTACATGGAAAGATGAAACCTAAAGAAAAAGATGATATAATGCAAAAATTTAAAAATGGAGAAATAGATATTCTTATTTCTACAACAGTTATAGAAGTTGGAGTTGATGTTCCAAATGCAAGTATTATGATAATAGAAAATGCTGAAAGATTTGGTTTAGCACAACTTCATCAGCTAAGAGGAAGAGTAGGAAGAGGAGAATTTAAATCATATTGTATTTTAAAAAACGAAGGACATAGCAAAGTATGTAAAGAAAGAATGAAAGTTATGTGCCAAACTAATGATGGATTTGTAATTTCAGAAAAAGACTTAGAACTTCGTGGTTCTGGAGACTTTTTTGGAACTGCACAACATGGTGTTCCTGAACTTAAAATTGCAAATTTATTTGAAAACATAAGAGAATTAAAAGAAATACAGGAATTATCATCACAAATTATAGCAGATGATCCCAATTTGGAACAAGAGAAGAATTTAAGATTAAAGAATTTAATTGAAGATAAATTTACAAGTAGGATTGAGATATAAATTTTATTTGCAATATAATGATTTTAGTATATATTTTAAAAGAGCGCGTAAGTGACTAAACGAGCATTGCGAGTGCAAAGAGGAGTTGATATATATGATACAAATAGTATTAAGAGTAGTAGGTTTGATTTTTTTGATGTATGGCACAATTATGGTTTATGATGCAAGAATTTTAACTAGAAAATGGTTTGGCTTTGGAGACCAAAACGAAGCAACAGCTGGATTTAAGATTTTAGGAGCTATTTTTTGTTTGGTTGGGGCTATGATTGTATTTTTTAACAAATAAAAACACCCCTGCACACATATCCGAAGATTTGTGTGCAGGGAGTGTTTTACTGTTTTGTGTCGCTACAATTTCTTGCAGCGATCCTGTTCCCCCACGGGGTACCTTCAAGATGCTCAGGGATGGGTTCATAAGTCTGAGTGTCAATGATAATGGTCGTCGTATCCTTATCGGTACGACTTACCTGTTCCTCATCCTCCTGAGCTCTCTTACCCCAAAACGTCGTCTTCTTCCATTTGTCATAGGTCATCTTTTGTGTCCTTTCTCGCACTAAACCTTGTGCGAAGTTGAAGTCCCCGAACATAGGGACCATTAATAATGTTTCAGAGGAAAAACCTCTATGTCTAACTATTATTATACTATATTTTGCAAAAAAATGCAATATCATATTTCATATTTGCTTGATATAACAGAATTATTCATTATCTATGTATGGAAATAATTACCATATAGCTAATTAATATTCAAGAATTATTTATTAATTAAAAATATTGAAAAATAAATAAATCTATGCTAAAATATATAAATAAAAGAGAGGAGGAAGCCAAGTTATATACTCTGGCGAAGAAATTTATGAGTGAACAAATAAAACCAAAAACATTACCAGGATTTATGGAGTTAATGCCAAATGAACAAATCCTATTTAATAAAATGAGAGAAACAATAAAAAATTCTTATGAAAGTTATGGATTTTTACCATTAGACACACCAATTATAGAAGATGCAAACATTTTACTTGCAAAAGCTGGAGGAGAAACAGAAAAGCAAATATACAGATTTAATAAAGGAGAAAACGACTTAGCATTACGTTTTGACTTAACAGTACCTCTTGCAAAATATGTAACTGAATATTATGATAAATTAAGTTTTCCTTTTAAAAGATATCAAATAGGGAAGGTATATCGTGGAGAAAAGCCACAAAGAGGGAGATATAGAGAGTTTTATCAATGTGATATAGATATAATTGGTGATGGTGAACTTTCTATAGTAAATGATGCAGAACTTGCTTCTGTAATATATAAAACATTCCTAAATTTAGGATTTGATGATTTTACAATTTGCATAAATAATAGAAAAATTCTAAATGGATTATTTGAGGGACTTGGAGTAAAAGAGAACTCTGCAAATATTTTGAGAATTATAGATAAAATCGATAAAATAGGACCAGATAAAGTAAGAAAAGAATTATGCGAAGAAATTGCAGAAGATAAAGTAGATACAATTATGAACTTTATCTCTATTTCAGGAACGAATAACGAAAAAATTGAAGCTCTTGAAAAAATGGAAATCTCAAACGAAATATGGAATGAAGGAATTAAAGACTTAAAAGAAGTTGTAAAATTTATTAGAATTTTTATGGTTCCAGAAGAAAACTTTAAAATAGATTTAACAATAGCTCGTGGATTAGATTATTATACAGGAACAGTTTATGAAACATTTTTAAATAAATATAGAAATTTAGGAAGTGTATGCTCTGGTGGAAGATATGATAATTTAACAGAATACTATTCTACAAGAAAAATGCCTGGAGTAGGTATTTCTATTGGACTTTCAAGGTTATTCTTCCAATTAATAGACAATAATATTATCTCTGCAGATAATCAGTCAATAGCAGATGTTCTAGTTCTTTCTATGGATAATAATTATGAAGAATGTGCCAAAGTAGCATCTTTCTTAAGAGAAAATGGAATAAAAGTTCAAGTAGATTTTGAAAATAAAAAAATAGCAAAAAAATTTAAATATGCAGACAAATTAAATGTAAAATATGTAATTGTAATGGGTGAAGATGAAATTAAAAATAATGTTGTAACACTTAAAAATATGACCACAGGAGAACAAAATACCATCACTTTGGAAAATTCTGTAAAAATAATTTCAAAATAGTCTTCACAAATAGAAAATTTTATGATATAATAAAATATGTTAAAAATCAGAAACATTTATTTTCTATTTAATAATCCATGCAAAACTTAATATAAATTAGTTTTATAATACTTTTTATTTGTTAAAAAATAATATTATATAGAGAATAATATATTTAATTTTAAGGAGGAAATTTATGTCAAATTTAGAAAACATGACATTAATAGAATTAAAGAAACTAGCAAAAGAAAACAATATTAGAAATATTTCAAAACTAAAAAAAGAAGAATTAATAGACATTCTAAGGGAAGTGGATGAAGTTGAAAGCAATATTTCTGATGTAGAAAAAGATAACGATAAAGATAATGAAAATGATGAAACTTCTTCTAAAGTAAAAAAATATGATGCAGCAGATGCAGAAGCAGAAGAAGAAAATGTAGAAGAAGCTGTAATTTCTTATCAAGTAAATAACGAAGAAGACGAAATTATTGAAGGAATCTTAGAAGTTTTACCTGATGGATATGGATTTTTAAGAGGAGAAAATTTTCTTTCAACACCTAAAGATGTATATATTTCACCTGTCCAAATCAGAAGATTTAGACTAGAAACAGGAGATTTAGTTAAAGGAATTTCTAGGTGCAAAGAAGGAGAAAAATTCCCATCATTAATCTTCGTTGGAGAAGTTAATGGAGAACACCCAGAAAGAGCAATGAAAAGAAAAAGATTTGATGAATTAACTCCAATTTATCCAAATGAAAGATTAAGATTAGAAACGAAATCTACAAATTATGCAACAAGAATTATAGATTTAATTTCACCTATTGGAAAAGGTCAAAGAGGTCAAATTGTTGCTCAACCTAAAGTTGGTAAAACAACATTATTAAAAGAAATTGCAAATAGTATTTCAGAAAATAATCCTGAATGTGAATTAATAGTACTATTAATAGATGAGCGTCCTGAAGAAGTTACAGATATGGAACGTTCAATAAAAGGACAAGTAGTTTATTCAACATTTGACGAATTACCTGAACATCATACTAAAGTTGCCGAAATGGTTATAGAAAGAGCTAAAAGACTTGTTGAACACGGAAAAGATGTTGTTATTCTATTAGATAGTATCACAAGACTTGCAAGAGCATATAACTTAACTATCCCATCATCAGGAAGAACTTTATCAGGAGGTATTGATCCAGCATCTTTACACAAGCCTAAAAAGTTTTTTGGAGCAGCACGTAATATAGAGTTTGGTGGAAGTATAACAATACTTGCTACATCTTTAATAGAAACAGGAAGTAGAATGGATGATGTTATTTTTGAAGAATTTAAAGGTACTGGAAATATGGAAGTTCATCTTGATAGAAAACTTTCAGAAAAACGTATTTTCCCTGCAATAGATATAAATAAATCAGGTACAAGACGTGAAGATTTACTTCTATCTAAGAAAGAACTTGAAACAGTTTATGCTATTAGAAAAGCTATGAACAATCTTCCAGTAGCAGATGTTACAGAACATATTATTCAAGAAATGGTTAAAACAAAAACAAATGCAGAATTTTTAAACAAAATGGATATGTTTTTAAGTAGATATAAAAACTAAGTTTTACTTTTACAAAATAAAAAGCTAATCTTCATATTAAGGATTTTCTTAATATGAAGACTTTTTTATGTAATTTTCAAAAAACATATACTGCTCTTGTATTAGCTCTTAGAGTGTACATAAAAAATTGACTTTTTTGTAAAAATATGGTATAATATAATTGTATCAAAAGAATGTGGAAGGAGGAAGGATTATGAATAAAATTTATAAAAAAATAATCCCAATCTTAATAATAGCTATGTTTTTTTGTATTATACCCAAAACAGAATATGCAACTGAAACATTAAAAATAGGAGATATAACTGGAGATGGAATTATTGATTCAAGAGATACTTTAAGAATACTAGAACATATAGCAGCATCTGCTATAACAAAAATTCAACAAAAACATCCTGATTGGATTCTAACAGGTGAAAAATTAAAATGTGCAGATATAAATCAAGATGGAATTATCGATTCAAGAGATACTTTAAGAGAATTAGAATATATAGCAGCGACAACAATACCAGCAATAGCTCAAAAACATCCTGATTGGAAGAAATATATACAATCAAAATGGATAATTGAAGTAACGGGCATCTCATTAGACAAAACAAGTATTACAATGGATGTAGGAAAAGTAAATAAATTAGTTGCAACAATTAATCCAGCAAATGCAACTAATAAAGTTGTAACATGGAGTTCATCAGATACAAAAGTTGCAACTGTTGATGCATTAGGAAATATAGAAGGAAAAAATGAAGGAATTACAATAATTACTGCAAAATCATCAAATGGAAAAATGGCAACGTGTAAAGTTGAAGTAAAAAGTTCAATAATTGCAGTAACAGGTATTTTATTAGACAAAACAGCTTTATCATTAACTAAAGGAGATACGGCTAATTTAGTCGCAACTATTAATCCAACAAATGCAACTAATACAAATATTACATGGAGTTCATCAAATGACAATATAGTAAGTGTTTCTAATGGTAATATTACAGCTAAAAATGAAGGTACAGCTACAATAACAGCAACATCTTCAAATGGTAAGACAGCAACATGTAAAATTGAAGTAAAAAATTCTGAAGTTTCTGTAACAAGTATTTCATTAAATAATACAACTCTATCATTAACCAAGGGAGATACAGCTACTTTAGTTGCAACTATTAATCCAACAAATGCAACTAATAAAAATATTACATGGAGTTCATCAAATGACAATATAGTAAGTGTTTCTAATGGTAATATAACAGCTAAAAATGAAGGTACAGCCACAATAACAGCTACATCTTCAAATGGTAAGACAGCAACATGTTCGATTTCAGTAAAACTTCCAGAAGTAAAACCAGTAGAAGTAAGTTCTGTTACATTGAGGGAAACAGATTGTACAATTGCAGTAGATACAAATTTACAATTAAATGCTACTATATTACCAGCAAATGCAAGTAATAAAACATTACAATGGAGTTCATCAGATAATAGCGTTGCTCAAGTAAACAACAATGGTGTTGTAAAAGGTATAAAACCAGGACAAATTACAGTTAAAGTAACAACTTCAAATAACAAGACAGCAACATGTATTATAAGAGTTAATATACCTGCTAAAAGCATAAGTTTAAATTATACTAATTTATCGCTAAACAAAGGAAGTAGCCAAAATCTTATAGTTAACTTTAATCCAACAAATACAACAGCAAAAACAATAACATGGAAATCATCTAATAATAATATTGCTACTGTAAATGATAAAGGTGTAGTAACTGCAAAATCTAAAGGAACTGCAACAATTACAGCTACATCAAAATATGGAAAAAGTGCAACTTGTAACGTAACTATAACAGATAAAGTTTTATATGTATCAAAAAATGGCTCAGACTCAAATGCTGGTACTTCATCAAATGCACCTTTAAAAACTATATCTAAAGGTTTAAGTAAAGTTTCGGCAGGATATACTTTACTAATAAATTCTGGAACATATTATGAAAATGGATTAACTCTATCTAAAAAAGGAACATCAAGTGCTCCAATTAAAATAATTTCAAATGGAAATGTAGTAATAGATGGAAGTGAAAAGAAACGTATACTAAAAATAAATAATTCGGAGAATATAATAATAGAAGGTATTACATTCCAAAACTTAAATGCTGATGATGCAAAAGGAATTCTAATTGAACCATCTGCAAAAAATATTGTTATAAGAAATTGTAAATTTAATAATATTAAAACAAAACATCCAAAAAGTGAAGATGATGGCGCAAGTGCAATATTTATTAATGGTGAATCATCTACAGCTATAGATGGTATAACAATTAAGAATTGTTCATTAACCAATATAGGTGCAGGATATTCAGAAGCAATATCAGTTGATGGTAATTGTACAAATATTTCTATAGTTGGGGTTTCAGTAACATACACTAATGGATTAAAGGGAAATATAGGAATTTGTATATGTGGTAATTATGGAACATGTAGTAATAAGTCTTTAGATAGACCAAGAAATGTTACAATAAGTAATTGCTATGTTAGCAACTGTAAATCACCTTATGATCCAGGCTCAGCTTATGGAATATATGTTGATGGTGGAGCAAATGTAACAATAAGTAATAATACTGTAGAAAATTGTGAAGGAGGAATAGAGATTGGTGCAGAAGAGAAAAATTCTAAATTAACATATGAAACAGAAAATATTAGAGTACAAAACAATACAATTAAAAATTGTGGAATAGGTGCACAAATCGGTGGCTGGGATGGAAAGGCAATTGTTTATAATGTTTTATTTGATAATAATACTCTACTAAATTGTGGTCATAATGGCGGTAAAGCAATCGAATTTTCAAAATGTAAAAAAGTTACTATTAGCAATTGTAAATTTGATACTAATAAGAATAAATGGTATGAGGGATCTAGTATGGCTAAAGATGTAACAAAGAAAAACAATACATCAATCTAATAAGAAAAGTGACTTCGTCACATGTGCAGGTTGCTTTGCAACCGCACGAATCAAAGAAACTTAACCTTGTTGCTCCGGAAAAATCTAGCGATTTTTCCTATGCAATAAGAAAAGTGGCTTCGCCACATATGCAGGTTGCCTTGCAACCGCACGAATCAAGGAAACTTAACCTTGTTGTTCCGGAAAAATCTAGCGATTTTTCCTATACAATAAAAAAAATCGTTCTAACTAAAAGAACGTTGCATAAGAAAACTTCTAAAATCAATATATGTTTTTATTACATATAGATTTTAGAAGTTTTTTTTGAGCAAATTGGAAAGCAGCAAAATTAGATTGTATAAGTTTTTCTCGCATATATACACAATAAGAAAATAAAATTTTCAAGATATTGTAAAAAGAAATAATTAATGATATAATAAAAAAAATATAATACATAATGTTCATATTACTTATATAAAAATATAGTGATGTTTGGATATTAATTTTCCAATACACAAGATATGAATGGAGGGTTAAATATGAGTAAGAGTAAGAGTAAGAGTAAAATTGCGATTTGTGGTTATGGAAACTTAGGAAAAGGAATCGAAAAAGAAATTTGTAAATCAAAAGATATGGAACTAGTAGGGATTTTTACAAGAAGAGAACCTAGTTCACTGAAAGTCAATTCATCTACACCAGTTATTTCTATAAATGAAATAGATGCTTGGAAAGATAAAGTAGATGTTATGATAATGTGCGGTGGTTCTGCAACAGATTTACCAGAACAAGTTCCTGCAGTTGCAAAAGAATTTAATACAGTAGATAGTTTTGATACACACGCAAAAATTCCAGAATACTTTGAAAAAGTAAATGAAAGTGCTAAGTCTAATAATAAAACATCTGTTATTTCGGGAGGATGGGATCCAGGAATGTTCTCTTTAATGAGACTTTATGCTAATTCAATTTTATCGAATGGATCAACATATACTTTTTGGGGAAAAGGTGTTAGTCAAGGACATTCTGATGCTATTAGAAGAATTAAAGGTGTAAAAAATGCTATTCAATATACAATACCGATTGAAGAAGCAATGAATAAAGTAAGAAATGGAGAAAAACCAAATTTATCTACAGGAGAAAAGCATTTAAGAGAATGTTTTGTCGTTGCTGAAGAATGGGCGGATAAAAATTCAATTGAAAATGAAATAAAGACAATGCCAAATTACTTTATAGATTATAATACAGAAGTACATTTTATATCTGAAGAAGAATTAAAGAAAAATCATAGTACAATGCCACATGGTGGTTTTGTAATTCATAGTGGAGAAACAGGAGATGGAAATAAACAAATTATTGAATATTCTCTAAAACTTGATTCAAATCCTGAATTTACAGCTTCAGTATTAATTGCACTTGCTAGAGCGACATATAGAATGAATCAAAAAGGTGAATATGGTGCTAAAACTATTTTTGATATTCCACCAGCATATTTGTCTGAGAAAAGTGCAGAAGAATTGAGAAAGGAGATTTTGTAATGAAAAAAGCAGTACATTTTGGTGCGGGAAAAATAGGCCGTGGATTTATAGCTGAACTATTGCATGATAGTGGTTATGAGGTTGTATTTGGAGATGTTGTAGAAGAACTAGTTGATTTAGTAAATAAAAATCGTGAATATCCGCTATTTTTAATTGATCACAACTTTGAAGAAAAGATTATAGATAATGTAATCGCTTATTCAAATATTAAGGAGTCAGATAAACTTATAGATGCAATGTGTGAAGCAGAAATTATTACAACATCAGTTATGGCAACAAATCTTCCAAAAGTTGCTCCTCTTATTGCACAGGGACTAAAGAAAAGATTGGAACAAAGCAAAGATAAAGTTATTGTTATGGCATGTGAAAATGCCATTATGGGAACTGATATTTTAAAAAATGCTATGATTGAAACAAAAATTCTCACAAAAGATCAAATTAATTCTATTGCTGTATTTCCAAATACAGCTGTTGATAGAATGGTTTTTGGTGGCGTACATAATGGAAAAGAAGGTATTGAAATAGGCGATGCATTTGAATTGGTAATAGAAAAAGGCAAATTAATTGACCCTAATTCTGAACCAATTAAGGGTGCTGAGTATGTAGATGACCTTATGATGTATTTACAAAGAAAAATATATATTATCAATTGTGGTCATGCTATTGCTGGTTATTATGGTCAGGTGCTTAAAGGGTATGATATTGTTCAGGATGCACTTCGTGATCCTGAATTACTTCCTCAAATTCGAGAAGCAATGCTTGAATCTGCATCTGCGTTAGAAAAGAAATATGGTTTTACCCATGAATCATTAGTTGAATATATGGAAACTATGATGGTGAAGCGATTTACCACTCCAGGTGTTGTAGATCCTATTTCTCGTGTTTCTCGCGAACCTATTCGCAAAATTTCTCCTAATGATCGTATAATGGGACCTGCAAATAACTGTGAAGAATATGGGCTAGATAATACTTACTTGCTAAAAGGTGTTGCCTGTGCACTAAAATTCAAATCAGAGGGTGATCTTCAAGCAGAAGAATTACAGAATTACATTGCAAATAATGGTATAGAAGCTGCAATTGTAAAATATACTGGTGTCGAGAAAGACAGCCGTATGTATAATGTTATTCTTGATGAGTATAAAAAGCTTTTAAATTACAAATTTCTGGAGATATGAATAATGGAAAAAGAAATATAAAAAAAGAGTAGCATTAGAGCGAATAAATAGCAGAATAGACAATGGATACGGATTTGAAGAACACACAATAAGAGGAAAAGCAAAAATGGAAACCGAAATTCACATAGCAATGAGTTTGATATGACAATAGCATTAGTGAATGCAAAACTTGGAAAAGAAGAAAACATGCGAAGCCTGTTTAAATGTACGTAATTCAACATAGTTAACATAAGTCAAAAGAGCCATTTATATATGGTTTATTAAGTGAACCCAAAAATTGTATAAAAAAATTGAGGTAACAAAAAAAGAAAAACTTACCAATTTATCACATTATGTTACCTATAATTTTGGACTAAAAATAAAAAAAGTGAATTTCGCAATTTATTTTTATTTCAAATACATAGATTTTTTATATAAAAAGTGTTATAATAAAAATGTGAATTTAAATTGGAGGTAAAGTAATATGTCTATTGAAAAGCAAGAATTATATAATGAAATAAATACATTGCCAGAAGAATTAATGGCTCAAGTTATTGATTTTATTGAATATTTGAAATTATCGCATATAGATTCAAAAGCTCCAAATAGTGTGATAATAAAAAGTAAAAAAGACTTAAAAGAAAAATTGCAAAAAGGATTGGATGATATAAAAGATAATAAAGTATATTCAGTAGATGAAGTATTTACAAACTTAGATAATATTTAAATCATTTGGAGTTGATAAAATGAAAAAATATATTGTAGAGGTTTCGGAAACTGCTAATAGCGATTTAGAAAATATTATTTCATACATTAAATATGATTTAAAAGAAAAAAATATAGCGGATAAATACAAACTACTTTTTAAACAAGCATTAAAAAGATTAGAAGATGTTGCAGTAAGTATGCCTATTTTAAGCGAAGAGTTAACAGGCCATAAAAATATTAGAAAAATAAATGTTAGAAAATATATATTATTTTATATAGTTGATGATGAAAATAATAAAGTTTTGGTTGTAAGAATTGGTCATGCTCTTATGGATTGGGGAAATCTTTTGAATTAGTATAATAATTGTAATTTATAGTAAACTTTTAATAAATTATGAGGTAGTATAAGATGAATAATTTAATTATACAATTAATTGGAGTTATTGCGTATGTAATATTAGCATTGAGCTTTTTAAAAAATTTTATTATTAAAAATAAGAACTTATTCGGAAATAAAAAAGTAATTATATTTGATTTAGATGGTACATTAATTGACTCAGTAAATATGTTTAATGAAATTTATGCTACTTTAATAAATACAATTACTGAAAAAGTTATTACTGCAGACCAAATACAAGATGATTGGGATGATGTAGCACATCAAAATTTGTCAGGAGATTTATATGATAATTTTCTTATATATTTAGATAAAAAATATAGTACAGAATTACATGACATAGATATATTGAGAAAAATGTATAGTAACATTGAATATAAGTATCTTTCTGAAAAAATAGGATATAAAGAATATGCAAAAGATGTAGTATTAAAATTAAAGCAAAAAGGTTATACTTTAGTTTTAGCAACTTTATCACCTAAAAAAGTTTTAGAAATATATAATAATAAAAATCAAAAACTAATAAATGAATTTAAAATAAATGATGTATTTGATTTAATTATAACCTACGAAGATGTAGAAAATAAAAAACCAAATCCAGAAGTATATCTTAAGGTGGAAGAAAAATTGAATGTTTCTACAAAAGATTGCTTAATAATAGAAGATTCTCTAGAAGGTGTAGAAGCTGCTAATAATGCAGAAATAGAAGTTTTAAACATTGTTGATAAGAATATGTATAAAACTCAAAATATAATAGATAAACTAAGTACATATAAAATGAATAGTTTAGAAGAATTATTAAAAATAATTTAGAAAAATAGGGAATATAAGTAAATTTGCAATTTTGGATGAAAATAAAAATTCAAAAATTTCAAATTTCTTATTATTATCAAAAAAATATAATTAAAAGTTTTTAAGAAAAAGAAATTATAAAAAGAATAAAATATAAATAACTTTCGAAAAAAATCAAAACTAATAACAAATATGATTTAATTAGAAACTACTTTAATCCATAGAAAACAGCATAGGAGAGGCAGAGGGGTATGGAGCAAAAGTAGTATAAAAAGAAATATATAACATTGCACAAAATAAAAGTTTCCAGGAATTAGAATGTTGATATATCAATAGTTTTAGAGGTTTAAGCTTAAAACAGATAAATCGTTTAAATCAACAAAAATAAGGATTATAGTTAGTTGTAATTATCAGGCTTTTATTATATAATATTGAAAAAGTTTAACAAAATAAATAAAAATCATAAATCAGAGGAGCTGAAACATAATAAGATGGAGTTATGGGAAGTATTAGATAAAAATGGAAATAAGACAGGTGAAATAATGGAAAAACATGATGAAACATTTTTTAAAAAAGGTTTTTGTCATTTAGGAGCAGAGATATGGATTATAAATAGTGAAAATAAATTTTTAATTCAAAAAAGAGCTAGCAACAAAAAAATTTTTCCTAACGTGTGGGCTATGATGGGAGGTTCTGTTATTGTAGGTGAAAATTCAAAGCAAACAATTGTGAGAGAGGCTAAAGAAGAGCTGGATATCAATATTGATATTAATAAATTAGAATTTATAACAAAATTTAGAGTAAATTCACTTATAGTAGAGACATATTTATTAAAAAATGATTTTGAAATAAAGGACATGAAATTAAAAAAAGATGAAGTATCTGAAGTTAGATGGATGACATTAAAAGAAATTAAAAATTTAGTTGAGAAAGAGCAATTTTTTAAAAATAGATGGAAATATGTAAAAAAATATTTAGAAAGTTTATATATTTAAAAATTCTATTTCGAACAAAAAAATGCAAAAGAGAATAGGAAATAAGGATGTAACATTGTGCAAAATGAAATATATAACATTGCAGAAAATTAAAGTAGTCGCGTGTTTTTAACAAAAGTCATTTGAGAGATGTGTAGAAAATCACAAAAGTCATTTGACTTTTGTGATTTTTAATGTTATAATATAAGAATAATATAGAAGCAGAGGAGTGATATATAATGTATAGAAATCAAATCGAAAAACTTATAGAATGGAAAAATAATATAAATAAAAAACCATTAATTATAAGAGGTGCTAGGCAAGTTGGAAAGACATGGCTTATGAAAGAATTAGGTGAAAAATATTATAAAAATTTTGCATATATAAATTTTGATAGAAATACAAGAATGGAACAACTTTTTTCTGGAGATATGAATATAGAAAGAATAATGCAGGGTTTAAAACTTGAATCTGGAGTTAATATTAATGCAAATGATACACTAATTATTTTTGACGAAGTTCAAGAAGTTCCAAACGCATTAACATCCTTAAAATATTTTTACGAAAATGCACCTGAATATAATATTGTTGCAGCTGGATCATTACTTCGGAATTGCAATGCATAGAGGAACATCTTTTCCAGTAGGAAAAGTAGATTTCTTAGATCTATTCCCATTAAATTTCTTCGAATTCCTTAATGCATTAGGAGAAGATGATTTAGTAAAACTTATAAAATCTAATGACTATGAGCTCATAAAAGTGTTTTCTAGTAAATTTATAGATTACTTAAAACAATATTTGTATATAGGCGGTATGCCAGAAGTCGTAAATGCCTTTATTCATAATAAAGATTATAATGAAGTAAGAGAAATTCAAAACAAATTGTTAATTGATTATGAACAAGATTTTTCAAAACATGCTCCAAATAATATTGTTCCAAGAATTCGTGCTTTATGGAATAATATTCCTACACAGCTTTCAAAAGAAAATAAAAAATTTATTTATGGTCTAGTAAAAGAAGGAGCAAGAGCTAGAGAATATGAAACAGCTCTAGCATGGCTTATTGACTGTGGTTTGATATATCAAATAAATAGAGTAAATGACTGTAAAATTCCACTTGCAGCATATCAAGATTTTAACTCATTTAAATTGTATTTATTGGATCCAGGCTTATTATGTGCTATGGCAAAAATAGATAGCAGTTCAATATTAGAAGGAAATGAATTATTAGTAGAATTTAAAGGTTCGTTAACAGAACAATTTGTATTAACAGAGCTTAAATCTAATACTGATGTACCAATATTTTATTGGTCATCAGATAAAGGAATAGCCAAATTAGATTATATTATTCAATTAGGAAAAAATAATATTCCAATAGAAGTAAAATCGAGCGAAAATTTACAAGCTAAAAGTCTAAAAACATTTGTAGAAAAATATAATACTAAAATAAATATAAGAACTTCTTTATCTGATTATAGGGAAGAAGAATGGCTAACAAATATTCCTTTATATATAATAGGAAATATAGAAAATATTATAAAATAATTAAGATATAAAAGTTATTCCCCAGATTCAAAAATAATTGACTTTTGGGGAATAACTTTTATTTAACTGATAATACCAAAACAAGAGAGCAGAGGGTATATGGATCAAAGCCGTCAAAAAAGAAATACACAACATTGCACAAAATCAAAGTTTCCGTGCATTCAAATTTATGAAAAATAAATTTAATAATTAGTTGTAATTATTAGTCCTTTGTTATATAATTACTAAAAAGTTGAGAAAATATAATATTATAAATATTAAAAGGTGATAATATGATTAAGTATTTAATATTAGATATGGGAAAAGTTTTAATAGAACCAGCTTCAGGAAATTGGCTTGTAACAAATGAATTTCTAAAAAATGTAGATATATCAAAAATAAATAAAGACAAATTAAAAGAGGCAATAAAAAGTAGCAGATATTTATTAAATGGAAAAGCACAAAATTTAGAAGAAGAATATAAAATAATAATGGAATTTTATAAAACAGTTTTCCAAAAAATAAATTATAATATCACAAAAGAAAAACTTGAAAACATAGTAAATAATTTTGTTTATGATGAAGATGATAGTAAATACATATTATATAAAAATGTAAAAAAAGATTTAGAAAAGTTATCAAAAAAATATACTATACTTATGTTATCAGACAATTGGCCTTGTGCAATTAATTATTTAAAAAAACATAATATTGATCAATATTTTGCAAAAATATATATATCTTCAATATACGGAAAAAGAAAACAAGATGAAGTATTATTTGACTATCCAATAAAAGAATTTGATATAAAAGAAAATGAAGCAATATTTATAGATGATAATGAAGAACTATTAGATATTGCAGCAAAAAAGGGGTTATTAGTTTTACATATGGATAGAAACAAAACGATAAAAACTTCAAAATATAAAATAATACATGATTTCTCTGATTTAATAAAAAAAGATTTAATATATAAAAAATAGGGAATAGCTAATAATTTGTAATTTTGAGATTGAAACTAAAAATCTTTAAAATTGCAATTTTTTTTATTATTTTAGAAAACTATAATTAAAATATTTTATGAAAAAAGATATTATAAAAAATTTAATTTAAATAATTAAATTGAATTGAATTGAATTCAATTGAATAAAAACCTAATTTAATAATAAAATATGATTTAATTGGAAATTACTTTAAATCCCAAAAAATAACATAGGAGAGTAGAGGAATGTGAATTAAAACAAGTATAAAAAGGAATATATAACATTGCACAAAATCAAAGTAGTCGCTCGTTTTTATGTAACACAGTATGTTGAAATATTAGCTATTTTTAATTGATTATTACTTGTTTTTTTGATATAATTATTATATAGCATTATTTGGAGGAGATGATTTAATGGCTAAAGCGATAATAACATGCGGAAAAATATGTAGTGGAAAAAGTTTTTATTCCAATAAAATAAAGAATGAGTTAAATGCTGTCATAATTTCACCAGACGAAGCTACTTATGATTTAATAAATAATGAGCAAGGAGAATTTTATAATATTTTTTCTGAAAGGTTGAATAATTATTTGACAAAAAAAGTAGGAGAAATCGTACAAGCAGGGGCAAATGTAATTTATGAAAGAGGACTTTGGTCAAAAAAAGAGCGTAAAAAAATAAGAGAATTTTATGAAAATATGGGAATTCAATATGAAATTCATTATATTTATGCTGACAATGAAACATGGAAAAAAAACATTGACGAAAGAAATAAAAGAATTACAGATGGAAATGGAGGATCTAATTTTTACTTAAATAATGGATTAATGAAAAAATTAGAATTATTATGGGAAGAACCTGATTCATCAGAAGTCGATTTTATATATAAAAATACTAGATAAAAAATTAAATAGTTTTGGAGTTAGAAATGATTTTAGAAAATAGTAATTATAATGATATCAGAAGCCTATTTGAAAATAATAATGAAGATTTTATAACAAAATGGAGTAATGAATATGGAATAAAAGATGAAAAAATGCTTAAATTAATATGCATAGAGGATAGTATTCCTAAAGGATATGTAATAATATGTTTTGATAGAAATTTCTGCAAAATAGAAGAATATCCTAACAAAATAAAAAATATGCCAGATAAAATTGCATATATTTGGGAAATATTAGTAGATAAAAAATATGCAGGACTGGGAATAGGCTCTTTGCTATTAAAATATGCAATTGATAAGTTCCCTGAACATAGCTTTTATAGTTGTATAGAAAAAGAAAATGTTGCATCTATAAAACTGCATGAAAAAATTGGATTTAAAGCAATTTATGATTTTATTGGAGAACCTTTTAATAATAAAATTCCAAATGAAATAATGTTTGAATTGAGAAGATAACTTTATAATAATAGGAAGTAATAGTTTTGAAGACGTATAAAAAGAAAAATATAACATTGCACAAAATAAAAGTAGTCGCTCGTTTTTTTTAGACTGATAGTTAGTTGCAATTATCAGTTTTTTATTATATAATAAAAAAAGATATAAGTTGAAGATAAATAGTAATTTGTAGAGAGGAGTATAGAGTATGAATAAAGAAAAAAATACAGAAATTAATGATGAAAATGAAGAAAACTATATAGTAGTTGGTATGAGTTTAGGTATGAGTATTGGTATAGCAATAGGTTCTGCAATTGGTTTTGCAACAAATAATGTAGGCATTTGCATGTGTTTAGGAGTAAGTATTGGTATGTGTATTGGAATGACAATAGGCGCAACAATAAAAAGAGACAATAAAAACAAATAACTATAAATTACAATTTATATTATAAAATAGGGAAAAGTGTAAAATTTGCAGTTTTGGAGGTAGAGACTTAAAAATCTTCAAAATTGCAAATTTTTTGTTATTTTATAAAAAATTATAATTTTTCGAAATTTTCATTATATAAATTTTAATAAAATAATTTTAAAATGTATAAATTATAAAACAACAGAACTTAAAAAATATTTAAAGTTAAAATGAGAGAAGCTAGAAGAAGCATACTTTAATAGGTCTACTTTTCAATATACAACATTGCACAAAATAAAAGTTTTCGAACATTAGAATGTTGATATATCAATAATTATACGTTATATAATTAAAATATTGACATCGAAAAAACACGCAAAACTATTGACAAATTCAAAAATATTATGTATAATAAGTAAAGATGTTATGAGATAATTAAATATAAAAATGCAGATATGGAAACCAAGGGAGTATTCTCTTTGATTTCCATATTTTTATTGTAAAAAATCACAGTTTATAATAAGAAATCAAAGCTACTTTCTGGTTTTAAATATATTAAAAGGAGGATTAAGGAATATGAGTGAAAGACATGTTTCAAAAATAGTAGTTGATTTACTACTAGAAAGGAGGAATTCTACAACAGGTAAAACAGAAATTTTAATGGTGTTGGCAGAGTATTTAGACAATCAATATGATTTACCAGGTGGGCATTTAGAACCAGGAGAAGACTTATTTGATGCAATGATAAGAGAAGCAAAAGAAGAGTTGGGAATTGAGTTAGAAAGAGAAGATATGCAAATGGTTCATATTTATCATCATTTTGAAAAAGACAAGTTAAAATTTGTTTTTAGAGTTAAAAAATTTAAAAACGAAATACAAAACTTAGAACCCGAAAAGTGTAAAGAATTAAAATGGGTAGATATTGAGAACTTACCAGTTAACACAATAAGTGGTATAAGAAGAGAACTAGAGTATATTAAATCCAAAAAGCATTATAGCTGTGATTAAATTATAAGTAAACAAAGAAAGGAGCCCTTTTAAAATGAATGATTTAGCCGTAGTTTTAAGTAATGAGAATTTTAATGAGAATTGCCATGATTATAGTAAAAATGGTACAAATTTTGATCTATCACTTGATGCAATTACAAAAGCAGGATTTAAAAAAATTTTTATACAATGGTACAATAATGATAATATATGGCAAACACCTCAAGCAGAACAATTAAAAAAAATGAGAGAAAGAAAATTAAATATAATTTTTGCACATTTAGGATATCAAAATATCAATTTACTTTGGAAAGAAGGAATTCAAGGAGATAAAGAAGTGGAAAGATATAAAAATGATATTAAAACTTGTAATGAAAATAATATAAATTTGGTAATAATGCACTTAGCTAAAAAAGACTGCTTAGAACCTAATGATTTAGGCTTGAAAAGAATTAAACAGATTACTAATTATGCAAAAGAAATAGGTGTAAAGATTGCTTTTGAAAATGTTAATGAAAGTAAATATGTAGAATATGTACTAGACAGAATCAAAGATGACAATGTTGGATTATGTTTAGATTCTGGCCATTATCATTGCTTTTCAAAGGATAAGTTTGATTTTACCAAATATAAAAATAGAATATTTGCAGTTCATTTACATGATAACAATGGAAAAGAAGATGAACATAAAATTCCTGGAGATGGATCATTAGACTGGAGCAATTTTTTGAAAAATTTAAAGGATTGTAATTATAATGGACCAATTACATTAGAATTAATTTATTATACTTCTTATTATCAAGAAAATATTTATGAATTTTTTAAAAATGGATATAAAAGAGGAAAAGAGCTATCAGAATTATTTGAAAAGATTAAGGAGGCTAAATAATGCAAATTATTTTGGGCAATATCATTGCATTTGTAGCTTCACTAATCCAAATATATGCTGGATATCAAAAAGAAAAAGGAAAAATCTTAATTTATAATACAATTCAAACTCTAATGTCAGTATTTAGTAATATTTTAAATAATGGTATAAGTGGAGCAATAATAAATGGTATTAATGTAATAAGAAATATATTGTGTTTCAAAGAAAAACTTAATTTAACATGGAGGATTATTATTACAATTATAACTATAATTCTTTCAATTACTTTTAATAGAAATGGATTTATTGGATTTTTACCATTGATTGCATCTATATCTTATATTTGGTGTATGAATGTAAAAGATGTTATAAAATTTAAAATACTTGTTATATTTTCAAATTTATTGTGGCTTATATATGAAGTATATATTAATTTGTATACATCAGCATTATTTGACTTTCTATCAATATCTACCAATATTTATGCAATAATACAGATAAATAGGAAAAACAAGGTATAAAACTAAGAAGAAGATATTATGGAATAATTGCTAAAAAATATTATGTACAGGTTGATTTTATATAATTTGGAGGTATGAATTATATATTATAGGATTATTAAAAGATGAAGGGATAAAATAAAAATCAAAAAGGAGTAATTTATGAATTATATAAATGAACTAAAAAAAGCAATAGATTATATTGAAGATAATTTAGATAAAGATATTAATTTTGAAATAGTTGCAAAAGAAGTAGGAATGTCAGCATTTTATTTCCATAAAATTTTTAGTGCTATAATTGGAATTTCTCCAACATCATATATTAGAAATAGAAGATTAACATTGGCAGCACAAGAAATTTCAAAAAATAATGATAATATATTAGATATAGCGTTAAAATATGGATTTGAAAGCCATGAAGCTTTTTCAAGGGCATTCAAAAATTTTCATGGTATTGTACCGAAACTTGCAAAAGTAAATGGTAATGAACTTAAAAATTATAGTAAAGTGGATATAGATTGTGAATTTGATTCTATTAATCCAAACAAAGTATTGAATTATAGAATTGAAGAGAGAGACAATTTTGTAGTAATAGCTTTATTTAGAAATTTCAATCTAGATAAAAAGAATGAAATACCAGAATTTTGGAAAGAAATAAAAGAAAACAGAACTTTACAAAAGATATCTGATAATTATTCTAAAAACACTTTAGGAATATGTATTGGTACTCAAAATGTTTTTGAATATCAATATGGGATAGGTAGAGAAATAGAAGAAACAGAAGATGTAGATGGAATAAAATCAGAGCTAGGAATGAAAATTGTTGAAGTTTCAAAATGTTCATGGGTTGTTTTTAAATGTGAAGGACAAGATGAGAAAGATATAAATGAATTATGGACAAGAATATATAAAGAATTCTTTATAATGACTAGCTACAAACAGTGTATGGATATAGATTTTGAATTATATGATGATAAAGATACAGAAATATGGATACCAATTTCAAAAGAATAAATGCTTAAATATAGCAAGAAAAATCAAGAAATCCATTTTCAAATATTTTATAATTAATATAAGAATTTGGAAAGGAATGTGATTTTATATGAAAAGGAATAGACCTATTACAACATTATTTATGCTTGAATCATTAGATGGAAAAATAAGTACAGGAGATAGCGATAATTTAGATGTGGATAAAGACTTTTGTAGAATAGATGGCGTAAAAGAAGGATTACATCAATATTATGAAATAGAGCAAACAACAGATTTTTATTCATTAAATACTGGTAGAGTAATGGCTAAAATAGGTGTGAATGATAAAAAAGAATACAGAGAAAAAGTAGATGTTAGATTTATAATAATAGATAATAAGCCACATTTAAATGAAAATGGAATTGATTATCTATGTCATTGGGTAGAAAAGCTTATATTAGTTACTACAAATAAAAATCATTTAGCTTTTAAATTACAAGAGAAGTATGATAATTTGGATATCTTATATTATGATTCTTTAGATTTAGAAAAAATGCTAGAAGATATATATAGCAAATATAAGGCAGAAAGAGTAACTATTCAATCTGGTGGAACTCTGAATGGAATGTTTGTCAGAAATAAATTAATAGACTATGTTAATATTGTAATTGTTCCAATATTAATTGGAGGAAAAGATGTAGCAACTTTAGTGGATGGTGAAGCAATTAAAGATGAAAATGAACTAAACAAACTGATGCCGTTAGAATTACTAGAATTTAACAAACTTGATAATTCATATATTCAATTAAAATATAAAGTACTTAAATAAAAAATTTAAAATTTGTAATTTTGGAGGTAGGGGCTAAAAATCTTCAAAATTGCAAATTTTTGTTATTTTAAGAAAAATCAGAAATAATTGAAATTTTATAAAATTAAAATTTTTAAAAGAAATTTAAAATTTAGAAATAATAAAATAGAAAATTTTTTTACGAAAAGAAATCTATAAAAGAAAATATAATGCAAAAACAAAATAAGTTTTAATAATTTGTAAAAGATAAGCACTTAAATTTTTTGAAAAGCTAAGTGAGGAAGGTAAGAAGATAGCATATTAATCAATCTATTTTCTGATATATAACATTGCACAAAATAAAAGTTTATCTCAAGTTATTGTAATAATTTTATATTCAAATATATTTTAGCAACTCAAAAAAGAGTTGTATTTTTTTATCCCATAAAAGGTATTGGATTCTTATTCAATATCTTTTTTATTTGGAAGGAGGCGAAAAATGTTATCCAAGAATTTAGAAACAATAAGAAGAAAAAAAGGATTTTCAAGAAAAACTTTATCTATAAAATCTGGAATAAGTACAAGCACTATTGGATTAATTGAGTGGGGAATGAGTGAAAATCCACAAATAGCAACATTAAGAAAACTAGCAGATGCATTGGGAGTTACAGTAAGTGATTTGATTGATGATTAACATTGGAGGAAAAAAAGATGGCGAGAAAGAGAATGTTTGATAGTGAAATTATAAGCCAAGATGATTTTCTTGATTTACCTAAAGAATCAATTGCATTATATTTTTTATTAGGAATGGAAGCAGATGATGAAGGATTTGTAGCTCCAAAAAAAGTAATGAGAGTATATGGTATTTCAGAAGATAGTTTAAAAGTATTAATTCTAAAAAAATTTATCATTCCATTTCAATCAGGAGTTGTTGTAATTACTGATTGGAAGAGAAATAATTGGCTTGATTCAAGAAGAATACAAGAAACAATTTATCAAGATGAAAAAAAGCAAATTACAATAAATAATGATACAAAACAATATATTCTAATAAATCCTACAGAGAGTAAGTGCTTAGCAGATGCTAAGCAGATGCTAAGAGAGAATAGAATAGAAGAGAGTAGTAGTAGTAATATAAATATTAATATAAATAATAATAGCGAACTAAATGAAAATGACAGTTGTGTTGACGATTTTTATTTAGACGACGGAAGCGACAGTTGTGTTGACGGCTTCCAAAAAGTTATTGATTTTTATAATAACAATATTGGACTTATTACTCCTTACACAATGGAATTGTTAGATGATTATGCAAAAGAAATGACAAATGATGTAGTTGTCTATGCTTTGCAATTATCTGTTGAAGCTAATTGTAGAAACTTGAATTATATAAAAGCTATTCTAAACAACTGGAATAAAGCAGGAGTAAAAAATCTTATTCAAGCACAAGAAGAAAATCAAATACATAAAAAGCCATCAACTAATCTAAATGAAACGCAAGAAGAAAAAAATGCAAGACGAGCTAAAGAAATAAAGGAGGCAATGGAGAAAAATGCAACTAGATGAATTTATACAAACAACAGGAAGACTTGAAACTTACTATGACAAGGAACTTAAAACAAATCAAATGCAGATTATGTATGAAGAATTAAAGAATCTTAGCTTAGAAAGATATACAAAATTAATTTCAAAGTGTTTAAGAACATGCAAAAATATGCCTAAAATTGCAGATATACTTGAAGCAAATAACGAATTAGTAGGAGAAGTAACAGAAGAAAAAAGCCAGATAATACCTTGCAGCAAATGTGATGGAACTGGTTATGTAGTTTATACAAAATTCATAGCAAATGGAAATGAAAGAATCCCTTATAGTTATGCTGCAAGATGTATATGTGAAAATGGAAAAAATGCAAATCAAAAAGTTCCAACGTATGAAGAACTAGGAATAAAAATAAGTAATAGAATTAATCAAATAAAAGATACAACTAGAAGTATTGAAAAGATAAAAGAAAATCTAGTAAATAGTTTTAAAACATGAGAGGAGGAAATGAAATGTCAAATATAGCATTAGTAATTTGGTATATTGCTATTTTTGCAATATTAATTTGGACAATAATTGATAATCTAAAAAGGACAAATACAATTATAACTGAATATGAAAATGAACTAAAAAGAGAACTACAATTGATAAATGAGAAAAGTACATTAATGGAAATAATAATAAATGCTAAAAAGACAAAAGAAAATTATTTTGTAACACTAGAGAAAATAGAAAAAGAGCTGTTTAAAAGCAGTAACAACTCTTAATAGAAATCTTTAGGATGTGTTTTCTAAAATTTCTAAAAAGAATATATCATTAAATTAAAAAGAGGTCAATACTAAAATGCAAAAAATTATTTTTTTAGAGTATGAGTATAAAGTTAAAGGCAAAGTTGCTGTTCTTGATGATGCTTCAATAGATAGAGTAAAAGAACTTTGCCTAAAAAATATTATTAGAAGAGGTTCAGAGTCAATAGAAGATTTTGAAATAATAAAAAGAGAGGACTATAACTATGAGCGAATTTAGTTTATATCAAATAGCAAATGCTTTTCCATTATTGATGGAAAATGAAGAAATTACAGACGAGGATAAAGTAAAAATTAAAGGGGAATTAACCTTGTTATTACAACAAAAGAGTCAAAATACAATTGGATATATAAGAAACATAGAACTAACAATTGAAGCTATGAAGAGTGAAGAAAAAAGAATATCTGAGCAAAGAAAAAAGCTAGAGAAAAGAGAAAGTAATTTTAAAGAATATGTTAGAGAATGTATGGAACAAAGTGGACTTACTAAAATTGAAACACCTTTAGGAACTTTGTCTATAGCAAAAAATCCTATTTCTGTAGAAGTAATCAATGAAGATGAAATTCCAAGTGAATATATTCAAGAAATAGTTACTAAAAAGCCAAACAAAAAAGCAATAACAGATAACTTTAAAGCTACAGGAGAAATTATTCCAGGAGTAAATATCTTAACTAACAACTACAGTTTAAGGATTAAATGAAAGGAGTAATATGGAGAATTTAGAAATATATAATCAAATAAAAGAAGTTCCAGAAGAAGCTCAAAAGAAAATAGGTGGAGGAAGACTTAAAGGAATGACGGATATTAAGCCTATGTGGAGAATACAAAAACTTACAGAAATTTTTGGAGTATGTGGTTTTGGATGGAAAGCTCCAATTAAGAACAAAGAAATAATTGAAGGAGCTAACGGAGAAAAGATTGCAATTGTTGATATAGATTTGTATGTCAAAATTGACGGAAAATGGTCTGATCCAATTGAAGGAACAGGAGGAAGCAGCTTTGTTGCTAAAGAAAGTAATGGATATTATACAAGTGATGAATGTTTTAAAATGGCATATACAGATGCAATATCAGTTGCATGTAAATCATTAGGAATGGGAGCAAATGTATATTGGGGAGATAGCAAATACAACAACGCAGAAGAAAATAAAAATAAGAAAAATACAACTGGAAAAGTGGACAACCTTGATAAAAAAATAACTGAAAAAGAAGCAACTGCAATTTATGCTATCATGACTAGAAAAGGCGTAGATGTAGTTCCAAATCTAAAAAAGAATTATAACATTACTAATACAAAAGACCTTACAAGAAGACAATATATATCTATTCTAACGGTAATGAAAAAAATGCCTGACAAAACAACGACAACTGAATCACAAAAAGATGCAACTGCAACACCTAATGAAGATAAAAAACAAACGACTAATAACATGAAAGAATAGGAGGAACAATGAAAACTACTGGAAGTCTATTAGATGTATCAATGGATTTTAGAACTGGAAAAGGAAAACTTGCTTTATTAATTGACACAACAGATTTGGAAGTTTTAGACGTTATATCTAACTTTAAAGATAAAAAACTAGATATTGAAATAAAAAAACATATTGAAAAAAGAAGCGGTAAATCTAATAGATATTTCTGGGAGTTATTAGAAGAAGTATGTGATAGAAAAAAGATAGATAAACTAGAAGAATACAGAAGAAGAGTAAAGGAACTAGGTATATTTAGAGTAAGTAAAATTCCTACAGAAGACTTTGAAACATTAAAAAAGACATGGGAAAACTGGGGAGAAGCATGGTTCTGTGAAGTAGGAGATACTGAAATAATTGGAGATATAGAATTTAAAATAGTGTTTTTATATTATGGTTCTAGT
This sequence comes from Clostridia bacterium, assembly GCA_017429505.1. Taxonomy (GTDB): domain Bacteria; phylum Bacillota; class Clostridia; order TANB77; family CAG-508; genus CAG-269. The sequence continues at coordinate 5,963 of JAFROW010000004.1, read as the reverse complement.
TCTTTTAATAAACAACAAATGAGCAGATTAATAGATAATTTAGTACAAGATTGTAAAGCTATTGGAATTGAAACAAAATCTCCAAAAGAAATTGAAAGTATGTTAAAGGAGTATGACAAGAAATGAAAGAAGAGTTTTCTATTATGCCTGACAATCCTCCATTCTGGAGAAATAAAAGATTTTATGGGAGCGAAAGACATGAAATATTTGAGCGGATATGCTACTAAAAATAGAGATTACTCTATAGAAGATGGTTTAGTTATTTTTCTTACTCCAGAGCAGCATAGAGAGGGAAAATATGCTGTACATAAAAATCCAAAGTATTGGGAAGATGAAATAAAAATTCAAGAACTAGCAGAACAAATATGGATAGATTATTACGGAAAAACAAAAGATGATTTTAGACTAAGATATGGTCGTAATTATTTATAAAATTTAGGGGGAAATAAAAATGGGAAAAGTAATACTTCAAACAATGGACTATTCAAAGTTCAAAAAATTAAAAGGAAATAGAAATGTTGATCCTATAAGAGTACAAAGAATTATGGAGTCAATAAGAAAGGTGGGATATATAACATCTCCACTAATTGTAAATGAAAATTTAGAAGTTATAGATGGACAAGGTAGATTAGAAGCTCTAAAAATTTTAAAACTACCTGTAGAGTATATAGTTCACGATAATATAGGAATTGATGAATGTATATCTATGAATATATATCAGACTAACTGGAGCGACAGGGATTATATTGAAAGTTATGCTAGTAGAAATTTTAAAAGTTATGTACTTTTAAAAGAACTAATGGACAAATACAATCAGAATTTATTAATTCTTGCTACTGCAATTAATAAAAGATTAAAATGGGATTCAAAAATGATTAGGACAGGAAAGCTTAACATAACCGAAGAACAATGCAAAGAAGCGGTAAAAAAAATAGAATACGCTATGTCATTTATTCCATTTGCAAAAAAAAGACATGGTAATTTAACTAAATTATTACAAGCACTAATATTCTGTTATGATTTTAAAGATATAGATAATAAAAGACTTTTTGAAAAATTAACAGAATATATGCCAATTATGACACCATGGAGCAACTTAGATGAGTGTATTGTATCTATAGAAGAAATTTACAATAGAAATATAAGGAATAGAGTTTATATTTATACTGAATATAGAAAACTATTAGAAAACATGAATGTAGGATTAAAGGAAAGACTCGAAAGACTAAATGAGATTGAAAATATAGAGGAAGGAGAGAACGAAAATGATTAAAGTAGATACAAAAAAAGGAAAGATAGAAATTGAAGGAACTAAAGCAAGATTGCTAACAGACTTTGCAAATATAGTAAAAGAGTTACATGAAGCAGGAATAGAGAAAGAACATTTAGAAAGAAATTTTAAAATGGGATTCATGGATGAAAAAGAAATATCAGAAGAACTATTAAAAACTATTAAATCACAACTTAATATAAGTGAATCAGTAGCAGAAATAATTAAAGATGTTTTATTTAAGGAGGATAAATAATGTTTACTGTAAATAGAGGTAGAGTAGAAGTAAATGGAAGAACAGATATATTGTTAGCAGAATTAAGCGGATTGATATTTGCATTTAGGCAAAAGAATGTAGCTTCTGATGAAATGATAAGAAGTGCTGTAGAAAAAGGGTTCTTATCAGCAGAAGAAATACATACTAGAGCAGGAGAAATAATAAAGAAAATGTCAAGTACAGAATTATTAGAAAGTTTAAAAGATTATATAGAAAACGCAGGAGGAACAAAATAATGATTTTTAAAATACAAAAACCAATTATTTCTACAAAAGGACAACCATATTTAATATACAATGAAGATAGGAGTATTATGACAGACTCTTTAGAAGTAGGACAAAATCCAGACATTGATAAACTATTCGATAAAGGAGAATATAAGATATATGCAAAAGGTTATATATCAAAGAATGGAAAAGATTTAGTAATAAATAGAAAAGTAACAGGACAGGATTGGTAATAATGAAAGATTTGAACTATCTTAATGAATATAGAGTTGAACTATATAAGGGTATTTTAGGAGATGAACACAATGGAGCTTTTGAAATACCAATAGATAATAAGAAATTTATAGTAATAGCAAGTGATGGACTAGGATGGGAACATGTATCAGTACATATAAAGAATGTGGAAAGATGCCCAAAATGGAATGAAATGTGCAAGATAAAAGAAATGTTTTTTGAGGATGAAGAGGTAGTAATGCAGCTTCATCCAAAGAAAGCAGATTATATTAATAATCATGAATATACATTACATTTATGGAAACCTATTTTAGAAACAATTCCTACTCCACCAACTTTTATGGTTTAGGAGAATTGTAAATGAGTAAGTATGGAAATAAAAAGGTAGTAGTAGATGGAGAAGAATTTGATTCTCAATTGGAAGCAAATAGATGGTATGAACTAAAACTATTGCAAAGAGCTAAACAAATAAAAGACTTACGCAGACAAATCAGATTTGAATTACAGCCAAGTTATAAGAAAAATGGTAAAACTATTCAATCAATAAATTATATTGCTGATTTTGTCTATTATGACGTAAACAAAAAGAAGTTTATTGTAGAAGATACAAAAGGATATAAAACAGAAACATATAAACTAAAGAAAAAGATATTTGAGTATAAATATCCTGAGTTAGAAATAACAGAAATATTTGAGTAGGTGGAAATAATGACAATATTTGAATCAATAGATAAAGCAATAAGAGAAGGATATACAGGAACAGACAATACTTGCAATGGAAAATGTACAAAGTGTGGAGAGTGCTGCGGAACTATACTACCAATAGATCAAGAAGATGCAGATAGAATAGTAAGATATGTATTTCAAAATAAGGTATTTATAAATAGATTTATACTTGTTATGAAAGGAAAACTGCAATGCCCATATTATAATGGTAATCAAGAAAAAGGATGTAGCATATATGAGGCAAGACCAAAAATATGTAGATACTATAAATGCGATAAAAAAGGAATAAATTTATCAGAAATGAAAAGTATGTCAGAATGTTACCCTGTTGATATGTGGGCATTTGCAGAAGATATTGAAAAGGAGATGAAAAAGCATTATGGACTTAACAAAAAGACAAGAGAAACAATTAAATAAAGTATTTGATGATCCAAAGAAATTAAGAAAATGGGTTGATGAAATTTATTATGAAATGCAACAAAGATGTAAAGAAGAAACAACAAAAATGATTGATGAGTATTTGAATATTTATAGCATTACAGTTGCATTTACAGCTCATTATAATTTAGGATTAGGAAAGAAAAGACTACCAGAGTTTATGGAAAAAATATGGAGAAATATAGATTGTTTTAAAAGTGGACATTTAGACTTACAAGATTGTATTGATGAGCTTACTGAATATGGAATAGATTTTAAAGATATATTGAGATACCCTGGACATGGAAAGGAAAAAGAGAATGAAAATAGAGGAACATATTAATAATTTAGAAGAATATTGTGAAGAAGATGATTTATTTGAAAAAGACGGAGATTTTAAAGAATTTTGTGATAATCATATTGCAGATATAAAAGCAGTAATACAGGAGTTAAAAAATATTCAATCAGATTTATACGAAGCTAATAATAGAATAGCTGATTTATTACTTATTTTAGGAGATAGAGACAGAATGATTAATAAAATGGCAGAACAACTTGCAGGAATAGCAATATGGGATATTAAAAAAGATGAACCATTAATTTTAATGAGCAAAGAAGAGGTTATAAAATATTATGAAAGGGAGAGTAAAAATGCAAAAGATTGATTATAAAGAATTAGCAAAAAGGTTAGCTATAAGAGGAATAAGAGGATATAAACAAAAATTTATACAAGAAGAGGACTTATTAGGCGGAGAAGATAAAAGGCGAGTATTAGAGGAAATAGACAAGTTAATTGAAACAATAAAAGAAGACAATTATTATAAAAGAAAAGCAGAAGCATTACAAAGAAAAATAGACATGATAAGCAGTTTAGAAGATTGCAATGAAGAATTTGAATTGTGAGGTGTGAGTAAATGAAAGATTTTTTTGAAAAGAAATGGTTTATAGGTAAAAAAATAAAAGATATTTATGTTGATGGTAGTATGGTTGAATTAACATTAGAGGATAATACGAAATTGGAATATAATGCAAGTGATGGAGGATATTCTAGTTATGAAATAGAGAGAGGTGTAAGTAAATGAATATAGAACTTGAAATAAAAGATATTAAACATGATTTAAACTATGCTAAAAAATGTGAATATGACCATGTAACTCTTGATGTGTATAAAGTTCAAACCCTACTAACAGCTTATGAAAAAGAAAAAGAAGATAATAAAAGATTAAGAAAATGCCATTTACAATATGAAGAAATGACAGGAATAGATTTGCTATTACCTGAAAAGGAGGAATAAAACAATGTCAGATGAAGAAAAGAAAGAATATATAGAACACGAAATATTAGATAGACTTTATTGTTTGGAAGAAAATGATTTTGATAAAAGCAAAGTAGATGATGGCTATATTAAAGCAGTATTAAATGCTTGTAAAGAAGCAAAAAATCTAATTGAAAAACAATCTAAAGAAATAGAAGAATTAAAAGATGAAAGCAAAGAATATCAAATAGGATTTGCACAAGGTTGTTATGAAAAAGACTTAGATTGGAAAGACAAAATAAAAGCAAAAATAGAAGAAGTACATTACAAAATGATAGGACATCAAGATTTAAGAGAAGCAGTAAAACAAGCTTTGCAATCACTTTTAGAAAAGGAGTAGATATATGGAAAGAGATAGTAGATATTATGAAGCATTATTTGAAAGTTTATTTCCTACATTAAAAAGATTTGATTTAAAAGAAGAAATACAAAAAGTTATTGATGAATTAAAGACAATTTTTAAAGATATAGACATAGAATATCAAATTAGATATGGTAGAGAGTTAGTCTTTTGCATAAATAAAATAAACACTTATCAATTAAGTAGATTTATTAGTTTTGATTTATCAAGATTAGGAATACAACATAAAGATGATTTGAAAAATATGATAGTGCCTGAAATTAAATATGTTGTATTAGAGTATTGGGATAGTAAAATTTTAAAATAGAGGAGGACTAATCTATGGAAAATGAAATAAAAGTAAATGAATTTGTTAGAACTAAAAATGGACAGATTTATAAAATTGAAGACGGAACAGAATTTTATGAAGATAGTGTTAATGTAGGTATTGGAATTATTCCAGATGTTGATGGTATATGGGTAGATAAAGAACATTTTACTTATGTTGATAAAAGAGAAATAGTCAAACATTCTCCTAATCTAATAGACCTAATTGAATGTGGAGACTATGTAAATGGAGAACAAATAACAGATATTTGGAATGGAAATAGAATAAGTAGTGTTAAAAGTAATTTTAATGAGGAAGATATAAAAAACATAGTTACCAAAGAAATGATGGAATCTATAAGTTATAAAGTTACAAAAATGTGATAAAACATATAAAAAGTCATTAGAAAAATGTGAAAGGAGATAAGAAATGAAATATATAAGAATTTTAGGTATAAAAGATTATTTATTATATAAGATATTAGAATTTTTAGAGTATTTTATAAACACACCTTATATTATTATAAAATCAATTATAGAAATTTTATATGGTTTGTTTGATTTTTTAGATGATTTATTTAGTGAATCAAGAATAATTAAATTACGCAAAATTAAAAAGATAGATGATTTTCATAAAAAATGTTTTGAAAAATTAAGAAAAGACGCAAGAACATATAAAGTGAAGTAGAAAGGAAGGATTAAAGATGTTAAGTGAAAAAGATATTGAATTATTAAAGAAAGCAATAGAACAAAGAGAAAAATATAAGATTAGTGTTGATAATGATGTTATTTCAGTATATGAAGAAGTAGATGATGATGATGATGATGAT
>JAFROW010000003.1 GCA_017429505.1 Clostridia bacterium | reverse complement strand
CTTAAATACAAATAATACAACAACAAGTAGTCAAGAAGTAACATTATCAAATACAATATATACACCACCAACAGGATATACATTTAGTAAATGGACAATAGGAAGTACAGATTATGATAAGAATACAGAATTTAATCCAAATTTAGCATATAATACAGCAAATTGGACAATAACAGCAACAGCAAAATGGACAGCAAACACATATACAGTATCATTTAACTCTAATAGTGGTACTGGAGGACAAAGTGCAAATGTTACAGCAACATATGATTCTGCAATGCCAACTATCTCAACAACAGCCCCAACAAAAACAGGATATACATTTATGGGATGGTATGACAATGAAAATTACACAGCATCAGGAGCAAAACAATATTATACAGCATCAGGAGCAAGTGCAAGAAATTATGATAAAACATCAAATACAACGTTATATGCAGGATGGAAGATAAATGAATATACATTAACTGTTAATCCAAATGGAGGAACATTTAATGGAACAACATCAAATACAACAGTAAAACAAAATTATGATACAACATATAATGTAGCAAATAATCCAACAAAAGAAGGATATATATTCACAGGATGGACTTTGTCAGGAAGTGGAACATATACTTATTATGACACTTCAGTTACACCAACAGAGACACAAACATTTAACTATAATTCTGCAACAAGTACAACGCCATCATCATATAGTAATGCTACAAATAGTATGGTTGAAGATTCTACTGCAACAGGAGGATACTCTCTAGAGATTATTACAAACGGAACATCAAACACAAATGCAGGAGGAATATCTTTAAATGCATGGCCAACAACACCATTAAGAATAAATGTATTAGAAATAAAAGCTAAAATTCCAACAGGATATAATATAAATCTAGGAGGAATAGGAGCATACTATACAGGAATAGGTTCTAACTATAGATTTAATGACAAAGTTGGAACAGGAGAGTGGAAAACATACTATATGGCAGTATTTACTGGTAAAACAGGAAATGTTGGAGAAAAAGCATATATATATCTTTCTGGTACAGATAAAACACAAATTTCATGGAACATTAACTCTATAGTAATGAAGAGTTACACAAGAGACCAATTTAAAACAAGTTATAAATATGGAGCTGGAAATGGAACATTAACTGCAAATTGGGCAGCAAGTGGTTCTAAAGTAACATTTAATACAAATAATGGTAAATTTGATACTACATATGTAAAGAGTTGGAGTAATGGATATTATGGAGCAAATAGCACATCAGCACATAGATTTTATAATTACGATACAGCATATGGAACATATCCAGGAGATACACAGTATAATTGGACTCCAGATACAAGAGTAGTTTCAAGAGTTGGATATTCATTTGATGGCTGGTATACATCAGCTACAGGTGGAACTAAAATATTTAATAGTAATGGTACATTAGTATCATCATTAAGCGGATATAGTGACTCATCTGGAAAATGGATAAAATATGATGAAAATATAACACTTTATGCACATTGGACAGGAATAAGTTATTCAGTTAAGTTTAATAAGAATGCAGATGATGCAACAGGAACAATGGCAGATCAAACAGGATTTGTATATGGAACAGCAAAAGCATTAACAGCAAATGTATTTGCAAGAACAGGATATTCATTTGGAGGATGGTCAACAAGTTCAAGTAGTACAACAGTAGCATATGCAGATAAGGCAAATATGACAACAGGAACAACAATAGTAGGGGAAACGGTAAACTTATATGCTATATGGAATGAAAATAAAGTAACAGTAAACTTAAAAAACGGAACAACAGCAATAACAGCAGGATACTCAGTATCATTAAGCTCAAGTAGTACAAGTGATACAGCTCCAACAGGATATACATCAAATACAAAGACAAATAGTAACGGAACAGTAACATTTACTGAAGTGCCAAATGGAACATATTATGTATGGGCAGGAAAGAGTAGTGGAGCATTAACAACAAGAATATATACAGGAAAAAGTGTAACAGTAAATAATGATAGTCCAAGTGCAGTAACAGCACAATATTACACTTTAACATTAAGTAAAGGAACAGGAATTAGAAGTGTAAGTGGAGCAGGAACATATCTATACAATAGTAGTAGTGTACAAACAATAGCAATAGATGCGACAGTAAGTAGTGGATACACATGGAGCACATGGACAAAAACTTCAGGAACAAACTTAGCAACATTTACAGCAGGAACAAAGAGTCAAAATGTAAAAATGGGAGCGGGAGATGCAACATTAACTGCAAGTGCAATATATACAGCAACTCCAACAATAACAAGAAGTGATTATAATACATTTACAGTAAGTGCAACGGCAGGATCAAAATACTTAATAAGTAAGACACAAACAACCACTCCAACATCAAGCACAACAGGATGGACAACAACAACAAGTAAAGATGTAGGAACAAGTGCTAAAGAAACATGGTATGTATGGGTACAAGACGCAAATGGAAATGTTTCATCAAATAGTGCAACAATAACAAACTACAAAGTAACATTAACAGCAGGCAAAGGAACAACATTAACAGCAAAAGCAGACACAACAAATGGAGCAGATGTAACAAGTGGAATGTATGTATTAAATGGAACACCAGTATATCCAACAGGAACATTAAGCACAGGATATAATACACTAGTAGTAAAGAAAGGTTCAACAACAATAGAAAACTCAAGCAGTCAAGAAATAACTGCAGATACAACATTTTCAACAAGTGCAACAGCAAATGTTTATAAAATTAATTTCTATCAAGGAAATGGAACAAGTACAGCAGGTACAACTAAATTAGGAGATATGGATGTAACATATGGAGAGTCAGTAACATTAAAATCGTATCATGATGATTTAGGAGGAACATTGTTACCAAAGAGTGCAGATAGCGCAACGTATTATTGGACATTCTATGGATGGAGTACAGATCAAACAGGAACAACAAGAGATTATACTGAAAAACAATCTATATCTAGCTGGAATATAGCAAATGATATTAACTTATATGCAGTAGGTTCGAGAGGATTAAAATTTTATAGTGGTAAAGATGCAATTGCACCTGATACAACTAAAACACAATATTGGAACCCATATTCAATATCAGATACATATTTAACAGCAATAGATATTCCAACACCAGTTAATACTGGAATACCTAGTGAAGCAGGCTGGACATTCTTAGGATATAAAGGTGGAACTAATACAGCAAATGCTTCTACAGATATAGAAGCATCTAAGGTAGGAACAAGTTATAAACCAGAATATAATTTTTTGGCATACTTAAGATCTAAATATTCTAGAACAGTTACAATAGAATATAATGCAAATGGTGGAACCGGAACAACTTTAGCAACACAAAGTACGCAATATTACAATTCTGGAATTAATAACAATGCAAATATAACTACACCATCATTTACATTAGCATCAAATGGATTTATAAAATCAGGTTACCATTTTGTAGGATGGGGAGAAACAGCAGATAGTACAACTAAATATTCGGCAGAATCTTCATATACAGGATTTACACCAGCAGTAGACAGTTCTACAACAAAAAAGACTATGTATGCACAGTGGGAGTCTAATACAGTAACTATAACATTAAAGCTAAATAATAGTGCATATTCAAATAGTGGAATGAAAGTTTCTCTATATCAAGATGGAACAGAAAAAGCAACAACAACGGTAAGCAGCGGAAATGAAGCAATATTTACTAATGTTTTAAATGGAACATATGATGTATATGCAGGAAAACATTCCGGGGAAAAGACAACATTATTAGATTCTGGAGTAAATGCAGTTATAAATAATAATAATGATTCAAAAACAATTAATTATTATAGTATGAAATTAGTTGCAGGCACTGGTATAAGTGGAACAAAACAAACAGGTTATACTGGAACTGGAACAAGAAATTATTTATATAATAATGATACTAATGGAACCCAACAAGATATATCAATTGATGCAACAGTAAAAAGTGGATATACATGGAGCACATGGACAAAGACTTCAGGAACAAACTTAGCAACATTTACAGCAGGAACAAAGAGTCAAAACGTAAAAATGGGTGCAGGTTCAGTAACATTAACAGCAAGTGCAACATATACAGCAACTCCAACAATAACAAGAAGTGACTATAATACATTTACAGTAAGTGCTACAGCAGGATCTAAATATATAATAAGTAAAACACAAACAAGCTTGCCAACAGCAAGCACAACAGGATGGGCTACAACAACAAGTCAAGATGTAAGTACAAGTGCCAAAGAGACATGGTACGTATGGGTACAAGATGAAGACGGAAATGTTTCACCAAATAGTGCAACAATAACAAATTTTAAAGTTACATTAACAGCAGGAGTAGGAACAACATTAACAGCAAAAGCAGACACAACAAATGGAGCAGATGTAACAAGTGGAATGTATGTATTAAATGGAACACCAGTAATTCCAACAGGTGCATTAAGCGATGGATATAATACATTAGTAGTAAAGAAAGGTTCAACAACGATAGAAAACTCAAGTAACCAAGAAATAACTGCAGATACAACATTTACAAGTAGTGCAACATATATAGCAACTCCAACAATAACAAGAAGTGACTATAATACATTTACATACACTGCAGAGGTAGGAGCAGCATACTATGTAAGTACATCACAAACAAGTGCTCCAGCAGCAGGAAGTGATGCAGCAAGTACATCATTTGCATTAGATACATGGATAACAGCAACAAATACAGGAAACCTAACTTTAGCTGAAGGAACAACATATTATGTATGGGTAAAAGATGCAACAACAGGAGGAAGTGTATCAGCAAATAAAGCTACTATAGCTGTAAGAAAAGTTACAAGAGAAGAAGGAGTTGGAAGTACATTATATACTGGTTTAGATGGAACAAGTGCTTCATCTAAAGGAACACCAGTAACAACTGCAACAAAATTAGTATTAGCCGGAACACCATTCTGGTCAATATCAATTGCGAATGCAGGATTTGATACACCAGTATTAAAAGAAGGATCAACATCAAGAACAGCAACAGGATACAAGATTGTAGTAAACAATAATGTTACTATATCATCTGGTGCAACGGCAAATTCGTATACAGTTACATATAATGGAAATGGAGGAACACCTTCTGCAACAAATAAACAAGTTACATTCAATAATGCATATGGAACACTAGCTACATCAACTAAATCAGGATATACATTTGCGGGATGGAGTTATTTACCAGAAGGATATGAGCAACTTGAATATATCGAAAGCACAGGAACACAATATATTAATTCTGGATATAAACCATCACCTAATACAGGAGTAAGAGCAGATTATCAATTTACTTCAATTTCACCTGTTCAACAAAGAATATATGGTGTACATGGAAGCGATTCAACTACAGGTTCATTTACTTATGTATACTATATAAATGGTTCATCAGTTTTAGCTTATGGATATAAAGATGGAACTGGAAATTGGAAATCAACAGGTATTGCAGCAGATACCAATAGACATACATTTAAATTTAATGTTGAAAAAGGATATTGGAAATATGATTCCCAATATAGTGTTAATGTGGCAGAGTCTATAGCAACAAATACAGCAACAGCAAATATGTTTATATTAGCTGCAACAGCTAATGGAACAAGTGTAGCAAACAAAATAGGTATAGCAAAATTATATGCATTCGACATATATGAAGATGGAGAAATAGTAAGACAATATGTACCTTGTAAAAAATCAGATGGTACAATTGGATTGTATGAAACAGTTGAAGGACAATTCTATCAAAATGCTGGAACAGGAACATTTACAGCAGGACCAACAGCATATGTAACAAGTTCAACTATTGTTTCAACTCCAAAAAATCATACACTTTATGCAAAATATAGTGTAAGTACATCAAATAAAGTAACATTAACATTAAAGAAAGACGGAGCTAATTCAACAGCACTAAATGGATATACAGTATATATAAGCAATAGTAAAACAAGCAATTCAAAATCATGGAATGGAACAACACCTTCAGCTGCAACAATGAATATTACAGGAGCAATGGTACCAGGAACAACATATTATGTATGGATAGGAAAAGACTCAAATCATAAGACAGCAGATGCAGATATGGTATATAGTGGAGTATCATTTACAGGAGCAACAACTGCAACAGCAACATTAAATTACTATACATTAACAATGCAAACAGCAAATGCAACAGCAACAGTTAATGGAACAAGTGTTGCAAATAATGAAATAGTAGTTGTACTTGGAGGAACAACTACAGTAGGTGATAATATAGAACATGCAATAGTAGGAACAGCTGCAACAAATTATCACTTCAATAGCTGGAGTGTAGAAAACGGAAACGCAACAATAGGAGATTTAACAACAGCAAGTACAACAGCAAAAGTAGCAGAAGCAAGTACAATAAAAGTAACAGGATTAGCAAATAATTATCAGAATACAAATACATCAACATATTATGAAACATTAGAGTCAGCATTATCAGAAGTTGAAAATAATCAAACTATAAAAGTATTAAATAGTGTAACAGAAACAACAGGACCAAGTGTACCAAACGGAAAAACAGGTGTTAAGTTAAACATGAATGGTAAGACAACAACACTAGATAATGTTGTATTAACAAATAATGGAACATTAGATATTTACAGTTCTGTAAATGGTGGTGTATTACAAGGATCAGCTATAAATTTGATCAAAAATAGTGGAACATTAACAACAAATGGAACAAGTAATTCTTGTACATTGTCATTAATTAATACTTCTTCAGTAGCAGGGGCAAAAGTTATTACAAATGATGCAAATAAGTTAGTAACATTAAACACTAATACAACATTAACATTTAATACAGCAATGCCTGAAGATAATACAACAAACAGATATGTAATAGCCAATAGTGGAACAACGACAATACAAGGAGCAATAATTAAGAATGATTTAAGTACAACATCTTATGGTATAAACAATTCATCATCAGGTAGAATAGTTATGACTTCAGGTGCTATAAATACAAATGGTGCATGTATATATAGTACTGGAACCGGAACTGATACACCAGCGATTGAAATATCTGGAACTGTATCAGGAACAACTATAACATCAGCTAATGGTTATGGTATAAGAAATAATGGAACAGGAAAAGTAAAAGTAGCAGGAGGAAAAATAACTGCAAAAACATATGCGATATACCATACTAATACAACAGGAATAGTAGAAATTTCAGGAGGAGAAATATCTGGAAATTCATATACTATATACAATTATTATACAGGAACAGTAAATATTAGTGGAGGAACTATAACTTCAGTTACGAATGTTATTAGAAACAGACAAGATGGAACAATCAATGTATCTGGTGGTACAGTAACTTCAACCGGAGCAAGTGCTATATACAATGGAGCAACAGGTCATATAAATGTAACAGGAGGAACAGTATCTGGAGGTACATATGGTATATATGGATTAGAAGGTGAAGTAAATGTATCTGGAAGCTCAACAAGCATAACAGGAGTAACTTATGGGGTGGCTGTAAAAACAGGAACAGCAACAATAACAGGAGGAACAATAGAAGTTACAGAAGGAGTTGGAGTATATGCAACATCAGGAACTGTTACAATAGGAACAAATGAAGCAACACCTAATGTAAGTACAACAGTTCCAAGTATTACAGGTGGAACATATGGTGTTCAAGTAACAACAGGAGACTTCAATTTCTATGATGGTGTAATAAAAGGAAAATATGAAGATTCAACAGGATATTCATTAAGCAAAGATCCAACAGCAACACCACCAGGATATGGAGTATTAAAAACAACATCTGGTTCAGTTGAAACAGCAGTATTAGCAAAACAATACATAGTAGAATACTATCAAGGAAATAATAGCACAACAGCAGGAGCAACATTATTAACTTCATCAACTCACCTTTATGGACAAGCTAAAACATTAACAGCATATAGTGGCACAGCACCAAGTGGATGGGAATTTGCTGGATGGAGTGCAAATAATGGAACAACTGCAACAACAGTAACATATACAAATGAACAAAGTGTAAGTAATTTAACATCAACACCAAGAGGAACAATAAAACTATATGCAATATTCAAAAGAACAATAAAATTCAATTCTGGAGTAAATTGTGCAACAACTTCTACTGAAGAACAAAGATACAATCCATATAAGACAACAGAAAGTATAACAGCTGTAAGTGCACCAGCACCATCAACAACAACACTTTCAAATTATGGATGGGGAGCTTTAGGATATAGATCAAATAAATCAGCAGCAAATAGAACATATGCAGTAACAACATCAGCAGCAAACATAACACCAGCATATAATGTAGCAGATGTAACAGATGCAACAAGCACAACAGTAAATCTATATGCTGTATATAGTAGACATGCAACATTCTATTCTGGAGTAGAAAAGGAAACAACATCAACAACAGAAACACCACAATACTATAATACAAGTGGAAATACAGTATCTAATATAAGTGCACCAGCACCAACAGCTATAAGTGGTTGGACAGCAAGAGGATACAGGGCTGATACAGATGCAAAAGATAAAAGCTATACAGTAACAACATCAGCTACAAATATAAAACCAGCATATAATGTCGGAAATACTACAGATAAGAAATTATACTTATATGCTGTATATCAAAGAACATTAACAATAACTTATAATGGAAATGGTAGTGATGGAGGAAGTACAGCAAATACAACTAAAACGGTGTATTTAAATACAAACTCAACAACAACAAGTGACCAAGCAGTAACATTAGCAACAAATGGATTTACAAGAACAGGATATAGATTTGTAGAATGGAATACTCAAGCAAATGGAAATGGAACATCATATGCAGAAGGAGCAAGTTATACTGCAGGATTAGCATATAATGCAAGTACATTTGGTAAAACAATATATGCTAAATGGGAAGCAAATACTATAACATTAACATTAAAAGTAGATAATGGTGCATACTCAAATAGTGGAATAAAAGTAGATTTATATCAAAGCGGAGAATCAAAAGCATCAACAACAGTAAGTAGTGGAAGTACAGCAACATTTACAGCAGTAGCAAATGGAACATATGATGTATATGCAGGACAACATAGTGGTGCTAAAACAACTTTAATAGATACAGGATTAAATATAACAATAAACGATAATGATAAAACTGGTACAATTAATTATTATAGTTTGAAATTGGTAAAAGGAACTGGTATTAGTGGAACAAATCAAACTGGATATACTAATACTAATGCTAGAAATTACTTATATAAGAGTAGCGGAACACAACAAGATATATCAATAGATGCAACTGTATCTAGTGGATACACATGGGCTACATGGACAAAGACAGCAGGAACAAACTTAGCAACATTTACGCCAGGAACTAAGAGCCAAAATGTTAAGATGGGTGCAGGGGCAGCAACGTTAACAGCAAGTGCAGTACAAACACCACAAATAACATTAAGTGACTTCAATACATTCACATATACAGCAGAAGGAGCAACTGCATATTATGTAAGTACAAGCGATACAGCACCAACAGCAGGTACAACAAATGCAAGTAGTACATTTGCTTTAGATACTTGGACAACAGCAACAAGTACAGGAGACTTAACATTAAGCGCAGGACAAATATATTATGTATGGGCAGAAAGTGCAGTAACAGGAGGAGTAGTTTCAGCAAGTTCAAGTATAGCAGTAAGAACAGTAACAAGAAGTCAAGGAACTGGAAGTACATTGACAATTAAATACACAAATTCAAGTGGATCAAATGTAACATTTAGTAGCAATAAAGCAAATATGCTTAATGGTACAATACTATATGTAAGTGCAGTAGCAAAAACTGGATATGAAAATCCTGCATTAAAGAAAGACGGAACAAATGTTACAAATTCAACAACATACACAATAGACGCAAATGTAACATTTGCATCAAGTGCTACAGAAAAAACTGCAATACTTACATATAATGCAAATGGACACGGAACAGCACCAGCAAATGTAACAATGAAATATACAAAAGCTACAAATGCAGCAGATGCATTAACTTTAGATGGATATGAATTCCAAGGATGGAATACAGAAGCTGACGGAACAGGAACAGCTTATGAGCCAGGAGCACAAGTAAAAGCAGCTAATGTAGTCCCAACAGCAACAACTTTATATGCACAATGGAGAAAAATAAGGGTTATGTTTAAACCAGGAACTGAAGTAAAAGCAAAAATGCAAAGTCTTTCAAATGGGAATAATATAAGATATATAGTACGTGCTTCATCTATTCCAAGTGAGTATCAAAAAAATAGTAATATTGTTTCAACTTCTGATTCAGAGATACCAATTTATATGTGGTATAATAACAATACAATATATTATTATTCAGAAGCCAGCCATCCACAGCTAAATCCAGACTCTCATAATATGTTTTCATTAATGTCGTCGTTAGAAAGTGTAGAATTTGATACAATCGATACATCAGAAGTAACAAATATGAGCGGTATGTTCATGCTGACACGAGTGACAAATCCAAATTTCAGCAATTTTGATACATCAAAAGTTACTGATATGAGTGGTATGTTCACAGGAATAACATCTACAACTAGTTTAGATCTAAGTAGTTTTGATACATCAAATGTAACTGACATGAGCTGGATGTTTAATGATGCTCTTCATGTTACTAGTATAAATGTAAGTAGTTTTGATACATCAAATGTAACCAATATGGCAGGTATGTTTAGATATTGTTATGAATTAACAAGTCTAGATTTAAGCAATTTTGATACATCAAATGTAACTGATATGAGTGAAATGTTTAATATGTCTTCATTAGGTGCGCCAGAAGGTACATCTTATTCAACACAATTAACTAGCTTAGACATAAGCAATTTTAATACATCAAAAGTAACTGATATGAGTAAAATGTTCCGTGAATGTTGTAATTTAACAAGTCTAGATGTAAGTCATTTTAATACATCAAATGTAACAGATATGAGCTATATGTTTGATGGATGCTCTAGTATAACAAGTCTAGATGTAAGTGATTTTAATACATCAAAAGTAACAGATATGAGTAATATGTTCGATGGATGTAGATTAGTAACAAGCTTAAATGTAAGTAATTTTAACACATTAAATGTAACTAATATGGATAGGATGTTCTATAGCTGTTCTGGTCTAACCAGCTTAGATTTAAGCAATTTTGATACATCAAATGTAACTAATATGACCCATATGTTTGGATTATGTAGGAACTTAACAAGTTTAAATATAAGCAATTTTGATACATCAAATGTAACAGATATGGAATATATGTTTGCACTATGCGATTCATTAACAAGTCTAGATTTAAGTAGTTTTGATACATCTAAAGTAACTAATATGTCAGAAATGTTCTATAGATGTAGTAAGTTAGTAACCATATATGTAAGCAATAGTTGGACAACAAGAGCAGTAACAGAAAGCACGGATATCTTTGATAGGGATACTAAATTGGTCGGAGGAGCTGGAACTACATATAATGGCGATGGTATATTATATGCTCGAATAGATGGAGGAACATCAAGTCCTGGTTACTTCACATACAAAGCAGCAAGTACAACAAACTTAGTAAATCCAACATCATTGAATAACGTAAGGTTAACAAATAACACATCTTCACTTACATCAACATATGGAAGTGAATTAGGAAGACAATTGAAAATTAAGAATGACTAGAATAAGCTTGAATTTGAATAGTATTAATGTTACACAATAGCCGAAATTCTAATTGAGATAGGAGACTTTGAAAAGTTTTCTATCTCTTTTTTTAGATTTTTTTAAATTGAAAAAAATGTCAATTAAAAAATAAAAAAATCTATTTACAAAATAAGACAAAAAATATATAATAAAATTATAGAACAAAAGTTAAGAGAGGATGATAGAAATGAGAAAAATCACTTTAGTAACATTATTAATACTAGTTAGTTCTTTGTTTTTTTGCTTTTCTACAACTTTAGCTACTGGAGAGCAAATATCATTTGTTGGAGAAACAGAAGTCCAAGAAGGTAAAGAAAATACAATAACTATAAAGGTTTTAGTCAATAATTCTGTAGGAGTTGTTCAAGGAGTATTAAAATTTGACGAAAATATTGAAGATGTAAGTGTACTATCAAGTTACAATGGTTGGACAACAACATATAATGAAAATACAGGTCTATTTAACACATTTAATGCACATGGAACAACTAATGGAGAAGTATTGCAAATTAAGTATAAACTAAAAAATGGAGCATCAAGTACAAAAATTACTTTGAATTCAATTGAGCTAACAACAATAGATTATAACACAACAAAAATAAATGAAGAAGTTACAAAAACTATAAGCAAAAAGATGGTAGTACAAGGTGAAGAAAAAAAATATGAAAGTGAACAAAAAGACATAATACAAGAAAAAAATAATAAATCAGATAGTAGTAATAGTAAAAAAACAGCAACAGCATCTACCAAAAACAGCAACTCTTCCCAAAAAGAAACAAAAGCATCAGAAAAAAAATTACCATATACAGGAGTTAAAATACCTATTGTTTTAGTTACTTTAGCAATTGTAACAGGTTTATCAATTGTTTTTTACAAAAAGAGTAAATATTATAAAAATATATAACGGAGGAAAAAAATGAAACATAAAAAAATCTATTTATTATTGATAAGTATAATTCTGTTAATATCTGTTTTAGGAATATTTTTAATTAATAGCCATCAAGAGGTTAATGTGACTTCAAAAAGTGCAACTAAACAAGATTCATATAATATAAAAGAACTAATTACAAACAGAATAGAGAATGAAGAAATAGTTTCTTTAAATAATTGTGATTATAAATATTCAAATAGTGGTAACTTAATATTAAGAGATTACATAGGATATGCAGATAGTGTCAAAATCCCAGAAATTGTAAATGGTAAACTAGTAGAAGGCATTGAAAGTGATATGTTTAGTCATGATGAAAATTTAGAGACTATAAGAGTTCCTAGAAAAATAGCACAAAATATAGAAAGAATAGAAAAATTTCAAATAAATGAAGAATTATCAAATGAAGAATTTGTAGTTTACTTAACAACAAAAACATATAATGACCAATACTTAAAATATATTCAGCTAAGTGATAGCGCAAAATCCGAATATAAAATTATTCCACCTAAATTTATTGTAACATTAGATGAATATATAAAAAATAAAAAAGAAAAAGAAACTTCAAATAAGCTATTAAAAACACATAATGAAGAAATATCTATTCCAGAAAAATATGACTTAAGAGATCATATTACTATAACAAAAAAAAGCCAAAGTACATATGGAATATGCTATGCATGTACTTCAATGGAAGCTGTTGAAACAAATATAGCTTTAAAAATGGGAGTACAAGAAAGATTATCAGAAGTACATTTAGCAATGGTATCAGAACAATTTAGAGGTGGACTTTTTGTTTTAGATAATGAACCATATTATAGCTTAGGATATGGACCAGTTAAATATTCTGATTGGAATATATCATATGTTGAGAGTAATAAGGACACAGATCCTATATGCAACACTATTAGCACACTATGTAAGGAGGATGGCGATGGTTCTGTTACAGATGAAGAAAAAAATGCAGCCATAACAAAAATGAAAGAATCAGTTCCAGACTACTATGTTTTAAAGACAGTTTCAGATTTTCCAACAATTGATGGAGATAAAAAACAAGGAGATGATTATGCAACGTATGAGTCAACAATAAAAGAGGTAAGAAATAAACTAAAACAGCATATAATGAACAATGGCGCATTAATTTCAGGTGTATATCTTAAATATGGAGATACAACACAGGTAAGAAAAAATGATGATGGAAAAACATGTATGTATACTAAAAACAAAGGAACATCAGAAAATCATGAAATTGCTATCGTAGGTTGGGATGATACTTTTCCTGCTTCAAGTTTTCCTACAGGAATGACGCCAAAACATGATGGAGCATGGCTTGCTGTAAATTCATGGGGAGCTATGTGGGGAGACCAAGGATATTGTTGGATTTCGTATGATGACTATTATGCAGAATCTTGGCTTAGAGGAGTAACTTCTGTTCATCAAGGTAAAGTTAACTTAAATGAATGTAATGTTTCTTTAAAACAAGAAACATTAGATTACAATGGTGTAGAACAAAGACCAGATGTTAGTTTTAAATACAATGGAAATACATATACAAATGGAATAGATTATACAATAGAATATAGAAATAATACAAATCCTGGTGAAGCTACTGCAGTAATAACAGGAATAAACAGATTTACAGGAACATTAGAAAAACATTTTAGTATAGAACAAGAAATAACAGGTGTAAATATAGTTGCAGAAAATGAAAATATGATTGTAGGTGAGAGTCAAACATTAGTAGCAAAAACATTGCCAAACAATACAACTACCACAAATGTTACTTGGACAAGTAGTGACGAAAGTATTGCAACAATTGACCAAAACGGTAGGTTAGAAGCTAAGAAAACAGGAAAAGTTGTTATTACAGTAACTACTAAAGAAGGAAATAAAACAGATACATGTACAATTAATATTGGCACAATAAATATTAGCCAAGCTGTAATTACACTTAATAATGGCAATTATACATATTCGGGCGTGGAAATACAACCAACTATTACTCAAGTGAAATTAAATAATAATGTTTTACAAACAACAGATTACTCAATTTCTTATAGTAATAATAAAAATGCAGGAACTGCAACGATAGTAATTACAGGAGTTGGCAGATATTCTGGTAATTGTTCAAAGACATTTTTAATAGTACCTAAGAGCCTTGAAATAAAAGCAAATAATAAAGAAATACAATATGGACAGGAAATTCCAATTTTAGATTATGAAGTAAGTGGAATGGTAAATGGTGAAATTCCTGCATTTAATGGAGATTTAAAAACTACAGCGAGAGCTACTTCAAATATAGGTACATATGATATTTTGAATAATAATTTACAATTAAAGGATAACAATAATTTTAAAGCATCAAATTATACAATAGATTTTAAAAAAGCGACATTAACAATTATAAAAGCAAATCCTTCATATAATATTCCATCTGGTATTATTTCATTATATGGAAAAATATTAAAAGATATAAAATTACCAGAAGGATTTTCTTGGGAAGATGATTTAAATACTTCAGTAGGAGAAATAGGTGAACATACTTTTAAATGTACATATACCCCAAAAGATACAACAAATTATAATACAATAACAGGAATTAATGTAACAATAAAGGTTAGTAACAAATTAGAATTAAATACAAATGATTATATAGTTGAACATACTACAGATAATATTAATTATTTAGAAAATATTAAAGAAAATACAAATGTAGAAGTTTTAAAAAATAATATAACAACAAATGGGAATATAGTAGTTTTAGATGGTTCAAATAACGTATTAGAAAATGATAAAGAATTATTAAAAACAGGCATGAAACTTAGAATTAGTAATGAAGCTGAAATATTCGATTATAATATAGTAATTACTGGTGACCTAAATGGTGATGGTAAATCAAATGCTATTGATTTAATGAAAATGGCTAGATATACTGCTAAATTAGATAATACATTAATAGGTGCATTTTTACAAGCAGCCAATGTTCATAGAGATCAAGAAGTGAATAATGCAGACTTATTAAAAATGGCTAGAGTATTGGCGAATTTAGACAATTATTAGAATAATGGGACACATTGTGTCCTATTATTTTTTTCTATCCAATTTATTGTTACTATTCAGACTTTTAAATATATTTTCCCTGCATAAAGTGATTAATATATAAATTTTTTAGGCACCTCCAAGTGATACCCACTCGGTTACCTCCTAAAATAATTTATATATTAATCACTTGCGCGGGATATAAGTGTGAATTTAGTCTGAATAGTAACAATTTATTACATTATTTACAATTTTTACGTTGACAAAAGTTCTAAAAAATAGTATTATATAAATGGATAAAAGTATTAGATGCTATAAAGTACAAAAATGCGATTTAACTATGTGGAAGGAATGAAGATAAATATGAAAAAAGAAAGAGTAAATGGCAGGGTTATAATTCAAATAAGTATAATATGGGTATTTATTATAGCAATTGTTGCAACATTATTAATAGCTTTTTTTCATAATCGTATTTTTGCAACAAATGGCTATAAAGAAGATAAAGCAGTAGATGTAGAACCAAACGAGAATTCGGTAGATATTTTGAAAATTATGGTAGAAAATAATTATTCAAACAAAAAAATTGTAAATGAAGAAAGAGATATAGATTTTAAAGTAGAAGAAACTGAAGATGATCAACTTCCAAAAGGAGAAAGGAAAGTTATACAAAAAGGAAAAAAGGGAAAAAATCAAGTAAAGGCTTTGCAACAATTTGAAAATAGTGTATTTATTTCAGAAGAAATATTAGAAAGTACTACAACAAAGATGCCTACTAACGAAATAGTGCATATTGGAACATCAGAATTTTTAGAAAAATACAAAGTACATATAGGTGACGAGATGTATTTGACTGAGACAACAGAACTAAAAAAAGAAGCAAAAAAAGAAGCGGAAGATTTGACAACAATAAATAGATATTTAAATTTTGAAATTTTAGAGGTTTCTAAAGATTGGACAAAGGTTAAATATAAAGATTATGAAGGATATTTGCCAAATGACAAATTAACATCAGAGGAAGTTACACCATTAATTAAAGAGCAAAATAGAATTGCATTAATTAAAGATAGTTTGAATAAAGACATGGATTTAACACTTCCAAGTGGATTGACATTAAGTGATTACAAAACAATACTTGGCTATAACGCAAGTGACAAAAATTCAATTTTTGCAGACAATTATGAAGCGTTTTATAATGCAGAGCAAACTTATGGAGTAAATGGTATATTTATTGCAGCTGTTGGAATTCACGAAAGTGCATGGGGAACATCATATTTAGCTAAAGAAAAGAATAACTTATTTGGATATAGAGCTTATGATAGAGACCCAATAAATTCTGCACAAGATTTTGAATCATATGTAGATGCTATAAATGTTGTAGCAGAGGCGTTACATAAAAATTACTTAACACCTACAGGAAGCTTCTATAATGGGACAACCATAGAGTCTGTAAATCAAAAATATGCAAGTGATAAGGCTTGGCATGAAAAAGTATATTCATATATGGAGTATTTGTATGGTAAATTGGAATAAAATAAATTGGGATAAAATTAACAAAAAAATAAGTGTTAAAAATATTATTTTTCCTATTATGGTGGTTTCTCTAATTTTTTTAAGTTTAATATGGGGAAAAATTGCATATAAACATATTCAAAAAAGTATATTTGCAGGAAATATGGAAGAAATAATTTCAAAAAATGAAAATCCTACATTTTCTGTAGAAAAGATATATTTGTGTAGTAGTGCAAATGCTATAGATAACACTTCAGAACAAAAATTGGATAAATTGGGACTATACCAATACACAGATATAGCTGTATATTTGAATAATTACAAAGATAATGGATTAACAGAAAAAAACACTTTAAAAAAATTGTATATTGATGACATAAGTTTAGATTTAGATTACAATATTGGAAAACCTAGTTTAGTATACACAAATTTGCTAAAAATGGGAAGCAGAGAAGAGTTAGCACAAATGATATCTAATTCAAAGAATATTCAAAATGACAAAATTGATTTTTATATTGTAAGTTCTAATGATGAAAATGATGTATCAGACTATGAAAAACCTACATTTTATGCAGATTGTTCAAATCCAATTAGCTTAAAATATATTAACGAAATTAGTGCGGAATACAAAGTAGAAAAAAATAGCTCAGCAACATTTGATGGATCTATATTAGGAAAAGTAGGAATAAAGCCTGAAGATATAAATGCAAGAATAAGTTTTAGAATTAATATAGTAAACAATAAAGACGAATATTATTCGAATTATGTAAGTTTTCAAATTCCTTTAAATGATATAAATAAAGGAACTACAATAAAGAGTAAAACTACAATTGGTAGTGAATATAATTTTTTTACAATTTAAGGTTACTTTTGGGGACGGGGTAAAAATTTACTCTACATAAAATATAAAAATGTGTAAATGAAATTGTAGCTCATTCCTAAATGAATTATAGGAGGAATCTTAAATAAACTTTTTTGTTAAATTTTGTGACTAGAATGAAAGGATTGTTTATTAATATGGAAAATATAATTTTAAAAATTAATGGTATGAAATGCACAGGTTGTTCACAAAGAGTGGAAAGAGCTCTTAAAAATACAGATGGAATTGAATCTGCTAGTGTGAATTTAGAAACAAGAGAAGCAAATATTTCATATAATAAAGGATTAGTTACTTATGACAAAATTTGCGAAACAATTGTAGATTTGGGCTTTGAAGTTGAGAAATAATATTTTTGGTGGAAGAGGAGATTTTTACCTAGAGAATCAATGTATTGATGGAACAGAGTGAATTTTTGCCCCGTCCCCAAAAGGAAGGACAATAATTTGAAAAAAATATTATTAAAAATTGATGGTATGACCTGTAGCGCATGTTCTACAGGTCTTGAAAAATATTTGAATAAACAAGAGGGAGTAAATGCTACAGTTAATCTTGTAATGAACAATGCAAGTATTGAATATGATGAGAAGAAATATAAAGTTGAAGATTTAGAAAAATTTATTGCGAAAGCTGGATTTGAGAGTTTAGGTATAGACAACTTAGAAAAAGAAGAGAAGAAAAAATCTAATGAGAAATATAAATTATTTGGAATAACAATAATATCACTACTAATTTTGTATATATCAATGTCACACATGGTAGGATTGCCTGTTATTCCATTTTTAAATATGATGACATTTCCCATTAATTATGCTTGTGTGTTGTGGATTCTATCTAGCATTGTAATTTTTGTGGGAAAAGATATTATAAAAAATGGAATAAAGAATCTTGTACACAAAACTCCAAATATGGATACATTAGTTACAATTGGAGTTGTAAGTAGCTATTTATACAGTGTTTTTGAAATGATTATGATTTTTAAAGAACAGACTCAATATGTTGAAACTTTGTATTTTGAAGCATCTGCGATTGTTATATTTTTTATAAAAATTGGAAAACATATAGAAAATATAAACAAAAACAAAACTAAAAAAGCTATACAAGATTTGATGACAATTACTCCAAATAATGCGACTATTGAAAGAGATGGAAAAGAACTAATAGTTACTATAGATGAAATAAAAAAAGGAGATATTGTTGTTTGCAAACCTGGTGAAAAAATTGCAGTAGATGGGGTTGTAATAGACGGAGTTTCGCACATTAACGAATCTTTTATAACAGGTGAAAGTGTACCTGTAAAAAGGGAGATTGGTTCTAAGGTAATTGCAGGAAGCATAAATTTTGAAGGAACTATTAAATATAAAGCAGAGAAAATAGGAAAAGAATCAACTGTTTCAGAGATTGTAAGACTTGTAGTAGAAGCTACAAACACAAAAGCACCTATTGCAAAAATTGCAGATAAGATAAGTGGGTATTTTGTGCCTGTTGTAATAATGTTAGCAGTTGCTTCATTTGTTGTATGGCTTGCAATTTCAAAAGATTTTGGAACAGCTATAAATGTATTTGTTTCAATCTTAGTTGTTGCATGTCCATGTAGCTTAGGACTAGCTACTCCTCTAGCAATAGTTGTTGCAACTGGTAATGCAAGCAAAAAAGGCATTTTAATAAAAAATAGCGAGGCTTTAGAAAATGCTCATAAGGTAAAAACCATTGTATTTGACAAAACTGGTACATTAACAAAAGGAGAACTTACTGTTTCAAAAATATGTAATTATTCTGAATTATCAGATGAAGAGATTATTAGAGATGTGGCTGTAATTGAAAGAAAATCAGAGCATCCAATTGCAAGAGCAATTGCGAGATACGCAAAAGAAGTTGAAAGAGAAAAACAAGAAAAAATGAAAGAAGAAAGAATAAAGGCTGAAATAGAAGAGAATGAAAAAGCTAAAATAGAGCAAAATAATGAAATTGGAAAAGTTGAAATAAAGCAAAATGAGACAGAAGAGAAAATAGAAGTTGAAGATTTTAAAGCAATTCCCGGATTGGGAGTAGAAGCTACTATAAATGGAAAGCACTATTTAATTGGTAATAAAAAATTGATGATAGAAAAAGGGATTAAAATTTGGTGGGACTTTAATAATGTAGCTAAATTTGAAGAAAAATTATTGAAGCAAAAGCAAGTTGAGAAGAAAGCAAAAGAAGAAAGTGATGAAGAAGCTTTAAGTAATGGTGGAAATAGTTTATTATTTGTTTCAAAAGAAAAAGAACTTATTGCATTAATTGGAGTAAAAGATGTTGTAAGAGAAAATGCAAAAGAGGTAATAGAAAGGTTATATGCCTTAAACAAGAGAATAGTTATGCTTACTGGTGATAATGAAAATACTGCAAAACATATAGCAAAAGAAATAGGTATAAAAGAAATAATAGCAAATGTTAAACCAAAAGAAAAAGCAGAAATAATTAAAGAGTTAAAAAAAGATGGATTAGTAATGATGTGTGGAGATGGGATAAATGACAGTGTAAGCCTTGTCACAGCTGATATTGGAGTTTCAATTTCTACTGGAACAGATATTGCAATGGATAGTAGTTCAGTTGTTCTAATGAATGACAATTTAACGAAAATAAGTGATTTACTGGAAATTAGTAGAAGGACGATTCAAAACATAAAACAAAATCTATTTTGGGCATTTTTTTACAATATATGTATGATTCCTGTTGCGATGGGGATTTTTAGTAGATTTGGAATTGCTCTGAATCCTATGTTAGCTGCATTTGCAATGACGTTAAGCAGTTTAACAGTAGTTTTAAATGCGTGTAGGTTGATTTGAAAAGGAGTAAAAAAATGAAACAAAAAGAAATAACTAAAATAGATAACATAGGACACCAATTAACCACAGATGTAAATTACAGAAAGTCTATATGGGTTAAATTTGTAAAAGGAATAAAAGAATTTAAGATGATAAATAAAGGAGATAAAATTGCAGTGTGTATTTCTGGGGGAAAAGACTCAATACTTCTTGCAAAATGTATTCAAGAATTGCAGAAACACAGTGATGAGGACTTTGAAGCTGAATATATTTGCATGGATCCTGGATATAGCTCTCAAAATAAAGAGAAGATTCTAGAAAATGCAAAATTTCTAGAAATTCCTCTAACGATGTTTGAAACAAGGATTTTTGAAGCAGTAGACAAAGTCGATGACAGAGCATGTTATTTATGTGCAAGAATGAGAAGAGGCTATCTGTACAGAAAAGCGAAAGAAATGGGATGTAATAAAATAGCATTAGGTCACCATTTTGATGATGTGATTGAAACTGTTCTTATGGGAATGTTTTATGGCACACAATTTCAAACAATGATGCCAAAACTACATAGCACAAATTTTGAAGGAATGGAGCTTATTCGTCCTCTATATTTTGTAAAAGAAGTTGATATTATAAATTGGAGAGATAAAAATGGTTTGGAATTTATAAATTGTGCTTGTAAAATAACAGAGAAAAATAAAGCACAAAACATTGAAGAAGTGGGCTCTAAACGTGAAGAAATGAAAAGACTTTTAAAAAAGCTTCGTGAAACAAATGAAGATGTAGATATGAATATTTATAACAGCACTAAAAAGGTTAATTTAGATACTATTATTTCGTATATGAAAGATGGGGAAGAGGTTAGTTTTTTGGATAACTATTAAAGTTAATTTTGGGACGGGGTAAAAATTCACTTTTAATTCTTAGCAGAGTGAATTTTTCCTCCGTCCCAAAATTAACTCTCAAAAATTAGCACTCTTCTATTGACTTTGCTAAAGATTTGTAGTATAATATATTTGAAAAATAAAAAAGGCGCATTCTTATCTTACAGAATAGTGCTTTTTTGAATTGCGGGGCAATTCAAAAAAGCTTTAATGTGCAGAAATTCTTTGTAAGAATTTCGCACAGAACAAATTCACAAAACAAGCAAAACAGAATGTGCAAAAAAGGAGGTCGAGGAAAAATGAATTTACAAAAATTTACACAAAAATCCCTAGAAGCTTTGCAAGAAGCACAAAATATTGCTACAGAAAATCAAAATCCACAGGTTGAACAAGAGCATTTATTACTTGCACTTTTAGAACAAGAAAATAGCTTAATAAAAGAGCTTATAAAGAAAATAGGCAATGCTCAAATGATAGAAGAGGAGGTAAGAAAGCAAGTAAAAAATAAGCCTAAAATTACAGGAGGGGCAAGGCAAGCAAATAATATGTATGTATCTCAGGACTTAGATTTGACACTTGCAAATGCTGAAAAAGTAGCAAAAAGAATGAAGGACGAATATGTTTCAGTAGAACATATTATGCTTTCATTATTTGACAATTATAATACAACATTAAAGAATATTTTTAGAGAATATGGAATTACAAAAAATGATTTCTTAAAAGTGTTATCTGAAGTTAGAGGAAATAGAAGAGTTACATCAGATAACCCAGAAGAGACTTATGATGCTCTAAAAAAATATGGGCAAGATTTAGTAGAGATGGCAAGACAGCAAAAGCTTGACCCTGTAATTGGAAGAGACAACGAAATAAGAAATGTTATAAGAATTTTGTCGAGAAAAACTAAGAATAATCCTTGTTTAATAGGTGAGCCAGGTGTTGGAAAAACAGCAATTGCAGAAGGTTTAGCATTAAGAATTGTAAGAGGAGATGTTCCTGAAGGATTAAAAGATTGCACAATTTTCTCTCTTGATATGGGTTCTCTTGTTGCAGGTGCAAAATACAGGGGAGAGTTTGAGGAAAGGCTAAAAGCAGTTCTACAAGAAATTAAGAAAAGTGAAGGTAAAATAATTCTATTTATAGATGAAATTCATACAATTGTTGGAGCAGGAAAAACAGATGGAGCAATGGATGCAGGAAACCTATTGAAGCCAATGCTTGCAAGAGGAGAGCTTCACTGTATAGGTGCAACAACTTTAAATGAATACAGACAATATATAGAAAAGGATCAGGCTTTGGAAAGACGTTTTCAACCTGTTCTAGTTGATGAGCCAACTGTAGAAGACACAATTACTATTTTAAGAGGACTTAAAGAAAGATATGAGGTGTTCCATGGAGTAAAAATTGCAGATAATGCGTTAATTTCTGCTGCGACACTTTCACATAGATATATTTCAGATAGATTTTTGCCAGACAAGGCAATTGACTTAATAGATGAGGCTTGTAGTATGATAAAAACAGAAATGGAATCAATGCCAACAGAGCTTGACGAAGTTTCAAGAAAAATAATGCAATTAGAAATCGAAGAAACAGCTTTATCAAAAGAAAAAGACGATATTTCAAAAAAGAGATTAGAAGACATTAAAAAAGACAAAGCTGAACTAAAAACAAAGTTTGATGGAATGAAAGCTAAATGGGACAACGAAAAACAAGCAATAAATAAAGTTCAAAAATTAAGAGAGGAAATAGAAAATATAAATGCTCAAATAGAAAAGGCAGAAAGAGATTATGACTTAAATAAAGTGGCAGAACTTAGATATGGTAAGCTTCCTGAGTTACAACAAAAATTAAAACAAGAGGAAGAATTGATAGAAAAGAGCAAAGAAAATGGATTACTTAGAAATAAAGTAACAGAAGAAGAGATTACAAAAATAATTTCTAGATGGACAGGAATTCCAGTTACAAAACTTATGGAGGGTGAAAGAGAAAAAATATTAAATCTTGATAAAATACTTCATAAAAGAGTAATTGGTCAAGATGAGGCTGTAGAAAAGGTTTCAGAAGCTATAATTCGTTCAAGAGCAGGAATTTCTGACCCAAGAAGACCAATAGGTTCATTTATGTTTTTAGGGCCTACTGGTGTAGGAAAAACAGAGCTTGCAAAATCTTTAGCAGAGAGTTTATTTGATGATGAACACAATATTGTAAGAATTGATATGTCTGAATATATGGAAAAGTTCTCAGTTTCAAGACTTATTGGAGCACCTCCAGGATATGTTGGCTATGAAGAGGGAGGACAATTAACAGAAGCAGTAAGGAGAAAGCCATATTCTGTTGTTTTGTTTGATGAGATAGAAAAAGCGCATCTAGATGTTTTCAATATATTGCTACAAGTGCTTGATGATGGAAGAATTACAGATTCACAAGGAAGAACCGTAGATTTTAAAAATACAATTATAATTTTAACATCAAATTTAGGCTCAGACTATATTTTAGAAGGAATTCAGGAAAATGGAGAAATCTCAGAAGAAGCAAAACAAAAGGTAGAGGCTTTACTAAAACAAAGCTTTAGGCCGGAGTTTTTAAATAGATTAGATGAAATCGTATTTTATAAACCTTTAAAGAAAAATGAGATTTCAAAAATTTTAAATTTATTGATTGTAGACCTAGAAAAAAGATTATCTGACAAACATATTGAACTTAAACTTAGTGAGTCTGCAAAAAAATATTTAATAGATAATGGATATGATGAGGTTTATGGTGCAAGACCTTTAAAAAGATTTGTTCAAAAGAAACTTGAAACTTTAATTGCAAAGAAGATTTTGACAGGGGAGATTGTGCCTAATAGCGTGGTTGAGATTGATTGTAAAGATGGAAAACTATTTTTACAATGTTAAAAAAATAGAGTATATCAATATATTTGGTATACTCTATTTATATTTATGAGCTTAGTTTTTCAATTTGTTCTGTTGAAAGTTTGTTTTTTTTAGCTATTTCGTTAATATCTAAATTCAATTTTGATAAGCTTTAAGCGAATTCTTCTTTAGACTTTTGTAATTCATATTGACCTTTTTGAATCGGATTAGATTTAATTTTATTAAAAATATTGATAAAAAACATTTTGACTCCATACAAATTGTTTATTATATTTTAAAATCTAATTGATTATTAATAAAATATATATGACTTTATTATATATTAAAAGTTGCAACATGTAAAAAGTTATTGCATAAATAATATATCACAGAAAGAATAAAAATGTAACTCTAAATGCTGATTTTTCAATACTTTTTATCGACAATAATCGACAAAAATTTGACAATTTTAGAAAAAAGTGGTATAATAAAGAAGTCGTGCTCAAGAAAAAGGAGATTGATAAGATATATGATAGAATATAAAAGTAGAGAGGTTTTTAAACAATTAATCTACATAATAACTATAAGTATGGCAGTGATAGGTGTCTTATTTATACCACAAATTATTTTTTCAAGAGTAAAACTATCAAAAACAAATGAGCAAAAACAAAGTATTGAGATTGCTAAAACAGAATTAGTTTCTAAAGAAAGTTTAATTGCTTCAAAGAAAGTTACTAGCAGAAATGGTGAAGATATAAGAAAATCTTCAAAAATAAGCGAAGACGAGAAAGCTAGCAAAATAGAAAAAGATGACAACAAAAATTTAGTAGATAATAAAGAAGATAATAAAGCTGAAACAAAAAAAGAAGATAAAAAATCTGATGCTAGCAAAAACGAAAATAAAAAAGCGAAATCTGAAAGTAAAAAATCTGAGAAGCAAGAAACTAAGCAAAAAGAAACTAAGAAAGAAAGTAGTAAAGATGTAGCAAAAACAGAAAGCAAAAAAACAGAAAAAAAGAATGAAGTAAAAAAAGAAGAAAAGACAGATACTATCAAGAAATATGAGGAATCTAAAAAAGAAGATAGTAAACAAAATGATTCTAAGAAAAAAGAAAAAAGTAGCGAAGAAAATACTAAAAAAACAACAGAGAAAAATGATAGTAGCAAAGAAGAAACTACTACAAATAAAGAGAATAAAAAAAGCACGACCAAAACAGTTTCAATTAGTAAAGTTAAAATTTCAAAATCAATGAACTTAACTAAGAGAACAGGATTGTCTAGAAAAGACTTTATCAAATTAATGTCAGGTGTTAGAGCCGACACATCAGGATTTTTCGAAAAAAATGCAGGAAAAATATATGATTTATGCGAAAAATACAGCATAAATGAAATATTCTTCTGTGGATTAATTTCAGCAGAATCTGGATGGAACATTGCTTCTAATCATAGAAGAACACACAATTATATAAGTTTAATGAGAAATGGTAAACTTATTAGCTATGGTTCAGTAAACGAAGGATTAGAAGTTGCAGCACAGAAATTACATTACAATTACTTAACTCCAGGTGGAAAATTCTACCATGGCAAAACTTTAGCAGGAGTTAAAACATGTTTCTGCCCATCATCATCTTGGGTTGGATTAGTTTATGGAAGAATGAGACAAATTTTGTAAAATTTTTAAAAACCTCGGCAAAGTAGTGTCGAGGTTTTTTAGTTAGTAATTTGACTGGATATATCCAAATTTTAAGTTGACTTATTTCTATAAAATTGGTATTATATTATTAGAAAAAGAATTATTAAACATTTATAAACTAGCATAAAAGAAATTCATCTTTATTTGAATTAGAGCCAAGTGAGAAAGGAATAGAATTTAAAATGAAATATCAAAAAGTTTTTATTTTATTATTTGTTATTATACTACTTATATCTATAATGAATACTAATATGAACAAAACTAGTATATATATAGCAAAAGAGCAAAAAAATCTATCATACACAACTAATTTAACAAATATTCAACCAAAAACGTTTATCGCGACAGATGAACAACTTGAGAATATTTATCAAATTTTAAAGAGTAATAAATATAGGGATTTCTTAGAGAATGAATTAAATGATGATTATTTAAAAGATAAGAATAATTGGACAAAGATTAAAGGAAGCATTAAGCAATTATCAGGATATAGCAAAGGTGCAGATGATAGTACAATTGATGATACAGAATATGATATTGTTGCTACATATTTATACTATAGATATGAAGCGCTTAATCTAGTAGATGAATTACAAGACGGAGAGTATCTATCTAATGAATATGAAAATATAAAACAAGCAGATTCTTTAAGAAAAGATGGAAGTGCTTTTTTAAATTACGCTAGAAAAGTGAAATCAAGAATAGAAAAATTAGGGGTAATCTACAGAATTAGTAGAAAATGTAATTATAATGGCTACGAAAAATTTGCTGTAAGGGCTTTAAAAGAAATGGAATATATTTGTAGTGAAGAAAAAAATTGGCTTGCTACATCATTTTTAGGCACATCAGAAATGGCTTATTCTATAGGATTAGGATATAATTGGTTTTTAGATGAAATGCCAGAGAATGCTAAAAATCAAGTAGAAATAGCAATTATAAAGAATGCATTAAATCCATTTTGCTTATATGCAAAAAATGATGAATATACGAATGTAACAGAAGTAACTTATTCTGGAATAGGGGTAGCAGCTTTATCAGTATTAAATAGTCAATACAATATAAGTATAAAAAAAGTAACTAAAAGTTATAAAGAATATTATGAGATAATAACAGAAGATTTTACTATAAAAGATGAAGATGGTATAATAAAAAATATAAACAATATATATGATGAAGAGATATTAAGTATAATAAATAACGATATTTTAAAAGATAAAGAAAATAAAGATTGCATTACATCACAAGAATTTTGTTTAGCAATAGTTAATAAAATAATAAATAGAATTCCTACTATTTTAAATAATGTATATGACGAAAATGGTATATATAAAGAAGGTGTAATGTATTGGAATTATGGTACTTCTTATATAAATTATTTTCTATCAAGTTTATACAATGTAATTGGAAGAGAGCCAACTGAAGAAATATTTAATAAAACGAATAATATAGAGAAAATGATTGTATATCCAATTTATATTTCAAACAATAATTATGTTGAAAAAGGAAATGATAAAGTTTTTGATTATTCTGACTCTCAAGCTGATTTAACATGTAGCCTTACAGATGACATGTGGCTTGCAAATATTTATGCAGATTTAAGTAATAACAATGAAGCTACAAATGCTTTGTATTATTTTAAGAGTAGAATGGCTGGCCAAAATTATGGTTTATATAATTTACTATGGTATAATTCTAAATTTGATACAAAACAAAATAATCTTGAAAGCGTGGTTAATAATACATTCTATAACAATACTTCAGAAAATTGTACTGCAATAACTTTTAGAAATAATTATGAAGATAAGAATAGTTTGTTTGTAGGGTTGAAAAGTGGATATAATAATAATAACCATGCTCATATAGATATAGGCTCTTTTGTGTTTGATGCACTTGGAACAAGATGGATAGAAGATCCAGCACATGCAAATTATTCATCAAAAAATTATGATAATGGATATCCTTATGAATATCAGTATTATTTAAAAAGAGCGGAATCACACAGTACTGTTATTATTAATCCAGAAGATAATAATAAGGTGCAGGGAAAAGGATATGCTGAACCAGATCAATATATTTATGCAAAGGGTAAGTTTAATAAATTGATAAATAACGATAGTTCAAGTATGGCTATATTGGATGTTTCTTCTGCATATAATAGAGAAAAAAATGGAGAAGAAGATTCTAATTTAAATGAAAATAAAATAACAAGAGGAATAAAATTATTTGATTCAAAAAAATATATGATTTTACAAGATGAAATAAATTTAAAAGAAGAAGGAGAAATATATTCATTTTTAAATTTAAATAGTGATAAAATAACGAATGTTGAAATAAAAGACAATAAAGTAGTTATTTTAACAGATAACAATAATAATAGATTAAAATTACAATTAATTAGTGATAATGAAAATGCTAAATTTGAATTAATGGACAAAAAAAGTATATATGATTATTTGAATAATGAAAACGAGAATTTTACATATACAAGTAATTTGACATATAAAAATGAAGATGAATATTATAAGAAAATCGCAGTACATTTAAAAAATACAAAAGATGTAGTTATATCAATTGCATTTATTCCTATTTATGAAGAAAGCGATTTTGATAAAGACATTACTTCATACAGACTAATGAAATATTGGGATAAATATTATGAAATAGGAGATATAAATGGAGACAAAGAAATAGATTCAAGAGATACTTTAAGAATACTAGAACATATAGCAGCTACAACAATTCCAGAAATAAAGCTAAAACATCCAGAGTGGGTTTTAGACAACAATAAGTTTCAAGCTGCAGATATAAATGAAGATGGAATAATAGATTCAAGAGATACATTAAGAATATTAGAATATATAGCTGCAACGACAATTGAAAAAATAGGAGAAAAACATCCGGATTGGATAAAATATATTAAATTAAAATGGACAACATAAATAAGAATTAAATAATAATCAAATAATAAAATAGCCCCAAAAGTATGATTTATGAGGCTATTTTATTATATTATTTATTGCATTTATAACTTCACTTTGCATTATTTCATAATTTATAGAACTATGTTTATGATAAACAATTTCGTGGCAAAAATTATCTATAATTCCAACAATTATATGAATTTTCTCTTTTGGATTATTTAATTTTATATCATTGTTTTCTAAAATTTTAACTATTTTTTCTGTCATTTTTATTTCGGAATTTTTGAAAATATTGGAGATATCTTCATCTAAGTGAGACATAGCCATTAATTCTTCATGTGCTTTTTTTGAGATATTGTGTTTTTTTATAAATATATTTATCATTGATTTTATAACATTATCTAAATTATCTATTTTTATATTTTCATTTTCCAAAATATCAACCATAGGGAACATAATGCTTTCAGCATAGTTTTTTACACCTTCTATGAAAATATCTTTTTTATCTTTGAAATACTGATAAATAATACCTGTAGAAACACCTGCAGCCTTTGCAATATCTGGAGTTGAAGTATTAAAATATCCGTTTTCACACATTAAGTTAAATCCTTCTTCTATAATCTTGTTTCTTTTTTCGATTGATCTTTTTTGAGTTGGAATTCGTATCTCTGGCATCAAAATCACTTCTTTCTGTAAATACTATAATAACAATTTACGGCCAATTAATATTATTTTTATTATGTACAATTAATTATATATGCTACACAAAATACATTTATTTTTAAAATAAATTTCTACGCACCCCTATTTTTGATAGTAAGCTGAGGATTCCTTGCAAGCTATTTTAAGCTTATTTTTAGTTTTAAGAAATGGTTAATTTATTAAAAAAAGCTTATGTTTTATTTATACAAGTATACGAAGTATTTTTTTGACACAGTTCAAACATTTTGTTTGGTTTAAAAAATGCTTTACAAATTTTTTAAAAAAATAATATATATTAATGTGGATTTATAATCAAAATGTTAATGAATTATAATTAGTATAACTTAAATAGATAAAAAAATCAAGTCTAGGTATTGACTTAATTTTTATAAAGCTGTATAATAAATATGAAACAAAGTTCATATTCAAAAGACGCGGAAAAATTTTTAAGTATAAAAAAATAGTTTAGCAGAATGAGGTTGCTTTTTTCTCCGTCCCTAAAATGGACTTTAAATAGAAGGAGGAAATTATGCAAGAATTAATTAAATTTGAGAATGTCAAAAAGACATATAATATAGGAGAAAAGAGCTATAATGCTTTAGATGGAGCGGATTTTTCTATAAATAAAGGAGAGTTTGTTGTGGTTTTAGGCCCTTCAGGAGCTGGAAAATCTACACTACTTAATTTGCTTGGTGGTATGGATAAAGCAACATCAGGAAGTATTATTGTATATTCCAATTTTATAACATTTTACCAACACTTACAGTTCTTGAAAATGTGGAATTAGTCGATAGTATTGTGAAAAGCTCAAAAGATGCTAAGCAAATTTTAAAAGAGGTTGGTTTAGAGGAACATTATAACAAATTTCCAAATCAACTATCAGGAGGGGAGCAACAGAGAGTTTCTATTGCAAGAGCTATTGCAAAAGATCCATTATTACTTTTGTGCGACGAACCAACAGGTGCATTGGATTCAAAAACAGGTGTAGAAGTTTTGAAACTTTTGAAAAAACAATGTGATGCAAATAATGGTGAAAATACTGTAATTATTGTTACTCACAATAGCCTAATTGCTGAAGTTGCAGATAGAGTAATAAGACTTAAAAATGGAAAAGTAGAGAGCAATACAATAAATGAAAATCCTAAAAATATTGAGGAGGTAAATTGGTAATGTTAGCAAGAAAAATGTTTCGTGATATTAGGTTTAATTTATCACAATTTATTACAATATTTTTGATGGTATTTATTGGAATTATGGCATATAGTGGAATTCGTTCATATATGGATGGAATGAAAAAAACGGCAGATGTTTTCTATGAAGAAGAGAATTTGCAAGATTTAGAGGCCATGGCTTCAAATTTTACAGAAAAAGATTTAGAAAAAGTAAAGAAAATAGGGCATGTTAAAAATGCTGAAAGAAGACTTACGATTTTTGGAAATATGGAAACTAAAGAAGATATTACTTTACAAATGAATTTTATAGAAGAAAATGAAATTTCAAAATTTTATGTGGTTCAAGGAGAAGGCTTTAGTAAAGAGAAATCTGGATTATGGCTTGATGAGTATTTTGCAAATAAAAATGATATTAAGGTAGGGGATACCATCAAAATAAAATATGATGGGGAAAATTTTGAGGAAAAAGTTTTAGGGTTAATAAATGTTCCTGACCATGTATATGACATAAAAGATGAATCTGCAATTTTTCCAACACATACAGATTATGGATTTGCATATATGTCTATAAATGAATTTCCTGAAAGCTATGTAAAAAAGCAAGCAATGCAAAAAGCAGGAATAGAAGATGAAAAAATATTTGATATGGCTGTAAAAGATTTTAATTATAAAGATTATTTATCTTTTAATTATTTGTTAGTTGATGTTGATGAAAAGGACAACAAAAACTATGTGAAAAATGAAATAGAAAAAGATTTAAAAGATGTTTTGGCAGTTACAAAAGCTGAAGATACACTATCTTATACAACTTATCAGGGAGAAATAGAAGAAGGAGAAACATATTGTGGAGTATTTTCCGGATTGTTCTTATTTATTGCAGTTTTATCTGTAATAACTACAATGACAAGAGTTGTAAAAAAACAAAGAACTCAAATTGGAACTTTAAAAGCATTAGGATTTAAAAATGGAAGAATTACAATGCATTATGTTGGTTTTGGATTTTGGATTGCTCTATTTGGAGCAATTTTAGGCCTTATTGTAGGACCGCTATTTATAGGAAATGTTTTTATAAATGAAGAACTTGAATATTTCGAAGTTCCAAACGGAAGAGCTGTTGTTTCAACAGAAGGGTTTATAGTTGCAGCAGTTACTGTGTTTGTAATTACATTAGCTACATATTTAACCTGCAGAAAAGAACTTAAAGAAAATCCAGCTGAAACTTTAAGAACACAAATGCCCAAAGTAAAATCTAAAAATTTAAATTTCACAACAAAGGGAATTTTTAAAAATATGAGTTTTGGAAGTAAGTGGAATTTAAGAGATGTTTTCAGAAATAAGGCAAGGACTATAATGGGTGTTGCAGGAGTTACAGGTTGTTGCATGCTTTTAGTTTGTGGATTTGGAATGTTTGACTCTATGAATAAATTTTTAGATGACCAATTTGACAAATTATATAATTTTAATTATAAATTAAGTATAAAACAAGACCATACTGAGGAGCAATATGACAAGTTAATAGAAAGATTTGGAGAAAACACTTCTCAAACTTTGATGATAGAGATAGAAAATGGTGATGTGAAAGACTCAAATAACATATTTGTAGATAATAGCAA
This sequence comes from Clostridia bacterium, assembly GCA_017429505.1. Lineage (GTDB taxonomy): Bacteria > Bacillota > Clostridia > TANB77 > CAG-508 > CAG-269. The sequence goes on along the minus strand of JAFROW010000003.1, from coordinate 17,066 downwards.
AGGATATGTTAGATTTGTAAATCATAAAGGTGATTTTATAAACCTAAATGATGATGGAGTTTTCGTTACAGAAAAATTGGCAGATGTAAAAGGCTACAAAATAGGGGATACAATAAAATGGCATATTTATGGAGAAGATAAATATTATGTAACAAAAATTGTTGGATTTGACAGAGATGCGCAAAATCAAAATGTTAAGATGACAAAGAAATATTTGGAATCTTTAGGTTTAGAATATAAACCAGATTCTATTTATACAAATGAAGATTTATCTGATGTGAAAGAAATTAATGGAGTAGAACTTATTCAAGATAAAAATGCTTTAAAGAGTGGAACTTCTAATATGCTAGATACAATGAAAATGATGCTTGTGCTTCTTATTGTTTTAGCAGCTGTTCTTGGTGGAGTTATAATTTATAACCTAGGAATTTTATCTTTTACAGAAAAACAATATCAATTTGCAACATTAAAAGTTTTGGGATTTACAGACAAACAAATTAAGAAAATATATGTAAAACAAAATAATTGGATAGCAGTAATTTCAATAATTATAGGGCTTCCACTTGGATTTTATATGACAGATTATATCTTCAAAATGGCACTTTCAGATTCTTATGATTTTGGAGCAAGTATAAAGATGATTTCTTATGTGTATTCTGCTATTGGTACTTGGATTGTGTCTTTTGTTTTTTCAAAATTACTTGCGAGAAAAATTGGAAAAATAGATATGGTTACGAGTTTGAAGGGAAATGAATAGATTGCTCCAGTTCGCACTCAGCTTTGTTTCGTTTGGTTGATTACGCATGCTTTTTAAATATTAATATTTATACTAATCGGTAAGTAGGTGAATTAGAATGGAATTAGTTATAGGTTTGTTAATACCTTTTTTAGGGACTACGTTAGGTTCTGCGATGGTATTTTTGATGAAAAATAAAATGAATAAAAAAGTAGAAAAAATATTGTTAGGCTTTGCTTCAGGAGTTATGATTGCAGCTTCTGTTTGGTCTTTACTTATTCCTTCTATAGATATGACAGAGGAGCAAGGCAAAATACAAGCATGGATTCCGGCTGCAGTTGGATTTATGCTTGGAATAATATTTTTGCTTGTGTTAGATAGCTTGATACCACATTTACATTTGGATAGTGAGAAGCCTGAGGGTTTAAAAGCAAAATTAAAGAAAACAACTATGATGGTATTCGCAGTTACTCTTCATAATATTCCTGAGGGAATGGCAGTTGGAGTTGCTTTTGCGGCAGCACTTGCAGGAACTGGAATGATTGGAGGGATGATAGTTGGAACAGGAGCGGTTGCTAACTCAGGAGCATTGATTGCAAGTAATGCAGTAAATACAGGAATTACAATGTCTACAGCAATTGCATTGGCGATAGGTATTGCAATACAAAACTTTCCAGAAGGTGCAATAATTTCTATGCCACTTAAAAGTGAAGGAATGTCAAAACCAAAAGCATTTCTTTATGGAACTTTATCAGGTGCAGTTGAGCCAATTGCAGCATTTATTACAATTTTGCTTACAAGTGTTGTAACTCAAATTTTACCATATTTATTAGCTTTTGCGGCAGGAGCTATGATTTATGTTGTTGTAGAAGAACTGATTCCTGAATCTCAATCAGGTGAACATTCAAATATTGGAACAATTGGTGTTGCAATAGGGTTTGTGCTAATGATGATATTGGATGTGGCATTGGGTTAATCTAAAATATGCACACATCTATATTTTTCAAAAGCATAATTAACTAAAATTTCTTCGAAAGTATCAAAAGTATGTGTAGCAATAAATATATTATAAATACTATGCCCACTTTTTTGCATATTTATATATTTTTTCTCTGTTATAACTCATTTTTAATTATTAAAATTTGAATATAATGTTACTGCCCTCATCCATTTCATGTTGGAGATTTGCCACCTTTATTAGAAACCAATGGTTATGCTTATATGAGTGTTTTAATTGGTAAATTAAAAATTAAAGATATAATTGGAAAGACTATAATTATACATGATAAGCCTGATGATTTTACAACTCAACCTAGTGGTAATTCGGGGAAGAAGATTGCGTGTGGGGTTATAAAATAGATATTTTACGTAAATAATTTAAAAAGTCGAACTTTTTAACTAGTTCGACTTTTTACCTAGTGGAGCCATTACGAAACAGGTATGCGAAAAAATGACATACTCTGCTTCAATCTCTCTTATATAATTCGATTTATGTTTTTACTTTAAAATAAAACTTTATTTTTTTCAATAAAGTAGCTAAAATTTATATAATTTTCTGTAAAAATTCACAAATTATTGCATATTTTATCTTCTATATTTTTTACTATATTATTTACTTTTTCTTCCATATCAGCTATATTTGAATTATTTTCAATCAAAAAATCTGCTATATAGCCATAATCATTCAATGCTGTTATTGTTACTCTCTTTTCAATGGCATCTTGTTCATATGACCAATAAGATCTATCACCATATCCATATATATTGCTATCTTTTAATCTTTCCGTTAATCTTTTTAATCTTTTATCATAATCTGCATATACACATACAGTATAATCACAAATATTGTATAATCTTGTTAATGGAATTGCATACCAGTCTAGAATAATATATTTGTATTTATTTCTAAAAGATTCTATATCCTTTAAGACCTTTGAATATACTTTTTCTTCTATAATTCCAATTGTTATTATGCTTACTTCTAAAGATTGTACTGTATGATTACATATATATTTATTTCTATCAGTACCTTCTATTTCTAATGTATCTAATATCAAATCTTTTTGATTTTCTAATTCTTCATGCATGTATTTATCAACATTAATTATTATTGAATTTTTAATTTTAGAACTTATCATCTTTGAAGCAGTACTTTTTCCAGTTCCACTTCCACCAAAAACTCCTATTATTTTCATAGTTCCTCCCAACTAACATTTTTTACATTTCTCTATAATATCAGTTGTATGATGCTTAAAATCTCCATTTTGGTCTTTAAGCATTTTTACATTTAATTCTTTGCATATATCGACAATTGAACTATAAGGCTTTACATTTGGTATGTAGAAACAAATATCAGGTTTTAATTTTTCTATTACATATCCATCTTTTTTTAATTTACTTTTATTTTTTTCATCATATGTATTTTTGTGTAATAACTCATCGATTAAAGGTGTTATATGTTCCTCATTTAATAATAATGTATAATCTACATATTTAATACTATCAATAATCTCCATTCTTTCGTTTTGAGGTATAATTGGACGATTTTTGCCTTTTTCTTTTATATCTTCATCAGTTTTTACTTCAACTAATAAAATATCCACTTTTTCTTTATTCTTTTTTAAAAGCTGTAAATGGTCATAATGAAACAAGTCCCAACTGCCTTTTACAACTCCTATTGTTTTATTTTTGTTTTTTGTTCTTATGTCAGTTAAATCCTCATAGCTTACAATCATGCTAATCACCTTTAATAATTTAATTTCAATAATATTATAACAGAAAAAGCAAATATTTTCAATAGCTTAAAACATTTTTTATTTTACAAATGCAGATAAATAAAAGTAAAAAAATAAGCCAACTAAATCGACTTATACTTTGTGAATGATATTCACTTTTGTTTTCGTTTTATTTTTTATGGAGCACACAGTGCTCCGCTACACACTTGGGTTTTAAGTGGTTCGACGAAAACGCATTATGGAGCGGTTGTCGTAGATATTTACAACTTTTCGCTCCGTTAACGATTGATACAAATATCAATCAAATTTATTTGTTATCTTTAATGTAACATAAAATTTTCAATTTTGTCAAGAGTAAATAACAAAAAAAGAGAGAACTCTCTCTAATAAATAAAGATTATTCTCCATAACAATGCATAATAAATTCACCATTTGTGTAATACATATCAAATTCAACACAATTATTCCAACAATCTTGCCAAGAATTAATGTCTCCATATGGATTATCATCCCAAACAAAATACCTGTCTTCATCATATGTACCACCATCCATAGCTTCGTAAAAAATAAAATGTCCCTGTGTAAATTTTTGCCCATCAGCAAATTCTACATTTCCGCTACATTTTTCTGTAGAATCTGTGGGCTTTCCAATAAATACTGTACCATCATCACTTAATCCATATTTAGTAGTTGGATTAAGGTCTGTTGGTGTAGTAGGTGTAGTTTCAGTTGCTGCATATAGTTCCGAATATGGTATTTCATATTCACCTTTTGCTGTTGTAAAACTTGTATCTCCTGCTACTTTTACATAAGATTTATTATCGCTTAAAATTTCTTTTACTTTTGTATCATCTAAAGAAGCATCTTGGTGGTTAGCCGTTTTATCAGCAATATATGCCATAATATCCATTTGTGCTTGCTCTTTAGCTTCTGCTCTTTCTGAGGTTTGCTTAGCATCTGTTGCTTTCTGTAATATAGAATTGTCTCCAGATAACATTGAAATACTTATTCCAGCCAATATCAAAAGGACATATATCGTTTTTTACGACAAGACATTATTCAATGGACTGAACTTATAATATATTGTTACATTTTTATCATTATCAATTTCAATTTTCTCAATTAAAGAAGTAAGCATATAAGAAGTTATATTATCTTTATTTAAGAACTCTGCCATTATTTTTTCATAATCTACTATTTTCTTATCAAAAGTAGCATTTTCAAGTTCTTTTAAATGTTCTTTCTTTTTATCTCTTTCAGCAATTTTCTTATTATACATTCTTGCAAAATCTACTTCGCTTATTACCTTTTTTAACTTGTCTTCGTAAATATTATCAATTTGAACTTCTAATGCTTTGATTTCTCTAATTGTTTTTTCTTTATCTTTTTTATTGCTTAATTCTAATTCAATTTCTCGATTTTGAATATCTACTATTTCTTTTATTTTGTTTTTATCTAAATATTGTTTACAAATGTTTTGTACTTCACTTATTATTGCATTTTCTAGTTTATTATAATTCATTATATGTGGTGTACATAAATGCAATTTAGGAGCAGAGGCATAACTTGAACATCTTAAATATCTTGTATGATTTCCTCTACCATCTACTGTTGTACTCATTTTCTTTCCACATTCTTTGCAGACAACTAAACCTCTTAATAATAAGTCTAATGTTTTCTTTCTTGTACTTTCTCTAGATTTTATTATTTCTTGCACTGCATAAAACTTTTCTTTATCTATAATTGGCTCGTGTGTATTTTCTACAATGACCCATTCCCCTTTTGGTAAATCAATACTTTTCTTTAATTTGTAATTAATTTTTCTTTTTTTGCATTGTACCATATTGCCAATATATATTTCATTTTGTAATATTCTGCAAATAACTTCTCTATACCATCTTGTACTTTGTTTATCCATTTTCATCATTTGAGATGGTGTAGGTATTTTTTCTTCTTCTAAAATATAAGTTATTTGAAGTGCTGAGTTTCCTGCAAGATATAAGTCAAATATTTTTCTAACTATTTTAGCACATTCTTCATTGATGATTAGTTTATGCTTATCATTTGGATCTTTATCGTATCCAAAAGGTGCATATCTTCCCATAAATAAGCCTTGTTCTGCATTTTTCCTTTTAGTTGCCTTTATCTTTTTTGATGTTTCTTTTGCATACATATCATTCATTACTGCTCTAAATGGTAAAGTATCTGCAACTCCATTATCGATTTCAGAATCATAGTTTTCTAAAATGCAAACAACTCTTATTTGATTTTGTGGAAATATTCTTTCAATATAGTTTCCAAATTCTATATAATCTCTTCCAAGTCTTGAAGTATCTTTTACAATTACCATATTTACTTTTTTATTTTCTATGTCTTTAATCATTCTTTGAAAATCTGGTCTATCAAAATTTGTCCCACTAAAACCATCATCAATATAAACACCATAAACATTTAGATTATTTTCTTTTGCATATCTTTCTAAAATATCGCGTTGATTTTTTATACTGTTGCTTTCTCCGTCTAATTCATCTTCATTGGAAAGCCTACAATACAACGCACAATTATACTTTTCTGGACTTACTAACAATTTTACCTCCTATCTACAAATTAGTAAGTTCCACCTATAATTTATCTACTGACATTTTACATAACTCTCTATGTTTTGTCAATAACAAAATAGGTGGAACTTCAAAAATTCGCTTATTAAATTTCATATTTCTATATTTTGTTTATTTGTAAATTATAAAATACTTTAAATGCTCGTTCTATTGATTTTTTAACATCAACAGAACTATTTTCTTTGAACTTGTTTATAATAACAAATTCATCTTTTTTCTTAATTTTATCTTTCATATTTAAATACCTGTACCTTTCTTGTAAACACTTACATTTTTTAGTTTAGAGCGAAAAAAATATACCTTGACTAATTCAAAGCATACCACTATACATATATTCTTTTACTTTTAATACTGTTTGGATTAACTATATTACTCACTCTTTTTGCTACATTAAACCCTGCAACTATTTTATCTTTTAATATCAAATCACTTGTATTTTCATCATAGTCGTATGCACTTCTGTTCCATTTTGCATATTTCAAATCACTCACTTTCTTTTTAGTAGATAAGAATTTGTTATCATTATTTATTTGTACCAATAATTTCTGATAATCTTGTTTTTCTTGTCTTTCTTTTTCTCTTTTGTTTTGTGCATATATTCGCTTTTGTTCTTTCTGCTTTTCTCTGTTTTCTTGCTTTCGTGCCTCTTTTTCGCCAATATATCTTGAATCTGTTTGAATTATTCTTGTTATATATGGCATTTTAACCTTTAATTTTTTCGATATATCTGTTGGTCGTAAATGCTGATTATAGAATAATTCAATTATTTTGTCTTTCGTTTCCTTGCTGTTTGATTTGTGCTTAATCTTGCTCACCTCCGTCCTTTTAAAGATTTTCTATCTCTTGCAAACTACAATTTCACACCTTAAATATTAAAACAAAACTATAAAATAATTATTTTTTGTGTTGTTAATAGTCTGCTTAAAATCTTAAACACATTGATATTACAATACTTTAAACTAATTTAGTTAATTTTTCATCTACAACTTTTAACAATAAGTTTTGAGAAAAGTATTGTAATTATATCTTTATTATAGTATAATAATTATAGAATGTCAATAACAATTTAATATTTTTTATAAATTGTTTATTGTTTTTATATAAAATTTTATTTCGAGAGGAGATAAGAAACTATGGAATTACCAGAAGTAACCTTTTTTGAAGATTTTTATTTTTGGTTTAATCTTGATACAAAAAAAGAATATTATGCAACACCTTTATATTTTTATAAAGCAGATTTTCATTTAGATTATGATAATAAAGTAAGAGATGTATATTATAAAGAAACAGAAGTAACTGATAATGGATTAAAGCACCCTGCTAGTTTATATTTTCCATTTCACGAAAGACTTGGAATGTTATTATTAAGATTTCTAAATGCTGATTTATCAAACTTTGAAATAGCAAATAAAACTTTCTTTTATGCTTATGGATTCGAAATATTAAGGGATTTAGATAAGAATTATAAATTTGAATTAAAACAAAATTATGGTAGTAATCAAGAATATTTAAAAGCAACCACAAAAATATTTGAAGATTTAAAAGAAAACTTACTAGATTTACAACAAGAACTAATAAATGCAGTTACATATATTTATAATTTAGATAATAATAAAGCACTTGAAAAATATACATATTCTGAAAGATTTGCAGTTTATTTAATAAAAAGAATGGGAAAGTTATATACATACTATAAAAATGACTTTATTATGAGAGATAGTTATTCAAGAAAATATCAAGAAATCGGAAACAATAGCGAATACGATTTACTAGAAACATTGCAGAATAAAAATCAAGTACTTTCTATGAGTGATACACATACAAGCAATGATCTATCTAGTATTTGTTATGCTATACTTGAAGAATTATCTAAAACACCTAATTATCCAATAAAAAAATGTCAAAATTGTGGAATGTATTTTGTGCCAACATCTAAAGTAGATGAAATTTATTGCGATTACCCAAAAGAAAACTCAAAAACTTGTAGAGAATTAGGAGCTTTCCAATCTTATACAGAGAGATTAAAGCAAAATAAGGCTATGGGAGAATATAGAAGAACATATCAACAAAAATTTATGCAAATTAGAAAAGATAAATCTAACACCAAACTTGGAAAAGACTTTGAAACTTGGAAAAAACAGGCTAAAGAAAAAATTAATGATATGAAAAAAGGCAAAATTACTGAAAATGAGGTTTATGAGTGGATTATGAAAAATAAATAGAAATTATTAAAAGTAGATATTTTACCTACAACGGATAAAGTATCTACTTTTATTTAAAGTCTTTTCTAATATCTTTCAATAAATCGTTTACATCTATGCCTAAAACATAAGCAATGCCAAACAATTCATAATCTTTCACAGTTCTTTTATTATTTTCAATATCATACAAACTTTGTTTATGTATGCTAATACCCATTAGTTCTAGTTTTGCAGCCAACTGTTCATAAGATAAATTTTTCTTTGTTCTATATTCTTTTAATAAATTTGCTATTACATTCATATTTCCATTATACTTTACAATCAATGACATATTTTTTCTCCAATTTTTTTATTTTATGTATTGATTTTATAATTTTCTTGTGATATATTTATAAGTGTTAACACTTTATTAAAAATTTTTTAAATTTTATATTGCAAGAAAAATAGTAAACTGCTATAATATAAATGTAAAAATTAAAGAGACAAAGGATGGCAAAACAAATGAACAAAATCGCTAAAAGTATTAATTTTCTATATATATATATATATATATTACAGGCTTTAATTTTATAAATCGTTTATATAAGCATAGGACTATTTTTCCGTATGCATTTTTGATGAACTCAAAAATGTATGTGTAAGAATAGTCTTTTTGTTGTTTAATTTTGTTATTAATGTTTAATATATTAATAAATCTTATTTTAAGTAGGAGGAGGTGAAATTGAAATGAAAAATTGTATAAAAAAATCGCTAAAAGTCAGTAACGGTATCACTTTGATAGCCCTTGTTATAACTATTATTGTCCTTTTAATTTTGGCTGGAATTAGTATTTCAATGTTATCTGGGAATAATGGAATTTTACAAAGAGCGACAGATGCTAAAACTAGAACAGAAAAAGCTCAAATAATTGAAAATGCACAAACAGATATATTAGGACAGCAAACAAATAATAAAGGTGCAAATATAACAAAAGAACAATTAGTAGCAATATTAAATAATTATTTTAAGCCTACTGAAACAGATGAAATACCTGATGAAGTTTCTTCTGAAGATGGATATGATTTAGAATTAGAAACGACAGATAAAAAATACAAAATTAATTTATCAGAAATATTTAAAGGTAGATTTGCAAGTGCAAATGTAGAAACTTTTGGTGAAAAATATGAAGATACTATGATAGGAAAAACAATAAACTATAAATCTGGAAATAATGTAAATGATTGGATAGTACTTGGAAAACAAGTAAATGAGCAAGGAAAAAATGATATAATAATTACAACGAAAAATCCTGTAAGCTCATTGACAGTTCAGGGTTCATTAGCAGGATGGGTAGACTATTTAAAAACTGTAGGGACATCTTGTTCGACTTTTGTAGGAACACAAGGAACATTAGGAACAAAGTCTGCAATAATAAAAGAAATAAGGAGCATAAAATTAGAGGATATAAATAATGCAGTAGGATTTACTGTACCAGAAACATTCGATGAATTTACATTTGGAACAACAAATGGAAGGAATTGGAGTACAAATGAATGGGATTCATATAGTGTAGATTACTATTACCCAGATGCAACAAATAAAACGTGGATAAATCCAACTACATCAGGAACAACATGGAAACATATAAATGATTCATACAGCTATTATAAAAATGGTCAAGTATTTATATATGGCTCATCAAAAAATAATTGGAATTATATAGAAATTCAACCATCTGATTCAAGTAAAATAGATAATATGGCATATATAATAGCTAATGGAACTAGTTTTTGGATAGCATCACGTTCTGTTGAATTTAATGGTTATAGTGCTGGTTTTCAATATGCAAGTTGTACATGGAATGGAGTAGGTAGCCAATATGGTAGATTATGTGGTTCAACTGAAAGTGGAGGTGAGGATGCTAACTCGGCAGGTCAATTTCCGCCACCTGATCCTTCAAATGCATTAAGACCAGTTGTTGTAATATCGTCTGAAACACCATGGGATGATGTAAAAGATTTAATTGGAAATCATGCAACATATAATTAATTTTGTTAATGAGATGGAATCAATCCATCTCAATTTTATCTCTCTAACCCTATTTCTTTTTCTCTATCTTCTCTTTTTACTTGCTTTTCAGCATTTAATAAAGTATGATTTTCTCTTTCAAAATCTCTAACTAAATTATCCTCTGCTCCCATATCAAACTTTTTGCAAATCCAATGAATGAATTTATCTATTGTATCGTGAAATTTATCAATAATTCTATGAAGTTTGTTATTTTCTTTTTCTAATCCTTTTATTTTGCTTTTATATTGCCATTCCAGATCAAATTCTTTTTGCTTGTAATCATTTTTTATCTGTTCTACTTCATCGTGCAAATTCTCATTATCTTCAATAATTTTATTTCGTTCTTTTTCATATTTTGTTGCTTTTTCTACCATTTTTTCTTGTCTTAATAATTGTTGGTGCATTAGCCAATTATCTTGATATAATTTATTTATAAAATCATCTTTTGGTTTTATAATATCTTCTAAAATCTTTTCATCTCTCTTTTTTGACCATCTAGCGATTTTAATATCATCAATTTCTGGAACATCTGGCAATTCTAATTTCATATTTTTCAAAATTTCTTTTGTTTGCTTGAAATTAGTTATTTTCTTATATTCTTCAACAGAGTAATGTTCTCTATTAGTTTCTTCTTTTGGCAAGCCTCGTTGCAAATCAAATCCGTTCTTTACCATATATTTATAAAAAGCATCTTGCAGTTGTCTATAACTATCTTTTGCTTTCCAAAATTCACTACAAGCAAGTTTATCAATAGGATTTCCTTTTTTATCTGTAGTATGAACTACTGGTAAAAAAATTAAGTGCATATGAGGTGTTTGTTCATCTCTATGCACTGTCGCAGACATTATATACTTTTCTCCTAAATCTTTATATTCACATACAAATTTATATGCAGTTTCAAAAAATCTTTTAGTCTCTTCTTCTCCTATATTTTCAAAATAATCGTGATCTGATGTTATTATATATTCACAAGCTATATTACTTACTTTTTTAATTTGTCCTTTCAAATTATATTGTTCTCTTATTCTATCAAATTCCTTTTCATAACTATATTGTGGAGATTTTAGAGAATAGTTTAAATATGATTTTTCCTTATCTATATTTTTATTTGAATATTTTTTATTTCTTCTCTCATTGTGCCTAAATATTCCTTTTAAATTTTCTCTCTTGTATTTTGTGTTTCTAATAATTGCATAACTCATTTTTATCATCCTCCTTTAAATTTTTCTTCTTTGACTTGCTAAATAATAAGACATCCTATTTATAAAATTCTGCTCTTTTTCACTTGTCTTGTAACACAACTACAACACTTTTTAAACGCTATCGCTAAAAGTGTTAGTTGTAGCAGGGAAATTTCATTTTCCCTACAACCCTTTTGCCTAAAAAATACTTGCTCGTATTTTTTAGGTTTTAGTTAAAATTGCCACTGGCAACTTTAACTAAAAAAACAGCAACCAAAGTAGTATCATCTACTTTAATTGCTGTTTTGCTATATGCAAATATACTAACTTATGCAATAATATCTGCATTTGCATATAGTTTAGTAAAGTCAAAACCTGTATAATCTCTTTCTTCAAAATTAGCCTTTTACTTTTTGTAGTTTTGTTTTGTGCCATTATATTTATTTATATTTTTATTATTATATTTATTATCCTTAACATTTTCATCAATAGGGGTATTAACATTTTTGTGGGGAGGGCATTGTACTTTTTGTAAATAGGTATCATTATATTTTTGTATTGGAATTAGCTTTCTCATTTCTACTTGTTTGCTATTATCTTTGTATATCAATTCAATATTTATATAGTTCTTATCTTTTAACGAATTTACTAATCTTGATACTTGTGTTATTGTTATATTCAATAATTCGCTTATGGTTTTATTGGTACAATAGCAATAATTATTTTCTTTGCTCAAATATATTATTATGGCATATATTGTTTTTTCTTTATCACTTAATTTTTTATCTGTTAATATTTCTATTGGTATCCATATACCTTTTAAATTCAATTTTTGCATTTAATACCCTCCTTTCATTCAAATTCTTTCGCACGAAAATGCCTTTATTTTGATTTTTTATATTGAAGTAGTATAAGTTTATATCTTGATGAGTGTAGATAGAAAATTTCAGTAAAAAAATAACACTAGACTTTTCAAAAAATCTAATGTTATTTTTATTGTAATTTGGCAACCGCGGTTGCCAAATTACATTATAAAATTACTTTAAAATTCATAATATTTTCCAATATCCATTTTTATCAGAACCTTCTCTATCTAAAAAACCTTTTTTCTTTAATTTATTTGTGTTTCTTTTTACTGTTGATTCACTTACACTTAACTTAATTGATAAATCTTTTTGTGTAATATTATTGTTTTGTTTTATTAGATTAATAATAGCTTTTTCAGTTTTATTTAATCTTACAGTGTCATTTACAGTAGCATTTACAGTGTCATTTACAGTAGCATTTAATGGAATAATTGTTGTAAAAATATCATTTTCCTTAAATTCTGGAACACCACCAGAATATATTTTTGTATATTTAACCATATTCTTTACACCAGAGCCTAATTCATCTGCTAATCCAATTTCTTTGAAAAATTTTGCAATTTTAGGATTTTTAGGATATGGAGAAAATGCTTTAATATCAATATTTCCAATTCTTTTAGCTTTATTTGCATTTTCAGTCCACATTTTATCTTTTTCTATTATCAATTTAGCTGGGTATGGATTAGAAAACTCTCTGTGCATAAGAATATTACTGCATAGCTCACGAGCTATTTTATTTCTGACATCTATTCTTTGTGTACCTTCAATATAAAACTTATCATCTAAATGTTTGTCAACAAAATCTATTAGTCTATCATAACTGTCAAGCAAGTTTGTTCTAATATCATCTCTATCATCATATCTATCCAAATCTTTTACTCTATATATTGCATCTGTTTTATGATGTGGTAAAGCTGACATTATAATATTATCTTTTCCAAATAATAAAATTGCTGCAAGTATTAAACCTTCTTTTCCTGTATTTAAGTCTTTTGCATAAAAATCAAGACTTCTTAACATTTCTTCATCTGTCATATCTGCCCAAATATGTGGCTTTCTGCTGTTGTTTATTGCCATTTGCCTTGCTCTTTTTATTAAGTCTGGTCTTAGATCTGACATTTCAGCAAATGGGAATACTTTATTCTCCGTATAAAAATCTTGTTTTCTAATATAAATATTTGCAATCCTTTCTTGTATTGTTACTTTATAATCTCCATCTATATTTCTATCATAAACAATATTATTAGTTTTATGCACCATTGAACTTTCGTGAACAGGGATATATAATATTATTTTATTATCTACCATATATTCGTAAATATTCAAATAAACAGTAGGCTCAATTTTACTAGGATTATTGCATAAATTAGCAAAATCTTTTTCCATTTGTGGTATATATTCTTCATCAATCCCTAAAATTGTCCCATCATCATCAACACCTAAAAATATATGTCCTCCATTGCGATTAAGCATTGCACATATTGATTCGAACAAACTATTTGGCAATTTGTTTTTTGCTTTTTTAAATTCTGTTGTTGTTCTCTCTTTCTTTTTAATTATTTCTAAAAGATTATCGTTTAACTTTTCAACCATTGCTATCGTTCCTTTCTGCCTAGAATTATATCATATTATTTCTTATTTTTCTATTGTAATTTTAAATTTTTTCCAATTTTTTACACATTTATAATTTCGTTTATTATAATTTCTTCTACTCTATTTTTTATATTATTCATACGAGCCACCCATTCTAATTGATTTTGTGCTTTTAATTCTTCATTTACATTCTCTTTTTCTGCAATTTGTTTTACAAGTAAATCAACTCTTTCTCTACAAATATCATCAATATCTAGTAAATGACTTGTTAATTCATTTTCAATTAGCATTAACGAATATTCCACCTTTTTATTTTCTCTCAAGTATCTTGCTCTCATTCTTCCATATTTTCCTACATTTCCTGTTCTTCTTGGTTTGGGTAATACAATATTTGGGATATAATAGCCATTAACTAAATTATATTCAATTCCTGTTCTTTCATCAATAATAGTTTGTTTTAATTCTTTATTTTTCATTTTTTTAAATTCTCCTTTTCTTATTTTTAACTAAAAAAATAGAATTATTATCTTTTACAATAACAATTCTATTATAATTTTATATAAATCATAGGCTAGAACCCACTAAATTACTATATTTTTTATTCTTGTCATAAAATACTCTATTTACGATTATAGTTATAACAAGGGCTATTAAAGTTATACCATTACTGGTTTTTAAAGATTTTTTTGTATTGCTCATTTGCATTTTTCACCTCCAATCTTTTGTATAATAATTTAATTTAATTATATATTATCACAATTCATTTTTAAAAGCAAGTAATTTTTACAAAATTTTCGCTTCATTAGAGATAGTATTTTTAAGAAAAATATTACAATAAAATCGTTAATAAAGCGAAAGAGGTAGAAAAAAATGAAGATAAAAAAATATAACGATGTAAGAAATATATCTGGAAATAAATTAAAAGAATTAAGAAAAGAAGCAAATATGTCTCAGCAAGATTTAGCAGAAAAATTACAACTAGAAGGAGTAGACTTAACATCTAAAGAAATTTCTAAAATAGAGAATAATAACCGTCTTGTGCAAGATTTCGAATTATTTGCTTTTGCTAAAATATTCAAAGTATCTGCTGATGTATTTAATATAAGTATATAAAAGCTTTTAAAGACTAACACATCATAATAATATATTAGTCTTTAAATTTATTACTATTCGTTTATTTTTCCAAATTTATACTATTAAATAAATATAAAGCTACTTGATTTTGTTGTTCTACTGGTGATTCCATAAGTTTAGCCTCTGCAAACATCACATTAAAATACTTTGCCATATTTATATTTGTAGTTCTATATTCTTCATCTATGCTTTTTAGCATATTATCAAATTTCTCATAATTTTCTTTTGTATTAAATTTTAGTCCAGACCATTTGTCTTGACTCATACAAATTGCAAGCCTTAACTTATCTTTTATATTCATTTTGTTAATCATATCTATTAAATATTTCACATTTTCATTTTCCATAACTAAAATCAACTCCTTTATTTCAATTCCATATTGTTTTTCTTTTTACCTTTAATTGCTTCAATTTCATCTATTGTCTTTACCTTTTTTCTTCTGTCTGTTACAATCTCATATTCGTGGTTATCAAATATTTTATTTATAAATAAATCTTTTGCAACTTCTATAAAACTTTTATCTCCATTATAATTTATTTTGTCTTGGAAGTATTTTATAGTTTTATGCCAAAAGCCTTTAAATTTTTGTAATTGCTGTTTTAGACTTTCCTTTTCAGTTTGTAATTTATCAATAATTTTATCTTTTTTAGAAATAGCATTTTTTAATCTTCCGATTTCTTCATCTTTTAGTTCTAATTCATATTTTAGAGAACTGTTTTCTTGTCTTACTTCAAAAGCAGAATGTTCAAAATCTCGAATCGCCATATTTAAGTCATTTACATTTCTAATTGTTTTTGTGGTATCTTTTACATCTTTTGTATAATTTTTAATAATTTCTACATTCTCACTTGAAATAAGCATATTATTTTTATTTAGTTTAGTCGGCTTTAAATTATCTAGTATCTCATTTATATCATTACTAGCAATATCAAGTTTATTTGTTTGATTATTCACCTCTTGTAATTTTTCTTCTTTTTGAGCCAGTTGTTTCTTAATTTTTCTGTAATCTCCCATATCTTTTACTTTTATATCTTGATTTCTGCCTTTTTGCTTTTGTTTTAGCATAGAGTTCTTTTCATAATACTTGTTATATGATTTTATACAGCAATTTCTCATCTTATCCTGTAATTCTGTCAATGACTCTCTGTTAAATATTTTAGATTTAGCAACTTGTTTCTTCATTCCTCTTTTATTATCATCACTTACAGGAACTCCAACTATATGAATATGTGGCGAAACTTCATCGAAATGTATAGTTCCGATTTGCTATTTTAAAGTTTGGTACGATTTTAGTTAAATCTTCAACTTGTTCTTTATATACATCTATCATCTTAAATCTATATTCATCATCTTTATCTTGCCAAAATTCCATATCTCCAAGTTCTATAATAATTTCACAAGCAATATCATTTTGAGAATTACACACTTTTTGAAAGTAATCTTTAACTTGTCTATCTGCTCTTGTTTTGCTATTATATTCAATTCTAGCTTGTTCAAATTCATCTAAATAGACTTGTTTAACATCTTCTACAATATCATTAGTTCCATAAATAGTAGTAATTAATTCTCTTTGATTATCATAATCTCGTAAATTATGCTTATTTACTCTTGATAAATCATTTGCATTTTGAATAGCATTATTTGAAAGAGAAGTTGTTCCAGATATATTTCCTTTAGCCGTCTTTTTGGCTACTTTACTTTTGTTTTTATCACTGCCCAAGTGAAATGAATAAGCTAATTCTTGCTCCATTATTAGTACCTCCTTGAACTTTCTTCGAAGCGCAGGACTTTGACCTTGTCATAAGTCCTAACCCAGTAGACTTAAGTTAAGTACACTTTTAAAAATTTATATTTGTAGATAGCTGAAAACGATATAAAATATAGTTCTAAAAAGTAGTAAAATTAAATTTTAGGAGGATTTTATTATGGTAGAGATAACTTATCACAAAGAGG
>JAFROW010000002.1 GCA_017429505.1 Clostridia bacterium | reverse complement strand
TGTGAAGCCCACCCTAAGATAAGATATCCCATACCGTTAAGGTAGTAAGATTCCAGAAAGACTAACTGGTAGATAGGTTGGAGATGTAAGTGCAGTAATGTATTAAGTCAACCAATACTAATAAATCGAGGGCTTAACCACTAAATAAAGTTAAGCAAGGAATCGAATAAAGTTAATAACTAAAACTTGCCATTCATCTATGTATTTTTGAGTGTGCTTTAAATTGCATACAATAATTTTCTAGTGATGATGACTATTTTGGTAATACCTGTTCCCATTCCGAACACAGAAGTCAAGCAAAATAGTGCCAAAAATACTTGCGGGTTACCCTGCTGGGAAGATAGGTTATCGCTAGATTTTTTTTATTTTTACGAATTTTATATGTATATGATATAAGTATAAGTTTTAAGATTAACATAAGTAATTTTAATAAATTATTTATTTTAGTCTTAAACCATTGACTTTTTATTCTATAATGATATATTATATATAAATAAAAAATATAATAATAAAGGAGAACAAAAATGTCAGAAGAAAAGAAAAATTTTATAAAAAAAGACGAAGGAAATCCTGAATTAGAGCTATTAGTTGGAATAGTATTACTTGCAGCTGGATTATTTATGCTAAGCAAAAGGGTTATAGTACATACAGGATGGTATATGTGGAGAATAGGTGGATTTAATCTATCTTCAGGAACTGTTATAATTCCTCTAATTATTGGAATTATATGGTATTTTTATAATCCAAAATCATTTATGGCAAAACTAGTTATGGGACTAAGTGTTGTATTTATAGTTGTAAGCATTATAATGAGTGTTAGTTTAAATTTTATGGCTACATCTATGTTTGACTATATTCTTATTTTAGGAATGGCTGCTGCAGGAGTTGGGCTTATATTAAAAGGAAATTATGGTAGAAAAAATAAATAAATTTACATGTAAAAAAGGAGCATATAAAATTTATTTAAAGTTTAAATTTATTAAATAAAATTTTTAAAGGAATATAAATTTTAATTAATAATTTGGCAGTTAAATGTTTTATTAAGTATTTTATCTTAAAGTAAAGGAAAGTGAGTAATTATGAGTAAAGTAGTATGGAAACCAGGAACATTTGTAAATCCTGTACCTGCTGTAATGGTTACATGTGGTACAATGGAAAATGCAAATATTGCAACTGTAGCATGGACAGGAACAATTAATTCAGAACCAGCAATGTGCTATATCTCTTTAAGACCAACAAGACATTCGTACAAAATAATTAAGGAATCTGGTGAATTTGTTATTAATTTAACAACAAAAAATTTGGTTCGAGAAACAGATTGGGTAGGATGCAGAACAGGAGCAAAATTTGACAAATTTAAAGAAATGGGACTTACAAAAGAAAAAGCAAATTTTGTAAAATGTCCACTTATTAAAGAAAGTCCAGCATCTATAGAGTGCAAAGTTAAAGAAATAAAAGATTTAGGATCACATCATATGTTTATTGCAGAGGTATTATCTGTTGATGCTGATGAAAAATATATAGATGAAAATGGGGCTTTTGATATCTCAAAATGTGGATTGATTTCTTATGCAAATGGTGGATATTATGCACAAGGAGAAAAACTTGGAAAGTTTGGATTTTCTGTTCAAAAGAAAAAAAGTGAATAGTTATTAAAGACAGAAATTTTAATAACTTTATACACATTTTAATCAATATAGAAAGATTTAAAAATAATCATAAAAAAGTGCAGTAAAAATCTGCATTTTTTTTGCGAAATCTGTTGACATATTATGGAAAAAGTGATATACTAGTTTAGTATATGTAACTTAGAACATATATTCACATCGTTTTAAATAAGTGGCATAGCCACGAGTACGTAAAATCGTACACAAGTACAAACTTTTCAAAAAGAAAAGTTAAACAATTCGGAGGTGTATAAAATGGCAGCAAAAGGACCAAGAGAAAATATCATATTAGAATGCACAGAATGCAAAAACAGAAATTACATGACATCAAAAAATAAAAGAAATAATACAGATAGACTAGAAATAGTTAAATATTGTAAATTCTGCAAAAAACGTACAACACATAAAGAAACAAAATAGTTTAAGCTATTTTAAGGAGGAAGTAAAATGGCTAAAAAAGAAATTAAAGAAAAAAAAGAAAATAAGCAAAAAAGTCGTTTTTTAAAAGATATGAAAGCTGAATTAAAAAAAGTTATTTGGCCTACAGCAAAACAAACTGCGAATAATACTATAGCAGTTATTGCTTTTACATTAGTAATTGCTTTAATAGTTTTTGTTTTAGATGTAGTATTTGATTTTGCAAATAAAAATGGAGTAGTAGCATTACAAGAAAAAGTTAAATCTTCATATAGTGCAAATAACACTACTGAAGGTTCAAATAATGAGAATGCAAATACTGAAGGTTCAACTGACGAGAATGTAACTACTGACGAAAATTCAGAGTCTAAAGATTCAAACAATTCAGAGAACTCAGAAGGTTCTACAGAGGAGAATGCTACAAACGTAGAAGCTGAAGTAGAAACAGGAAATTCTGCAGAATCAAAAGGTAACGAATAAAATTACTTTTATATCTATTAGTTATGAAGTAAATGATAACAAAAACATAATAATATAAGGAGGCTAAAAAATATGTCTCAAAATAATTATGACAATGTACCAAGATGGTATGTAGTTCATACATATTCAGGTTATGAAAATAAAGTTAAGACAGACCTTGAAAAAACTATAAAAAATAGAGAGTTAGAAGATTACTTCTTTGATATAATTGTTCCTATGGAAGAACAAATAGAAATTAAAGATGGAAACAAAAAAACAAATCTAAAAAAAGTTTTTCCGGGTTATGTGTTAATTAAAATGATTGTAACAGAAGAAACTTGGTATATAGTTAGAAATACAAGAGGAGCCACAGGATTTGTTGGTTCAGGAACAGAACCTATACCTCTTACAGATGAAGAGATTAGGAAGATGGGATTAATTGAAGACTCTGTTAAAGTAGATTATTCAGTTAATGATAATGTACAAATTTTGGGTGGACCTTTAAATGGCTACACAGGAGTTGTACAAGAAATTAATAAAGAAAAGAATAAAGTTAAAGTGTTAGTATCTATGTTTGGTAGAGAAACGCCAGTAGAATTAGAATTTTCACAATTACAAAAAATAAGTTAAGGAGGTGCCATACAAGATGGCAGAAAAAGAAGTTGTAAAACAAATTAAATTACAAATAGAAGCTGGAAAAGCTAGTCCAGCTCCACCAGTAGGACCAGCATTAGGTTCAGCAGGAATTAACATTATGCAATTTGTTAAAGAATTCAATGATAGAACAGCTCAGCAAGCAGGATTTATAATTCCAGTTGTTATAACAGTATATAAAGATAAATCATTTGAATTTATAACAAAAGTTCCACCAATGGCAGTATTAATTAAAAAAGCTGCAGGAATTCAAAAAGGTTCAGGAAAACCTAATAAAGAGAAAGTTGCTAAACTTACTAAAGAGCAAGTTAAAGCAATTGCAGAACAAAAAATGCCAGACTTAAATGCAGCATCATTAGAAGCAGCAATGAGCATGGTAGCTGGAACTGCAAGATCTATGGGTGTTATTGTAGAGGAATAATTTCTTTGGAAAATCTTCAACTTTTTGCTTAGTTAAAATTATGCTTAAAAATGCTCATGTACTGTATGTATACCAAGCTTTTTGCACAGAATTTTAACTTGCTTAAAAAATAAAATATTTTCCAAAAATAGTTATTAAATAAATAATGGGAGAACGAAAAGTTCGCTAAAACCAAAAGGAGGATTTTAAATGAAAAGATACAATGAAAGCCTTAAATTAGTAGAAAAAGGTAAAAAATACGGAGCTGAAGAAGCTTTAGAATTAATCGAAAAAATGCCAAAAGCAAAATTCGATGAAACAGTTGAATTACACGTAAAATTAGGTGTGGATTCAAAACACGCTGACCAACAAGTTAGAGGTACAGTAGTACTTCCAAATGGTACAGGAAAAACTTTAAAAGTTTTAGTTTTCGCTAAAGGACCAAAGGCTGAAGAAGCTGAAAAAGCTGGAGCAGACTATGTTGGAGCAGAAGAATTAATACCAAAAATTCAAAATGACAATTGGTTTGATTATGATGTAGTAGTTGCAACACCAGATATGATGGGTGTAGTAGGAAGACTTGGTAAAGTATTAGGACCAAAAGGACTAATGCCAAACCCTAAATCTGGAACAGTTACAATGGATGTAACAAAAGCAATTAACGAAATCAAATCTGGTAAAGTTGAATATAGATTAGACAAAAACAATATTATTCACTTAGGATTTGGAAAAGTATCATTTGGTACTAAAAAATTAGTAGAAAATTATCAAACAATAATTGATGCTATAATTAAAGCAAAACCTGCGGCAGCTAAAGGACAATACATAAAGAGTATTTCAATTTCTACAACAATGGGACCTGGAATTTATGTTGAATAATATTGATTATATAATGTAAATCAAAAAATGTGATTAGAAATGCATTATATTGTTTTGAATTAAATAGCCAAAGATAGTAGGCATAAAATTAAGTCCTACCGAGGTATATAAATAGAGATTTTAAAGCACTCTTAATATGCCTTGGAGGCATGTTAAAAGTGTTTTTAATTTTATAAAATAGGAAATATAATTTTCCTATTATACAAATTGAAAAAGAATTAACCAATTCTTTTCAAACTTAAATACTAAACCAATAATTCAGGAGGTGAAAAAATTGGCAAGTGAAAAAATTATAAACTTAAAGAAAGAACAAGTAACAGATTTAGCTTCAAAAATTAAAGAAGCGAAATTAGTATTACTTACAGATTACAGAGGAATTAATGTGGACGAAGTTACTTCATTAAGAAATGACTTAAGAAATGCAAAAGCTGAATACAAAGTTATTAAAAATAACATTACAAGAAGAGCATTAGCTGAAGCAGGAATTGAAGGTCTTGAAGATAAACTAGAAGGACCAACAGCAGTAATTATGACAAACGAAGATTACTTAGAACCTGCAAAAGCAATATATAACTTCACAAAAGACCACGATTTCTATAAAATAAAAGGTGGAGTTGTTGAAGGTAAAGTTATGACAGCTGAAGAAATAATTACTTTAGCAAAATTACCATCAAGAGATGCACTATTATCAATGCTTGCTGGAGCTTTACTTGGAACTATTACAAAATTTGCAGTTGCTATTGATCAAGTACGTATTCAAAAAGAAGCAGCAGAATAAAAATTCCAAAAATCATTATCTTGCGTCGTTTAAATTTTGCTTAAATATCCTCACGTACTGAACCGTACGCTCAGGTGTTTGCACAAAATTTTGTCTAGCAATATAATAATTTTTGAAATTTTATAAAAGTAATAATTTTTAATAAAATAGTTGACAAACTTAAAATGTATAAAATTAGAGTGACGAACTTATATCGTTAGAAAATATATTTAAAAGATTTTGATAAAACAAATATACAATGTTTTTAACACTAAGAAAATTTGTAATTTATCAATAAAAATAGGAGGATTTAAAATGAGTAAAGAAGAAATGATTGAAGAAATCAAAAAAATGACAGTAGTAGAATTAGCTGATTTAGTAAAAGCTATAGAAGAAGAATTTGGAGTATCTGCAGTAGCAGCAGCTGCACCAGCAGCTGGAGGAGCAACAGGAGCTGCAGCAGCTGAAGAAAAATCATCATTCAATGTTGTATTAAAAGAAGCTGGAGATCAAAAAATAAAAGTTATAAAAGTAGTTAGAGATGCTACAGGATTAGGATTAAAAGAAGCTAAAGATTTAGTTGATGGTGCTCCTAAAACAATTAAAGAAAATGTATCTAAAGAAGAAGCTGAAGAATTAAAAGCTAAATTTGAAGAAGTTGGAGCAGTTATTGAACTTCAATAATCTTAAAAATAATATAAAGTATATTATTATAAGTCTATTTAAATGGTCTTATAGTATGTATTGAAAAATAATAGTGTGAAACAAAATGATTAAAAATCAAAAAATGTTTCACATTATTTTTTTGGAAAAAATATTGATATTTTGATTTTATTATAGTAAAATTGAAGTAGTTAAGAATAAAGCAAATAGGAGATGAGAAAAATAAATACTTTTAATAAGAAAAAAATAATTATAACACTTTTGATTGTATTAATTATTATTTTATTTATACTAGTTATCTCACTTTATATTTCACAAAAAAGTGTAAGAAATTGGATAGATATTTATATACTTAGAAAAAATGTATCAGAACATGATATTCAAACAATAAATTTAAATACAGACAAAAATAATCAAATTCATGTATTTAATAATTATATAACATTATTAAATGATAAAAAGATTACATTTTATAATTCATATGGAGAAATGGTTACATCAATAGATATTAATATTAACTCTGCGTTATTTGATTCATCTGGAAAATATTTAGCAATAGCAGAAAACAAAGGAAATGAAATTTGTTTGGTTTTGGATAAAAACTATTTATGGAGCGAAAAAATAGAAGGTGAAATATTACAAATACATGTTAATAGAAATGGATATGTTGCTGCAATTACAACTGATGCTACACACAAATCAATAGTTACGTTTTTTAACTCGTTAGGCAAAAAACTATTTACAAGTTATTTTGGCTCTACTAGAATAGTTGATGCAAGTATTTCAAATGATAATCAATATATTGCAATTGGTGAACTAGATACTACAGGCACAATAATAAAATCAAATGTTAAAATTCTTTCTGCTGAAAATGCAAAAAATGATTCTGAAAATACAATAATATATACATATGAAGCAGATGAAGGAAATTTAATTACAAATGTCAAATATCAGTCAAAAAATCAAATTGCATGTATTTATGATAATGGAATAGGAGTAATAAAAGATCAAGCAAATAGAGAGATTATAAAAATAGATAATAATAATGTAACATATCTTGCAAATGATTTTAATAATCATATATCATATGTAAAAGAAGAATCTACAGGATTCTTTAAATCACAATCTGATATATATATCGTAAATACAATAGATTTTCAAGAAAAAAATTATGTAGTTGAAAACAGTGTAAAAGATGTATTGGCAAATGATAACATAATTGCAGTTAATGTTGGTACGGAAATATATTTTTTAGATACAAGTGGTTGGCTTATAAAAAAGTATTCATCAAATCAAGAGATTACCAACGTTAAATTTTCAGAAAGTTTAGCTGCAATTATTTATAGAGACAGAATTGTCATTGTAGATTTATAAGTTGATAGGAGTGATTTAATAATGGGAATTGTTTTAGATATTATGCTTTTGGCAATCTTAGTTTTAAGTATATTTTTTGGATATAAAAAGGGATTGATAAGTGTTGTATTTAATTTATGTGCATTTTTAGTTGCTATTATTATTACATGGATTTTATATACCCCAATAACAAATGCTGTAATAAAGAATACAGAAATTGATGACAATATTAAAAATGTAATTATAGAAAAAGGAGTAATACAAAACAAAGAAAATGAACAAGATGAAAACGGAATTAATAAATATATTCAAGAATATGTTACTTCACCTATAACTAATACAGCAAATAATGTTGTAGAGGAAACAGCAAAAGTTATTAGTGAAAAAGTTGTAGCAATTGGAACTGCTATTGTTTTGTTTGTAGTTGTTAGAATAGGTCTAATTCTTCTCAAATTCGTTGTAGAAGAAATTGCTAATCTCCCTATAATAAAACAATTCAACAAGGCAGGTGGAACGATTTATGGAGCGATTAGAGGTATGTTTATAATTTACATATTTTTAGCTATAATGTTTTTTGTGATGTCAGTAAATAATTCAGGAATGATTGCTAATTTGATTAATACTTCTTTGGTTAGTAAATATTTATATGCAAATAATCTGATATTAAACATTATATTTTAGAATTCACCAAAAATTTACAATTAAATATTGATATTTGCGAAGATTTCTGTTATACTAGAGTGGACTCAAATTTGTAGAAATTTAATTTTTATAAAAATAAAAGAAAAAGGAAAGAAAAATATGAAAGATGAAATGAACAAAAAGAAGCACCCTATATTAAAAGGGATACTTAAATTCTTTTTAATAATTATTATTTTGATTGTATTATTTGTAGGTGGCTTTATAGGATATAGTACATTTAAAAATGGTTGGGGCTTGCAAGGAATGATAAAAACAATGGTAGGATCCACTGTAAAAGATCCACAAGAATTAGGAAATTTGCAAGTATTAATATTAGGAGTAAGTGAAGATATTTCAACACCACTTACAGATACAATAATGGTAGCATCATACAATCCAGCTACACAAAAAGCAACATTGCTTTCAATTCCAAGAGATACATTTGTAGGAGCAAGTAAGCTAAGAGCAGATTCTTATGATAAAATTAATGCTATTTATCAAAAAGAAGGAGCAGAAGGAACTTTAAAAAAAGTTAATGCATTAACAGGACTAGACTTAAAATATTATGTAGTTATAAGTAATAATGCATTAGTTGAATTAG
This sequence comes from Clostridia bacterium, assembly GCA_017429505.1. GTDB lineage: Bacteria > Bacillota > Clostridia > TANB77 > CAG-508 > CAG-269. The sequence goes on along the minus strand of JAFROW010000002.1, from coordinate 138,133 downwards.
TTGATGAAATTGGTGGAGTCGAATTTGATGTTCCTATAAATATGTACTATACAAGTAAAAGACAAGGGTTATATATCAACCTAAAAAAAGGAAAACAAAAATTAAATGGTGAACAAGCAGAAGGACTTGTAAGATTTAGAAAAAGCAATTCAAACACTACATATCCTGCTGAATATGGAAATGATGACTTTGGTAGAATGAGAACTCAAAGAGAATTTATAAAAGCTGTAGCAAAGCAAACTTTGCAAGCTAAAAACATTACAAAAATTGGAGATTTAATAGATATAGTTAAAAGAAATGTTAAAACAAATATAAAAGATTGGAACCAAATTAAAGAATACATTCCTTATGCAGTTGAATTTAATACAGACAATCTTCAATCAGAAAATATACCAGGAGATTCAACAAGAATACCTGCAGGTACAGGATTGTGGTTCTTCTTAGCAGACGAAAATAAGACAGAAGATTTGGTAGAAGAATTGTTTAAAAACGAAAAAACAAAAGAAGAAAAAGATGATGAAGGAACAGATACAAATACTAGCACAAATTCTACAGCAACATCATCCAAAACAAATACAACTAATGAAACCTCAAGTACAAAAACTACATCAAATTCACAAAAAGATAAGCAAGACAAATCAAAAATAAAAGTAGAAATTTTAAATGGTAGTGGAGACAGCAACCTTCTTACAAAAGCTACAAAAGCATTAAAAGATGAAGGATACAATGTTTATAAAACAGGGAAGACTTCTACTACCCAAGTAACAACAATAATAAATAAAGCAAATTTATCTGAAGATACAACATCAAATTTAAAATCAGTACTTGGAACTGGAGTAATTTCATCAAGTTCAAGAGCAAGTAAAGTTGATGTAACAATTATCTTAGGTAAGGACTATAAAAAATAAAAAATCTTTTAGGCATATTGTATATATTTAGTAGCATACAAAAGTTAAGAATTTATTGTGTAGAAAAAAAGAGGCTACTTAAAGTAGCCTCCATAAATTATTTTTTCTTTAATTTTTTAAATATAGTAATAATTAGAATCATAAATATTATAAGAATTATAACTAAAAATCCAATTAAAATTGAAAATCTTATTAAAGTAATCTTAGTTTCATCTTTTTCTACATTATGTTCTGCAATTAAATTTGAGGTATAAGATTGCCCATCAATAGTATAGGTTACTTTACCAAGTATAGTATTTTGAGCAATTGGAGCTGAAATGTTTTCATTTAACTCAATTTTTGGTGTAATAGTTTGGCTATATTTTTTATTTACAAGTGATGTAATATCATTTTGTAATAATAAATTTAAGTTTTTAGTTTCTTGTGTTGCACCTTGAACTTCAATTGTTTTTTGAATAGTACCTGCTGTAGCAATTTTTGAAAAGGCAAAGTTTTTATAAGCATAATCATATAATGTTTTTGAATCAACATATCTTGCACTTCGTCTATTTTCTGTAAGAGAAGCTCCAAGAACAACAGCTATAGTTTGTAAGCCATTCTTATTACAAGCGGAAATTAAACAATTTTGAGCTTGTGATGTAAAACCTGTTTTTATTCCAATACAACCTGGATAGTAGTATATAGAAGTATTAATTATTAAATCATTGGTATTTTTATAAACTCTTTCAGCACTTTTATTTGTTGCTGGAATAATGCATCTAGGCATAGAAACGATTTTTCTAAAAGTAGCATTTCCCATACAATATTTTGCGATTATAGCCATATCTTTGGCAGTAGTGTAGTGATTGTCATCATGTAGACCATTTGTTGTTACAAAATGAGTATTAGTACAACCCAATTCTTGTAATTTAGCATTCATAAGATTAACAAATTGAGGTATAGAGCCAGATATATATTCTGCTAAAACATTTGAAGCATCATTTGCTGAACGAACTAATAGAACTTCAAGTAACTGCTCAATAGAAAGAACTTCACCTTCAACTAAATCTGCTGATGTATATCCTGATTTCATTTCTGCTATAGCTGTTCTTGACACTATAGTTTTGTCTTTTAAGTTTCCTTTTTCAATTACTAAAACAGCTGTTAAAATTTTCGTTGTACTTGCTGGGTACATCTTTTGTTCAGAATTTTTCTCATAAAGAACTTTTCCTGTTTTATTCTCTATTATAATAGCTGCATTTGAATAGATTTTTAGCTGATCATTTGCTATACTATGTGGATTATTTATGTTTGTTGGATTTTCTAAATTATCAGCATAAGAGTAATTTGCATTAAATAATCCCCCAAATAGTGATATTATTATAAATATTGTAATTATATAGAATAATTTGATTTTTTTGTTTATTTGTCTGTTTGTTTCCACTTTAATTTCTCCTTAAAAAAGTACATAAGAATACTATACTATATTTGAAAAAAATTTGCAAGAGTGAATTTGGGGACGGAGAAAAAATTCACTCATATAAAAGGTTACTAATGATATAGCTCAATTAATATGGAAAATTAAGCAAGGTTCTTTTTTCCTCAGTCCTAAAAAGGAACCTAGAAAGAAGGTATAATATGATAGAATTTTTAAAACAAAGAAAAATAGTTATAATTATTGGAATATTGGTAATTATATTGGTAGGATGGAAAATTTATGATTCAAAAAATTTTGACGAAGTTAATTCTGATGAAATTTTGGCATCGAATTCAAAGGAGAGTACAAAAGGAAATGCTCAAAGTAATGAAAAAGAAAAAAATGAAGATGAGGAGGAAGAGATGATGGCTGTTCATGTTACAGGTGAGGTGAAAAATCCGGGAGTTGTTAAAGTAAAACAAGGGAGTAGGATTGAAGATATTATTAAAGCAGCAGGGGGACTAACAGAAAATGCAGATATTACAGATGTTAATTTAGCTTATGTGGTAGAAGATGGGATGAAAATACGTATTCCGAGTAATGATGATGAGGAATTTAACAAAGATAGAAACGGAGAAGCGGGAAATGGAGAGGAAAGCAGGCAAGAAGAAAATACAAAAAACGAATATATAACTCAAGATAGTGGAAAAGTAGTTATAGTAAATGATTATAGTAATAGTGAGTCACTAAGTTCTGTGATTAATATTAATACAGCAAATGAAAATGAACTTGAAGAATTACCAGGAATTGGTCCTTCACTTGCTAGCAGGATTGTTGAACATAGGAATCAAAATGGAAAATTTAAGGTAATAGAAGATATTAAAAACGTTACAGGTATTGGTGATAGCAAGTTTGAAAAAATTAAGAATTTGATTAAGGTGAAATAGTATCAAAATATGTTGACAATTTCCAAAAGAGTCTTGGATTATGAATCCGATTGATTTTTTGAAAAAGTATTCATTATGAATACATAAAAATCAGGAGCTATTTTATTTGTTAAATAGCTCCTAAATGTATTTTAAATATATTTTTCAACTTCTGCATAAATCTCTTCATGAATATCTTCAATAGTTCTGATTTTGCCGTCTTTAACACATTTAATTTCACACCAATCATATTTATCAACTAATGAGCATGCAGCTTCATAGCTTTCTTTAAGGTGATTTGCATCACTTTCGTGAATATCTTTTGTTTGTTTATGAGTAAATTTATTTTCTCTATTTTTCATAAGTTCAATTGCATATTCTGTCGGCATATTTAAGAAAAATGTTCTTGTAGGCTTTGGCAAGCCATAAAGATTAAACTCAAAGTCTAAAAGCCAATCTAAAAACTTTTGCCTTTCTACAGGATCTTTTATTTTTCCTGTTTGATGAACCATATTTGCGGTTGTATATCTATCTGCTAAAATAATTCCACCATTTTTATAATACTCTTCTAAACCTTCAGTTTTAAAGGTTGCATATCTATCTACTGCATAAAAAGTTGAAGCAATATATGCACTTACATCTTTTGCATTTTTTCCAAATTCACCTGACAAATACATTTTTACAAGTGAAGATGATGGACTATCATAATTTGGAAAACTTATAGTTCTAAAGTCTATTCCATCTGCTTTTAACCTTTCACATAGTTTGGTGAATTGTGTTTGTTTTCCACTTCCATCTGTTCCTTCTATTGCAAATAATTTTCCCATTTTTATTACATCCCTTTCTATGAATAAGTATTGTTAAAATTATAAAGAATAATTCTTTTTTATTTATTATATATTTAAAGATGAAATTTTTCAATACCAAATTTGAAATATATTTTAATTTATATATTAATCACTTTATTTGTTTTAAAATATGAAAATTTTTAGCTTTTTATGTAAATATCATTGACTTTTTGACAAAATCGTTATATATTATATATGTTAGAATTTTCAAAAATCCTAAGGAGGAGAAATAATGGGAGAAGTTATAGTTATTACATCAGGCAAAGGTGGAGTAGGAAAAACAACAACGACAGCAAATTTAGGATCAAGTTTAGCATTAGAAGGAAAAAAAGTAGTATTAATAGACACAGATATTGGACTAAGAAACTTAGATGTCGTAATGGGACTAGAAAACAGAATTGTTTATGATATTGTAGATGTTGTTGAGGAAAAATGCAAATTAAGACAAGCATTAATAAAAGATAAAAGATTTAAAGAATTATACCTACTACCAGCTGCACAAACACGAGATAAATCAGCAGTAAATGAAGAACAAATGAAAGAACTTACAGATAAACTAAAAAAAGAATTTGACTATATCTTAGTAGACTGTCCTGCAGGAATTGAGCAAGGATTTAAAAACGCAATAGCAGGAGCTGATAGAGCAATAGTGGTAACTACAGCAGAAATTTCATCAATAAGAGATGCAGACAGAATTATAGGATTATTGGAGTCAGCAGAAATAAAAAATCCTGAATTAGTAGTAAATAGAATTAGACCAAACATGGTTAGAAAAGGCGAAATGATGGATGTTGATGACATTGTAGACTTACTTTCTATAGACTTAATTGGTGTAGTTCCAGATGATGAGTACATAATTACACAAACAAATAAAGGAGAGCCGGTTATACAAAACAAAAAAGCTCCATCAGGAAAAGCATATTTAGAAATTGCTAAAAGAGTATTAGGAGAAGACATTGAAATTACAATACCAGGCAGAGAAAAAGGATTATGGGCAAAGATAAAAGGATTTTTTAAAAAAGGATAAAAAATCTATATAGCTTTATGAGTATATTAGTTTTTAATAAAAAGCTAATAAAGTAGAACTAAAAAGGATAAAAATTGGAGGTAAATCAATGTTTGAAAACATTAAGAAATTATTCAAAAAGTCAAACAAAAAAGAGGCGTTAAGTTCAAGTTCAAGAGATACAGCAAAAGAAAGATTGCATTTAGTATTAATGCAAGATAGAGCAAATGTATCTGCAGATTTTCTAGACTTAATGAGACAAGAGATTATAGAAGTTATAAAAAAATATATAGATATAGATGAATCAGCATTAGATGTTAGACTTAAAAATCAAGCTAATGAAGATGGAACTCAAGGTGCTCCAGTTTTATATGCAAATATTCCTATATTAAATATAAAAGATGAAAACAAAAGGATGAAAAAAGAGCTAAACAAAGAAGATTCTGCTAAAGAGACAGAAAAAAAAGAAGACAAATCTGAAAAAGATCAATCAGAAGTTTCAAGCGAAAAAGAGAAAAAGGAAGATTTAAGCAAAACAGAAAATAAAGAGAGTTCATATAAAAAAGTTGGCGATAAGGAAAAAACAAAAGATATAAATCAGAAATCTCAAAAAACAAATAAAACAAAAGAAAAAATTGAAGCTGAAGTTGAAGAAAAAGAAAGAGATAAAGAAGTAAAAATAATAGAAGAAAAAAAACAAGAAGATGATAAAAGTGAAGAAGAAATAGAAAAACAAGAAGATGAAAAAATAGAAGAAGCAAAAAAAATTGTAGAAGAAGAAAATAGAGATATTGGCAATAGTGAATCTGATAAAGAAGAATAAGAAAAAACAAACAAATAAGCCAATAAAGAATAACAAAGATAAAAGATTAAAATTTGCGCGTATAATTAACAAGTGAATTTTGATTTTAATGATATTTAAAAGAGAGAAGATATGAATAGAAATTTAAAAAATGTAGAGTGGTGGATATTAGTTTTAGCAATCCTTCTATGCATAGTGGGATTTGTTGCACTTTATTCTGCAACTCAATCAGATAATTTTGAATATTTAAGAAAGCAAATTATATGGTTTGTAATTAGTTTGGTTATAATGGTAATTGTATCTTTTATAGATTACAAAATATTGGTAAAAATTTCACCTATTTTGTATGGATTATCATTATTATTGCTAGTTGCAGTATTATTTACAAAATCTATAAATGGTGCAAGTAGTTGGTTCAATATTGGTGGATTTTCATTGCAACCAGGAGAAATTGCAAAAGGTACTGTAATACTATTTTTAGCTTATGTTATTGCAAGACTTCAAATAAATGGAAAAGAAGAAATTAATCGAATTTGGAAATTAGCTATAGCTTTGGCAGTTGTGGCAGTTCCAGTTTTACTTATTATAATGCAACCTGATTTTGGAACCGCAATGACTTATATAGTTTCACTTATCATGGTATTATTTGTATCAGGATTAGATAAAAAATATATAATTGCTGCAGTTGTTTTAGTTGCAGTTGCTGTGCCTCTTGTTTATCAATTTGTTTTACCTGCACATGCAAAAACAAGAATAGATGTATTTTTACACCCTGAATCAGATCCAAAAGGGTCAGGGTATAATATAATACAATCTAAACTTGCAATTGGTGCAGGAGAGCTTACAGGAATGGGACTTTTAAATGGTAATCAAACTCAGCTTGGATATTTATCTCCAAAAACAACAGATTTTATTTATCCTGTAATTGGAGAAGAAATGGGATTTGTGGTATCTGCGGCAGTAATTGTTGCTTATGTATTTTTAATTAACAAAATACTATATGTTGCAAAAACAGCAAGAGATGATTATGGCTCATATATTGCAGCAGGAATAGCAGGAGTTTTCTTTTTCCACATGACAGAAAACATTGGAATGACTATGGGACTTTTACCAATAACAGGTGTTCCACTTTTATTTGTAAGCTATGGAGGAAGCTCATTACTTACAAGTTTTATTTGTATAGGACTGCTATTAAACATTAGTGGAAATAGAAAGAAAACTATATATATGGCAAAAGGTTCAGACTATGGTCAAATGGGACGGATTAAAATGACCTATTTGTCATTTGTCAAATGGGACGGGTCAAAATGACATATTTAAAGGGTGGTAAAATGTATTTAAAAGAATTAAATATTGGAAATGTAAAATGTAAAAATAATATATTTTTAGCACCAATGGCAGGTATTACAGACCTGCCATTTAGGTTGATATGTGAGAAGTTTGAACCTGGGCTTGTGGTTACAGAAATGGTAAGTAGTAAGGCGTTGCTATATAATGATGAAAAAACAAAAACTTTGTTAAAGGTTGATGGAGAAAAGAGACCTATTTCTATACAAATATTTGGTAGTGATGAAGAAGCAATGGCTTATGGAGCAAAATACGTTTCAAATCTTGCTGATATAGTAGATATAAATATGGGGTGTCCTGCTCCAAAGGTTACAAAAAATGGAGACGGGAGCAAGCTTTTAACAGATTTACAACAAGCAGGAAAAGTAATTGATGCAGTTGTAAAAAATTCAACAGTTCCAGTAACTTTAAAGATAAGAACAGGTTGGGATAAAGAAAATATTGTAGCAACAGAAATTGCCAAAATTGCAGAGAGTTTAGGAGTATCTGCAATTGTAGTTCATGGTAGAACAAGAACAGATTATTATTCCGGAAAAGCAGATTTAGAAGAAATTAGGAAAGTTAAAGAAGCGGTAAATATTCCTGTTATAGGAAATGGAGATATAGTTGATGAAGAATCTGCTGTAAATATGTTCAAAAAAACAGGATGTGACGGAATTATGATAGGAAGAGGAGTGCTAGGTAATCCGTGGATTTTTCAAAAAATAAAGCATTTTTTAGAAACAGGCGAAAAATTGTCTGAGGTTTCTTTAAAGAAAAAATTTATAATAATAAAAGAACATTTTTTACTTGAAATTGCAGAAAAAGGTGAATATACAGGTATTAGGGAGTTTAGAAAACATCTTGCGTATTATACAAAAGGGCTACCAAATTCAAGTGAGTTTAGGTGTAAGATAAATGAGTTGGAGAGTAAAGAAGAGGTAATGGCTGAATTAGAAGTGTTTTATAAAAGGAGAAAACTATAATGAATGTTGAGTATTATGATGCTGAAAAATCTAGAGGGAATAAATTAAATGATATAGAAGGTCATTTTAGAAATTTTGATCAAACAACAGATAAAATTTCGGATTTTAAGTTTATATTTATATTACCGAATGGAGAATACCTTTTAGTGCCATATACTGAAAGAGATCTATCTGGAGATGTAACATATAATCATATAGATTATTTACCGGAGGCATTAGAATTACTCCTTGAAAAGTTAAATATAAATAGAGATGATTTTATAAAAAATAAAGTAGAAGACTTTAATACAGCTTGGTTAGAATATGCTATTTTAAATTTAAATATTGCAATTTTTTATGATTTTCGTTTTTATAAAGAGGGTAAGCTTACATTTTTTGAAAAGCCAATTAAACTTACAGAAAAACAAAAAAAATCTATAGCATCATTAAAAAAGCCATTAGAAAATGAAAATTATAGATTTGGAATTAGGGTTTTAGAAGATGATAGAAGTATAAAGGAAAATGAAAGCATTGTTAGAGATGACCCAGCATTTCATATGCAATTTGTTGACATGAAAAATACAGATGAATTTATAGATGTTAATACTCTTTTTGATATAATTAATGTAGATATTGAACAAACAAGATAAAAATATAATAAATAAATTACAAGAAAGGTGAAGAATATGTATAGAACAAAAAATTTAGGAGAACTTAGAATAGAAAATGTTAATGAAATAGTTGAACTTGCAGGATGGGTGCAAACAGTAAGAAATTTAGGTGGAATGATTTTTATAGACCTAAGAGATGAAGATGGAATTACACAAATTGTAGTAAATGATGAAAAATTGCAAGAACAAGCAAAAAACTTAAATACAGAAAGTTGTATTCACATAAAAGGAAAGGTTGTGGAAAGAGCAAGTAAAAATCCTAAAATGCCAACAGGAGATATTGAAGTAATTGCAGAAGAAATAGAAGTTTTAGGTGAATGTAAGAGTAATCTTCCATTTGAAATAAATTCAGAAATTGATGCAAGAGAAGACTTAAGACTTGAGTATAGATTTTTAGATTTAAGAAATGAAAAGATACACAACAATATTTTACTTCGTTCTAAAATTTTAAAATATATAAGAGATAAGATGGATGAATTAGGATTTCCTGAAATACAAACACCAATCTTAGCAAATTCTTCACCTGAAGGAGCAAGAGACTATATTGTACCAAGTCGTTTAAATCCAGGAGAATTCTATGCTTTACCACAAGCACCACAACAATTTAAACAATTGCTTATGGTTTCTGGATTTAACAAATATTTTCAAATAGCACCATGTTTTAGAGATGAGGATCCAAGAGCAGATAGAGCACCAGGAGAATTTTACCAATTAGACTTTGAAATGGCATTTGCTACTCAAGAGGATGTATTTAAAGTAATAGAAACCGTTGTACCATCTATATATGAACACTTTACAGATTGGAAGGTTGATAAAGGTCCATTTATTAGAATTCCATATAGAGAAGCAATGGAAAAATACGGAATAGATAAGCCAGATTTAAGAAATCCATTAATAATTCAAGATGCTACAAAGCTATTCGAAAATACTGAATTTAACGCATTTAAAGATAAAACAATAAAAATAATTGTTGTTCCTAATGGAGCTGAACAAGGTAGAAAATTCTTTGACAAAATGGGAGAATTTGCAACATCTGATGAAATTGGAGCTAAAGGTTTAGCTTGGACAAAGATAAACGCTGAAAACCAAGCAGAAGGTGGAATTGCAAAATTTATTACTGATGATATTAAAGAAAAATTGATAAATGAATTTGGAGTAGAAGAAAATTCAAGTATTTTCTTTATAGCAGATGAATTCACAAAAGCTCAAAAAATAGCTGGTTTAGTAAGAATTGAACTTGGAAAAAGATTAGATTTAATAGAAAAGAATGTGTACAAATTCTGCTTTATAGTAGATTTCCCAATGTATGAATTAACAGATGAAGGAAAAATAGATTTTGGACACAATCCATTTTCTATGCCACAAGGTGGATTAGAAGTTCTTGAAACAAAAGAGCCATTAGATATTTTAGCATATCAATTTGACCTTGTTATAAATGGTTTAGAAATGGCTTCCGGAGCAGTAAGAAACCATGATCCAAAAATAATGATAAAAGCATTCGAAATTGCAGGTTATACAGAAGAAGATGTAAAAAATAGATTTGGAGCTTTATACAATGCATTCCAATATGGTACACCTCCACATGCAGGAGCAGCACCTGGAATTGATAGAATGGTAATGCTTATAGCAGACTCTCAAAATATTAGAGAAGTAATTGCATTCCCTAAAAATAAGAGAGCAAGAGATTTGCTTATGAGAGCACCATCAATGGTTACAGAAGAACAATTAAAAGATGTTCATATTAAGTTAGATATAGAGTAAGCAAAAAAATAGTGATTGATTGAAAAATTAGTCACTATTTTTTTGTGCTTTTACATACATTAAAAAAAGCCCAATTGCCTCTTGACTTTTCCAAAAAAAGTATATATAATTTTAAAGAAAAAATAAAGAAAAAGGAGAACACTATGGCAGATAAATTAATTATAGTGGAATCACCTGCAAAGGCGAATACAATAAAGAAGTTTTTAGGAGGGAGCACAAAGGTAGTTGCTTCAATGGGGCATATTAGAGACCTACCTAAATCAAAGCTTGGAGTAGATGTTGAAAAAGATTTTGAACCAGAATATATAAATATAAGAGGAAAAGGAGACTTAATAAAATCTTTAAAAAAGGACGCAAAAGATGCAAAAAAAATATATCTAGCATCCGACCCTGACCGTGAAGGAGAGGCAATTGCTTGGCATTTAGCTAAAATTTTAGAAGAAGATAAAGAAAAAATTACAAGAGTAACATTTAACGAAATAACAAAAAATGCTGTAAAAAGAGCTCTAGATAATGCAAGAGATATAGATGTAAATTTAGTAGATGCTCAACAGGCTAGAAGGGTTTTAGACAGAATTGTTGGATATAAAATGAGTCCTGTACTTTGGAAAAAAGTCAAAAGAGGACTTTCTGCAGGAAGAGTGCAATCTGTAGCAGTAAGGCTAATTTGTGAAAGAGAAGAAGAAATTGAAAACTTTGTTCCGGAAGAATATTGGAACATATATGCTACTTTACTAGATGATAATACAAATACTGAATTTGAAGCAAGACTTGCTAATATGAATGAAAAGAAAATTGAAATTCATTCACAAGAAGAAGTAGATGGAATTTTAGAAGACCTAAAAGGTGCAAAATATATAGTTACAGAAGTTAAAAAAGGAGAAAAGAAAAGAAATCCTGCACCACCATTTACAACAAGTACAATGCAACAAGAAGCATCAAGAAAAATAAACTTTACATTAAAAAAGACAATGAGTGTTGCTCAGACTTTATATGAAGGTGTAAAACTACCTGAAGGACATACAGGTTTAATTACATATATGAGAACAGACTCTACAAGAATCTCAGAAGAAGCAAGAACAGCAGCTAAAAAGCATATTACAGAAACTTATGGGGAAAACTATTACGAAAACAGATATTACAGAACAAACAAAGATGCACAAGATGCACATGAGGCTATAAGACCTGCACACATAGAGCTTAAACCTGAAGATGTAAAGCAGTATTTAAGTAATGATCAATATAAGCTTTACAGATTAATATACAACAGATTTATGGCAAGCCAAATGGCACCTGCAGTTTTCGATACAATGGCAGTAAATATAAAAGCAAATGATTATGATTTTAAAGCAAATGGTCAAGCAATAAAATTTAAAGGATTTATGACTCTATATATAGAGGGAACAGATGGTAAGGAAGAAGAACAAGAAGGAATGCTTCCACCATTAGAAGAAAATCAAAAAGTTTCTAAGAAAAAATTAAATCCAAAACAAAGCTTTACAGAGCCACCTGCAAGATACACAGAAGCAAGTTTAGTTAAAGCATTAGAAGAAAAAGGAATAGGAAGACCGAGTACTTATTCTCCAACAATTACAACTATTTTGGAAAGAAGATATATAGAAAAAGAACAAAAACAACTAGTTCCAACAGAGCTTGGAAAAATTGTAAATAAACTTCTAGTAGAAAACTTTAGTGATGTTGTAAATGTTGAATTTACAGCAGATGTAGAAACAAGATTTGATAAAATTGCAGAAGGAAATGAAAAGTGGAAAGATGTAATTAGAGAATTTTATGGACCATTTATAAAAGAAGTAGAAAAAGTTGAAAAAGAACTTGAACATGTACAATTAGTAGATGAAGAATCTGATGTAGTATGTGAACTATGTGGAAGAAAAATGGTATACAAATATGGTAGATTTGGTAAATTCTTAGCATGTCCAGGCTATCCAGAATGTAAGAATGTAAAATCTATTGTAAATTATATTGATGTACCATGCCCTGTCTGCAACGCAAGAGTGATAGAGAAAAAGACAAAACGTGGAAAGAAATTCTATGTTTGCGAAAATGGACCAGATAATTGTAATTACATTTCTTGGAATAAGCCAAAAGTAGGCGAAAAATGGACACCTGAATTGGAAAAGGAGAATAATAAAAAGAAAACTACAAGAAGGAAAGTAACAAAGAAAAGAACAACAAAGAAAAGCGCTACTACTAGAACAAAGAAGAAATAGAATTAGTTGAGCTAACTATAGGCGCAAAAAGATATAATTTCATAAGAGAAGTATTTAAAGTATAATCAAAATGTATCTAAAAGGAGCGAAACATGTACAAATTAATTTTTATAGACTTGGATGGAACTTTATTAAATGATAAAAAAGAGATTTCTAAAGAAAATATTAAATGGTTAAATAGAGCATATAAAGAAAAGGGAATAACAACCATAATTACAACAGGAAGACAATTAGGTTTTGTGAAAGATTTATATAATAGATATAATTGTTCATTTGGAGACTATGTGATTGCATCTAATGGCGCTATAATAAAAAATATAAAAACAGGTGAATATGTAAATAAAGAAGTATTTAGCAAAGAAGAAGTTAAGGATTTAAGAAGAATTTATAAAGAAGAAAATTTAGAGTATTTTATGATATATACTGAAAATGAGTCTTATAGAGAAAACAATTATGAAAAGGAGACATTAGAACAAGATAAGATATTAGTAGAAAATATAGATGAGTTATTAGAAAGAAATTCTGAATTAATAGTTTCTTTATGTATTTTTGGAGGAAAAGAAGAAAAATTAATTAAAGCAATAAATAAAGTAGAAAAAGTAAATAAATTTGATAGTTCTCCAATTTGTATATATAATCAGACAACAAATGGATTTACTATTAATGAAAAATATTTTGATGTAATGAGAAAAGATTGCAATAAGAAAAATGCTGTGAAAAAAGTAATGGATACATTTGGAGTAAAGCATGACGAAATAATTGTTATAGGCGATGGTGGAAATGACCTGCCAATGTTTGAATATGCAAAACTTAAAATTGCAATGGGAAATGCAGATGAAGCATTAAAACAAAAAGCAGATTATATTACAGACACAAACAATAATGATGGAGTTGCAAAGGCAATAAAGAAGTTTGTTTTTGAAGAATAGTTGTTATTTATGGATGGTTTGAAAAAGAACCATCCATAAATAAATGGCAAATCTATTGATTTTATTAACAAATTGTAGTAAAATAATTGTTAGAAAGGAGTGGAAAAATATGTCTGAAGCACAAATTCAAGCAATAAAAGATGTTATAAAAATGACACCTAGGCTTAGCATAGATAGTTTGAATTCAATTAGAGCTTTAATGGAAAAAGCGATTGATTCTCAGTTATTAAAATTAGAGCCAACAGTCATTTTAGAAAACATGGACATAACAGAAAAAGTTATGTATTTAGATTACTTGACAGAAAATGATGAACAGAAAAAAAATGAATTGAAAGATGTAACGGATTTTGAAGAAATACTAAAAAGAGAGGGGTTGACAATTGATGATTTACAAAATTAAAATAAGACCCATAGCTCTAAAATTTATAGAAAAGCAAGATAAAGTACAAAGGATTAGAATTTATAAAGCTATTTATGAGTTACCAAATGGAGATGTGAAAAAATTAGCAGGAGCTAAAAACGAGTATAGGTTACGAGTTCGGAAATTATTGAATTTTGTATGAGTTAAATAATAACGAATTAATTATTTTAGTTACAAAGGCTGATAACAGGGGGCAAGTTTATAAGTAACAATTTTTAAGTCTAAATATATTTTATTCGAATATTTTAATTATGGGGTTTTTATCTATGATTTTTATGAGATAGCAAAAATGCTATTTCTTTTTTTTATGTGAAGAGTACAAACAATTATTTGAATTAAAAATACTTGAAATTTTATAATTAGTGTAGTACAATATACAAAGTGAAAGGAAAGTGATTAAAATGTTAAAAGAAAAATTACTAGAAGATTTAAAAGTTTCTATGAGAGACAAAAATGTTGTTAGAAAAAACACTGTTCAAATGATAAGAGCAGCAATTTTACAAATAGAAAAAGATACAGGAAATGTTGTAGATGATGCAAAAATAATAGATATAATTGCAAAAGAAATGAAAAAGAAAAAAGATGCGATGGCAGATTTTGAAAAAGCTGCAAGGCAAGACCTAATAGATCAAACAAATGAAGAAATGAAAGTTTTGGAAGAATATTTACCAAAACAATTATCAAAAGAAGAGATAAAGGAAATTGTTTCAAAAGTAATTGCTAAAACAGGAGCAACTTCAATGAAAGATATGGGAATTGTTATGAAAGAAGCAAAAGCTGAAATAGGTGCAGGAGCTGATGGAAAGACAATTAATGAAGTTGTAAAGGAATTGCTTAATTAGATATAAAAGGAAGTAGAGAGGTTACTTTTTTACCCCGTCCCCAAAATGAACCCAAAAGGAGAAAATACAATGCAAGAAATATTAAAAGGATTAAATGATAAACAATATGAAGCTGTAATAAATACAGAAGGACCATGCTTAGTAATAGCAGGTGCAGGAAGTGGTAAAACAAAAGTTTTAACACATAAAATAGCATATTTAATGCAAGAAAAAAATGTTGCTCCATGGAATATTTTAGCTATCACATTTACAAACAAAGCAGCAAATGAGATGAAAGAAAGAATTGCAAGTTTAGTTGGTGAGCAAGCAAAAGATTTGTGGATGGGAACATTCCACTCTATTTGTGTTAAGATTTTAAGAAGCCATATAGAAAAAATAGGATTTAGCTCTTCTTTTATTATCTTTGATACATCAGATCAAAGAACTATGATTAAAAGATGTATTAAAGAGCTTGACTTAGATGATAAAATGTTTACAGAAAGAGCAGTGCAATCAGAAATAAGTAATGCAAAAAACGAAATGCTAGAGCCTGACCAATATGCTTTAAGGGCAAAAGGAGATTTTAGAAAAGAAAAAATTGCACAAGTTTTTGAGAAATATCAAAAAAGCTTAAAAGAAAATAATGCAATAGATTTTGATGATATTATCAATTTTACAATAAAAATTCTTAATGAAAATCCTGAAATCAAAGAATATTATTCAAATAAATTTAAATATGTTTTAGTAGATGAGTATCAAGATACAAATAAATCTCAATTTACATTAATTAAACTATTGGCAGAGAACAATGGAAATATTACTGTTGTAGGTGATAACGATCAGCGGTATTTATTCATTTAGAGGTGCAGATATTTCAAATATTTTAAATTTTGAAAGAGACTTTAAAAATGCTAAAATTATTAAGCTTGAGCAAAATTATAGATGTACAGGAAATATTTTAAAAATTGCAAATTCAGTTATAAAGAATAATGAGACAAAATATGAGAAAAAGCTTTGGACAGAAAATGAAATTGGAAATTTACCTAAAATTTATTCTGCAGATAATGAATATGATGAAGGAAACTATATAGTGGAACAGATTGAGCATTTAAGAAGACAAGAAGGAATGAAGTACTCTGATTTTGCAGTTTTGTATAGAATGAATACACAATCAAGAGCAATAGAGCAAATTTTAGGAAGAGAAGGAATTCCGTATAAAGTTGTTGGAGGACTAAAATTCTTCGAAAGAAAAGAAATAAAAGATATTATTTCTTATTTAAGATTAATCCAAAATCCTATGGACAACCTTAGTTTGATAAGAGTTATAAATGAACCAAAACGTGGAATTGGGAAAACAAGCTTAGACAAAATCCAAGATTTGGCAGTTGAGTTTGAAACATCGATGTATGAAATTATAAAAGATTCAAATCAATATGGATTAAATAGAGTATACTTAAATTCTAGAGAATTTGTAAATGTAATTGAAGAATTAAGAGCCAAAAAAGATGAGCTTTTAATTTCTGAACTTGTTAAATTAACATTAAAAAAGACAGGTTATACCAAGGCTTTAGAAGATGAAAAAACAATAGAAGCGGAAAATAGAATAGAAAACTTGGAAGAATTTTTAACAGTTGCGATGGAATTTGAAAAAGAAGAAGCAGAGAATTCTTTAGAAAATTTCTTACAAGGAATGACACTTTCTTCAGATATAGATAATGTTGATGATGCAGAAGAATCAGTTACTCTTATGACTTTGCATAGTGCAAAAGGACTTGAATTTCCAGTAGTATTCTTAGTTGGTATGGAAGAGGGGATATTCCCAGGATACAAATCTATTGGTGAAGAATCTGCATTAGAGGAAGAAAGAAGATTATGCTATGTTGGAATTACTAGAGCAAAACAACATTTATATTTAACATGTAGCAGACAACGTACAATGTTTGGTTCTACAAGTTGTAATCAAGTTTCAAGATTTGTAAAAGAAATACCAGAAGAACTATTAGATGGAGTAGAAGATGTATTTGGCTCAAGAAATAGAGATAGTTTTGAAGAAATGGTTTCAAGAAGAGGAAAAGTATTTGGAAGCAAATTTTTTGGTGACAGCGGATTTTCATGGAGTTATGGAAATAGTGGTAGAGGAGCTTCCTCAAATTCAAATTCTGGTTCAAGTTGGGGTTCAGGTTCGAGTTCAACAAAGCTTGGAGCAGTTGCATCATCAATTGGTAAATCTGCAACAAATGGAATTGCATCTTTTGGAAGAACAGCAGAAAGCTTCTTAAATGGTTTAGCAAATAAATCTGCTAAAAGACAAGTTGATTTATCTGAATATAATACAGGTGTTAAAGTATTTCACAAAAAATTTGGAGAAGGTGTTATTACAGGAACTGAACCAGAGGGTGATGACTTAAAAGTAGATATTGATTTTGAAAAATTTGGACATAAAAGATTAATGGCTAAATTTTCGAATTTGGAGATAATCTAAAGTTAGTATTTATGCTAATAGTAAAAGAAAAAATGAATACAGCAACTATTTTAAAGAACGCATTTTTGGAAAATTTGCAATTGATATAGATTTGTGGTATAATAAATATAGATTGAATTTTTTTAAAATATAAATTTATACTAAAAAAGATAAAAATTTAATAAATTTGGAAAGAGAGTATGAAAAATATGAGTTATGTACCAAAGGATCCTATATATTTAACAGGTCAAGCTGGAAGAAAAACTAATCCACAAGCTTCAAAATATATAAAACTAGAAAAAAATACAGGTAGTAATAAAGAAAAAGAAAAAAATAGAAGAGAAACTAAAAAATCAAAAAAAAGCAGTGATAAAGTAAAAAGCAAAGAGAATAATGCAATAGTAAAGAGAAAAAAAGTTAGTTTTAGAGTTTTACTAGCTACATTAGCTGCAAGTATGGGGTTAGGAGCTTTTTTTGGAGGAAAAGTAGGGTATAAAATTGGAAAAAATGACGGGCAAAAAGAAACTATAGCCCAAATAGAAAGAAAAAGAGACTTAAACAATATAAATAAAGACAACATGCCTAAACAAGTAAGAGAATTCATGGAACAATCTGAAAGTAAATTACCTTTGTTTAATTCTGTACTAAGTGGCGAAAAGCCTTATAAAGAACTAACTGATTTAGAAGTTAACGAAATTGCTGGAGCTATACTAACTCTACTAAAAACTGATGCATATGCAAATGGAACAGATGAAGATTTTGATCCATATTCATTAATGGCTAAACAATATGAAAATTTACCATCTTATTATACAATAAGTGATAAAGATCATCCTGAGAGAAAACAAGTTAAGGTAGAAGGTGAAGATTATAGTACATTTGATAATTTTGCAACTATTATAAAAGAAGCAACAACAGAAGATACAGCTTTACGCAAAAAACAAGAACTAATTAAATTTCTTGTTATAGACGCTTATGAACATTTATTAAGAGAATATGGAGTCAATGAAAAAGGTCAAGATTATGAATTTGATGAAAATGGTGTTTTGGTACCATATCTTAGCAAGAATGATGAAATTCAAACTTTTAGAGTTTCTATAGCTCGACAAGCTAGTAAAGAATACAAAGGCGATCATACAAGAGAGGACATATATGAGGCAGCAATTGAAAATAGTAGAAAAAAGACACATGGTCATAATTCTGAAGATGACAGAGTTTTATAATAAAAAAAGATGATTATTTATATAAATAGTCATCTTTTTTTGTATAAACTTCAAAAATCTGGAAATAATAAATCAAGAATAAAAAGAAAGGGAGGATTTATTATGGCAGATTTAACAGAAGCGGAATTACAAAATTTAAGACACTTAATAGGTTCACACGAGACAAATTACCAAAAATTAAATACTTATTCATCTCAAGCAGTTGATCCACAAATTAAGCAAATATTTAGCAAAGCAGCACAAGATTCTTTAAATACAAAGCAAAAATTAATGGGATTTTTAAATTAAAAAATACTCATAAATAAGTAAAAAAAGTATCTTAAAAGAAAGGGGATAGAATAAGTATGGACGAAAAAACAATGGTTAATGATATTTTAGAAGGTGTAAAAGCAGGACTTACTGCATATCAAACAGCAATTACAGAAACTGAAAACACAACACTTAGACAAACATTTCAACAGATGAGAAATAATGATGAAAGTTTTCAATATGAACTATTTAAAGTAGCTCAATCTAAAGGATATTATAAATCTGCTCAAAAAGCTACACCGGCTGAAATCGGAAACTTAAAAAGTGAGTTACAATAGATAATAAAAGTATATGCAATTTAATAAGATTAAGATGCTTTGCTTTATATGGTTGCAAAGTTACGGGATGCTATAATACTCAAAGCTTTTAAGTTACATTAAAGTACTGATAATCTGAACAAACAGAATTTTATGCGTTCCGATTTGTTCATATATGCTTTATATATTTTCTATAAAAAAAAATTAAATTGTGCACGATTAAATCGCGCGCGATTTAATTTTTTTTCCATTTAAATAATCCAAAATTCCACTATCTGTTTTAAAATTAAATTTTAAAATATAGCTTCTAAGCTCTTGAGTTTTATAGCCTAATCTTTTATTTATTTCATAATTGCCATACTTTCCATCTCCAACAATAGGAAGACCAATATGAGCAAGATGTGCTCTAATTTGATGAGTTTTTCCTGTTTTTATTTCAACATCAAGCAAACATGTTCCATTTGGATTTTTTTCTAAAACAGTATATGAAGTTATAATCTTGGAATAGCCTTTTTTTGGTTCATCAGAAATATATGCTATAGACTTTTTGCTATCTTTAAATAAATATGCAGTTAAAGTTTGAGATTTTTGCTTTGGTACACCGTAAACTAATGCTAGATAATGTTTTTCTATTTCATGATTTTTAAATTTATCAAGTAAAAAATCTAAAGCTTCTTGATTTTTCGCAAATAAAATCAATCCTGTAGTGTTTCGATCTAATCTATGACATGGCATTGGCAAAAATTCACAAGTTGTGTATTGTTTGTGGATAAGTGTAGTCAAACTTTGCGAACCTGTAACTTCAATACCTGCAGGTTTATCTATAACTAAAATATTTTCATCTTCATAAACAATTTCTAAAGCAATTTTATTTTCTAACAAAGAATCTGCGATATATACTTCAATTTCATCATTTTCAAAGACTAAAATGTTTTCATTTACCCTTTTGCCATTTATTTTAATATCTTTTTTTCGCAGTGTTTTATAAAACAAGTTATTAGATAAATTTGGGAGTTTATCCTGCAAAAACTTATTCAATTTTTTACTATTATATTTTTTATCAACTACTAATTTTTTCATGGTATTATTATAATAGAAAAATAGAATAATTTCAACTTTTTTTCGATATTTATTGATATCTAACTAAAAATATGATATAATACAAACATGAGTTCAAGGAGGGAATATGAAACAACCTGTTGAAAAAAATAAAGAGTATATTGTAGATATTGTAGACAATGGCTTTGAGGGAGAAGGAATTGCCAAAATAGAAGGGTTTACAATATTTATTCCAAATGCAATTAAAGGTGAAATAATTAAAGTTTTAATTGTAAAGGTTCTGACTTCACATGCATTTGGAAAGATTTTAGAAATTCTAGAAAAATCTGAACACAGAACAGAAGAAGATTGCGCAACTTACAAGAGATGTGGAGGGTGCAATTTAAGACATGTAGATTATGAAGAAACTTTAAATATGAAGCAAAATGTAGTTCAGAATTTAGTTAATAAAAATTTAAAAAATAAAGTAGAAGTAAAACCAACTTGGGGAATGGGAAATCCTTATCATTACAGAAACAAATTGCAATATCCTATAGGTGTGGATAAAGATGGAGAGCCAGTATTAGGTGTTTTTGCAAATAGAACACATGATATTATACCTGTAGAGGATTGTTTAATACAAGATAATAAGTCAAATCAAGTTGCAAAATATGTTTTAGATGCTATAAAAAAATATAAAATTTCTGTTTATAATGAAAAAACACAAGAGGGATTAATGAGGCATGTAGTTATAAAAAGAGGATTTAGAACAGGACAAATGATGGTCATCTTAGTTATAAATGGGGATTTATTGCCATTTGCAAAAGAAATAGCACGAGATTTGCAAGGCTCATGCCATGATATAACTAGTGTTGTAGTTAATATAAACAAAAAGAATACAAATGTTATTTTGGGACAAAAAAACATAAGTGTAGTAGGAGATGGCTATATTGAAGATGTTTTAGGAGATTATTATTTTAAGATTTCTCCACTTTCATTTTATCAAGTGAATCCCGTACAGGCAGAAGCTTTATATAATATTGCAATTGAAAATGCCAGAATTTCTGTGGAAGATGTAGTATTTGATTTATACTGCGGAATAGGAACAATTTCACTTTTTGCAGCAAAACATGCAAAAAAAGTTTATGGAATTGAGATAGTAGAACAAGCTATAGAAAATGCAAAAGAAAATGCAAAATTAAATGGTGTTCAAAATACAGAATTTATTGCAGGAGATACAGAACTACTACTTACAGATTTAATAGAAAACAAAAAAATAATTCCAAATGTGGTAATTGTAGACCCTCCAAGAAAAGGTTTGGATAATACTACTATAAACAATATTTTGAAGATTGAACCAAAACGAGTTGGATATATTAGTTGCAACCCTGCAACTTTTGCTAGAGATTTAAGAAAATTGGAAGAAAAATATGAAATAAAAATGATTCAACCTGTAGATATGTTTCCATTTACGAGTTCAATAGAAAATGTGGGAATTTTGGAATTAAGATAAGTAGAGTGATAGAGTAAAAAAATAAACGAGGATGTGATAATTATGAGTAATGAAAATAATATCGCACCAATAAACGAAGATTTAAATGTAGTAAAATATGAAGTAGAAGATATTAAACAAAAAATATACACAATTAGAGGAAAACAAGTAATATTAGATAGTGACATTGCAAAATTATATGAAGTAGAAACAAAGAAGCTAAATCAAGCAGTAAAAAGAAATATTGAAAGATTTCCAGAAGAGTTTTGTTTTCAATTGAATGAAATTGAAATGAAAAACTTGAGGTCACAATTTGTGACCTCAAGTTTAAATAAAAGCAATTATGGAGGAAGAAGATATCTTCCATATGCATTCACAGAGCAAGGCGTAGCAATGCTTTCCACTGTTTTACATAGTGATAAAGCAATTAAGGTAAGTATAAGCATTATGAAAGCATTTACAGAAATGAGAAATTTTATGATTACCAATTCAGTTATATTTGAGAGACTGACAAATGTAGAATATAAACTATTAGAGCATGATAAAAAATTTGAAGAAGTATTTAATCAATTTCAAAATAAAGAAAATGTTAAGCAAAAAATATTTTTTGATGGACAAGTATACGACGCGTTTAGTATGATTATTGATTTAATAAAAAAAGCAAAAAATGAAATTGTATTGATAGATAATTATGTTGATATAGATACATTAAATATATTATCTAAGAAAAATGATAAAGTAAATGTAGAAATATATACAAAAAGTAATACAAAGTTAAATGTCAATGATATTAATAAATTTAATAGTCAGTATCCTAAATTAGAAGTTAATTATACTGAAGTTTTTCATGATAGATTTTTAATACTAGATAAAAAGTGTATTTATCATATTGGTGCTTCTATAAAAGATGTAGGAAAAAAATGTTTTGGAATTACACTTATAAAATATGAGGCGATAATAAAAGATATATTGGATAGATTGTAAAATAATTCATAATAATATTAAAACCCTAAGAATATAATAGTTATAAGAATAATAAGAGGATGATAAGAAATGATTTTAAGTAAAGAGATTTTATTAATTATTATTGCAATAGCTATTGTATGTTTAATAGGATTTAAAAGATATATATGGTTTATTTCAATTGGATATGGATTATCAATTGGTACGATTGGAATAATGTTACTTGTATTGTATAAAGATACACTAAATTATGCCTATGTTATATCATGCATTATTTTAATTTGTTATGGTTTTAGATTAGGTGGTTTCTTAGCATTAAGAGAACTAAAAAATAAAACATATATCAAGAAAATGAAAAATGAAATAAAAGATGGAAGCAATATGAAATTAGGCATTAAAAGTATAATATGGATAAGCTGTGTTTTGTTATATTTTATGATGTGTTCACCTACTATATATAGATTTTTAAACAACTCAGGAATAGATATATTTTTTATTATAGGTCTTATAGTTGCAGCAGTAGGTGTTATAATTGAAATAATAGCAGATTGGCAAAAAACAAACCAAAAGAAAGCCGAGCCAAATAGATTTTGTACAAGAGGATTGTATAAAATAGTAAGATGCCCAAATTATTTTGGAGAATTAGTACTTTGGTCAGGAGTATTTATTTCAGGAATTACAGCACTTAAAGGTGTGGGACAATGGATAATTGCAATCCTTGGCTTTGCAGGAATAGTTTATGTAATGTTTAGTGGAGCAAGAAGATTAGAAATAAGACAAGATAAATGTTATAGTGAAAATGAAGAATATAAAAAATACATAAAAGATACACCTATTATAATTCCACTTTTACCACTATATAGTGTGAAAAAATATTGGTGGTTTGTTGCATAAAATGTAATCAAAACAATATATTTAAAACCAAAGTTAGTATTGAAAAAATTAATAATATGTGATATAAAAATGCTAAAAAAATAAAAGCAGTGGTGATGTAAAGAATGATTTATCTGAAAACTTTTAAATTGACTAGTTCAAATATAAAAAACAACAATATATACCCTTTTAATGTAATTCACAGCAAAGAGCCAGACATATTTATATTTGACAATATAACAGTTTTATATGGGAATAATGGGTCAGGAAAGTCTACAATTCTAAATATTATTGCACATAAATTAAATTTAAAAGGAAAAGAAAGAAATAATCCTGAAATTACTGGAATGATAGATTATTTCGGAGATTATGTTTCAAAATGTGAATATGAATTAGGAGAAAATGATAATGGCAAAAAAATAAGTAGAATTCCAGAAAATAGCAGATATATAAAAAGTGAAGAAATATTATATGAAATAAGAAAAATTGAGCAAGATGCAGTATTGCAAGAAAGTATAGAGGCAAATTTGGCAAGGGAAAGAGGATTGAGAAATGCTAAAGAGTTTTTGAATACAAAAGAAGGAGAAAAGCAGTTTTCAAGGTTTGAATTTTCACAAGAGAAATATTCTAATGGAGAAACAACATTGCAAATTTTGGAAGATACGATTGAGCCAGATAGACTTTATTTGTTAGATGAACCAGAAGTTTCACTATCACTGCAAAATCAAGTAAAACTTGCAGAAAAGATAAACGAAATGGCAAGATATTTAGGAATTCAATTTATAATAGCAACTCATTCACCTTTTATGTTAGGAATTTTAAATGCAAAAATATATAATTTAGATACAAAAAATTATGAAGTTCAAAAATGGAATGAGCTTGAAAATGTAAGGTATTTTTATGAGTTTTTTAAAGAGAGAATGAGGGAGTTTGAAGATTAAAAAAATTGTAAAATATTATTAAAATTAGGAGGATTACTAAATGAAAGTAATAGATATAATTGAAATTACAATGCAAGAATTTAAAGATAGTATTTATAGTAAATATACAGAATTGTTTCCAGAAGATGAGCGAAAATCATTAAAAAGATTAAAAAGAACCTATCATAATGGAATTGGAAAAATATTCAAAATAGTATTAAACGATTTAACAATAGGTTTTTTCATGATGGAAAAAATAAAAAACTATCCGTTTTATTTGGACTATTTCGCTATTTATAAAGAATATCAAAACAAAGGATATGGAACAGAAGCTATGAAGGAGTTAATAAATAGAATTGCTTGTAATAATGGACTAATCGGAGAAATAGAAAAAGAAAATAAAGATGATATAAATACTATAAAAAGATTAGAATTTTATAGAAAGATAGGATTTAGAAAAACTGGAGCAGAGTACTTTTTATATAATGTCTGTTATACACCAATAATATTTACTAAAAGAGAAACAATAGACAGAGAGGAATTAAATAAGATATTTTTTGAATATTATATAATTAATTGTGGAGAAGACGAAATTGAAAAAAATTGTAAAATAATAACACAATAAGCTAAAGCATTATTATACAACTGCGCAAAATTAAAAAAAATATAAGAAACATTAATATATAAGAAATAATTAGAGATTAGCATTTTACTTTGAAAGTATAGAACAATGTTGAGGTGAAAGATGAACAAAATAACAGCTAGATTTTTAGAATTATTTTATAAAATTTCCGGGATTCCAAGAGAGTCAGGAAGAGAAGAAAAATTCGCTGACTTCTTGGAGAGCTTTGCTAAAGAACATAATTTATATTGTTTTAGAGATAAGAATAACAATGTTTTAATAAAAAAACAAGGCAATAAACAAAACAATGAAACCGTTATTTTTCAAGCACATATGGATATGGTATGTGTAAAATGTGAAAATAGTAAGCATAATTTTGAAACTGACCCAATTGAGATTGTTCGAAATGGGGATATTATTTCAGCAAAAGATACATCACTAGGGGCAGATCAAGGAATAGGATTAGCGATAATGCTATTATTATTGGAAAGTGACGAAATAGTACACCCTAATTTGGAGTGTATGTTTACAACAGAAGAAGAAACTACATTTAATGGAGCAGTAAATTTTGATTATTCGAAACTCAGTGGAAAAAAGCTAATAAATTTAGACCATTACAAGGACAATACAATTGTAATAGGCTGTTCTGCGGAAATATGCAATAAATATACATTTGAAGGAACTTTAGAAAGTAATGATTTATCAACATACGAGATTTATTTAACAGATATAAAAGGTGGGAATTCTAGAGTTGAAATTGAAAGATGTGAAAAAAATGCTATTACTCAGATTGCTAAAATAATTCAAATGCTACAAACACAAGATGAAGTTTATATTTGCTCTATAGATGGAGGTAAATCTGAAGGAGATATAGCAACATCATGTAGGTGTATTATAAAAACTAAAATTGATGATATAGAAAATCGAATAAATTGTTTAAATATAGATGGAAAGGTGCAAATTTGTAAAGCTGAAAATAGGCTATCATTTTCTTTACAAGATAGTAAGAAAATAATTTTAGAAATAATTAGCTTAAACCAAGGAATTATAATGAAAGAAAACAATAATATACTTGTTTCTGGAAATATTGGAATTATAAAAACTGTTGGCAACAAAGTATATATAACAGGGATTATGCAAAGTCTAGACAAAGAAAAATTAGAAAACTACAATAAAGAAAATATTCGAATTTCTAATAACAATAATTATATTAGTGAAGAGGTTTATCAAGATTCTGCATGGATTCCAAATGAAAAATCAAAATTATTAGAGGATTACAGACGAGCATATTATAGAATAAATGGCAGTTTTCCAACAACTGAAGTTGCTTATGGAGGATTAGAATGTTGCACCATTGCAAAACGAATCAAAGATATGGATATGATTAGTATAGGAAGCAATATAGAAGGCTTTCATAGTGTGAATGAGAAAATGTATATTAGCTCGTGTGAAAAAACAATAAAAACTTTATTAGATTATTTGAAAAATTAGGATATGAAATAGAAATTAAAAAAAGGCAAGTAACGAGAAGGAGATAGAATAATGAAAGTATTAATTGGGACTAAAAATCCAGGAAAGATAGAGGGAGCAAAACAAGCTTTTGAAAAGTATTTTGATAATATAGAAATAGAAGGTATTCCAGTTGAATCAGAAGTTAGTAATCAACCTGTAAATGAAGAGATTTTTAAAGGAGCAAAAAATAGAATAAAAAATTTAAAAAAATATGCAAAACAAAACCAAATTGAAGCTGATTTTTATATAGCTTCTGAAGCTGGTATAACTAATTTATTAGGTGATTGGATTGATATAAATGCAGCAGTAATAGAAGATAAAAATGGAATACAAAGTGTTGGAACAAGTCAAGGCTTTGAAATACCAGAAAAATATATTAATGAGATAAAAAGTACTGAGTTAGGGATAGTTATGGATAAAATTTTTAGTGAAAATAATCTTGGGAAAGGAAAAGGCGGAATTAGCTTTTTAACTAAAAATGAAGTAACAAGAATTGACCTAACTAAAAACGCATTTATTATGGCATTAATAAAACATATAAATGGAGAAATATGGAGATAACATGGAGTTATGGTTAGCAATATTAACAGGAGGAAGATAGAAATGAGCAAGATAGCAAATATGCTAAATATGTTACAAATTTTAAAAGATAAAAAAATACATAGTCTTGCGAGTTTAGCAGAGGATATAGAAGTATCGGAAAGAATGATAAGACAATACAAAACTGAGTTAGAGCAAGCAGGGATTTATCTAAAATCATATACTGGCAAATATGGGGGATACCAACTCTATGAAAATAGTAATTTTTTAAAAATAGAAAACGAAGTAAAAGAAAAAATGTATATTATTATGAGAGAAGCTATATCAAAGAAAAATAAAATTAAGATCAAGTATGAGTCGGTAAATTCTGGTTTAACAGAAAGAATTATACATCCAGCAGAATTGTTCTTATATATTGATAAATGGTATATTGGAGCATTTTGTGAACTTAGAAATGAAATAAGATTGTTTAAGTTAGACAATATTAAGAAGTATGAAGTATTAAACGAAGTATATTTAGATAAAACTACAATAAAAAAATAAATGTGACAAAAATATTTCCTCAATATATGATAATATTTCATATAGGAGGAGATTTTTATGCTAAAAAAGTATAAAAAAATATTATTTGATTTAGACAATACATTAGTAGATGATAATGAGAATAGAAAATATGCTATAAAGCAGATATTAAAGGAAAGAGAAGAACTAATAACGGCTGAAAAAGTAAACAAGTTTATTGAGTTAGATGATAAGTTTTGGAAAGATAGAGCATTAGGAAAAATAAAAGATCCATATGAATTCAAAACAAATGAGGAAAAGACAAAATGGGTAAGAGCGCAGAGATTTATCAAATTTTTTCAAAACATTTCATTTGAAGAAGGAGTAGAAATAAATGATAAATATATAAACTTATTGAAAGATAATATTATTCCAATAGATAATTCGTTGAAGATAATAAAGTATTTATTTGAAAAAGGATATGATATTTATATTTTAACAAATGGACCTGCCAAAGCTGTAAATAATAAATTAGATAAGATAGGTGTTAAAAAATATATTAGCCAAATATTTACAGCGGAAGAGGCGGGATGTATGAAACCAAGACAAGATTTTTTTGAAAAATTTTTTTATAAAACCAATAACCATAAAAAAGCTGATATGCTTATAATTGGAGATGAATTAGAAAAGGATGTTTTAGGTGGTATTCAAAATGGAATAGATTCATGTTGGTTTAATATAAAAAAAATACATAATAATAGCAACCTACAGCCAACCTATGAAATAAAAGATTTATTAGAATTAAAAAATATTTTGTGAAGGAGAAAAGATATGGAGCAAATAGTGTTTGTAACACATAATAAAGGAAAAATTGCATCAGCTAATAGACGATTAGATGGTGTGAATTTTAAAGTATTTGAGTACGATTTAGAAGAGCCAAGAAGTGATGACATTAAGTATATATCAAAATATAAAGTAATGGAAGCATATAAACTTGTAAAACAACCATGTATCTCTCTTGATTGTGGATTTTGGATAGATGAGCTAAATGGATTTCCTAGAGCATTTGTTAATTATAGTTTAGATACCATAGGAATTAATGGAATTTTAAAATTAATGGAAGATAAAGAAAATAGAAATTGTAGATTTACAGAGTGTTTATCATACTATGATGGTAAAGAAATACATCAATTTATGGGAAAACATGAAGGAACTTTATCAAAAAATGTAATAGGAAATGATACAGAAAAGAAATGGTCTGATTTATGGTTTGTTTTTAAGCCAGCTGGATATGATAAAACACTAGCTCAAATGACTGATGAAGAGAGAAAAAATAGGGTTAAATATAAGTCTGTAGATGCAATGGGAGAATTTGCTAAATGGTATAAAGAAAAAGGAGGAACATTATGAGGTTAATTTTAGCATCTAATTCAGAAACAAGAAAAGCAATTTTTGATATGATAGGATTAAAATACGAGGTTATAACAAGTGATGAAAAAGAAATAAGCACAGCTAGCGATCCAAGTGAATATGTTAAAGAATTATCTAGAACTAAAGCAAATTCTGTAGCAAAAAAAGTAGATGGGAATGCAATAATAATATCTGCAGACACAATTGTATATATGGATGGGAAAATATATGAGAAGCCAAAGACTCTAGAAGAAGCATTTTTAAGCTTAAAAGAAATGTCTGGAAAACTAACTTATACATATACAGGAATGACTATAAAAGATTTATATCAAAACAAAGAAGTGACAGTTTCTGACGCTTGTAAGGTATATATAAAAGAAATAGATGATGAAGATATAAAGTGGTATGTAGAAAATGAAGAAAAAGTATTAAAAGCGGCAGGATATTCTTTTTTTGGAAAGGCAGATTTGTTTTTAGATAAAGTTGATGGGGATTATGATACAATGCTAGGTATTTCGCCAAGTATAATTCATACTGAACTTAAAAAATTGGGATATGAAATGAAAGATTTTGAATTAAAATAAATTTAAGAGATATTACTTCTGAAGAACATATGAAGCCGATTTATAAGAAGATGAATGAAAAGTTGCAAAATAGTAATTTTTGAAAAGTATAGAATAGTATGAAATTTGTTGAATCCATTCAATATATTTTTATAATTATATTGAATGGATTCAACAAAATACATTTAGGACAAATTAAGTGTTCATTTACGCAGCCATCTTCAAGAAGAAAATATTTTCTGGATCTGGCGACTGCTTTTTAAATGCTATATCAGAGGCTTCAATTGTGATAACAGATGCCCATTCTGAATACATCTCATTGAAGTAGATTCTAACTTGCGTTTCGGGAAAGCTATCAGTGGCTTTCCAATGTAAACAATAGTAAGATGGTATCATTTGCAATCTTTCACAAGTGTCTGCAATACTTATGAGTTTCCGCAACGCGTTTCGATGAAGAAAGATCCAAGCATTTTCGGTTTCTTCTTTCAGCTCAGCAATTACATCCAATGGACATTTGTCCAAAGGTACCATAATAACATCTTTTTTCATAATGCGTCCTCCTTTTGATGATTGTTTGAGTGCCTACAATGTTAACAAGGCTCTTTGCCTATATAAATAGTATTATACCATATTTTTTACAATAGTGCAAATTATGGTTTATTTTTTTTTGCACTTATGGGTACATAGTAAAGTATATTTATTAGTTGTTGCAATATGTATAGGTTTTCCATCAATTAATTCTTTATATTCAAATAAGTTCATTAAAACCACCACCTATGTTAAATTATCAAAATTTCTTCTTGAATACAAGATTCTTCTTATTTCCATAGTGTTATTAGTTACAACATAAAATATAGTATAATTTTTTACATTAATTCTATAATATGTATTTTTTCTTTTTCTACTTGATTTGTATTTTTCAAAACCTTCAGGGCTCTCGCTTCTTTTTTCTATTTCTTTAATTACTTCATTATAAAAATTTTCAGCTGTAATTTTATTTTGTAGTTTATATATAAAATATTTTAAGATATTGTCAAACTGCTTAATAAAAGTAGCTGTATACCTTATTGTATATTTATTTTTCGCCATTGATGGCCCTCCTTGCCATTTGTTTAAATTCTTCATGAGAATAATATTTAGTATTTGGATCTTCAGATTCTTTATCGGCTTCATCGAGTGCATCCTCAATATATTCTGCATATTCTAAATCACTCATTAATTTTGAATATTTTTCTAGGCTCATTACTACCATAGAACCATATCCATTTTTTGTTAAATATACTGCTTCATCCTCCCTTAAAACTAAATCTTCTATTTCTGGATATTTATTTCTTAAATCTGAAACAGGTCTGATATTTATCATATTTTTCACATCCTTACTGATTAATTATGATAATATTTTATCATAATTTTATCTTAGAGTCAATCGATTTGAACAAATTCGATATATTTAATATTATTATCTTTTATAAAAATTATATAAGAAAAAGATATTTTTTCTTAAAATAGTAGAAAAATGTTTTAATATATGCTATATTAGGATTATAAAAAGACAATATGAAATGAAAAAAAGATATTTTGAGGAAGTGAAAAATATGAGAATGCTAAATCCAAAACAGTATTATGAAGAAACAAAAAATAATAGACCATGCCCATTAATTAGAAAATTTTTCTTTAACAAATATAACGAAAATTTACATGGAAATATTGCAGTTGATTTAGGGTGTGGGGCAGGAAATGACACAGCTTTTTTGCTGGAAAAAGGCTTTAAAGTGATTGCTATAGACCAAGAAGAACAAGTTAGAGAAATTATAAAAAATAGAAATTTGAATAAAGAGAATTTAGAATTAATAATTGGTGATTTTTCGAAAATTGAGATTCCTATGACTGATTTATTGTTGGCAAATTTTAGCTTATTTTTTGTAAAGAATGATTTTATAGAGAGATTATTAAAAAGTATAAATGAAAAAGGATTTTTCGTAGGAAATTTTTTAGGAAAAGATGATGATTGGAAAGAAAATGGAATAACTACTATAGAAAAAGATGAATTAATGAATAATTTTAAAGATTTTAAGATGTTTTATTTTTCTGAAGAGAAGTATTATCAAGATACTGCTTCAGGGAAAAACAAGTTTTGGCATGTGTATACAATTATTGCTCAAAAAAAGGTATGAGAATATGAAATCTTTAACATAGTGTTATTCTTTATACTCATTTATTTTATTTTTATAACTGTTATGATAAAATTATTTATACTAAGATTGGAGCGTGATAAAATGGAAAAAGTAGTTGTAACATATACTAATCCAGATTTAGACGGAGTTGCAAGTGCGTTTGCATATTCAGAATTATTAAATAAGCAAGGAGAAATTGCCAGCTACTATATTAATGGTATAGTTCAAAAAGAAATAGATGTAGTGTGTTCACTATTTAATATAAAACTACATAATAAGTTAGAAGAATTATCAAATAAAAAAATAATTGTTGTTGATACCAATACACTGTCAGCAGTCGATTTTGTAGAACCAAAACAAATAATTGAAGTCATAGATCATCATCCTTTGTCAGGAGATAATTTGGGAAATGCAGTAGTTGATATACAACAAATAGGAGCAGTATGTACAATAATAGCTGAAAAATTTAAAGAGAAAAAAATAAAAATTTCTAGAGAATTTGCAATTTTATTATATTATGGAATAATATCAAACACAATTAATTTTAATGCAAAAGAGACAACTCAAAGAGATAGAAAAATGGCTTTATGGTTAAAAGAACAATGTAATGAAATAGATGTTTTTTTAATAAAATACATATTTACAGAAAAAAGTAAAATTGATATTAAAAATTTAAGATTAGCTATGGAAGTGAATGAAAAATTTAAACTAGGCATAGAGGAAATAATAATTGGCCAATTAGAGATAGTAGATGCAAAAGGTTTTTTAGAAAAATATGGAGATAATATCAATAAAATTATAAATCAAGTAAAAAACGAATATGAAATTTCAATTGTTTTTATTAATTTGATAGATATTTTAGAAGGATACCATATGATATATGCTCCAGATAAAAATGCACAGGATTTTCTTAATAAATTTGGAATAGTTTTTGATGGGAATTTATGCAAAGAAAAAGGAATCGTATTGAGGAAGGAAATAAAACGATATTTAAGAGAAACATTAAAAAATAATAATTGAAAGTTGAGGATATATAGATGAAGAATAATATTTTAGAAAAAATAAGACATCTTTCTAACGAAGAAAAAAGAAATATAAAACATCAAGAATTAATTAATATAATGCAAGATATGAATGTAGAAGAAATAATAGAACTTAGCAAAATAATAGGATATCCTGTTTTTGCAAGGTTATGTATGGGAGAATTAAACCATAAATTTGTGTTATTACAAGATGGAGCAGTAGCAATAATAGAAAATGAAAAAGGAGAAATTTTGCTACAAAGAAGATCAGACAATAATTTATGGGGAATTCCTGGTGGATGTCAAGAGTTAGGCGAAAGTTTTGAAGAGACAATCATTAGAGAGATAAAAGAAGAAACAAATTTAGATATAGAAGAAAAAGATTTAACTCTAATTGATATAGTATCAGGAAAATCTAGAATGAGAAAATATCCAAATGGTGACGTAGTTATAAATAATACGCCTTTATATTATATAAATAAATATTCAGGAGAATTAAAATGTGATGAAGAAAGCAAAGAAATGAGATTCTTTGATATAAATGATTTACCAAAAAATCAACATGATTCGGATTTGATAGAGGTTTATAAAAAGTATAAATATTCAAATGATATTAAAAATAATTAATTAGTATATAAAAGAAAAACAGAAAGGAACTAAAAAATGAAACTAGTAGTACAAAGAGTAAAAAATGCAGATGTAGAAGTAGAACATAAAATAGTTGGAAGTATTGAAAAAGGTTATTTAGTTCTACTTGGAGTAACACATACTGATACAAAAGAAACAGCAGATTATTTAGTAAAAAAGCTATGTAACTTAAGAGTGTTTGAAGATGAAAATGGTAAAATGAATCTAAACATTAAGCAAGTAGGAGGAAGCTTACTTATTGTATCTCAATTTACATTGTATGGTGATTGCTCAGAAGGTAATAGACCATCATTTATAAATGCTGCAAAGCCTGAGATGGCAAATGAATTATATGAATATTTTTGTGACAAATGCCTTGAAAATAATATTAAGGTTGAAAGAGGAATTTTTGGAGCAGATATGAAAGTAAGTCTATTAAATGATGGACCTGTTACAATAATTTTGGAAAGGGAATAGTGTGAGATAAGTGGCTTTCCAAATGTGCAGTTTGTTTTGCAACCGTATGTATATATGAAACTTTGTCTTATTATATAGTAAAAATGAAGGTGTTTTAATAAGCACTTTCTTTTTTAAAAAACTTATTATATTTTTTATAAAAAGTATTGACAAAAAATATAACAATATATATAATAACAACGTAGTTACTTAATATTAAAAATATAATAAGTAAAGGAGAGATAGTTATGAACAAAGTCGATGTTGTTTTAGGAAGTTTCTATGGAGATGAGGGGAAAGGAAAAATAATTGATTACTTATCTCAAAAAGCAGACATCTCTGTAAGATGTACAGGAGGAAATAATGCTGGACATACAATTGAGATAGACGGAAAAAAATTCGCATTTCATTTAATTCCATCAGGAATATTAAACAAGGGAACAATTGCTGTAATTGGAAATGGAGTTGTAATTGACCCAAAAGTTTTAATTCAAGAGATTGGAAATGTTAAGGAAAATGGATATAGTGTAGAAGGCTTAAGAATAAGTGATAAGGCACATGTTATATTTCCATATCATATTCAGATGGACAAATTACAAGAAGAATCACGAAAAGACGAAAAAATAGGAACAACTGCTAGAGGAATAGGTCCTACATATTGCGATAAATATGAAAGATGTGGCATTAGAATGGGAGACTTAGTAAATAAAAGATTTGAAAATCAATTAAGAATAAATATAGAAAGCAAAAATAAAATTTTTCAGATGTATAATTATGAACTAATTAATGCAGATGAAGTTATAAATCAATATAATGAATATGCAGAATATCTTAAAAAGTATGTAGTAGACACAATTAATTTAATCCATGATGCAATAGAACAAGATAAAAAGATTTTGTGTGAAGGAGCACAAGCAACACTTTTAGACATTGACTTTGGAAGTTATCCTTTTGTTACATCTTCAAATCCAACAATTGGAGGAATATGTACTGGAACAGGAATTGGTGCAAAATATATTGGAGAAGTTTATGGTGTTTTAAAAGCATATTCTTCAAGAGTAGGAGAAGGCCCATATATAACTGAACAAGATAATGAAATTGGAAATACAATAAGAGAACTTGGTTATGAATATGGAACTACAACTAAAAGACCACGTAGATGTGGTTGGCTTGATTTAGTTGCATTAAAATATGCAGCAATGATAAATGGATTAACAGGCCTTGCAATAAATCACGTAGATACAATCGGAAAACTAGATAAAATAAAACTTTGTGTAGGTTATAAAATAAATGATAAAGTTACAATGGATTTTTCAACTGATGAAAAATATCTTGCAAATTGTGAGCCTGTATATGAGGAGTTTGAAGGAAACTTTGGAGATATTAGTCATTGCAAAACAAGAGAAGAATTACCAGATAAGGCAAAAGTTTATTTAAACAGAATTGAAGAATTAGTAAAAGTTCCAATAAAGTTTATTGGAACAGGTGCAGGAAGAGAAAGCATGATTGTATGCTAAAAAGTTTGATTTAAATATTTAATCTAGCTTTGAAATAATTGAAGGGAGTGAGGTATTTGTGGAAGAATTATTAAATATTTCGCCAATAGATGGAAGATATAAAGAATTAACAAAAGAAGTAGGAGAATATTTTAGTGAATATTATTTAATAAAAAATAGAGTAATTGTGGAGATTGAATGGTTAAAGAAATTATTTAGTTTAAAGGAATTGGGGGGAGAGCTAAAAGACGAAGAACTAAAGATACTAGAAGAAATTGTAGATAATTTTAATCTAAGTGAAGCTCAAAAAGTAAAGGAAATAGAGAAGATTACAAAACATGATGTAAAAGCAGTTGAATATTATATAGATAATAAGCTAGAAGAGAATAATCTTGCAAAATTCAAAAATCTAGTACATTTTGCATGTACATCAGATGATATTAACAATATTGCTTATGGGATTATGGAAAAAGAATTAATAGAAAAAGTATATATTCCAAATGTTAGCAAAACAATTGAAATTTTAAAAGAGAAGGCAAAAATATATGCCAATATCCCAATGCTTTCACATACACATGGACAAAATGCAACTCCTACAACTATGGGGAAAGAGTTCGCTGTATTTGCATACAGAATGAATAAAATATTAGAAAGAATTAAAAAAGAAAAAATTTCTGGAAAATTTAATGGAACAGTAGGTAATTTTAATGCTCATTTAATTGTTTATCCTGAAATTGATTGGATTAATTTAGCTCAAGAATTTGTGGAAAGTTTTGGATTAGAATATAATATGTATACTACGCAAATAGAGTCGCATGATAGTATTTCATTAATATTTTCTGAAATAAAACTATTAAATAACATTATTTTAGATTTTGATAATGATATGTGGATGTATATTAGTAGAAATTATTTTAAGCAAAAAAACATAGCAGGTGAAATTGGATCTTCTGTAATGCCACATAAAATAAATCCAATCAATTTCGAAAATTCAATGGCAAATATAAAAATGTCAAATGGAATTATTGATGTATTTCTAAATAATTTGCAAATATCAAAAATGCAAAGAGATTTGAGTGATTCGTCATTACAAAGGAATATAGGAATGGTATTTAGCTTTTGCTTGATTGCAATAAAACAAACAATTATTGGAATAAACAAGCTAGTAGTAAATGAAGAAAAATTAAGAAATGAATTGCAAAATACTCCAGAAGTATTAGCAGAAGCGGTTCAGACTATATTAAGAAAAAATGGTTATGAAAATGCATATGAGATTTTAAAAGAAATGACTAGAGGAAAAAATGTTTCGCTGCAAGCTATAAGAGATTATGTAAGAGATTTAGAGATTGATGAAAATGATAAAGAGGTTTTAATAAATTTAACACCAGAAAATTATATAGGCCTAGCTGAAAAAATAGCTAAGAGTGAAATTTAATAAATACTTGAATAATTTAAAAATAAATGCTATTATGTTAAGAAATAATGCTGAAAAAAATTGGTACTTATTAATTAGTGATGCAAAGTAGAAACGGAGATAACATAAAATGAAAGTATATGGTAATTTGATAATATTTAGTACAGATAATGAAGAAAGAAAAGATGTTAGGAGATTAAAAGAAAAGAAATTGCAAGTGATGTTAGACGAAAATAACAATTTGCCTATTTTTGAAATCAGCAACAAAGAATATATAAAGACATCTGCAGAAAATAGAATTGAAGAATTATTTAAAACACCTAAATTTTATATAGAGCAACTATATACATGGGGAGATCCAAATTACTATACAAAAGATTCCGAACTTATGATTTCATATTTGGTAATTATAAATAAAAAAAATATTAAAGAAATGCCAAATAACTTATCATTTTATGATATTTTTATTGAAAATGAAGAAAAGGAAATGCAACAAAATATAATTTTAAAAAATGATAATAAAAAAATACATTACAAGGTTAAGACAATAGTTAAAAGAAATAGAGAGAATATAGATTATATCAATAAGTTAGTGAATAAAAGTGAAGTAAGTGAATTAACAGCAATTATAATTCATTCAGGAATAAAAAGACTAAGAAATAGAATTGAGAACACAAATATAGCATTTAGTTTTTTGGACAAGGAATTTGCTATTTCAGAATTACAACAAATTTATGAAATAATTTTGGATAAAAAACTAGTATCTGCAAATTTTAGAAAAAAAATAGAACCTATGATAAAAAAGACTGATAAAGTGGTGAAGGAATCGGCATATAGACCTTCATATCAATATACTTTTAATGAAGAGTTTATAAGAAATTGGGTTTAAAAGCTATAGAAGGTGAAATAATATGGAAAAGATAAAGCAAAAAGAATAATAAATTTTTTATGGAATGAGGTAGGAATTCTTGGAAAAAGAGGAAATAACACTCGTGAACAAAGATAAATGATAAATTAGGGAGGTTTCGATGAAAGAAATAGTAATAGCTTCGGGAAATAAAGGAAAGATAAAAGAGGCACAGCAAATTTTAAAAGAATATAAAATAGTTTCAATAGAAGAAATTGGAGTAAACGTAGATGTTGAAGAAGATCAAAAAACATTTGAAGAAAATGCAATAAAAAAAGCTAAAACAATAGCAAATATGATAGGTGGAAAATTAAGCCTTGCAGATGACTCAGGAATAGAAATAGAATATTTAGATGGATTTCCAGGAGTATATACAAAAAGATGGCATAATGGAACAGATAGAGAAAGAAATTTAGCATTAATAGAAAAACTACAAGGAGTTCCAAAAGAAAAAAGAAAAATTGTTATTACTACTGCAATTGCATTATCAGATGGAAAAATGACAATATGTGAAACAGGAAAAATAGAAGGATATGTTACAGACAAGCCAAGAGGTGAAAACGGATTTGGATTTGATGAAATTTTTGAGTTAGAAAATGGAAAAACTTTAGCTGAGATTTCTAGCGAAGAAAAAAATAAAATAAGTGCAAGAAAAATTGCACTTGAAAAGATAAGACAGAAATTAGAAAAGATGGACTAGTTTTGAGAATTAATTGATAAATTATGAGACTTTTGTGTATAGTTTAAAAAAATAATAGTTCTAATAACAAAATAGACTTAATATAAATAGACTAGAGGTGAATTACATGAACAAAATAATTATTTATATTAAGTCAATTTTGTTGCCTGTTTTAATTGGTGCATTAGTAGGGCTTATTACATCAGGTTCTATGGATTACAATATGCTACAAAAGCCACCATTTGCTCCACCAGGCACAGTATTCCCAATTGTGTGGACTATTCTTTATGTTTTAATGGGAATATCTTATGGGATTTTAAAAACAAATAATCAAACAGATGAAGAAACAGACTGGATTTACTACATACAGCTTGTAATAAATGCTTTATGGTCAATTATTTTCTTTACATTTAAATGGAGATTGTTTGCTTTTGTATGGATAATTCTACTTGCAGTAGCTGTTATTTCTATGATAAGGAAGTTCTATAATAAAAACAGCATTGCTGGACTTCTTCAAATTCCATATATTTTATGGGTGGCATTTGCAGCATATTTAAATTTAGGATTTTATATTTTGAATAGGTGAATAATTAGTGCAATAAAATAATAGTAAGAAATAAAAAGTTGTATTTGACAAATCTCAAAAAATATGTTATTATATAAGTACAAAAAAATGAACATTAATCGTAGCTGTTCGTTTTAGTCGTATGTGTACCTGCGAATACACATACTTTTTTTATTATATAGGAAACACTATGAAACTTTTATATTTCGCAATACAAAGTGAAAATAAAGATTTTATTTTCAAAAGAAAAATCGTTTTTCCTATACAATAAAAGCTATGCACAGAAATTTTCTAAAGAAAATTTCGCGCGCGAACAAAGACGGAGCGTGTAGGTAATCTAAAAGTTAAATTATCTTAATCACGCTCCTTTTGTTCTGTAAAAAAATAGAGTAGGCTGCGAATCCTACCCTATCGACTAATTTTTGCTACTTATCAGTCTTAACATTTTTATCATCTAGCATCTGTTTATGCTGCTCAATTTGTTGTTGTAACTTGATGTTTTTCTCTTTTTCTGCTATGTACTTATCAACATAATGCTGAATCAAATCGTAGCTATTCAATTTAGTCCCCCCTTTCCGCCCTCTAGAAAGGGCTAGCCTTTCTTGACGTTAGGTTGGTAATATTTTACAATATTTTTTTATCAAAAACAAGCGAACATTGTAAATTTTTCTATATTTTTTGATTTTATTTCTATTGCTAAATTAATTCTCTTGTGTTATATTATAAGTGGATGAGATTAATATGAAATTAATTATTTTTTATAATTATGTATATCTTTAAATGAAGTGAGAAAGGATTAGAATTTAAAAATGAAAGTATTATTTGCAACAACAAATCCAGCAAAAATAAGAAAATATGCGGATAAGCTAAAAGAAAAAAATATAGAAGTATTAACACTTAAAGATTTAAGTTTAAATATTAAAGTTGAAGAAAATGGGAAAAATTCATTAGAAAATGCCAAAATAAAGGCTGAGGCATATTATAATGCTTCACATATTACAACAATAAGTATGGATTGTAGTTTATTTATAAAAGGAGTGCCTGAAGAAAGGCAACCAGGAACACATGTAAGAAGAGTAAATGGAAAAGAGTTAACAGATGATGAAGCACTTGAACACTATATAAAACTTGTAAAAGAATATGGAGGTAAACTAAAAGCAAAATGGGTTTATGGAATGGTTATATATAATGGAATAGAAGCAAAACAAATTACTTGGGATAAGAGTGAATTTTATTTTGTAGACAAGCCATCAGAAAAAAGAAATTCAGGATATCCTTTAGATTCAATATCAATTATGCCTGATAGTAACAAATATTTTGTAGATTTAACAAGAGAAGAAAAAGATAAGAATAATAGCAATGAACAAAAAATAATCGATTTTATTATTAATAGTATTTAGGAAAAGGATTTTTAAGATGAGAAAAAATGTATGGAAAACAAGAGATGTAAAAAAATCTGGAAGAAAGGTTTTGAAAAATAATTTTGCAACATTATTAATGGTGTCATTATTTATAACATTAATATTTGGTGGAAGTATTGGAAATCGTACAGGATATTCGGTTTTTAAAAGTACTTTTGAACAAATTCAAAACGTAAGAAATTATAGAGAAACAAGAAGTGAAAGCCAAATTGTTAAAGATGAATTAGATAAAATTTTATCACAATATTTATCTGGAAATATGAATGGATTTATAAAAGAATATAATGAAAAAAATAATGTATATTCTGGATTTATGTTTTCAGCTTTTAATTTTATTTCAAACAGTGAAATAGAAATACAGAATTTTGTGAAATCAATTTCAGATGATGAATCAAAAATTCATTCTGCAAGAGCTGTTTTGCTAATATTCACATCAATAGGAATTTTTATAAGAATTTTATTTATTAATCCAATGATAGTTGGAGAAAAAAGGTTATTTTTAGAAAGCTTAAATTACAAAAAGACAAAGTTTTGGACAATTATTTATCCATTCAAGTTAAAGAAAAAAAGATATAAAAACACTGCCGAAACAATGCTTACAGTAAGAATTTATCAACTATTGTGGAACATTACAATTATTGGAGGAGCGATAAAACACTATTCATATTTGATGGTTCCATATATTTTAGCAGAAAATCCTCATATAGAGACAAAAGATGTTATAAAAATGTCACAAACAATGATGAATGGGAATAAGTGGAAGGCATTTTTAACAGATATAACATTTTTTGGATGGGAAGTACTAAATGTTTTAACTTTAGGACTTGTAGGTTTATATTATAGTCCATACTATATTGCAACGCAAACTGCATTATATAAAGAATTAAGAGAGGAATATAAAAAAGAAGAATTATATAAATTTGAATTATTAAATGATGAAATATTATTTAGTAATCAAGAGAATTTAGAAGCATATCCTGAAGAAGCCGAAAAAAAGAAGCATTATTCACTATTTAGAATATATGATTTTGTAGATATAGTTTTAATGTTTTTTGTATTTTCAGTTGCAGGATGGCTTATGGAAATGAACTTGTTCTATTTTTTAGATGGAACAATAGTAAATAGAGGAGCTCTATATGGTCCATGGCTTCCAATCTATGGATTTGGCTGTGGCTCAATAGTGTTACTATTAAATGTTATAAATAAATATAACAAAAGCAGAGTTATTACAAAGATTGAAGAGAATCCATTTATAGTTTTTATAATAGTAATGATTTTATGTTCTATTTTAGAATTTATGACTTCTTATCTAATGGAAGTAAAAACAGGATTAAAGTATTGGGATTATTCCGGACATTTTATGAACATACAAGGAAGAATATGTCTAGAAAACTCTCTATTTTTCGGTGTAGGTGGATGTTTATGCATATATATTATAGCACCATTTTTACAACGAATGTTTTCAAAAATACCATACAAAACAAAAGTCATGTTTGCTTCAATTTTAGCATTTGTAATGTTTGGTGATGCAACATATTCACATTTCGTGCCACACACAGGAGATTTTATTACTTTTGAGTGAGGTTCATTTTGGGGACGGAGAAAAAAAGGAACCTCAATTTGGGGACGGGGCAATAATTCACTTTATATCCAATAAAAAGTTGACATAGATACTTTTTTAGAACTAATTAAATGATTTCAAAAATACAATTGACTATTATAGCTAACTATGATATAAAATAAATAATGTTAATAAAAAAATTAAAAAGTAGGAGGAATGTATTATGATCAAAGAAAGTTACGAGGAAATAATTGAACTAGAAAGACAAAGACAAGAACACAATGTGGAGCTAATTGCTTCAGAAAATTTTCCAAGTCAAAGGGTGCTAAATGCTGCTGGAAGTATTTTAACAAATAAATATGCAGAAGGATACTCAGGAAAAAGATATTATGGTGGATGCCAATATATAGATATGATTGAAACAAAAGCTATAGAAGATGTTTGTAAACTATTTAATTGCAACTTTGCAAATGTACAACCTCATTGCGGAAGCTCAGCAAATCAAGCTGTGTATAGAGCTTTAATAAACACTGGAGACACAGTAATGGGAATGGACTTAGGTGCTGGAGGACATTTAACACATGGACACAAAATGAGTTTTTCAGGGCAAGATTATAATATAATTCCTTATGGAATAGATGAAAATGGAATTATAGATTATGAAGCATTTGAAAAACTAATGTATGAGCATAATCCAAAAATGGTTATAGTTGGAGCAAGTTCATATTCAAGAACAATTGATTACAAAAGATTTAGAGATATTATCGAAAAATATGCAGAATCTCATGATGGTGAAAGACCATTCTATATGGTAGATATGGCACATGTTGCAGGATTAATTGCAGGTGGAGCACATCCAAGCCCATTCCCTTATGCAGATGTAGTAACATCTACTACACACAAAACTTTAAGAGGACCAAGAGGTGGATTAATTCTTACAAATTCAGAAGAAATTATTAAGAAAATAAATAAAGCAGTATTCCCAGGAATACAAGGTGGACCACTTGAACACATTATAGCTGCAAAGGGAATATGTTTTGAAGAAGATGCTACAGATGAATTTAAAGTTTATGCACATCAAGTTGTTAAAAATGCAAAAGCATTTGCAGAAAGCTTCTTAAAAGAAGGATGGAAAATAATTTCTGGTGGAACAGATAATCACATGTTTGTTTTAGATGTTTATGGATCTATTGGAATTACTGGAAAAGAGGCTGAAGAAGAACTTGATAAAATTCACATTACTTTAAACAAAAATCAAATACCAAATGATACATTACCTCCACTTAAATCTTCAGGAGTAAGAATCGGAACTCCTGCGATGACTACAAAAGGTTGGAAAGAAGCAGATTTTGAAAAACTTGCAAGAATTATTATGGATTATTTAAAAATATGTAAAGATGGAAAACAAGATGAAAATAGAGAAGAGTATGTGGAAAAAGTTGTGGGATTGATAGAGAGTGTGAAAGTTGAACAATAAAATAAAAAATTATAATTCATAGTTGCAGAGTAGAGCAAAAGTTCTGCTCTGTTTTTTGGAAAATAAAAGGGGGATTCAGCTTTGATTGATATAAATGAAATTGCAAAAACAATAAATTCAAATGGTGGACATTTGTATCTGGTTGGTGGAGCAGTAAGAGACGAGCTACTTGGCATAAAAAATCATGATGAAGATTATTCAGTTACAGGTATTTCATTTGATGAATTTAAAAAGCTATTTCCAATGGCTTATGTTAGAGGCAAAGACTTTCCTGTTTTTTCTATAGATAACAAAGAATTTGCAATTGCAAGAAAAGAAAGAAAAATTGGAATAGGACATAAAGATTTTGATGTAAAAACAGATAAAAAAATAACAATTGGACAAGACTTGGAGCGTAGGGATATTACAATAAATGCAATAGCAAAAGAGGTATTAACAGGCAAAATTATTGATCCATTTGGTGGAATAGAGGATTTGAAAAATAAGATAATTAGAGCTGTAAGTAGCCATTTTGAAGAAGATCCACTAAGAGTATATAGAGTTGCAAGATTTGCAAGTCAGTTTGATTTTAAAGTAGAAGAAAACACAATTAAAATGATGACTTTATTAAAAAATGAGCTCACAAGTTTATCTGTAGAAAGAGTATATAACGAATTTAGTAAAGCATTACTTACAGACAAGCCCTCAATCTTTTTTGATGTTTTAAAAGAAGCAAATGTATTAGATGTGCATTTTAAAGAAATATATGACTTAATTGGTGCAGAGCAACCACCAAAGTATCACCCTGAAGGAGATAGCTATAACCACACAATGATTGTATTAGACAAAGTTGCTGAAAAAACAAACGAACTAGATAGCCTAAAAGAAATAGAAAATACAGAA
Organism: Clostridia bacterium; assembly: GCA_017429505.1. GTDB lineage: Bacteria > Bacillota > Clostridia > TANB77 > CAG-508 > CAG-269. The sequence continues at coordinate 93,757 of JAFROW010000002.1, read as the reverse complement.
AAAATAGAAGTTTCAAGAGAACTGGATAATTCAAGAAAATTAGAAATACGTTTCTCTGCTTTAGTACATGATTTAGGAAAAGGAACAACTACAAAAGAAGAATATCCACATCACTTTAATCATGAAAAAAGAGGAGCAAAGCTAGTAAAAAATATGGGGAAAAGATTAAAACTTCCAACAAGACTTATTAAATGTGGAGTTACATCATGTTTAGAACACATGAGAGGCGGAATTTTTGACAAAATGACTGCTTCAAAAAAAGTAAAGTTTATTGAGCGTGTAAATAGCACTATTTTGGGACTAGACGGCTTACAAATTATTGTGGATGCAGATGATATGACGTCAGAAAAAAATAATAGTAATCAGTTTGCAAAATTAGGGTATGAAGTTATAAATTGCACTAATGGTAATGAAATAATGAAGAAATTTGGAATTACTGAAGGAAAAGAAGTAGCAAATAAAATGCATGAGGTGAGAGTGGAGTATTTGAAAAAATTATAAAGAATGCTTGATTTTTGCTTGAAAATATTACATAATGGTATTATAAGGTGAAAATATGATAATAACAAATAATATAAAAAATATAAATGCATATAAACATAATAAAAAGGTGAGAGTTTATGAGTTATATAAGTGATTTAAGAAAATATGTTGGACATAATCCAATACTTACAGCAGGTGTAGGATTATTAGTATTTAATAGCGAAGATAAAATTTTAATGCAACTAAGAACAGATTATAATTCATGGGGATTTCCTGGTGGTTCAATGGAACTGGGTGAAAGTTTTGAAGAGGTTGCAATAAGAGAATTAAAAGAGGAAACTAATTTAGAAATAGACGAATTAAAGTTACTAAAAGTATTATCTGGAAAAAATACATATAGAGAGTATCCAAACCGGAGATAAGTTATACGATATTACAGCAGTTTATGTTGTGAAAAAATATCATGGAGATTTAAAGGTAAATGATAATGAATCTAAAGAGCTAGAGTGGTTTAATATTAACAACTTACCCAAAAATATTACAGAACATACAAAAAATTATATTGAAAAGTTTGGAGATATATTAAATGAAGCATTAAGGGAATTTAAAATATAATTATAGGAGTGAAAATTTATGATAAAACCAATTACAAAACCAATTATTTTAAAATATGAAGATAGAATGATAGAAATGCCAGCAGAAATAGAAGAAAATATTAAAAAATTTTGGAGTGAAGCAAAAGAAGAAAATCCAAAATTATTTAATGGCGAAAATCATAGCGTAGAAAGTGTAGTAGAAAAAGAAGATTGTATTGAATTGAAGGTGGCAAAAACAAATTACGCTACATATTTATACAATGAAAGAATCGGAATACCTGATAAAAACTTTAGAATTATTCACATCTGGAGTGGGATATTGTTAGAAACAACAGATGATTATTTCATAATTGGAGAAAATGAAGACACAACTTCTATTCCTAAATGCCTACAAATTCCTGGTGGAGGAACTTCTGATGAAGATATTAGAGATGGAGAATTAGATATTAATTTTAATTTAAAAAGAGAATTGGAAGAAGAACTAAACTTAAATTTAGATGATATTAAATATGAAATGAAATATTTAGAGTGCCCAACAGAAAAGAGAAGTGTTTATGGATTTATAGCAATTGGAAAGCTTGATATGACTAAGGAAGAATTAAATACACATTTTAAAAATTATAAAAAATATCTAAAAGAAAATGATTTGGAATTAGAATTTTCAAGATTAATATTTTTAAATAAAAGCACAGCAGTTCAAGAATTGGACAAAATAGATAATCCGAAAAGAGAATATTTGAGGGATTTAATTGAAAAAAGATGCTTGTAAAGAAAGTAATTTTGCACAAGAAGAACACTTTTACGATGTCGGGAGGGTGTTAAAAATAGGTAATAATGCTGAAATTTAAAAAAAATTGACTTTATGAGTATATTATGTTATAATATACATATAATATATCATGGAGGTGATAATATGGCTACAATAAATGTAAATGTAGATGAAAAAGTAAAAGAACAAGCAAAACAAACCCTTGAATATTTAGGAACAAATTTTACCAATGTTATCAATATGCTATTAAGGCAGATAATTTTAACTGAAAGTATACCTTTTGAAGTAAAGATACCAAAATTAAATGCTGAGACAGTAAAAGCAATTGAAGATACAGAAAAAGGAATGGGGTTAAGCAAAGGATATACTGATTTAAATGAAATGTGGAGAGATTTAGAGAAAGAGGATTGAGAAATTTTTTTATAGTAAAATATAGCAATTTATTTAAAAAAGACTATAAATTAATGAAAAAAAGAGGATTAGATTTAAAATTACTACAGGATGTTGTTTATATGTTAGCTAATAATACTAAGTTACCTGAAAAGTATAAAGATCATCCTTTAGGCGGAATTTATAAACGGATATAGAGAATGTCACATACAACCCGATTGGCTTTTAATTTATAAAATCGATAAAAAAGAACTTATATTAACTGCTTTTAGAACTGGTTCGCATTCGGATTTACTTGAATAGAATTTTAAAATGGATACATTTTTTATCTTTTTAAAAATCAGTTGATAACAAATTGTAACCAACTGGTAACATTTTGTTACCAGTTTAAAAAAATAATCTCAAAACTATTGACAAACCGCCAAAATCCATGTATAATAATAAAAGATGTTATGAGATAATTAAATATTAATAATTACTAGTTGGAACCAAGGGAGTAGTCTCTTAAGTTTCAACTTTTTTATGTCTACCATGGTTCAGAAAGGAAGTAAAAATGAAAAAATTAGAAAATTTTGAGGTAGAAAGATTAGCATATGTGCTAAATCTTGTAAAAGAAGAAATTGAAAAAAACAACAAGATGTATAGCAAAATACTAAGAGACACAGAAGATGAAGAGGTTATATACAACATGTCGAGAACATATACTACTAAGATAAAAAATTTAGAAAAGTCTTTGTTATCACCATATTTTGCAAGAATTGATTTTAAAGCAGATGACGAAATTGAAATGAAAAAGCTATATATTGGAAAAACCAATGTATTTAATGAAAACTCTGATATTGAAGTTGTAGATTGGAGAGCACCTATATCAAGTATATATTATGATGGTCAGATGGGAAGAACTAAATATATATGCCCTGAAGGAGTTATTAAAGGAGAGCTATCTTTAAAAAGGCAATATACTATTGAAGATGGTAAATTAATTGATTATAACGACATTGATATTACAACAAATGACCAATTATTGCAAAATTGTTTGAATGAGAATTCAGATACAAGACTTAAAAATATAGTTGCTACAATTCAGTCAGAGCAAAACCAAATAATTAGAGCAAATATGTTTAAGCCTTTGATAGTTCAAGGAGTTGCAGGTTCAGGAAAAACGACAGTAGCATTACATAGAATAGCATATTTAGTATATACTTATGAAAAAAATTTCAAACCAGAAGATTTCTTAATAATTGCACCAAATAGATTTTTCTTAGATTATATTTCAAATGTTTTACCAGATTTGGGAGCCGATTATGTTAGACAGCAAACCTTTGAAGAATTTGCAATGGAAATAATAGAAGCAAAGTTAGAGGTGAAAAATCCAAATAATAATCTTTCAGAAATTGTAAATAAAGGAAAAGAAAAAACAGAACTGCTACGAGCTTCGGCAAAGTTTAAATCAAGTATGAATTTTAAATATTATATTGACGAGTGGTTAAATGATTTTTATAATAATATTTTACCAAAAAGTGATTTTAAAATCTTAGATTGCAAAGTTATGGATTATACAGAAATACAAGATATATTAAATGAAAGCTTAAAAACAAATTCGCTAAAATCTAGTATAGAAATTTTAAGTAATATCATGCAAAAGAAAGTTTTAAATATGTCAAATGAACTAATTCAAAAAATAACGGCAGTAAGAAAGCAAAAATTAGAAAAAATAGATAACAACTTAAGTGTGGAGAATCAGCAAGAAATCCGAAAAAGGATTTTTGAAGAAAGCGAATATGAGATAACACAACTGTTAAAGGGTGGAAAAAAATTAGTTTTAGATTATATAAAGAAAATAAAGATTGAAAGAGTTCAAGATATTTACATGAAAATAATTAATGATAAAGAAAGATTAAAAAAATATATTGATGAAAATTTAGTTACATATATTATAGAAAAACTGAATGCAAACTTAAGAAAGAAAAAGATTGAGTATGTAGATTTAACAGCTATCCTATATTTAAAGTATAAATTAGTGGGATTAAGTGAGAAGTTTTTATTAAAACATATTGTAATAGATGAAGCACAGGATTTTGGAGAATTTCAATTTTTTACAATAAATGAAGTTTTAAATAATAATAAATCTATAACTATTTTAGGCGATATTGCACAAGGAATTTATTCATATAGAGGCACAAACAATTGGGATAGAATTAATGAAATAGTTTTTGATAATGGGGCTTCAATAAAAAGGCTTGATAATAGCTACAGAACAACAGCAGAAATAATGAATGAAGCAAATAAAGTTCTAATTAAAATAAAACAAAAAGAGAATATAAACTTGGCAATTCCAGTTTCACGACATGGAGAAAAAGTGAATTATATTAATGCAAAATCTATTGATGAAAAAATAAAAATAATGGAAGAAAGAATAATAAGTTTAAAAAATAAGGGATATAAGAATATTGCGATTATTGCTAAAGATATGAATAGTTGTAATGAAATATATGAAAAAATCGATAAACAAAAAACAGAAATTAAATTATTGTCAGAAAATCTAGAAAAATATGAAGGCGGAATAACTATTATTCCATCATATCTTTCAAAAGGACTTGAATTTGATAGTGTAATTATTTATGGATATGATAGTTTTAAGGATAATGAGTTAGATATTAAATTACTTTATGTTGCAATGACAAGAGCAATGCATTCTTTGGATATTATAAATTAAAATTCACATACTTAATAGACTTGACATAAAATATAACAAAAGTTTTTTTCAAAAGGTGTCGGTTCTTGACAAAAAAGAACCGACACCAACAGAAAAGAACCGACACCAATTGGAGGGAGAAAAATGTCAAGTTATATCATTGAAGGAGGAAAAAGGCTAGAAGGTGAGACTTTCGTTTCTGGCTCAAAAAATGCATCATTACCAATAATGGCAGCTACAATTCTAAATAAAGGAATATCAAAATTGTATAATGTGCCTAAAATTCATGATACTCAGATGATGATAGAAATTTTAAAAAGATTAGGTTGTAAAGTAAAATGCAGTAAAAATAAGGTGATAATAGATTCTACAAATGTAAAAAATCAAGAAATACCAGAAAATCTGATGAGAGAGATGAGATCTTCTGTAATTTTTGCAGGAGCATTGATTGGATGTTATAAAAAAGCAATATTTTCATATCCAGGTGGATGTGACATTGGAGCAAGGCCAATAGATTTACATTTAAAAGGATTTGAAAAGTTAGGTATAATAGTACAAGAGAATTTTGGAAAAATAATTTGCACAGCAGAAGAAATTAATGGAACAGAGATTAATTTAGATTTTCCAAGTGTAGGAGCAACTGAAAATATTATTTTAGTTGCAGTATTATGTAAAGGAGAGACAATAATTAGAAATGCTGCGATGGAGCCTGAAATCGAGGATTTACAAAACTTTTTAAATAGAATGGGTGCTAAAATAGAAGGTGCAGGAACTCATGTAATTAAAATAAAAGGAGTACATAAACTAAATGATGTGAGTTATAATATAATGCCAGATAGAATTGAAGCAGGTACTTTGCTATGTAGCGCTGCTATTACAGGTGGAAAAATTGAAGTAAAAAATGCAAATGCAGAACATATTAAGCCTATAATAGATAAGTTAGAAGAAGCGGGATGTGAAATTAAAATAGATAAAGACACAATTAATTTGCGAGCTCCAAAAAGATTGAAAGCTGTAGATATAAGAACTATGCCATATCCAGGCTTTCCAACAGATATGCAAGCAATATTTGGAGCAATTTTAGCTACTGCATCAGGTACATCAATAATAACGGAAAACATTTTTGAAAATAGATTTAAATATGCTGAAGAATTGCAAAGAATGGGAGCAAAAATAAAAATTGAAGGAAAAGCTTTAATAATAAAAGGTGCAAGAAAACTTTATGGTGCTAAAGTAAAATCTACAGATTTAAGAGGTGGAGCAAGTCTTGTTTTAGCTGCATTAAGAGCAAAAGGAAAAACTGAAATTGAAGATATTAAATTTATTTTGAGAGGGTATGAAAAACTTGATCAAAAGTTGAATAGTTTGGGGGCAAACATAACAGCAGTTTATTAAGTTAAATTTAATTTAAAATATAAAATTTCTATACACCCCTATTTTTGGTAGGAACATGAGGATTCGCTATAATACATTTTTACGATAGTTTTAGTCAAAAGAAAAGAGAATAACAAATAAAAAAGCTTATTTTGTATTTTCGTGCAGAATATAAATATAATTAATGCTTGTTTCAAACAACAGATTTAGTCTTAAAAATGCTATACAAATTTTTAAAAAATTTAATATATATCTATACGTATATAAATTTTTATGACTATAGGGTTAAATATTAATGTTTTAATTAAAAGTTAGTTTATTAGCAAAACATAAAAAAATCAGATTGTGAATTGTAACAAAATAAATTGGAAATAAAAATTGGTATTGAGTTTTTTAAAAGTTTTTGCTATAATAAAAAATATTAATTTTATACGGGAGGAATAAATATGTGTGGAATAGTAGGATATATAGGAAAACAAAAGGCTGCACCGATATTACTTGCGGGGCTTGCAAAATTAGAATACAGAGGATATGATTCAGCAGGAATTGCTATTATGGAAAACGGAAATATAGAAGTTCAAAAAGATAAAGGTAGAGTAAGCAATTTATGTGAAATAAAAGAGATAGAAAATTTACAAGGAAGTATAGGAATTGCGCATACAAGATGGGCAACACATGGCGAGCCATCTAAAACAAATGCGCATCCTCATACAGATAGTAAAGAAGATTTTGCAGTTGTACATAATGGAATAATTGAAAACTATGTGGAATTAAGAAAAGAACTAGAAGGAAATGACTATAATTTCAAATCTGAGACAGATACAGAAGTAATACCAAATTTAATTCATTATTTTTACAGTAAAGACAGCAAAAATGATGAATTAAAACTTGTAAGAGCAGTAAAACAAGCTACAGATAAGCTAATTGGAAGTTTTGCAATAGAAGTACTTTCAAAAGAAAATCCAGATATAATGGTAGTTGTAAGAAAAGACAGCCCATTAGTAATCGGAAAAGGATATAACGAAAACTATATTGCATCAGATATTCCGGCAATTTTAAGTTATACAAAAGATTTTTATTTATTAGAAAATCTTGAATTTGCAATGCTTTCAAGAGATAGCATAAGATTTTTCGATAAAGACTTAAAAGAATTTAACAAAAAATCAGATACAATTACATGGAATGCAATGGCAGCTGATAAAAATGGATATGAAGATTATATGTTAAAAGAAATATATGAGCAACCAACTGCAATTCGTGAAACTATAGGAACAAGAGTAAATGAAGGAACATGCAAATTTGATGAGCTAAATTTTACAAAAGAATATTTATTAGGATTAAATCAAATATATATTGTTGCATGTGGTACAGCAATGCATGTAGGATTAGCAGTAAAATCAACTATAGAAAGATTAAGCAAAATTCATACAGAGGTTGATATTGCTTCAGAATTTAGATATAGAAAACCTTTAGTAGATGAAAAAACATTATGTATTTTTATTACTCAATCAGGAGAAACGGCAGATACTATTGCAGCATTAAAGCTTTGCAAGGAGAAGGGAGCAAAAACTTTAGCTGTAACAAATGTAATTGGAAGTTCTATAACTCGTGAAGCAGATTTTTCAATATATACTCATGCAGGACCAGAAATTGCAGTTGCTTCAACAAAAGCATATACATCTCAAATAACTTTATTGGTTTTGCTTGCAATGTATTTTGCACAAATTTTAGGAACAATGGAAAAACAAGAATTAGAGAACATTATAAAAGAAATGCTTGTTTTACCTAATAAACTTGAAGAAGTTTTAAAAATTTCAGAACAAATTAAAGAAATTGCAAAACAAATGTATAAAGAAAAAGATGTATTTTATTTAGGAAGAGGAATTGATTATGCAACAGCACAAGAAGCCTCTTTAAAAGTAAAAGAGATTTCATATATTCATAGTGAAAGTTATGCTGCAGGAGAGCTTAAACATGGAACAATTGCTCTAATAGAAAAGGGAATAAATGTTATTGGAATAATGACAGATCCTAATTTGGTTAAAAAGACAGTAAGTAATATAGAAGAAATAATTACAAGAGGAGCAATAACAACAGTAGTAATAAACGAAAAAATTGCACAAATGTTAGACACTAGCATATTTACAAATGTTGTTAAAGTACCAGAAACAGAAGAATTTTTATCTCCTATAATTACAGTTGTTCCTTTACAACTATTAGCATATTACATTTCTAAGGAAAAAGGATTAGATGTAGATAAACCAAGAAATTTAGCTAAATCTGTAACTGTAGAATAAGAGTATTGATAAGGACTAGGTCTCTATTAATACAGCTAACATAAATAATGATAATAAAGAAAAGACCATATGAACATAAAAGTATAAATTAACCTTTTTTGGAAATAATAATATTAATTATTTCTAAAGGAGGTTTTTCTTTTGCTTAATAAAGTGGAAATATGCGGTGTTAACACATCAAAATTACCATTATTAAATAAAGAACAAAAAGAAGAACTATTAAAAAAAGTAAAAAATGGAGATGAACAAGCTAGAACTGATTTTATAAATGGAAATTTAAGATTGGTATTAAGTGTAATTCAAAGATTTATGCGGAAGAGGAGAAAATGCAGATGATTTGTTTCAAATCGGATGTGTTGGGTTAATAAAAGCAATAGATAATTTTGATTTAGAACAAAATGTGCAGTTTTCAACATATGCTGTGCCAATGATAGTTGGTGAAGTTAGAAGATATTTGAGAGATAATAATAGTATTAGAGTAAGTCGTTCGGTAAAAGACTTGGCATATAAGGTAATTCAATGTAAAGAGAAACATTTAAAGAAAACAGGAAAAGAGCCTACAATAGATCAAATTGCAAAAGAACTTGATTCTACTCCTGAGGAAGTAGCATATAGTTTGGATGCAATACAGACTCCTGTATCTTTACAAGAGCCTGTTTATAATGATGGGACAGATAATCTATATGTTATGGATCAAGTAAGAGATGAAAAAAATTCTGATGAAAAATGGGCAGAAAATTTAACGATTATTCAATCTATGAAAAAATTAAATGATAAAGAAAAAGAAATAATAATTCGTAGATTTTTTGATGGAAGAACTCAAATGGAAGTTGCAGAAGAAATCGGAATTTCTCAAGCACAAGTATCACGATTAGAAAAAAATGCAATAAATCACATTAGGAGATTGTATAAATAATGAAATATAGAATTAGTGTAAAAGATAGTTTGAAAAATTAGACTATCTTTTTAAAAAAAATTTTTTTAAAATAACTTTATTTAAAAGCATTCCTGTGATATAATAAAAAGACAGAGTAAAAGAAGGAAAAAAATGAATAAATAATTATACATAAAGTAAAAATTATAAAATAACATTGATAATAAATCTATATGTAGATAATAAGAAACAATAAAGTTCTTAAACAATCTATTTAATCAAAAATAAAAGATTTAAAAAACGAAAGGTGATAAAAATTGAAAAAAAATAAAATAGTATTAGTACTAACAATTATATTAATGTGCGTGTTTAATATTTCTTCGTATGTTTGTGCTACAGGTGAGGAAAATGCAGTAAATGAAAGTACTACTACAGAAAATACCATAACGAACGAAATTGATATTCAAAACGAAAACATACAAAACGAAGATACACAAAAAAGTGAAGAGGAAAATAAGCAAGAAAGCGAAAAAAATAATGAAAACGAAGAAAATAATAATGAAGTAGAAAATAAAAGTGAGCAAAATAATAAAGTTGAAGATAAAAAACAAGAAGAGGTTCAAAACAAAAATAAAAGTGAAAAAGAATCTGAAGCTAAAAAAGTGCAAGAAGATAAAAAAGAAATTATAAAAAGCAAAAGTATTAGTTTTAATTACACACATACGGGAAAAATGAAATCAGCACAATATATAAAAAAGAAAGCAAATGTAAAATCTAAAAAGATAATACATATTAAGAAATCAAAAAAGATTAAAATTTTAGGTGAAAAAAGTAATTTTTATAAAGTAGAATACAAAAAAGGAAAAAAGAAATGTAAAGGATATATAAAAAAGAAATATATAATATTAAATACGAATTTTTCAATAAAAGAAGGCAAAACAAAAGCTTTAAATCCAATACTTTTACCTAATAATTCTACAGACAAAATAAAGTATAAATCAAGTGATAAAAGTATTGCAATTGTAAATTCAGCAGGAGTAATAACTGCAATAAAAGTTGGCGAGGTAAAAATAACAGCAACAACTGAATCTGGAAAAAAAGATTATGTTGTTGTTAAAGTTAAAAGAAATATAACAAAAGGTATTTGGAATTTAAACAAAAAAGCATATGAGATTTCAAAAAAATATGAAAACGTTAAAAGAATAGTTTATGGGAAATCTGTGCTTGGTCAAGAGTTAGAAGCTTATGAAATAAAAGGTAATGGAAATAATTCAAAAGTTATGTTTATAGAGGCTGCAGTTCATGGCTTTGAAGATGAATACCCAAAAGACGCAAAAATTATAGTGAATCTTGCCAACATACTTGTAGAATATTATGCAAAAAATCCTAAAAAATTGAAAGATTACACTTTTGTAATTGTTCCATGTGTCAATCCTGATGGCACATTATATGGAAAAAATAATTACAGAGCAGACAAGAAAAATGCATATGGAAGATGTACATATAAAGGTATAGATATAAATAGAGATTTTAAAGAAAAAAAGTTTAAAGCAAAAGAATCAAAAGCATTACGAGATTTAATGAAAAAATATTCCGGCAGAATTAAAGTGAATTTAGATTTACATGGATGGGAAGATAGTGTTTTGGGAGCTAAAAAAATTGTAAAAGCTTTTAGAAAATATGTTGGAAATAAAAAAGATAAATCAGGAATGTATGGTGGTAAAAATGGCTTAGTTATAAGCTATACAAGTAGAAAACTTAAAGCACATTCTGCTTTAGTGGAATTTAAAAATTCTAAAACTGTAAAGGCAAAAAATGTAGAGAAAGCTATAAATGCTGTGGTAGAAACATATTAGAACAAATAAATGGAATGCTTGAATAGTTAAATTACCTAATTTACATTAAAGTGTTGATGATTTGAAAAGTCAAAATTTAATGCATTCCAATTTGTTCTTTTTTTGTTCGATTTGAATAAAATATAATGGTTTATATTAAAAAAATATATTATTTTTTGTCGAGCAAAAGACGGAATGGGGGTATAATGCAAGATAATAAAGGTATGGATTTTAAACACAAAGAAGTTATAAATATTAAAGATGCAAGAAGATTAGGGTATGTGCAAGATGTATGTGCAGACCTCGAAACAGGCAGAATAACAGCTATTATAGTGCCAGGTGGTTCAAATAAAATAGCTAATTTTTTCTCATCAGTAAATGATATAGTTATAAAATGGGAAGATATAAGATGTATAGGAGATGACTTGATTTTGGTAGAAATTTAAGTTAAAGTAAAAAAATGGTAAAATTATGTAAAATAATAAAAAGTTTTGAAAAACACTTGATTTTACAAAAAAAACGTGATATACTATTAAATGCTATAAAAAAGCACATAAAGGGAGCATTAAGGGAAGTGCCGAAGAGGTCCTAAAAATGCAAAGAACTTTATGGAAGTTAAAACAAAAAAAGGAGGAATTTAAAATGGCAGTAGTTGCAATGAAACAATTACTAGAAGCTGGTGTTCACTTTGGACATCAAACAAGAAGATGGGATCCTAAAATGGCTGAATACATATTCCAAGCTAGAAATGGAATCCACATTATCGACTTACAAAAAACTTCAAAAAAGATTGACGAAGCTTATGAATTTTTAAGAAGTCAATCAGAAGAAGGAAAGAAAGTTCTATTTGTAGGAACTAAAAAACAAGCACAAGAGTGTATCAAAGAAGCTGCAGAAAAATGCGGTATGTACTATGTTGATCAAAGATGGTTAGGAGGAATGCTAACAAACTTTGACACAATCAAAACAAGAATTCAAAGACTAAAAGACATTGAAGCAATGCAAGAAGATGGAACATTTGATGTATTACCTAAAAAAGAAGTTATTATTCTAAAAAAAGAATTAGAAAAACTTCAAGCAAATTTAGGTGGAATTAAAGAAATGGAAAGAATTCCAGACATATTGTTTGTAGTAGATCCTAAAAAGGAATATAATGCTATAAAAGAAGCTCAAAAATTAAATATTCCAGTAGTAGGAATTGTAGATACAAACTGCAACCCAGAAGTATTAGACTATGCAATCCCTGGAAATGATGATGCAATAAGATCAGTTAAATTAATAACAGATGCTATGGCAAATGCAATCATCGAAGGAAATCAAGGAGAAAGCTTTGAACTTGCAGAAGAAGCTTCAAAAGAAGTTGTTGAAGAAGCTACAGAACCAGAAACAATTGAAGAAGTTGTAGCTAATGAAGTAACTGAATAATAAAAAAATTAAGAGTGGGGCAAAACTGCTCTGCTCTAAAATTATAGTAAACAAATAAAAAAATATTACAATGCAAAATTTTAAGAAAAAAGCGGAGAATACTTTGTGTATGTGAGCATTTCTGAATAAAATTTTAACGAAGTAAGATTTGGGATTTTATTTGTTTAAGGAGGAGGAATAAAAATGATATCAGCATCAATGGTAAAAGATTTAAGAGAAAAAACAGGAGCAGGAATGATGGACTGCAAAAAAGCTTTAACAGAAACAGATGGAGATATGGAAAAAGCTATAGAATATCTTCGTGAAAAAGGAATAACAAAAGCTGCTAAAAAATCAAGCAGAATAGCTGCAGAAGGATTAGTATTAGCTTATGTTAGTGAAGATAACAAAGTAGGAGCAGCAATTGAAGTTAACTCAGAAACAGACTTTGTTGCAAAAAATGAAGAATTTAGAACATTTGTACAAGCTTTAGCAAAACAAGTTGCTATAAATAATCCAGCAGATGTAGAAGCATTATTGAATGAAGAATACATTGAAGAAGCAGGAAAGAAAGTATCTGAAGTATTAACAGATAAAGTTGCAAAAATTGGTGAAAATATGAATATCCGTAGATTTGCAAGATTTGAAACAACAGATGGATTAGTAGAAAGCTATATCCACGGAAATGGAAAAATTGCAGTTCTAGTTAATATGAAAAATGCAGATAATGAACTTGCAAAAGATATTTGTATGCAAGTTGCAGCTGCAAGACCTGAATTTTTAGATGAAGCTTCAGTTCCATCAGAAAGACTTGCAAAAGAAATGGAAATTTTAAAAGCTCAAGCTATGAATGAAGGAAAACCAGAAGCTATAGCAGAAAAAGTAGTTCAAGGTAGAATTGGAAAATTCTATAGCGAAATCTGCTTAGTAGATCAAGAATTTGTTAAAAATCCAGATATGAAAATATCAGATTTGCTAAAATCAAAAAATGCAGAAATTGTTGAATTTGCTAGAATTGAAAAAGGTGAAGGATTAGAAAAGAAAGAAGAAAATTTTGCTGAAGAAGTTATGAAGCAAATGAATGGATAATTGATTTTAAATTAATATTTAATATTTAATTAATATTTAACGAATATCTAATGTATGTGTAAGGGTGGCTCTTAAAATGGGTCATTCTTTTTTTTGGGGTTTATCAAGAAATAATAAAAATATTATATGGTAGCATTTTTTTTTATTTTAATCATATAATTTAATGAAATTGTTAAATTTCTAAAAATAATGTTATAATTCATTGCTGATAATAACTTGAAAAGAAGGCAAGTTTATAAATTATGAAAATAGCACTATTAATAATAATATTTTTACAATAAATTTCTATACACCCCTATTTTTGATAGGAACATGAGGATTTATTATATTGCATTTTCACGATAGTTTTAGTCAAAAGAGAAGAAAAAAATAAATAAAAGAGCTTATTTTTTGTTTTTGTGCGAAATATAAGTATAATTTGTGTATGTTTCAAGCAACAGATTTAGTCTAAAAAATGCTATACAAATTTTTTTGGAAAAATATAATATATAGCTATATAATTTTTATAAATACAGAATCAAAATATTTATGTTTTGAGTCAACATTAATTTATTGGAAAAATAAAAAAGATTTGGGCTATGAATTGTAACAAAGCGATTTTAATAATAGAATTAATTTGGAGGTTTTTGTTTTGAAAAATATGTTTTTGGTTTTAAATAAAGAAAAAATCTATGCTTATGTTGTATCTATAATGACAATTGTCACAATTTTTTTTATGAGTAGTTTGATAAATTCAGATTTAAAAGAAACAGAAGTTACATCATCAAATAGCCTAGAAAACAATGCTATAGGAGAAGCTATTTCTACAAGTACACCTTACGATGCAAATGAAGATACAGATGATAATAAGTCTAATGATTCAATTGAAGAAAACTATATTGAGGAATCTAGTGAATAATAGTTATGTAACAAACATTAAAAAAATGCATAAAATATAATAAAATAAATATAGAAGGAGTATTTTTATATGAATTTATTTATATTTTTTGCATTACCACTTGCAACAATATTGCTAGCTATAGTGTTTCAAAAAATACTTAGGTCTCCAATACTTGTAGCAATTACATTTTTTGCAATATACTTAATCGTTGCATTTGTAGCTTTTTCAGATACTCTTGCAGAAGCAATAATTGCAGCAATAATTTACACAATTATTGCATATATAACAGCATATATTGTAATGATTATTTGCAGGTTAAGACGAAGATTTTGCCATTGTAGAAGAGAAGAGGCTGAAAATAATAGAAGATGTGGTTGTGGAAATAATAATGACAATAACGAAAATGCTGAAAACAATTTACTAAGAATAAGTTGTAGTTGTGGAAACTCTGATAGAAGTAGTGATTTACTTACTATAGATAGTACATGTATGGCAAATGATACAAACAATTTAACTGACGAAACTGCAACACTATCTAATTCAAATGTTGCAACAGGTCGCCAATATGTAAGCAGACCTGTAGCTTATGGTAATCAAAGGTGCTATAGAAGAATTTAAGAAAAGAGAAAAATCCATGCGTTTTATGATGCATGGATTTTTTACTAGTTATGCATTTCTTGGCTCGGGTTTACATTCAGTTTTATAGTCTGGTCTAAAATCTGGCTTCATATCTGGCTTGCAGTCTGGTTTGTAATCTGGCTTGTAATCTGACTTATGGTCAGGTTTACAACCACATATTTCAAAAGGTCTAGCTCTTAAACAATCTGTATCTTTTTCTATTTTTGCACGTATTTTATAATGACGAACTTCATTAGCCCAAAAATCTATAGCATATTCTTTATCAGGACAAAGTGGACCAAAAACAAATTCTCCATCTTCATTTGTAAATGTATGAGAAACAGGCAATCTTTCTTTTCTTCCGTCTTTTCCACATTTTATTTCAATTAATTTTACAACTGCATCTTCGATTGGTTCTTTATATGCATTTCTAATTGTGCCAAAAATAACATTTCTGTTATCTTTTGGTAAAGTAATATCTAAGTCGAATTGTTTTCCATCTGCAATTACTCCATCAATATCAATTACAGGGCAATGAGGCTCTGGCTTAAAATTATAATTATTGTTTTCCATAGTTAATTTTTCCTTCCTGAGGGTAAATTGGCTTTAATATAAATCAATAATGCTACAATGCGAGAAAAATTGATTTTAATTTGTAGCAACAATCCTCTAAAAAAATTTATTGCAATAATTAATTGCTTAGTATATATTATGTCGAAATTTGTAAAAAGTTACGAATAAAAAACTTACAAAAAACTTCAAAAATGCTTGATATTTTTGCTATTTTATAGTACAATGTAGATGTAAAAAAATATATAAAAATATATTGGGAGGAGGCAAGTCGAATTATAATGCTAGAATCAACATAAATGTAGCAAAAAAAATTCGACAAATGTATGAGTAAAGGAAGAAGATACAGTGAAGATCAACACTTAAATTACACAAAAGTATTTGCAGTAATAATTGCAATAGCAGTGATCATAATGTGTATAGTAATAATAAAAAATCTTTTAACAAAGCAAAAAGAAACTATTGAAGAAAATGCAAAAGATTACTATGCATTATACACAGACGATAAATGGGGAATAATAGATTCAACAGGAAATACTGTAATTGAGCCAATGTATCAAGAGATGATAATTGTTTTAAATAATAGAAAAGATGTATTTTTATGTACTTATGATGTAAATGAAGAAACAGGAGAATATAAAACAAAAGCAATAAATAGAAAAAATGAAGAAATATATACAGAATATGACAGAATAGAGCCATTAGAGAATTATAATACAAGTGGAAATGCATGGTATGAAAAAGATATTTTAAAAGTTCAAAAAGATGGTAAATATGGCTTAATAGATATTGATGGAAAAGAAATATTAAGTTTAGAATATGAAAAAATAGAAACATTAAAAGGTCTTGAAAATAGTATCTTAGTTACAAAAGACGGAAAAGTAGGACTTGTAAATAAAAGTGGTGCAACAATAATAAATGTAGAATATAGCAAAATTCAAAAATTTGACGAAGACTACACAAAAGGTTATATAACAATAGATCAAGAAAATAAATATGGTCTTGTAAGTTATGCGGGAAGCACAATTTTAGAAAATAAATATGAAAAAATTCATGCAATATATGGAGAAAATTATTTTGTTATATCAGAAAATGGAAAGCAAGTAGTTATTAATGCAAAAGGTGAAAAACTAATAACCGATGGATTTGATAAAATTAAACAAATAAATTCAGATGGAGTAGTATTTGTTAAAGACAAAAAATACGGATTTATGGATTATGACAAAAAAGTTTTAATTAAGCCTGAATATCAAGATCTAAAAGAATTAAACGTAGGAATTTTAAAAGCAAAAAAAGATAACAAATATGGAATTGTAGATTTAGAAAATAAAGAAAAATTAAAATTTAAATATTCAGATTTGTATTATGAACAAAGTGCAGGATTTTATGTTGCTGAAGACGAAAAATATAATTCAGAAATTTTAGATAGTGATTTGAATGTAAAAATATCTGGAATAATTTCAGAAATTAACAAAGACAGTGGATACATGAAATTAAAGGTAGATGATGAATACAAATATTATAATTTCAAATTTGAAGAAAAGGCTGTAAAAGATGTTTTAAATACAAATAATCTTTTTGTAAGTAAAAAAGATGGTAAATATGGATTTGTAGACAAAGATGGAAATGTAGTAGTTGACTATATTTATGACGAAGCACAAGAACAAAATAAATATGGATTTGCTGCGGTAAAAAAAGATAGTTTATGGGGTGCAATAAATAGAGAAGGAAAAGAAACAATTTCACCAAAATACAAAATGAAAAATTACTTAGTAATAGACTTTATTGGAAAATGGCATTTAGGTCAAGATATAAATATGAACTATTATTGTGAAAAATAAAAAATTTAATAAACAAAGGAAGGTAAAAATATGGAGCTAAAGAATAGATACCAATATACATACTTTATACACACATTTTTAATTAATAAAAGTAGATATGGAAAATATATATCAAGATTATTAAAAGATGAAAAATTTAATTTAAGAATTTTTGAAAAACAAAAAGATTTAGAATTATATAGTTACTTTTTACCAAGAATGAGGAATTTCTTATTTAAAACATTTGACTTAAATAAAGAAAGACTTGAAAAATTAGATGAACTTCCATTCGATACAAAAAGTGCTATAATAGCTGATATGCCTTGTATTACATTTGAGTATGATTTGAAAAAAGACTTACAAGGAAAAACAATAGACGAAAATAGTATCTTTTTCAAAATTCAAAAAGTAGGAGTAGTTTGTTTTAATACAGGAGTATGTTTTCTATATCTTAAAACAAATATTGAAGAGAGTGACAAGTTCGCAGATGTTTTGAATTTTAATTATAAATTCAGAGACATTAACCAAGAATATAATAACTTAAAAAATTATGATAATATAAAGTTGCAAGCAGACTATTTTGAAGATATACAGCAAATAAAAGAATTTATTATAGATATTACAGGACCTAATTTTGATTCTATTAAAATAGATTTAAATGTAGAAAGATTTTATACATTTGGATATACATGTATAGATCAGTCTGCTTGGAATGTTAATACTACTTTTGAAAGTATAAAAGGTGAATTTTTGAAATATATAGATATCTTGCCTAATGATAAAGGTATGGATATGGAAGACAATGGAAATTCTAAAATACTTTCTTTCAACAAATTTTCAAAAATTGGTGTATCTAAGCTTGGTGTAAATTTGTTTAGTTCAGATGTAGATATAAATAACTATACAGTTTTACCAAAAGAATATGAAAATCAGTATTTGTATACATATATTTTAGCTTTATATTTAAAAGTATATCTAAAAAAATTAGATTATGATTTTAAAATTGGAAAGAATATAGAAAAAACAAGAAAAGAATTTATAGAATTTACAAAGAAAATATGGATTCAAGAAATTACATCAGAAGATTTTGGTAGTCTTTTATACCAAAATATTAGACAAGCACTTGAGGTAGAAGAACAATATGGTAAAATAAAAAATAAATATGATATACTGTATAGAGAATTAAAAATTGAAAAAACTGAAAGAATGTCTATATTTATTGCAATTGTTTTAGTTATTACTTTGATTTTTAATATACTAAATTGGATGGGGTTAAAATAAAATATGAAAATAAAGTGCGGAACAGATATAATAGAAATTTCAAGAATAAAGAAAAGTATAGATGAACTTGGAGAAAAATTTTTAAATAAAATATATACAGCAGACGAGATTGCATATTGTGAAAGCAAGAAAAAGCAAAAATATCAACATTATGCAGCTCGTTTTGCTGCTAAAGAAGCAATTTTTAAGGCAATATCAGAAAATCTAAAAGACAAATATGATTTATGTTGGAAAGATTGTGAAGTTATTTGTGATGAAAATGGAAAGCCACATATAAATATTTTGGGAATAGATACAAAAAATATAGAAAGTATGGATATTAGTCTATCTCATTGCAAAGAATATGCGACGGCTGTTGTGACTATTTTATATAAATAAGATTTTTAGTATATATTTTTTGTAATACTTGTGTGTCGCAACTTACTGATTTTAAAATACTAGTATGTAAGTTGCTCCAATTCGCACTCGCTTAACTCGTTTGGTCGCTTACGCGCATTACTAAAAATATATACTAAAAATCTCAAACAAAAAAAGATAAAAATGAAAGAGGCAAATATGGAATTTTTTGATACGCACGCACATTATGATGATGAGAAATTTAAAAGTGATAGAGAAGAAGTTTTAAAAAAAATATATAATGCAGGGGTTACAAAATGCATAAATATGGGATGTGATGTAAAAAGCTCAAAAATGGCAATAGAAATAGCAAATAGTCATGATTTTATATATGCAGCAGTAGGACTTCACCCTGAAGATATTTCACAAACTGAAGAAGAATTGTGGAATATTATTGATCAAATTAAGGAATTGGCAATTCAAAATCAAAAAAAAGATGACGAAATAATAAATAATGAAAAGCCCAATAGTAATAGAGTCAACGACAAAACAACTAATTGCAAAAAAGTCGTTGCAATAGGAGAAATTGGACTTGATTATTATTGGAGAAAAGATAATAAAGAATCACAAAAAAAGGCATTTATAAAACAAATAGAACTTGCAAATGAATTAAAACTTCCCGTTTCAATTCATACAAGAGATGCAATAGATGACATGATTGCAATAATTAGAAAATATAAATTAGAGCAAAGCGGAGTTTTGCATTGCTGTCCATTTAATAGAGAACTTGTAAAACACGCACTAGAAAATGAATTATATATAGGTTTTGGAGGAACTTCAACATTTAAGAGCTCTAAAAATGCGAAAGAAATTGTAGATATGGTACCAAATGACAGAATTTTAATAGAAACAGATTCACCATATCTATCTCCTGAACCAAAAAGAGGAACAAGAAATGATTCAAGTAATCTAAAATATGTTGTGGAAAAATTGGCAGAATATAAAGGAATCGAGCCTGAACAAATGGCTAAAATTACTTATGAGAATGCAAATAGATTGTTTGATTTGTAGAGTTATTTAGAGAGTATAATTTTATTGTGCGCTAAAAATTTTTATTTTAAATGATTAGGAGGAAAAATTATGTTGACATACAATAAAGACGATTTTGATGGAACTTTGGATGACATTATGAAATCTGTAAATGACATTTTAAGCAAAACAGGAAAAGGATATGAGACAATAGAAGAAGATGAAGAGGAGAATGAGAATAAGTAATTAAGGGAGGCTAGAATTATGGCTGAAAAGAAAAACGATATACAAGAAAAACTTAATACTTTAAAGCAAATAAGAAAAGCTAAATATGAAAAAAATAAAAATATTGGAGCTATGATATATAACAAAGTAGAGTTTTTAGGTGAAGGAGAAAATACAGGAAAAGAGTTATTTCGAGTAGTTGAAAAATATTCAGTAGGAGAAAATCAAACAGAAAGAAGAGAGTTCTTCTATGAGTTTGAAAACAATGAGCCAAAATTGGTGGCAGTAATAAATGATAAAAGATTTGGAGATATAATCCCAACTAGTTATCATGGTGAAGAAGGACCAGAAAAGGAAGCTTGGGACGCAGAACTATTAGATTTAAGACAATGCCTTGATGAAATTGAAAAAAGAGATGAACAATTAAAAGAAATAGTAAAAGAGCTTGGAATTGATGAAGAAGATATTGAAAGCTTATCTGAAATTGATTTAGAACAAAAAATAGAAGATAAAGAAAAAGAAAGTCAAGAAGAAAAACAAGAAGAAAATAGTGAAGATGAATCAACAAAAATATCAGAAGAACAGGCAGAAAAAATAGGAATAAAAGGCAATGGAATGAATTCAGCAAAAACAAATGTGGCAATTGATACAAAAGGAAATACTCTTGGAAAAGAATTAGAATTAGAAGAGTATGAAAGCGTATTGGTTGTTCACTCATATAAATTAGCTGAACTAGAAAATTCAGAAGGAAAAAAAGGAAATGTTATCCCTGCTCCATTTAGTCTAGTAGGAAGAAAAAAAGATGGAACATTAGAGGTAATACCTAAAACAAAGCTAGAATATGATAGAAGATCCAATAGAGAAGTAGTAGAAATAAATGACAAAGAAAATGTTGAGGTTAAGAATGAAGAGTGCATTTTCAAAGTGCCAAATAGTAATAAAAGAATTGCAATAAATCAAAAAGATCCTTATGGAATTCCTGAAATATATTATGGAAAAATAGACAAAGAAAATGAAGGAAATGTGATGCAAAGTGTTCAAGACGAAAGGGATGGAACACAGAAAAAAGATGTTGAAGTTAGAGCTTTATTTAATTCTAATAAAGGTGAATATCAAATAGATAAAATGCATGATGAAGTTCAAAAACATATAAATGCAGGATGTAATGATTTAAATAAAGACAAAGTGGATGGCGACCTTACAACAGGGTATAGCCATTCAACAGAAGATATGGTTATAACACCTGACACAGTTTTAATATATAATGAAAAAGAAATGAAAATAAGTGAAATTGCAGCAGAATCTAGGTTTAAATTATCAGCAAAAGCATTTTGTGATTTATTTAATGAAATTATTAGAAAGAATGGGAAAATTTCACAAGATGATATTTTGAATGAAATAGAAGATCAAGTTAATGATGATGTAACAAACCCTCAGAATAGATAGAAAGGAAGTATACAATGAACGCATTAGAATTAAGAAATAAATATTTAAATTTTTTCAAAAGACATGGACACAAGGTAATACCATCAGCACCGCTAATACCAGAAAATGATCCATCAGTATTATTTAATACTGCAGGAATGCAACCATTAGTGCCATATCTATTAGGACAGAAACATCCAGAAGGAACAAGACTTACAGATTATCAAAAATGTGTTAGAACTGTTGATATAGACGAAGTAGGAGATAATAGACATTTAACATATTTCGAAATGCTTGGAAATTGGTCACTTGGAGATTATTTTAAAGAAGAATCAATAGCAATGAGTTTTGAGTTCTTAACAAAGGATTTAGAAATTCCAGTAGATAAATTATCTGTAACCTGTTTTGGAGGAAACGAGACAATTGGAAAAGATGAAGAATCTGCTTCATATTGGGAAA
This sequence comes from Clostridia bacterium, assembly GCA_017429505.1. Lineage (GTDB taxonomy): Bacteria > Bacillota > Clostridia > TANB77 > CAG-508 > CAG-269. Next base: position 71,308 of record JAFROW010000002.1, on the reverse strand, counting down.
AAGCAGGAATACCAAAAGAAAGAATATATTTCTTGAAAGACAATTGGTGGATAGCTGGAGAAACAGGCCCATGTGGAAGTGATACAGAAATTTTCTATGATACAGGAAAGCCAAAATGTTCACCAGAATGTAATCCTGATTGTGACTGTGGAAAATATGTTGAAATTTGGAACAATGTATTTATGGAGTTTTTCAAACATGAAGATGGAACAGTTACACCTTTAAGTCAAAAGAATGTTGATACAGGTTTGGGACTTGAAAGAGTAAATATGCTTCTTCAAGGCAAAGAAACACCTTATGATACAGAAATTTTTATAGATGTAATGAAAAAATTAGAAGACCTTCAAAAAGTAGATGATATATATAGTAGAAGAGTTGTCGCAGAACATTTACGTTCATCAATGATGATAATTTGTGATGGTGGTAGACCTAGCAATTTAGATAGAGGATATGTTTTAAGAAGACTTATTAGAAGAATGATAAGACACATGAATAAATTACAAATAGACTTAAATGAGCTTTCAAATTTAATTGATTTAGATATTGATGTTTTAAAAGAAATGTATCCTGATTTAGAAAAAAATAGAGAACAGATTAAGCAAGTATTATTAGAAGAAAAAGATAAATTTGTAAAGACTCTTGCACATGGAGAAAGAGAATTTGAAAAAGAAGTAAATAAATTAAAAGCTCAAGGTAAAGATAAAATAGAAGGAAAAGTAGTATTTAGACTATACGATACTTATGGTTTCCCACCAGAAGTAACTAGCGACCTAGCAAAAGAAAATAATATGACAATAGATATGGAAGGATTTAAAGCATTATTTAAAGAACACCAAGAAAAATCTAGAGCAGGTTCAGAACAAAAATTTAAAGGTGGTCTAGCAAGCACTGGAGAAATGGAAACAAAATATCATACAGCAACACACCTTTTAAATGCTGCATTAAAGCAAGTTTTAGGAAGCCATGTTCATCAAAGAGGAAGTAATATTACAGCTGATAGATTAAGATTCGATTTTTCACATGATGCAAAGATGACAGATGAAGAAAAAAAGGCTACAGAGGATTTAGTAAATAAATGGATTGAAGATGCAATTCCAGTAGAACATTTTGAAATGAAAAAAGATGAAGCAATTTCGCAAGGCGCAGAAGCTATGTTTATTGAAAAATATGGAGATATAGTTTCTGTTTACAAAATAGGTGATGTTTCACTTGAACTATGTGGAGGACCTCATGTAAGTAATACTTCAGAACTAGGACATTTTAGAATAAAGAAGGAAGAATCAAGCTCATCTGGGGTAAGAAGAATAAAAGCTATACTTGAATAATTGGTGTCGGTTCTTTTTTTGAAAATAATAAAAAAAGAAGAGAAAAGTTAGTTTAAAAGAGTTTTTTCATAACTATTTATGCTTTTTAGAGAAGCGAGAAAGGAAGGATTGTTAAAGTGAAAGATGATTGTTTATTTTGTAAAATAATAAAAGGTGAAATACCTTCAGAAAAAGTATATGAAGATGAATTTGTACTTGCTTTTAGAGATATAAATCCTGCAGCTCCAATTCATATATTAGTTATACCAAAAAAACACATCGATTCTTTAGCTGGTTTAGAAAATGAAGATAAAGAATATGTTTGGAAAATTCACGAAGCAATGAATAAGATTGCAGAGCAAGAAAATTTTAAAGAAGATGGATTTAGAGTAATAGTAAATTGCGGAAAAGATGCAGGACAAGAAGTTATGCATTTACACTATCATTTGTTAGCAGGACAAAAAATGGGAGATAAAATAGTATGAAAGAAATAATAGAATCAATTGGAGTATCAAATGTTATTATTTATTTAATAGTAATAAATATTGTTGGATTTTTTGCAATGGGAATAGATAAATGGAAGGCAAAAAAAAATGCATGGAGAATTCCTGAAAACACCCTTTTTGGAATAACTGCACTTGGTGGAGGAATAGGAACAATAGCAGGTATGTACACATTTAGACATAAAACTAAAAAAGCTAAATTTACTATTGGAATGCCTGCTTTAGTGATATTAGAAATTATATTAGTTGTATATGAATTGATAAAATAAAGATCGAGGTTTTTATATTTCGGTCTTTATTCTATTTAAAAATATTATTAATTATAAAACAAAAAATAAAATAGTTGGAAAGTTCCAAATAGTTGCAAGGAAATAATTAGTTTTAAGTGGATAATTAAAAAATAAAGTGACAATTAAGGCTTTTTAACAATGAGTTAGACAAAAAAATCTATATTTAATTAAAAAGTAGCTTATTATTTAAATATAAGTTAGTTGGAAAAATCCAACTATTTTAAAAAATTCGTATAATTAAATTATATTTAAAAAATTATGATTAAATATTTTATTTTAATAAATATACATAAAAAGTATAAAAATAATTAGTTCAGAATAATAAAGATATCCACAATTAAAAGTGAATAATTTTTTTAAAAAAAGTGCCTATTAAAAGTTATTAACAAAGTTATCCACATTATCCACAATTTGTGTGGATAAATATTTTATAAAAAAAGATATACATAATGTAATATAATTGACATAAATGTAATTAAGTTGAAACATTATATATGTTTTTGAAATATGATTGAAACATTATAAGTAAATATCTACAAAACTATTTATAAATCAACAAAAAACGACATTTTTTCCTTTAAGTTTTATATTGAAAATGTAATATTTATATAAGGTGTAATTATGTACAAAAATATAGTTTTATAATTCACTTTATTAAATGCAGAATAATAAAATATATAAGGTGAAGAAAAATGTTTGAGAAAATTAGAAATAAAATGTTTAAAAGAAATATGGAATCTTATGAGATAAATATGGATGAGCTTATAAATAAACAAAATCAAGGTGCAATAATTGTTGATGTAAGAAGCTCTCAGGAATATAACGAAGGACATTTACTAGAAGCAATAAATATTCCATATTATGAAATAAAAAAGACTGTGAATAATATTATAAAAGACAAAGCACAAGAAATAGTAGTATATTGCCAAGAAGGTGTTAGAAGTAAACAAGCATACAAGATTTTAAAAAAATTGAAATATGATAATGTTTTTAGTTTATATAAAGGTTTGGACAACTGGTTTTAAGTTCGTAGGATTTAATTTTTTACAAAAAAGTATTGAAAAAACACATTTTTTTTTGTATAATATTAATGTACAAAATATTGGGGTATCGCCAAGCGGTAAGGCATCGGACTCTGACTCCGACATTCCTGTGTTCGAATCACAGTACCCCAGCCAAATCTTTCCAATTCTACAAAAATTTGCAAATACTAAAAATATATGGTATAATATAAGAAGTGAATTAAGAGGTGAAATAATGTTATATATAATATATTTTTTAGTTTTAGTAATATTCGCACTAGTAGGATATGCAATAATGCAAATTAAATTATTTGGAATAACAGTAAAAGATTTTTGGGGATTTGTAGAGGCAAACCAAACACTTGATAAATTATATGAGTATTCAAAAAGATATGAAAATTTAAGTCCACAACAGCAAATTTTGTATTTAAAAGAAGCGGAGACAATATTCGAAGCATTTGACAAAATGCCAAATGAATTGTGGGAAGAAGAGTATGAAAAATATTCTACAATACTTGAAAAATATAAAGACATAAAGATGAAAAGATGGGCAGAAACAAAAGTATAAAAAGTGTGAGATATAATTTATAAAGTTAAAAAAGTGTAAAACAAAAATTTATGAAAATTGCAAAAAGTTTGAAAACGCTTTATTTTCAAGAAAATTATTAAAAACAAATACTCGAATTAGTAGTCAAGTATATTGACAGATTTATAAATAAATGATAATCTAGTATTCAATACTAGATTATTTTTATATAATAGGAAAGTTATCCTTTCCTATTATATAAAAAGCTAAAACTTCTAAGTAAGCTACGCATCACGAAGTAAAATTAAAAGATTTGGAGGCGTCTTTATGAAAAAAGAAAAAAAAGAATTTATTGATTTTATGAATGTTAAGGAAATTATTAAATATGCAACAGAAAATTATTCAGAATGTACTGCATTCACGATAAAAAATAAAGCAGGAAAAACGATAGAATATAAAAAAATCACATACAAAGAATTTAATGAAGACATAAATGGACTAGGTACAGCACTTTTAAAATTAGGATTAGAAGGCAAGAGAGTTGCTATAATAGGTAAAAATAGATATGAATGGATTTTAAGTTATGTGGCAACATTAAATGGAGTGGGAGTTGCTGTGCCACTTGATAAAGGACTCCCTGAGCAAGAGATTATTATGTCTCTTCAAAGAAGTAAAGCTGATGCAATTATTTTTGAAGATAATATGATAGATCTAATGAAAAAGATAAAAAAAGAAAACAACACAAATCTTTCAAAATATATTTTGATGGATAACACAAAAGATGAAGATTTTTTAAATTTGCATAAATTAATAGAAGATGGAAAAAAGGAAATTCAAAGTGGTAATAAAAAATACATAGATGCTAAAATTGATAATAATAAAATGAGTGTAATCCTATTTACATCAGGAACTACATCACTTGCAAAAGCTGTTATGATTTCACATAGAAATATTGCAAGCAATGTTGCAGCTCTAAAATATGAGCAACCATTTTGCAATACAGATACAAATATTGCATTTTTGCCATTCCACCATATGTATGGTTCAACATGTTTATTGCTTATGCTTAGTGATGGAGTGAACAATGTATTTTGTGATGGATTAAGACATATACAAGAGAATTTGGTAGAATATAAGGTTTCTGTATTTGTATGTGTGCCATTAATTTTGGAAGCAATGCACAAAAAAATAATGAATACTATAGATAAAACAGGACAAAGAAAGAAATTTGAATTTGGAAAAAAATTAAGCAACGCTCTATTAAAAATTGGAATAGATGTAAGAAGAAAAATATTTAAAGAAATATTAGATGGGCTTGGCGGAGAAGTAAGAGCAGTAGTTTGTGGAGCAGCAGCACTAAACACTGATGTTGCAGCAGATTTTAATGCTATTGGAATTTATACAGTTCAAGGATATGGACTTACAGAAACAGCACCTGTAGTTTCTGGAGAAAATATTCACACAATGGGGTATAATTCATGTGGAAAGCCTCTATGCAATGTTGAAGTAAAAATTGATAATCCAAATGAAGAGGGAATAGGAGAGATTGCTGTAAAAGGGCCTAATGTAATGCTTGGATATTATGAAAATGAGGAAGCTACAAAAGAAGTTTTAAAAGACGGATGGTTTTACACAGGAGATTTAGGGTATTTAGGAAAGAAAGGACATATTTATATTGCAGGAAGAGAAAAAAGTGTTATTGTATTAAAAAATGGAAAAAATATTTATCCTGAAGAAATAGAAACATTAATAAGTAGATTACCTTATGTTGCAGAAAACATGGTATTTGGATATCCTAAAGGAGATGACTTAGTTTTATCTGCAAAGATTGTATATAATTCCGAATATTTTAAAGGGGATTCGAAAGACAAAATACAACATAAAATTTGGGGAGATATAAAAAATATAAATAAAGAACTTACGATTTTTAAACATATAAAGAAATTAATTGTTACAGATGAACCTATGATTAAAACTACTACTGCAAAAGTTAAAAGATTTGAAGAAATTAAGAAGATTTTAGAAGAAAACTAAAATTAATAAATTAAATTGAATATATAAATATTTTGAGAATTAATCTTAGCTAACTGAGTAACTTAAAAATTTTTAATAATTTTGCAAGGGAATCTGAAAAGAAATTTTTTTAGGGCGCTTGCAAAATTAGTTAGAATTTTTTTGTGTAAAACGAAAGTTACCTAAGATTATTCGAAAAATAATTATATATTCAATGAAGTAAAAAAATTCTGCAATATAGCAGAATTTTTTTTATACTCTTATTCTTTTTTTAGTTACTTCAGGTGCAGGTGGAATTAAAGGACTATATGTATCACCCTCTAAAACATCAACTTCTACAGTTCTTGTAAGTATGTCTGTATAGCTATATGTTGCGTTCCTTGCCCCTTCTAAATATTTTACCGTAAATATATTTGGATATGCTTTTTCTATTGTAGCTTCTTTCTCAAAAGATTTATTTCTACCAAGAGAACCCTTGATAATAATCTTTTGACCAATTTTTTCTAAAATGTCTGTTTTTAAGTTTAAAATATCTGCAGAGCAAATCATATAATCACCTTCACTTCAATATTTATGATTGAATTTTATCACAATATACATAAAATGTCAAAAGAGGTACAATTTTAAAAAAACGTTGTACCTCTTGTTGTTCTAAGAAAAAATAAGTCGAAACTTGAAATATTACATTTATATTACATTTGTGTTACAAAAATATTACACAAGTATTATATGCTTTTTTCCTGATGCTCCAATACCATTTACACCTTTTTTCCCATCTCTTAATTCGTCTTCCAGATCTTCTATTGTTATATATTTAAAATGATCTGTTGTAGCAACTTTTTTTGCAATTACAAGTGGATCAAAAAAATCTATCATAATTCTTGAAGGGGAAGAAGCAAAATTTGCACCAGCCATCATTAAAGCTTCAAAATAACTTTCACATGCTCCTGCGAAAATAACGAGATTTTTTCCAATGTCTTTTTCGTACCTTCTGGCTTCTTTTACAGTTGCTATAAAATATTTAGAATTTTTGTAATTATATATGTCATTAAATGCTTTTCCTTTTTTTATCATTCCATCATGTCCAGTTACAATAAGAATATCAGGTTTATAATAAGATAATAAATTATATACCATCTGTGGTTGTTTATATTCAGGAATGTTTTTTACAACAGCTGTTAGTCCCATTTTTTGATAAAACTTAAAAGATTTTTCACTATATCTTCTATCTCCATCCAAATGTAATATTTTTCCGGTAATATATTGTAATTTTTCTTCTTGTTTTATTTTGTTCATATATATCATTCCTTAAACTACTAATTAAATAATAAAGAAAAAGATAATTCCAATAAAAAGCGTAAATGTAGAGAACTATAGAATTATCTTTTTACTTTTAATAGTAACAAAGATGTCTATATAATAATATGATATATTTCGACAAAATGTGATTTTAAATTAAGACATAAAAAACATAATATTACTAAAAATTACACTAAGTAGAGAAAAGATAAAAACATAAATTCCTCCACTTAGATTATTTTTTTTAGTTATTTCAAACCCTGCATAAGAGCAGGTATATAGAAAAATAAATATAGTAAAAATTAAAAAAATTATTTTTGTGAAAATCGTGTTCATATTTAGTATCCTTTCCTAAGATTATTAGAAAAATATTTATATATTCAGTATTGTTTTAAAGTGGAAAGTTTAGAATTAGTCTGAATGCAACAAACTATAATAAATCTTAGCTTCAACTTTAACGTCAAATTTGCTATTTGTATATTTTGATGACCAATCATATTTTTTCCAATCTTGTACTGTCAAAAATCTACGTTTTGCATAATTATAAAAATAGTCAATATCACATTTGAATTCGGTAGAAGTTTTATTAAGGTAATCTGTAATACATCTTTTTATAGTTTCCTCAGTTGCTCTTGAAATTTTGTAAAGGTCTAAGTTGCTTGGCTCATCAGAATAATTTATTCCATCTTTAATTCCACTAATTCTTCCAATTAATTTAATATCAATGTTTATTTTAGGATTGTCATTTTCAATTTTTACGGATATTTTAGGAATCATATTTTCGAAAAGTTCAATGTCTAGATAATTTTCATAAATTTCTGTATTATTTATTGTAAGTAAAAATGAATTTACTTCTCCGCTTATTAAAGTGTGGCACAGAGTGTCTTCTGCTGTAAGGTCTCCAATATAAATACCATCTTTCATTACTGCAAGGCCAATGTTTTCTGTTCCTCTTTCTCCTAAGATAGGCGCATTTCCAGAAATCATTTTTGAAATCGGGGTACTATTATCTGGCTTTTCTTTAGGTTTTTCTTTTTCGGAAGAGTCTTTAGACGAATCTTCGCTAGAATTATTACTTGAAGAACTATTTGATGAGCTACTTGATGAATTATTTCCTGAACCTTCTCCAGATGAACCTCCTCCAGATGAACCTCCACTTGAACTTCCATCGGCAGAATTATTTGAAGGATTTCCTGATGAATTTGATGGAGAGATAGTAGGGTTAAGTCCTCCCAAAATTGCGAGATTACCACACTCTTTTGTGGTTAGATAATTATAAAATTCACCAATCATAATATTTGAAGTGTAGCCTGTGTATTCACTACTATTAGGAAAAATATCATAATATTTAGTTAAAATTTTTTCAAGTTGTGAAGTAGAATTTTGAATATATTCTAAAGCATTTCCTTTACAAATTATAATATTTGTAGAAGGTCTTACTTGTATGTTATTCATAAGTTCAGAAACTTCTGCACCAATGCCTTTTTGGGCAATCTTATCTGAAAAAACTACAACTTTGCAGTGAGATAAATTTACTTGTTTTCCAATATATGCATTAAGAAGGTTTATTGCACTATTAATAGATGTTGCATTAATTGTATCTATTATTGCACTTTTAGATTCGGAAGAACCTTCACTTGAAAAAGTAGATGTATCCATAAATTCAAAAGTTACCTGCAAATTTTTCTCACCTTCATTTTCATCTACTGCAAGAGCAATTACATAAGAGATATTATCCACACTATCTGATGTGTATGAGGCAGAAAATGCATACATAAAGACTAAAGCTAATATTACAATTGCATAAAATTTTAACATATTTTTACTCATGTTGAAACTCCTTTTTTAAATTTGCCAAAATCAAAATTATTAATCCTAAAGAAATTACACAAAAGAAAAGTATTTTAAAAAAAATATTTTGCATAAATTCCAGTTCGAATTTTGCATCTATTAGAATTGTTGAAGCATATAAAAGTAGTACAAAACAATAGCTTAAAGGTTTAATATCAGAAATATTTGTAATCTCTTTTATAATTCCAAGGCAAAGGTTTGAATATATTCCTAAAAATGAGCAGATAGCTATATTCATTATAAGCAAAAATGCAGAGTCAAGCCTTTGAAAGAATGTACCAAATTCTATATAACGAACTGCAATGTATAGAGGGAAAAGCTGACCACTTGTAACGTTTTTGTTAAACATCAAGATAATGGTTGCAGTTACAAATGTAAGCAAAATGCTTGAAATTGCGGTGGAGATTAAAGATACAGACATAAATTTATCTGGTCTTTTTAAATTTTGTGGTAAAAAAAGTATATATGCAATTCCACCAAATGTAAAAAGGTTTGTAGTACCTTCTATAAAAGTAGCTTTTACGCCATTTCCCATTAAAGGAAAAATATTTTCATAATTAAAATTTTTCAAATTTCCAGCAAATATAAAAAATATTGCAACAATAACTATTGGCACTAGTATAAATGTAGCACGCAAAAATCCGTTATTTTTTAGATTACATGCAATTGCTGCTGTAATTACAAAAAGTAAAACTGTGTAATTTGGATGAGTCATTGGGTAATATACAATTTGTAAGCAATTTACTGCTTTGCACAAAACAATTGCTAAAGTAAAGATAAAGTAAAATAAAAAGGCTGTGCCTACAATAAATTTTAAAAATTTGCCTCCAACAAATTCTGTTATATCTAAAAAGCTTATTCCTATAAACTTTTTGTACAATATACAAATAATGGCGGTTAATCCCATTGCTATTAAACTTATAAATCCTGTATTTATAAGACTTGAAGATAAACACTCTGAAGCTATAATTTGGCTTGATATAAAAACTGTAATACCAAGGCTACAACTTATAGTCAGAGATATTGCTTCTTTATTATTGATTTTTTCCATATTCTTAAAGCCTCCTCGCATAATATAGTTAAAGAACAATTGACATTTTAGCTAAACAAAATTTAATTATTTTCTTTCCTCATTAAATTAATGTTTGCAAAAGAATTGATATTTGGGCCATGCAAAGTTTAATTATTTTTCTTCCACTTCATACTATATTTATCTTGAGAAACTTGCTTCTTTGGTGCTAAAAAGTCATTTCTATACTCTTGTTTCCAAAAAGGAGGTACAAAATATTTTAAGCTAAAACCAGAAATATTTGGCGAGATAGGGGAAACATAAGCTACACCAAAAGATTTAATACTACATATAGTTGCAAGATACACATAAATTCCAATGCCTATACCTAAAAATCCACAAATATAGCCTAAAATAGTAAAAATAAATCTATAAACTCTTAAGTGAAAACCAAATGAAAAATTTGGAATTACAAAAGAAGAAAGACCTGTTATTGCAACAACTATAATAAGAATAGGACTTACGACATTCGCAGAAACTGCTGCATCACCTAATATTAAAGCACCAACAATGCCAAGAGTTGAACCAATTGCAGAAGGGGTTCTAAGACCACCTTCACGAATAAGTTCGAACGAAACTTCCATTAGTAAAAGCTCAAAGATTATTGGAAATGGAACGTTTTCTCTTGCAACTAATATTGAAAAAAGAAGTTCAGTAGGGAAGAGCTCTTGATGAAAATTTGTTACAGCAATATACATTCCAGGAAGTAGTAAAGTAATAATTAAAGCTATTAACCTAATAACCTTTAAAAAATTTGCAAATAGAGGAACCAAATTTGAATCCTCGGGTGAAGCAAGAAAATCTGTCATTACAGAAGGTATAATTAAGGCATAGGGATTACCATTTACAAGTATTACTGCTCTACCTTGATACATAGCTTTTACACATTTATCTGGTCTTTCTGTTGACAAGATTTGCGGAATTCCTGCACTCGGACCATCCTGAATTAATTGTTCAAGTTCTCCTGAAGAAATTAGGCTATCAATTGAAATATTGTTTAACCTAAATTTAGCTTCTGTAATTAAATCTCCATTTGCGATATTTTGCATATAACACAAAGCACATTTTGTTTTGCTAAGTTCACCAATTTCAATATTTTCAATTATAAGATTTTGGTTATTTACAAGCCTTCTAAGTAGGGAAGTGTTGGTTCTTATGTTTTCTACAAAAGCCTCTTGAGGACCTTTTATAACATTTTCAATTTGAGGCCTTTCAATACTTCTTTGTTTAAAACCTTTTGCATCTATATCAAATGCAATATTTAAAGTATCTACAAAAAGCACACAATTTCCAGAATTTATATCAGAAATTATTTTATCAAATTCAGTCTCTTGAGAAAGGTTATTGTATGGTATAAGACGATTGTAAATATAATTTGCAAACGATGAGAGATTTATTTGACGAGTTTTGGGAGGAGCGCTTTTATTTTTACTTTGTTGATTTCTTTGCATTAAAGGTTTTAAAACAAAGTGATTAATATTAACTGAATCTGTCATACCATCTATAAAAAATAAAAAAGCTTTATATTTTTGATTTTTACAAATTAAAGAAAATTTTCTAATTACAACATCACTGCTAATTAAAGTATTAAATTTAGATTGTATAAATTCAAGATTTTCTTGTAATGACATATTTACTTTTTGGTCTAATTTTTCTGAATTTAAATCTTGAACTGTTGCATTTTCTGTTGATTGAATGTTGAAGTCATATTTATGCTGTGGCTCATATTTAAATATTTTTTTTATGTTCATACTAAAAAAAGTTCCTTTCTTCTGGTGACAAATACATATAAGGATTTTAAATACAAAATCTTTTTAATTTAGTATTTACTAAAATTGGAAAAATATACTGATAAAATACTGGCTATAAAATTTTGGGGAAATTTCTGAAAAAAATCTAAAAAAATTTTAAAAAAAGTATTGACAAATTTTTAAAACGTGATATAATAATAAATGTCTTGAGAAAATGCAGGTGTAGTTCAATGGTAGAACCCTAGCCTTCCAAGCTAGCTACGTGGGTTCGATTCCCACTACCTGCTCCATAAATGAACTCCGTAAGGGGTTCTTTTTTTTTCTAATACATTATTTTTACATAAAAAAAATGACTAAAAAACTCAGTTATTTAAACTGAGTTTTTTATCTTATTTCTTATCATTTTTTAAATCAATTACTATTGCTCCATCTTCTTTATCAAAAGAATACTTTGTTTCAACAGTTTGAATTGGGTCTACTTCTATATAACCCTTACTATTTATTGTTGTATATGAACGATTAGACTTTGTTTTTTTAGATGAGCCAATTTTACTACTTATGCTATTTCCACTACTTTCATTTGAATTATCATCTACATCTCCTGAAGAAGTGCCTGAAGTGTAGTTAGAGAACTTATATTTTTTTCCTGAATGTTTTTCTTTATATTTAGAAGATACATAGCTCATTACACCTTGTCCATTATAAATTTTTCCACTATCATTTAAAATTTTGTATCCACAATCTTTTTGACCTAGTGCTTGCAATCTGTTCCAAGCCATTTTGATTTCATATGATTTTTTTGGACTCTTAAATGTAGAACTCATTTTGACAGTCTTGCCATCAAAATCTTGTTCTATTTTCCATTGTTTCCATTTACCAATTTCATTAGACCACCATTCAAGTTCTTCATAAGGAGTAGAACCACCAGTATATATTTTGTTCCCACAATTTGCAAGTACTATACTATTGTAATTATTTTTATCATCAGGTAATGCGAATTGAGATATACTTTGTGCAGAAATTGTTGTTGCAACGCGATACTTTCTATACATTGTAAACATTGTTTCTGTATCTTTTGTAATAAAGTCTGGGAATTCATCTATGTATAAGAAATGTGGTATTCTAGATTTTTCATTTCCAGGTCTTGATAGTACAGCATTTTGCATTGATAGTAGGAAGAACAGTCCAAATGCTTTATGTCCAATTTTCCCTGAATCTCCACGTCTTGTACATATAAATAGAAATTCACCATTTTTAAGAACATCATCAAAATTAACATTTTCATGTCTGTTACATAAAATATTTCTTATTTTAGGAGCTCTAAGTAGATTTTCTAGTCTACTTGCAACTTGGAAAGCATCTTTTTTTGTATCTTCCAAAGCAGGACTATTTGCAAAAAATGCTCTTTTAAAATATGAAAGCTCCATAGAATAGTTTTGAACAAGTTCTTCATCTTTTTCTAATATTTTGCACATTTTTTCTACTAATTCAAAATTAGATAGAAGTGATAATAAATCTTCCATATTTGGAAGTAGACCATCATGCATTTTTGGATATATAACTTTAAGCAAAATTGCAAGGTTTTCCAAAATTTGTAATGTAGTTTCTTCTTTGTATAAATCTTTCATTTCAGATGCTTCATCTGAAGAAATTCCTTGTAAAGTAGAAGATATAATAATTGCAATTCTTGTAGGATCTTCATATATAAATGGGTTTAAACCAACAGATTTTTCTGGTTGTGAAGGGTCAATTAATGTATATCCTACGTTGTAATTATCACAAACTCTCATCATTTGATCTAGTGTTTCGTAATCAGGTGACATATATGTAAGACCAATATTTTTGTAAATATTATGTGGTGATGTAGCAATTACCATCTTTTTAACAAATGTATTAAATAATGCGTCTTTTCCAAATGATGGTGTAAGCATATTTAAATTAAAGTTTTTATTTAAATATTCATCACTATATGGTGCACTTAAACTTGCTATTCCTGTTTTTAAAGCTGTAAATCCTAGTTCTTTTGAAGCCTCTGTAAAGAAATGTTTTTTCTCAATATCTTGTGCAATAATTGGCTCGAAAATCATTGAAGTTTTTCCTGTTCCTGAACCACCACAAACAAGTGTTGATTGGAATCTTCTTTCTTCTACAAGTTTCATTTTTTTACCAGTATCGAAATCTTTAAATACAGTTACATCACATGCATAAGGTCCATGTTTAGCTTTTTTGTCTGATAAATTAATTCCACTAAAGTCCCAAAGTGATTTAACCATATTTTGAGTATCATCAACATTAAGTAAAATTGATTTTATAAATGGATAAACAGTTGTAAGTGGTAAATATAATGATATTGCTCTAAATGCAGGTCTTATTAGTTCTGAGAAGTTTGTTACTATTGGTACAAAATTTTTAGAAGACATGAAAAGTAACCATGCACCAGCATTTAAATATTGTGTAAACAATGATAAAGCAATTACATAAAAGCCAATTGCAAATATGTAAAACATTGTAACTTTAGAGGCTCTTGTATCTGCATAAGACGAGCTACCTGCAAATGAATACGCAAATACAGGACATGCTAAAGCTAATGTATATAAAATTGGATTCCAATAATTAACTCCAATACCTGTAAATATCATTATCATCATTTCAACTATTCTGTCTACCGCGACATATATAGTGAGCAATGTGAAAATATATGTTAAAAAGGTATTACGATTCACATTTAGTTTTTTTAAAAAAGCGTCTAATATTTTCATCATAATTAAATTCATCCTCTCTAGATTATATAGAATATATTGTCAGATTTTTGAATACATAAAAAGACAAATATTCTTATCTTGAAATGAGTGTTCGAAAATTTTGTCTACATATATTATCCTACAAAATACCAAAAAAAACAAGTCTTTTTGGAAAAAAAGTTAAAAATCTATTGATAATTATTTGTTTTTATAATATAATTGCTATATATTGAAAGAGGAGGGATGATTATGGCAACATACATAATAGTAGCAATATTAGCATATGCATTAGGAAGCGTGAATTTTTCAGTACTTATAAGTAGAAAAATGGCAGGATTTGATGTTAGAGAAAAAGGCAGTGGAAATGCTGGAACAACAAATGTATTAAGAGCAGTGGGAATAAAAGCAGCAATTATTACTCTTATTTGCGATATTCTAAAAGGTGTTGTTGCAGTATTATTTGCTTTTTTGATAGGAAATATGTCTCGAACAGCTGATAGAGCATTATTAGTTCAAATTGCAGGAATACTTGTTGTTGTAGGACACACTTTCCCAATATTTTTTGAATTTAGAGGTGGAAAGGGAATTGCAACAGCATTAGGAGTTCTTTTAATTACAAATTGGAAAATAGCACTTATTTGTTTAGTATTTGCAGTAGTTTTGATTGCAATTACAAGAATGGTTTCAGTTGGATCTATGAGTGCGGCAGTTTTATTTCCGATTTTAACATTATTTATTGGAGACAATTTTATAGTTGCTCAAGTAGGTATAAAGTACTTTATTTTTAGCTTATTATTAGCAGCTTTTGTCATTTTTAACCACAGAGAAAACATAAAGAGAATTATGAATGGAACGGAAAACAAAATAAGTTTTAAAAAGTAGATGCATTATTATTTAAATTTTATTAGTTAATATATAAATTATTTTACGTTATCCCCATTCTAATGATTTCAACAAAAGTTTAATAAACTTTTGGAAATCATTGAACGGTCCCCACAATTAACTTCAAATAATTTATATATTAACTATAAATAAAAAATATGAATTATAATAATGACATAGAAAGGGGATTTTAATAAAATGAAAACAATAGCAGTTATAGGAAGTGGAAGCTGGGGAGTAGCTTTATCTATTCACTTAGCAAGTATGGGACATGACGTAAGAATTTGGTCATTTGATGCAGAAGAGGCAAGACTTATAAATGAAGAAAAAAAGTGTAAATTTTTACCAATGGCAGTTATACCAAATAATATAATTTGTAGAAATGATTTTAAAGAAGTAATAGAAGGTGCAGATTTTATACTTCATGTTACACCATCAAAATTTACAAGAAATATTGTAAAACAATATAAAGAATTTGTTGATTGCGAAAAACAACCAATAATAGTTTGTTCAAAAGGAATTGAAAAAGATACAGCACTTACTTTGGATGAAGTTATAAAGCAAGAAATGCCTAATGCAAAAGTAGGAGCATTATCTGGTCCAAGTCATGCAGAAGAAGTATCGATTGCTGTTCCTACAGTATTGGTTTCTGCTTCAAAAGATGAAGAAGTAAGAAAACTTGTGCAAGATACTTTTATGAATGAAAAAATGAGAGTTTATACCTCTGAAGATATAAAAGGTGTTGAACTTGGAGGAGCTTTAAAAAATATTATAGCTTTTTGTGCTGGTGTTGCAGCAGGCTTAGGATATGGAGACAACACTTTTGCAGCACTAATTACAAGAGGACTTACAGAAATAAGAAGACTTGGAACAAAACTTGGTGCTGAAAGTAATACATTATACGGACTTAGCGGATTAGGTGATTTAATTGTAACATGTTTAAGTGAGCATAGTAGGAATAGAAGAGCAGGTAAATTAATAGGACAAGGTAAATCAATAGATGAAACAAAGCAAGAGGTTGGAATGACAATAGAAAGTATAGATAATATTGAAGTTGCAAAAACTTTAAGTGAGAAACTAAATGTTTCAATGCCAATAGTTGATGCAGTTTATGATATTTTGTACAATGGATTAGATCCTGAAGAAGCAGTAAGACTTTTAATGACAAGAGATAAAAAAATGGAAGATTAATGCATAATTTTTAAGAATTTTTGTATAATATATAATGGAGGAAAAGAAAATGGAATTTTTTGAAAAATTAGGAAAGAAAGCATCAGATACATTTAATAGTGCAGCTGAAATAACAAATAAAATAGCAAGTGAGACAAAAATAAAATTTAAAATAAATGATTGTAAATCTAAAATTAAAGATTTGTATTTAGATATTGGAAAAATTGTATATCAAAAATTTGCATTAGATGGAAAATTAGAAGTTAAGGAAGAGATTGAAGAACAATTATCAAAAATTTCTGAATATACAAATCAAATTGAAGAATATGAAAAACAAATATTGGAACTTGCAAATATGAAGCAATGCGAAAATTGTAAAAACAAAATAGAAAGAAGTACAAAATTCTGTCCAGAATGCGGAACAGAGCAACCCGCAGAAGAAGTACATGAAGTAGAAGTTATGGGCGGAGAAGATGAAGTTAGCCCTGAAAATTCTGATGAAAATTATAATGAAGCAGAAAATGCATCTCAAGAAAGCAACAAGGAGGAGCATGAAAATTCTACAGAGGAAGTAAAAGAAGATGTGGCAGAAGAAGTAGAAGAAGCAGTTAAAGAGAACATAGAAGAAGATAATAAAACTGAATAATATTTAGAATATATTGAAAAATTTTAAATTGAAAAATAAAAAACTGGGCTCAAAATAAAGAGCTCAGTTTTTTAAAGTTTATTTATTTCTTCAATTGTCTCATCTAAAATATCAAACCTAATACAATCAACATTAACATGAGTAATTGCTAAGTTCCTTGAATTATATATTGTTGTAAGAGTTTGAATATTATCAGGAACAACTCTAAATTTAAAATTATATCTATCACTTATAAAGAAGTTTTTATCTTCTAAACATAAGTGTTTGCAATCTTTATAACATCTATTAGATTTTCCAAGTAAGCAATAGCTCATTGTCATAAGAGGGATTTTACCATAAACAATTACTTCTTTATTTTTTAACTTAATTTCAGAAAGTTCATCAGCAGTAAGTTCAGGTGAAAGTGTTACACTTGAAAATCCTAGTTTTTCAACCTCTAAAGCATTATATGAATTGAAAACGTTAAAATTATAATTTGAAATCAATTCAAAACCTTTATCTATGTTTTCGTCTATGGTTTGCCCTTGTCCTTTGGCTATAAATTCATCTTCAATTTTGATTTTGTTTTTAAATATGTCAATTGAAGACATTTCGGATACTACAGCTCCTGATATTTTGAAATTACTTATAGCTTTATTTACCATTGATTCTATTTTAGCAAGAAATCTATCTTTAACAACAACAGGCATATAAATATATAGTTTAGATTTTTGCTCCAAAATTTGTATAATTTTTTCATATTTTTTATCTGTAAAATATTTTAAATGTATATATATTTTGTCGAAATGTTTTAATTTCGAATAGTCATAATTTGTGTTTAAAATATTAAGAAGAAGTGCTTTTTTAGGAGTAGATTTTTTTGAAACTACATTTTCAAAGTTTTGATTTTGCTGTAACTTTGTTGATGAATAGTTTTTATAACTGCTATTTTGCTGTATTTCTTCATTAGAATGTATTTCAAAAACTGCACTTTTTGATGAAAAATCAAAATTACAACTTGCTTTTCTTTTAAAATTTTGCAATATTTTCTCTTCTATTAAATTAATTGCAGTTCTTCTTATATCATTTAAAACAGAAGTAGGTATAAATAAGTTTTCGTTCATATCTATATCAATTTCGGAAAATTCAAAACATGTATTTAATGTTTTATTAAATTGTGCAATTATTTTCTCTTTTGTAATAGGTGCATTTTGAGCTACTTCAGGTATATAGTCATATTCAAAAAATTCTTCTAAACTATAATTTAAACTTTTTATTTGAGCTGAGATTTTTTGGTTAGAATGAATTTTTAATTTACATGATAAATATGTTTTAATAGCCTCTTTGCTATAGCTATTTAAAGCTTCTGTAGAAAGCCCTTTGTCTGTTAGTTTATAAATTTTATCTTTTGGTTTAATATTTCCTTTCATTCGTCCAAATGTAATGGTCATACCTTTTTCGGCAGATTTAATATTTACATTTTTATTCATCAATTCAGAGATAGTGTATTTTGTGTTTTCATTTTCAAAAGAAATTCCATCTCCTATTGAAAGGTTGTTTTCAAGTTTTGCAGTAACTAGTCCTTTATTTGGATTAAATTTTATAATTTCACCTAAAAATATCCCCATATTGTTTGGTTTTTGTGGATAAATAAGCTTTTTATTTGGTTCATCTGATAAATGACCTGCAGAAAACTCTCCACGATTAAAAACTTGCATTAAGTCATGTTTATCTTTTGGATCAATTTCATATTTTGAAATTTCGTTATTTAAATATTTATATGCTAAATCTATATATTTTCTATAAATTCTTGTAACAGTTGCAACATAAGTAGGTGATTTCATTCTTCCTTCAATTTTAAGTGAAGCAACTCCAGCTTTAATTAGTTTTGGCAAATTCTCTAAACTACACAAATCACGAGGACTAAGCAAATAGCCTTTGTCTAAAATTTGTGTATCCAGCGCAAGCAAAGAATACGGCAATCTGCAAGGCTGAGCACATTTGCCTCTATTTCCTGAACGACCACCAACCATACTAGAAAATAGGCATTGACCTGAATAAGAAATACAAAGTGCGCCATGAGCAAAAACTTCTATATCAATACTCGTATTTTTACAAATATGTTCAATTTCAGAAATAGAGCATTCTCTTGAAAGGACAACTCTTTTAAAGCCAAGCTGTTCCAACTTTTTTGCACCTTCTAAATTTGATGTAGTCATTTGAGTGCTTGCATGAATTTCTAAATCAGAGAAAGATTTTATTAAACTTAAAGCAAGTCCTATATCTTGCACAATTATAGCATCAATTCCGAATTCATAAGCAGTTTTTGCAACATTAAAAGCTTCTTCAAATTCTTCATCTTTTATTAATGTATTTAATGTTAAATGAGTTTTTACACCTCTAATTTTTGCATAGTTTATAGCTTGTTCTAATTCTTCTTTATCAAAATTTTGTGCAAAAGCTCTTGCACTAAAAAGATTGCTTCCAAAATATACAGCACTTGCACCATTCTGCACAGCAGCTTTTAAACATTCAAAATCACCAACAGGTGAAAGTAGTTCTATCATATTTTTTCCTCCATAGTAACTATTTTAACAGATTTGAGGGGATTTTTCAATTAAAACTAATTATTTTTTGAAATTTGAAAAAAATCAGAAAATTCCTTGACAAAAAATTCATAAAAATATAATATAATTTTAAAAGAAAAATGCAAAGAAAAAACAAACAAGGAGAAAATAATATGAGATACTTAAACAAAGAACTTGTATGCGCTGAGGCTGTACACACACACACACGTACAATTTAAAAATCATAAAATTAAATATAAAAGGCAGAGTAACTATGTCTTGTGGCTATTTAGACACAAGTTGAAATTGCACTGTCTATTTGTGGTGCACAAATAGACAGTGCAATTTTTAATGGATTATATTAATAAAAAATAAATTTGAACTTGAAAATAAGACAAGTTAAAAATTTTAATAAAAATACTTGAAAGAAAGATACAGAATTAAGGTCTTTCAAGTAAAAAGAAAGGGAGATTTAAATGAAAAAAATAAAAGAAAATCAAATTAAAGGTATAACTTTGATAGCTTTAGTTATTACAATAATCGTGTTGCTCATTTTAGCAGGAATTAGTATTTCAATGTTAAGTGGAGACAATCGGATTACTTAAAAGAGCAGGAGATGCAAAAGATAATACTGTAGTAGGACAGGAGAAGGAACAAGTGGAATTAGCATATATATCTGCAGCAGTAAAAAAACTTGGAAGTGAAGTGGATGAAACTGATTTGCAAACAGAATTAAATAGCTCTGTAGGAAGTGGAAAAACCACCGTATCTCCCAATGGTAATGATACTTTAAATGTAAATTTTTCTGATACAAAACATAATTATACAGTAGATAATGGAACAGTAACAAGAATTGCAGATGGACAAGTAAATGAAGATCTTATAAAATTAAATAAATTCTTTGCAAAAGGTGATGCTGTATATGGTGAAAATGGGTTCTTAGACAATATAGAACCTATAACCGATGCAAGTTCTAGTATAGAGTGGGTGGAAATGAATTATGGCAGT
The DNA here is from genome assembly GCA_017429505.1 of Clostridia bacterium. Classification (GTDB taxonomy): domain Bacteria; phylum Bacillota; class Clostridia; order TANB77; family CAG-508; genus CAG-269. Next base: position 50,687 of record JAFROW010000002.1, on the reverse strand, counting down.
TCTCCTTATATAAAATATAAAAATATAATTTATAAGTTTATATATAATGGAACATCCGTAGATAGGACAAAAGTTAAATTAGCTTCTGATATTGATTTACAACTAATTGATATACTTACTAATATAGAAGATATGTATGAAGTTAGTGGTATCAAGATTGAAAATGAAAATGTAGATTTTTGGCTTACTACTAAATATAATAATCAATATTACAAATTTAATTTTTATTCATTGAATTATTCTAATGATTGGGCACAAGAAGTATTAGAAGAAAAAATAACCATAGCGACTGACATTGAAATTTTAGCAATGTGTTTCCAAAATGTAGATTTTTATACCTTATATGATTCAGAAAATAATTTGTTTCGCTCTGATGAATTTTTTGATGAAGATATTGCATCTAATATAACATATATTGGAAATGAAGCAGATGCTAATAATAGTAATATATATTATTTTTATATTGAATATAATGGTCAGAGATATAAATTAACATCCCCTCGTGTTTATTATAATGGAGAATACATTTATGATAGCGACAATATTAATAAAGTAGATTAAAGTAATTGATAATATAAATGGAGTTTTATTAATAATTATAAGATTCCATTTAATTATTTTTATATTTGTACTAAATTGCTGTGAAGCAGCAATGGAAGGAATGTTGAAGAGTGAAAATATATTGAAAATATAGAAAATCTTTGATATAGTAGATTGTGTAAATTTAAAAAAGCACAATCTATTTTTTCTGTGCATAGAAATGGAGACCTTGTCAAGTATAGCATGTGAACTCTCAAAAAATGAAAGAGTAAGTCTTGCATTTTTTTTATGCGTGTAGTACAATAATTACATAAGAATTTGGAGGTACAAAGTTATGAGAAAACTACCAAATGGAATAAGTAATTATGAAGAATTAGTAGAAGATAATTGCTTATATGTAGATAAAACAATGTATATAAAAAAATTAGAAAATTTAGAAGACAAAAGAATAATGTTTTTACGCCCAAGAAAATTTGGGAAAACATTGTTTACAAGTGTTTTGGAAAATTACTATGATATTTTAAAAGCAGATAAATTTGAAAAATTATTTGGAAATACAGATATAGGAAAAAATCCAACAGCAAACAAAAATAAATATCATATTTTAAGATTTAATTTTTCAGGAATATCAACAATTACAGAAGCGGAAACTATAGAGGGATTCAAAAGAGAGGTTGCTTCATCAGTAGATGTATTTGTAAAAAAATATGGACTAGACTTTTATGTAAATATAAATGATGAGGCAGAATATATTTTAGATAATCTATTTAAAGCTTTTTATATTCAAAAAGCAGGAGAAAAAATATATGTTATTATAGATGAATATGACCATTTTGCGAATGAATTATTAGGATTCGAAACAGAAAAGTTTAAAAATTTAGTATCTAAAAATGGTAAAGTAAGAAAGTGGTATGAAATATTAAAAAAAGGAACAGAGACTGTAGTTGAAAGGATTTTTATTACAGGTGTTGCACCAATTACATTAGATAGCACAACAAGTGGATTTAACATTGCAAGAGATATAACAAAAGACTTGGAATTTAATGATATGCTAGGATTTTGCGAAAAAGATGTTGTTTATCTAATGGACGAATTGCAAATTCCAAAAGAAAAACAAAAAGAGTTACTACCTGTAATTAAAGAAAATTATGATGGATATGTATTTTCAGACTTAATAGATGATGACCTTACTTCTTACAAAATATATAATTCAAATATGACTTTATACTTTTTGAGTCGATATAATCAATTTGAAAAAATACCAAAAACATTAATAGATACAAATATAATAAGTGATTACAGAAAAATAGAAGGTTTCATGAATTTATGTAATGATATAGGAAAAATAGATTTATTACAAAAAATAGTTGCAGGAGAATATGTTGAAAGCGAAATAACAGAAAAATTTAATAGTGAAATTAGCTTTGGTGAGAAAGAATTAATATCTTTATTATTTTATTTAGGATACTTGACTATAGCAAATATTGGTTTTAGTAAATGTAAATTTAAAGCACCAAATGACGTGATTAGAAAAATATATTCAGATTATTTCTTAACATATATAAGTAAAAGAGCAGAAATAAATGAAGAAAAAATAGACACAGAAGCAATAAATTTTGAAATATTAGAAACAGGAAATATAACAAAAATATTGGGAGTTTTAGGAACATATTTAACGAATTTATCTAATAGGGACTACCAGAATTTCGATGAAAAATATATAAAAGTATTATTCTATTCAATTGCCAAAACTCTTGGAACAATGCTAGTAAAATCTGAACTTGAAGTTGGTGGAGAATATTCAGACATTTTAATGATTCCAAAAGAAAAATTAACTGAAAGATATGGAATTTTGATAGAATTTAAATATATTAAAAAAGAAAAATATACAGAAGAATTGTTAAAAGAAAAACAAGCAGAAGCAAGAAAGCAACTTCAAAAATATAAATCAACTGAAGAAATAAAGATGATTCCAAAGTTAAGAAGTTATAGTATAGTAGCTATAAAAGATAAATTGATTGTGGAAGAGATATAAAATATGTGGAACTTTTTATATAGTTTATGTATAAAAAGTTTCACATATTTTTTTGTCTAGGAAATCATATTCAAAAGTATATAATAAAAATTCTAAAATAATTTGACAAATTCCTTCAGAATAAATAAAATACTTTTGGTGATAATATGAACAAACAAGAAAAATTGGAGAAACTATTTGAACAATGCATAGAAGAATTGAAATCTATAAATATAGATGTGCAAAAAAATAGAATAATTGAAATAAAAATAAATACAAGAAGCAAAAAGAGATATGGTTGTTGCAAAAAGATTTCAAAAGATAGATTTAAAATAGAAATAAGCGAATGGGTAATGGATTTAAATGAAGATATAATAAAAAATACAATAATGCATGAGCTAATACATTGTATGCCAAGATGCAACAATCATGGAGAATATTTTAAAAATTATGCAAAAGTTATAAACGAAAAATTAGGGTATAATATTTCGCGAACTGGAAATAAAGAACGAGATTTTAGCATAAGCAATTTAGAGTTTACAGAAAAGCCAATAAATTTTAACTATAAAATTGTTTGTGAAGATTGCAATTATAATTTTTTTAGACAAAGAGTAAGAAGAAATTTTACTAGAAAATATAGATGTGGCAAGTGCGGAGGAAGATTCAACGTTTTTAAAATTCGGGGCCTAATATCCACAAATCACCGAAAAATATTCCTATATATTATCGAAAAATAAAAAGAAGTTTAACTGCTAACCAAAAATCTACAAAAAAATTAAAAAAATTACAAAAAACCCTTTACTTTTTATTGGACTTTGTATAGAATATATTAAGTGAGATTATGTGGCTAAAGAAAAATAAGAAATACACATTCGAAAGGGGCAAAAGTGAAAATGCGAAAAATAAAGAAATACGTAGATTAAAAGTTAAAATAATAGCATTTTTAATGATTTTGTACCTAGGAAGGAAAGGGAATAAAGATGAAAATCCTAATGTTAACATGGGAATATCCACCAAGAATAGTAGGGGGAATTTCAAGAGTAGTAAACGATTTATCAAAAAGATTAATCAAAGATGGACATGAAGTTACAGTTGTAACTTACAAAGAAGGAGATGCACCTTATTACGAAGTAGATAAGGGAGTAAAAGTTTATAGAGTAGATAACTTTATGATTAATGCAACTAATTTTATAGATTGGATAATGCAATTAAACTTTAATATGGTGGCTAAAGCATCAGAAATTATTCAAAAAGAAGGAAAATTTGATGTTATACATGCTCATGATTGGTTAGTTGCTTATGCAGCAAAAACTTTAAAGCATTCTTTCGATATTCCACTTATTTCTACAATTCATGCAACAGAAGCAGGAAGAAATAGCGGAATAAGAGATGCACAACAAAAATACATAAATGATACAGAGTGGATGTTAACATATGAATCAACAGAAGTTATAGTAAATAGTAATTATATGAAAGGCGAACTTCAAAGATTATTTGGATTACCATTTGAAAAAATAAATGTTGTTCCTAATGGAGTTAATTTATTAACATATTCAGGAATAGATAGAGATTACGAATTTAGAAGAAGATATGCAATGGACAACGAAAAAATAATTCTTTTTGTTGGAAGATTAGTATATGAAAAAGGAATACAACACCTAATTGCTGCAATGCCAAAAATTTTAGCAGGATATAATGACGCAAAACTTGTAATAGCTGGAAAAGGCGGAATGATAGACGAATTAAGACAAGAGGCAGAAAATTTAGGACTAGGACAGAAAGTATATTTTGCAGGGTATGTAAATGGTAAAGATGTTGCAAGATTATATAAAGCAGCTGATATAGCGGTATTTCCAAGTACTTATGAACCATTTGGAATTGTTGCATTAGAAGCAATGCTTTCAGAAAGACCTGTAGTTGTATCAGATATTGGAGGTCTTAACGAAATAGTACAACATAGAGAAAATGGAATGAAATGTTATGCAGGAAATGCAAACTCAATTGCAGACTCAATTCTAGAATTATTATACAATCCAGAGTTATGTGCAAATATTACAAAAAAAGCAAAATTAAAAGTAAGAAATGAATACAATTGGAACAAAATTGCACAAGACACACATTTTATTTATCAAAAAGCAATATGTGAGACAATGGCAGAAAAACAACGTAAAGAAATTGAACAAGCTAAAGCTGGAAAAGTAAGAAAAGCTAAAAATGAAATTTCTAAACTAATACCATTTAACAGAAAAAATCAGGCTTATGCTTAAGAGTGCATTTGGGGACGGGGCAAAAATGCACTTTACAAATAAAAAGTTTAAAGTGAATTTTTGCCCCGTCCCCAAATTAACTTTAGAAAGGAAAAATTATGCAAGTATATGACACAGCAAATAGATTGGCTTCAGAAATAAAAGAATCTGAAGAATATGTGAATTTCAAAATGGCAAAACAAGCAATTAATTTAAATTTCGATTTAAAAAAGAAATTAGAAGAGTTTGAAAAAGCAAGATATGAAGAGCAAGTAGAAATGCTTCAAACAGGAAAACACGATGAAGATAAGATTAAAAAAGTTCAAGAGATTTATGCAGAATTAATTGAACAAGAAGAGGCAAAAAAATATTTTGATGCAGAGCTTAAGTTTAATATTTTAATAGGTGATGTGAATAAGATTATAGCAGAATCTGTAAAAGATTTAATTTAAGTTAGATTTAACAAGAGTTAGCCGAGAATATAATTTGTTAAGAAATGATTAGGCTAAATTAATAATTTAAAATATAGATTTTTTTGGTTGTTATATAAAAATAAATTATGATTTGAGACAATATAGTAAATAGCAATTATAAATATGCTATTAATAATACTTGTGTCTTAAAAAAGGAGAAGTTCTAAAATGGAATTTTTTATAATAATTTTTTTATTAATAATAACCATAATACTGATAAAAGTGGTTTATCAAATAAATATAAAGGAAATAAAGCAAATTGCAGAAAATAACAAGGAACTAGATGATATAGTAAAAAAATATCCATCTAATATAGATATTTGCAAATCAATTTTAAAAAAAATAAATAACGAAAAAGTAGAAATACAAGAAGATAAAAAAGCTAATAATTGTTTATATATAGCAGTTTCGGATAAAATCATAATAGCTAATATGAGAGAAAGTTTTACTCGCATACAAACTATAGCACATGAATGTCTTCATTCTGTGCAAGATAGAAGAATACTGCTATTTAATTATATATTTTCATGTTTCTATATTGTATGCTTCTACACATTAATTTTGTTAGGAATAGTAAAATTTATACCAAATAAAATGTTAATTTTAAGTATGTATATCATTTTTAGTTTTATATACTATTTTGTAAGAAGCTATTTAGAAGATGATGCAATGACAAAGGCAAGATTTTTAGCAAAAGAATATATGGAACAAGAAAATATATCTAATAAATTAGAAATTGAAAGAATAGTTAATGAATATGACAAATTAAATAATTTAGGAATAAAAGCAACAAATTATAGTTTATTTTTAAGCACTATAATTAGAGCAATTATTTTATGTGTTGTGTTTATTATAAAATAAAAATAAAAAAATATAATAGCATAAAATTATAAAAAAGTGAGGCATTTATGAACATATATCCAAACGCGTATTATAAAAAAGTACAAGATATAAGTATTAATTTTTTAATAAAAAATAATATTAAGGCACTAATTCTTGATGTAGACAATACCTTGATAGATTATTATAAAAATTTATCAGATGATGTTATTAAATGGGCAGGCGAGATGCAAGGTCAAGGAATAAAGCTATATATTTTGTCTAATACAAATAAGAAAGAAAAAGTAGAAATGGTAGCTAAAAAGTTAGAAATACCATATAAATTATTTGCAAAAAAACCTTCAAGAAAGGGCTTTAAGCAAATTCAAAATGAATTAAATTTTGAACCTAAAAATATCGGAGTTGTAGGGGATCAAATTTTTACAGATATAATTGGCGGAAATAGAAGCAAAATGTTTACAATACTTGTAGACCCTGTTACTCCAAAGGATTATTGGTACACAGCGTGGAAAAGACCTCTAGAAAATATTTTTAAACAAAAGCTAAAAGATTTGAAAAATAATTGAATTTTGCGTAGACAAAATATCAATTTTTTCCATATAAAAATGGAGGGAATGATTTGAGAGATGTATTTTAATGATGTAAATATAGGTTATTATATAATAGTATCTATTCTAGGATTATTTGTAGGTGAATTAGTGAATTGGATGAATAAACGTTTACCTGATGAGAAGCCAATTTTTACTAGAGGTGCTATAAAAGAATATAAAAAGCAGTTTAAACCAAATTATATTTTGATGATTTTAATAGCAGTTTTATATGTTTTAATTTTATATAAATTTGGAATAAAACAAACATTTATTGAAAATTTAGAATTAATAAAATATTTAATATTAACACCAATGTTAATATCTGCATTTGTAATAGATTACAAATTACAGATAATCCCAAATAGACTTAATCTTACAATTTTTGAAGTTGGTCTTTTTTTTACATTTATATATGGACTTTCAAATGTTGCAATTTCTATAAATATGGTACTTGGAATGATTGCAGGTGGAGGAATATTTTTAGGACTTACTCTTATTGGAGGACTAATTTATGGGAAGGAAGCAATGGGACTTGGTGATGTTAAACTAATGGGAGCATTAGGACTATATTTTGGACTTACAAATATTATAATAATAACATTAATGTCTTTTTTAATAGGAGCAATATTGAGCATAATATTACTAGCGACAAAAATTAGAAAAATGGATGAATACATACCATTTGGACCATTTATTGTTATAGCTACATTTATAGCTATATTTGTACCTTATGAAATGATTATAATGGTATTATCAAACATATTTACACTTGGATTATATAGTAGGAATAAATAGCAATAATTTATTATATTTTAATAAAAAGAGAGCGAGAATAAGAAGGGATGATATATGAACGACAGGATTTTAGGCCTTAGAAACAAAATGGCTGGATTAAATTTACAAGGTATGATAATAAGTAATCCAACAAATGTAAAATATTTTACAGGATTGGAGGCAGAAGGGATTTTATTAATTACTAGAAAAGAAAATGTTTATGTAACAGATAGTAGATATATAGAATATGTAAGTAATAAAATTACTCCTTTTGACGAAATTGTTGTTGACGATTTTAAAAATATTTCAAAAGATGATTTTGAAAATTTCTTTATGTTTTGCGAAAATGTAGGATTTGAAGAAAATTATGTGACTTATGCATCATACAAAAAATTTATGCATTTATATAAGATTAATAATTTTGTAGAAGCTGAAAGCATAATAAATAAACTAAGAATGATAAAAGATGAACAGGAAATAAATAATTTAAAAGAAGCATGCAAAATTACTGATGATTGTTTTGCTTTTTTAAGAGATTATATTAAACCTGGAATGACAGAAAAACAAATAGCGAGGGCTATTGAAAAATACTATATGGATAATGCTGAGGGTGTTTCTTTTGAACCTATTGTTGCCTCAGGAGAAAACTCATCAAAGCCTCATGCTATTCCTACAGATAGAATTATTGAAGAAAACGATATTATTACAATAGATATGGGATGTAAAATAAATGGATATTGTTCTGATATGACAAGAACAATATTTTTAGGCACTCCAACAGATGAACAAAAATATGTATATGATTTAGTACTTAAAAATCAATTAAAATCTTTATACGAAATGAGAGATGGAGCAAGTATAAAAGACGTTGCAAAAATTGTAAAAAGTAATTTTGCATTAGAAGGTTATGATATGGCTCATGGTTTAGGTCATGGTGTTGGTCTTGATATTCATGAACCTCCTTTTATTAGAGATTCAAATGATAATTGTTTAAAAGAAAAAATGGTAGTTACAAATGAGCCAGGAATATATATTCCAGGTAACTTTGGCGTTCGTATAGAAGATACAATTTTAATTACAAAAGATGAACAAGAAGTTTTAACTAAATCTCCAAAAGATTTAGTTGTATTAAGTATTTAAAAGATGGAATGAAATATTTTCATCTTTTTTTGTGAGGAGGTGGAAAAATAAGTAAATAATAAAAAAAATTTCTACGCTAAATTTGCAACTAAACAAAAGCTAAGAAACGTAGGATAATAATGCTCTTATATGTTACAAGAATTGATAATAAGCATAGTTTATATAAGAGTTCTTATTTTATGACTAAAAGTATGGTCAAAATAGGCTGTGGTTAATCCTCATGCTATGCCTCAAAAAAGGGGTGCGTAGAAATTTATTCTAAAAAATAAATATATTGGTTGTAAAAAATTTTATTTGAGAATTAAAAATATATTTAAATAAAGAAGTAAGAGAGTTTGAAGAATAATTTGCTAATAAATTATTTTCATTAGATTTTATGTCTTGAAGGAAAGGAATGTGAGCAAAAATGCAAAATTTTAATAAAAAAATAGTTTTAGAAGATGGATTAGAATTTTTAGGATATGGTTTTGGAGCAGATAAAGAGGCAATTTGTGAAATAGTTTTTAACACTTCTATGGTTGGGTATCAAGAAATTGTTTCAGATCCTTCATATACTTATCAAATGGTTGTGATGACATATCCTTTAATTGGAAATTATGGAATTACAGATGATGACTATGAAACAACAAAACCTACTATTGGAGGATTAATTGTAAGAGAATATAACGATATGCCAAGTAATTTTAGGTATACAAAAACTTTATCAGAATATTTAGAAGAAAATAGTATTCCTGGTATTTATGGAATAGACACACGAATGCTTACTAGAAGCATAAGAGATAAAGGAAGTAGATTGGTTTTGATTACAGATATTTCAACAACAAAAGAAGAAGCAATTCAGAAACTTAAAAATTACGAAATACCAAAAGATGCAGTATCAAAGGTAAGTTGTAAGAAAAAATGGTATTCAAGAACTTCAAATCCAAAATTTAATGTAGTTGCAATTGATTGTGGAATAAAGCTAAATATTATAAGAAGTTTAAAAAAGAGGGGATGTAATGTTACAATTGTTCCATATAATACTACAGCAGAAAGAATTGAAGAATTAAAGCCTGATGGAGTTTTTTTATCAAATGGTCCAGGAGACCCTGAAAATGTACCTGAAGTAATAGAAATAGTGAAAAAATTAAAGGGAAAATATCCGATTTTTGGCATTTGTCTAGGACATCAACTTATAAGTTTAGCTTATGGAGCTAAAACATATAAACTAAAATTTGGACACAGAGGTGGAAATCATCCTGTAAAAAATTTAAAAACAGGAAAAATAGAGATTACAAGCCAAAACCATAGTTACGCAGTCAATGAAAATTCTTTAAAAAACACAGAGCTTGTAGCAACTCATAAAAACTTGCTTGATAATACAATAGAAGGTGTAGAGTGTAAAAAAGATAAAATCTTCAGTGTTCAATATCATCCGGAGAGTGCACCAGGGCCACAAGATTCAAGCTATTTGTTTGATCAATTTATAAGTCTTATGAATAAGTAAAGTTACTTAATTGAATATATAACTATTTATTGAATAATCTTAGCTAACTTTCGTTTAACTCTAAAAAAATATAAATAATTTTTATGCTATGAAGTTAAATAAGATTATTTCTCAAAATGCTTATGTATTCTAAAATAATAGAATGAAGGAGTGAAAAAAATGCCAAAAAGAAAAGATATAAAAACAGTATTAGTAATAGGTTCGGGACCTATAGTTATAGGACAAGCTGCAGAATTTGATTATGCAGGGACACAAGCATGTTTAGCCTTAAAAGAGGAAGGATACAAAGTTATACTTGTAAACTCAAATCCTGCAACGATTATGACAGATACAAGTATTGCAGACAAAATATATATGGAACCTTTAACACTTGAATATGTAGCAAAAATTATAAGATATGAAAGACCTGATGCTATTCTTCCAGGAATTGGTGGACAAACAGGACTAAATATTGCAATGCAATTATATAAAAAAGGGGTATTGCAGGAATGCCAAGTAGAGTTATTAGGAACAAGCAGTGAAAGTATAGAACGAGCAGAAGATAGAGAAAAATTTAAAGAACTATGTGAGAGCTTAGGAGAGCCAGTTTTAGAGTCAATAATAGCTCATTCAATAGAAGAAGGAGAAGTGGCTGCTGAAAAAATTGGATACCCTGTTGTTTTAAGACCAGCATTTACTTTAGGTGGTACAGGTGGAGGATTTGCAGACAATAAAGAGGAACTTGAAGAAATTATGAAGCATGCTTTAAAACTTTCTCCTGTACATCAAGTTTTAGTTGAAAAAAGCATTAAAGGTTATAAAGAAATTGAATATGAAGTAATGAGAGACAGTAATGATACGGCAATTACTGTGTGTAATATGGAAAATTTAGATCCAGTTGGAGTACATACAGGTGATTCAATAGTTGTAGCACCAAGTCAAACATTAACAAACAAAGAATATCACATGCTAAGAGATAGTGCATTAAAAATAATAAGAGAGCTTAAAATAGAAGGTGGATGTAATGTGCAATTTGCTTTAGATCCTCATTCTTTTAAATATTATTTAATAGAAGTAAACCCAAGAGTGTCTCGTTCATCAGCATTAGCTTCAAAAGCTAGTGGTTATCCTATTGCAAGAGTTTCTGCAAAAATTGCTGTTGGAATGACATTAGACGAAATTCAAATTGCAAACACACCTGCAAGTTTTGAACCTGCATTAGATTATATTGTAACAAAAATTGCAAGATTTCCATTTGATAAATTTGTTAGTGCTTCAAATAAATTAGGTACTCAAATGAAGGCAACAGGTGAAGTAATGAGCATTGGAAGAACCTTTGAAGAAAGCTTACTTAAAGCTATAAGATCACTTGAAATAAAGGTATGCCATATTTATAATAAAAAATTTAACAAAATGCCTACAGAAGAAATGATGGAATATATTGAAGATGGAAGAGATGACAGAATTTACGCAATTGCAGAACTAATAAGAAGAAAAATAGATTTAGGATTAATATATAACAAAACTAAAATTGATATGTTCTTTTTAGAAAAAATAAAAAACATTATCAAAATGGAGAATATAGTTAAGTATAATCTAGATGATATAGAGGTTTTAAAACAAGCTAAAAAAATGGGATTTAGTGATAAATATATTGCACAGGTTTGGAATAAGACAGAAGAAGAAATCTATTTATTAAGAAAAAGAAAAAAGATTTTCCCAGTGTATAAAATGATAGATACTTGTAGTAGTGAATTTGAAAGTTATGTTCCATATTTTTATTCTACATATGAGGAAGAAAATGAATCAATTGTAAGTGACAAAAAGAAAATAATTGTTTTGGGTGCAGGACCTATTAGAATAGGACAAGGTGTGGAATTTGATTATTCAACAGTTCATGCTGTAAAAACAATAAAAGAAGCAGGATATGAGGCAATAATAATAAACAATAATCCTGAAACAGTATCAACAGACTACACAACAAGTGATAAGCTGTATTTTGAGCCACTTACAGTAGAAGATGTTATGAATATAATAGAATTAGAAAAGCCTGAAGGTGTAATTGCAACACTTGGTGGACAAACTGCAATTAACCTTGCAGAACCATTAACTAAACTTGGAGTTAAACTTATAGGGACAGACGTTGAGGCGATAGAAAAAGCAGAAAATAGAGATAGTTTTGAAAAAGTTATGAAAGATTTAAAACTATTACAACCAAAGGGAGAAGCGGTTACAAATATTCAAGATGGAATAAATGCTGCAGAAGAAATTGGTTATCCTGTTTTAGTAAGACCAAGTTATGTTTTAGGCGGAAGGGCTATGCAAATTGTTTCAAATAGAAAGGCTTTAGAAAAATACCTAAAAACAGCAGTTGAGATAAATGTAAAACAACCTGTATTAGTAGATAAATATATAATGGGAAAAGAGTTAGAAGTAGACGCAGTGTGTGATGGAAAAGATGTATTTATTCCAGGAATTATGGAGCATGTTGAAAAAACAGGAATTCACTCAGGAGACAGTATAAGTATTTATCCAACATTTAGTGTTAGCCAAAAAGCAAAGCAAGATATAATAGATTATACAATAAAATTGGGATTAGGTATTGGAATAAAAGGACTTTACAATATCCAATTTATAGTAGATAAAGATGAAAATGTTTATGTAATAGAGGTAAACCCAAGATCTTCAAGAACAGTTCCATTTATATCAAAATCAACAGGATATTCTTTAGCAGATATTGGAACACTTGTAATGCTAGGAAAAACTTTAAAGGAGCAGGGAATTACAGAAGTTTATCCAAAAGAAAAAGAAAGATGGTATGTAAAAGCACCAGCATTTTCATTCTCAAAATTAAAAGGAATGGATGCATATTTATCTCCAGAGATGAAATCTACAGGAGAAGCAATTGGATATGATACAAAACTTACAAGAGCATTATACAAGGCATTACAATCTTCAGGAATGAAACTTTCAAATTACGGAACAATTTTTGTAAGTATTGCAGACAAAGACAAAGAACTAGCTCTTCCTTTAATTAGAAGATTCTATAATTTAGGATTTAATATAGAAGCAACAAAAGGAACTGCTCAATTTTTAAAACAAAATGGAATTAGAACAAGAATAAAAAAGAAAATAAGTGAAGGAAGCGAAGAAATCCTAGACTCAATGAGAAAAGGATATGTAAGCTACGTTATTAGTACACGTGACTTAGAATCTATAAATCAAGAATCTGATGGTGCAAAAATTAGAGGTTGTGCAGTAGAAAACAATATTCCAATGTTTACAGCGTTAGATACAGTAAATGTATTGCTAGATGTATTGGAAGAAAAGACTCTTGGAATTTCGACAATCTAGCGTGCACTTGGGACCGGTTCTTTTTTGTCCGGGCATTTGGGACCGGTTCTTTTTTGCTCGGCTTTAAATAAGAAAGAGAGTAGAGATGATGAAGAATAGATACAACAAATTAAACGAATACTATAAAGAAAAATTTGGTGAAAGAACTTTAAAAATTTGTATTGATGGTGGATTTACGTGCCCAAATAGAGATGGTACATGTGGTACAGGAGGTTGCATTTTTTGCAGTGAAAAAGGTTCAGGAGAATTAATAAAACAGAGTAGTGAAAGTATTTCAAAACAAGTAAAAGACTATTTTAATTCATACAGAGCTAAAAGAGCCAACAAATTTATAGTATATTTTCAAAATTTTTCAAATACTTATGATACATTAGAAAATTTAAAGAAAAAGTATGACAGTAGCTTAATTGATGATAGAATTGTAGGCTTAAGTATTGCAACAAGACCTGATTGTATAAATGAAGAAATAGTAGAACTGATAAAATCATATTCAGATAGATACTATGTATGTGTAGAATTAGGAATTCAAACAGCTAGTAATGAGATTGGAGCGATGATAAACAGAGGTTATACTACAGAAAAATTTACAGAAGCGGTTAAGTTATTAAATAAATATAAAATAGATGCTATAGCTCATATTATGTGTGGACTACCAGGAGAAGAAAGAGATGGAAAAAATGTTCCTAAGCAGATAAAAGAAACCGTGAATTTAATTAACTCACTTGATATCCAGGGGGTAAAGATCCATTCAACTTATGTTGTAAAAAATACTAAATTGGCTGAAATGTATGAAAATGGAGAATATATGCCAATGGAGCTAGATGAATATTTTGAAGATTTAACATATATAATTACACATTTAAATCCAAATGTTATTGTTCACAGAATATGTGCTGATGCACCAAAAGACATACTTATAGCACCTGAGTGGAATGCTCACAAAAAATGGGTACTTAACGGATTGGAAAAAATATTAGAAGAAAATGACTTGTGGCAGGGAAAATTTACGTCTTTTTAAGGAACAAAAATTCGTAAAAAGTATTGCAACTAGTTTCAAAATGTGATATAATAAGTGTGTAAATAATTTTCAAAGTATAATTTATTTATCGTTATTATTTATTTTTTTTTAGATTTAAAATTTTTTATTAAAGTCATTATTTCAAAATGAAAAAGAAAGCGGTGAATCATAATAAATGGCACATTTAGGGCTAGAAAGCATTGAAAAAGCAAATAGATTAAAATATATAGATATAACTAAAAAAATGTATAAAAAAGCAAAACCAAAAGAAGGGATAGTTACAAATCAAGATTTTTTTGAGTATGAAGGAAAAAAATATTATATAGATGGACACAATGTAGTATATAATCATAATGAAAGAGAAATTGAGGTAGCAAAACTATTAAATGAAATTTTTGGAGGAAATGTAAAAATATTACCAAATGTTAATTATCCTCAAGGAATAAAAAGCCCGGATTATATTTATAGAGAAGAAAAATTGGATTTAAAAAGAATAACGAGTAAGAGAACGAATGATTGTGTAAAAACTGCAATTAGAGATGGAAAAAGGCAAGCACAAAATTTTATAATTGACAATACGGAACAAACAGTAAGTGATGAAGCGGTATTAAAACAAATTGATGAAATATATAATACTGGAAAGTTTTCATGGGTTAATACAATATATGTTTTAAAAGATAAAAATTTTATAAAAATATTTACAAGAAGATAAGAGAGTGTTCTGCTCCCAACAAGGGGTGCAAAACACTCTCTATTTATTAATTTAATTATAGCATAAATTAAACTAATTATCAATAGTATATGAAAAAAATATTGAATTATTCATAAAACCCTTGACAAACAAGAAAAAATAGTGTAAACTAGATTAGTATTACGAATTTAGTTTGCACTTTTTTGTGTGAGTTACGGAGTTTAAAAGATTTTGTAAAATATACTTTTGAAAGGAAATTTTATAAAATGGAAGAAAAAGTAAGAATAAGTATATTGCTTGAAATATATGGAAATTTACTTACAGAAAAGCAATATGAATTTATGGATTACTATTATAATCAAGACTTGTCACTATCAGAGATAGGAGACAATAATGATATAACAAGACAAGCAGTAAGAACAATACTTTTAAAATCCAAAAAGAAACTTGAAGAATATGAAAAACAATTAAAGTTTATGCAAAAAGAAGAAAAAATAAAAAAGTGTATAGAAGAACTTGAAGAAACTAATGCAGATAAAAAAATACTTAAAAAAATTAAGCAACTAATAGATTTTTAGGAGGTATTTTAGAATGGCTTTTGAAGGCTTATCAACAAGACTACAAGCAATCACAAAAAAATTAAAAGGTGAAGCAAGAATTACAGAAAGCAATATGAAAGAAATGCTTCGAGAAGTTAAGCTTGCATTATTAGAAGCAGATGTTAACTATAAAATAGTTAAAGAATTTATAAATAAAGTTCAAGAAAAAGCACTTGGTCAAGAAGTAATGAAATCTTTAAAACCAGGTGAGCAAGTTGTAAAAATAGTTAAAGACGAGTTGGTAGAGCTACTTGGTGGAACAGAAAGCAAAATAAATATTTCACCAAATCCTCCAACAGTAATAATGTTAGTGGGACTTCAAGGTTCTGGTAAAACAACTACAGCAGGAAAGCTTGCGAATCTCTTAAGAAAGCAAGGCAAGAAACCATTACTTGTAGCGTGTGACGTATATAGACCAGCAGCTATTAAGCAATTACAAGTTGTAGGTGGGCAGTTAAATATACCAGTATATAGTGAAGAAAATGTTAAAGATGTAGTAGGAATAGCAAGAAGAGCAATGAGTACTGCAATTTCAAAATTAAATGATGTAGTAATTTTAGATACGGCAGGACGTTTACATGTAGATGAAGAATTAATGCAAGAATTACAAAATGTTAAAAAGTCAGTTAGACCACACGAAATCTTATTAGTAGTAGATGCAATGACAGGTCAAGATGCAGTAAATGTTGCAAATGAGTTTAACTCAAAAGTTGGAATAGATGGAGTAATCCTTACAAAACTTGATGGTGATACTCGTGGTGGTGCAGCGCTTTCAGTAAAAAAAGTAACAGGAGCACCAATAAAATTTGCAGGTGTTGGTGAAAAATTAAGTGAATTAGAAGTATTTCATCCAGATAGAATGGCATCAAGAATTTTAGGAATGGGTGATGTACTTTCAATTATAGAAAAAGCTGAAGCAAGTTTAGATTTAGAAGAAGCAGAAAAATTAGAAGCTCAGCTTAAGAAAAATAAATTTGACTTAAATGATTATTTAGCACAATTAAAACAAGTTAAAAAAATGGGTTCATTCTCATCAATTTTAAAAATGATTCCTGGAATGAACAAATTAGGAGACATCAAAGTAGATGACAAAGAATTTGACAAAATCGAAGCTATGATAAATTCAATGAGTGCAGAAGAAAGAGCAAATCCAAAAATTTTAAATGGAAGCAGAAGAAAACGTATTGCAAAAGGAAGTGGACGTCAAGTAAGCGAAATAAACAGATTTATGGATTCTTTCGAAATGACTCAGAAAATGATGAAACAAATGAAAAATAAAGGCAATATGCGAAAAATGATGAAAGGCTTGAATCTTGATAATATAAAAGATTTCAAAGATTTAATGTAGGATGTTATGAAGAAAAAGATAGTTTATTTAATAATTGGAATAATATGTTCATCAATTATTCTTGCAGTATTAAATACTTGCATACTGGGTGAAATTACAGTAAATATGATGCCTAATCCTTGGGAGACGTACATGGAATCATTATTAATCACAAAAGTATTAACTAAGCAAAAAGCGTTAATTCCAATGAATATTGGATTAAATATGATATTTGCCATAATATATTGTTTTGTTTTATATAAAAAAAATATTTTAGCAAGAAAAGAAAAATTTACATTTTTTTTAATAAGTGTATTACTTATTATACCTATAATAATATCGATAAAAATTTATATAAGTTATAATGTAATGATTATTTGTTAAAATGAAGTATTAAAGGATTGATACAAGAATGGATAATAATATAGAAATTAGAAAGAATGAAAAAAAAAAGTTAAACACAATAATAGGAATAATAGTAATTTCATTGATTTTAATAGGAATTAATAAATTGTTGTATTCTAATGAGGTTATGATATCATTAATAGGATATAAAAGGACGTGGCAAATGCAACATTTAAAAATGAATTTTGTTTATGCAATTGTAGTAGCTTTGATTTATTCAATTATAATGTTTAATAAAAAAGACTTTGAAAAGAAAGAAATATGGAAAAGTATAATTTGCATAATCTTTTTAATATGTGTACCTGCACTATTATCATATTTTGTATTATATCACTAATAATTAATCTATGTGTATGATTAATTATATAAAAAAGTTATTAATTTTTTAAATTTATATATAAAATTCGTGGGAGGTGAACAATATGGTAAAAATAAGATTACAAAGATTTGGAAAGAAAAAATCTCCATTCTATCACATCGTAGTTGCTGACTCAAAGTCTCCAAGAGATGGAAGAATTATCGAACAAATCGGAACATACAATCCAATGACAGATCCATCAACAATTGTTTTAGACATGGAAAAAGTAAATCAATGGATTAAAAATGGAGCTAAGCCTACTGATACAGTTAAAGCTCTTATTGAAAAAGCTAAATAAGTTGAAAAATAATTGACTTTTCGCGTCGTTAATTTTTAATTAAAACGCGGTTACATACACAAAGTATGCGCCCTTGCCTTTTAATTGAAAATTGCCTAGCCAAAAGACCAATTCTTTTCCAACGGCAAAAACGAGAAAGGAATGTCAATAAAATGAAAGAAATTTTACAAACAATTATTGAAAATTTAGTTAATGACAAAGCTTCAATTTCAATAAATGAAGTTGAAGGAGAAAAATCTATAGTTTTTGAAGTAAAAGTTGCAGAAGCTGATATGGGAAAAATTATAGGTAAACAAGGAAAAATAGCTCAATCTATAAGAAATATAATGAAAGCTGTAGCTTCAAAAGAGCATAAAAGGGTTTCAGTAGAATTCTTAGGATAGATGGAGAAGTTATGAAAAATTTAGAAATAGGTCAAATTGTAAACACCTTTGGTATCAAAGGATATGTAAAAGTAAATCCTTGGGTAAATGATGTTACAAGATTTGATAATTTAAAAAAAGTATATATCAAAATTCGAAAAGAGCAACAGGAATTAGAAATAGAAGAAGTAAAATATCATAAAAATCAAGTTTTACTTAAATTTAAAGGGATAGAAACAATTGAGCAAGCAGAAGTTTATAGAAATGCTATACTTGAAATTTCAAGAGAAGATGCTATTCCTTTAGAAGAAGGCGAATATTTTATAGCAGATTTACTAGAGTCTCAAGTTTTTACAGATGAAGGCGAAAAGCTTGGAATATTGGAAGATATTTATAATACCGGAAGCTCTGATATATATGTTGTAAAAAATGAACTTGGAAAATCTATCTTATTACCTAGAATAGATGACGTTATAAAAGAAATAGATGTAGAAAATAAAAAAATAGTAGTTCATTTATTAGAAGGGTTAATTTAAAAATATTTAAATTAGCGTGAAAAATTATGCGAAAAGCTAAAATAAGAAAAATAGCTTGTAGCAAAAAATGCATTTGAAAGGATTAGTTTAATGAAATTTGATGTTTTAACACTTTTTCCAAAGATGTTTGAACCATTAAATTCAAGCATAATTGGAAGAGCGAGAGAAAAAAATCTAATAGAAATAAATTTAATAAATATTAGAGATTTTTCGAAAGATAAACACAAAAAAGTGGATGACACTCCTTATGGTGGAGGAGCTGGTATGGTTATGATGCCAGATGTTGTATATGATGCATATAAATCTATTGGTGATGAAAATGCAAAAGTAATATATATGAGTCCACAAGGAAAAAAACTAAACCAAAAAAAGGTCGAAGAATTAGCAAAACAAGAGCATTTAATAATTCTCTGTGGACATTATGAAGGAATAGACCAAAGAGTAATAGACAAAATTGTAGATGAAGAAATTTCGATTGGAGATTATGTTTTAACAGGAGGAGAATTACCTGCAATGGTATTAATAGACGCAGTATCTAGGTATAACTCAGGTGTTATAGCAGAGGAGTCAAGAGAAGAAGAGTCATTTGCAAATGGATTTTTAGAATATCCTCAATACACAAGACCGGAAGTCTTTGAAGGAGTTAAAGTCCCTGAAGTTTTACTTTCAGGTCATCATGCAAATATTGAAAAATGGAGAAAAGAAAAAGCAATTGAAATTACTAAATTAAAAAGACCAGATTTATTAAAAAATGAAGTGCAATAATTGCACCGCTCAAAGTTAATCTGATGACAAGCAAAAAGCTTGCGACATTGGAAATTAAGAAAGGAAGGAATTTAAAATGGATATAGTTAAATCTATAGAGCATGAACAATTAAAAAATAAAATACCAGATTTAAAAGTTGGTAATACAGTAAAAGTTCATCAAAGAATAAAAGAAGGAAATAAAGAAAGAATCCAAGTATTTATAGGAACAATTATTAAAGTACAAGGATCAGGTGTAAACAAAACATTTACAGTTAGAAAAATATCTTATGGTGTAGGAGTTGAAAAAACATTCTTAATTCACTCACCACTTATAGAAAAAGTAGAATTAGTAAGAGTTGGTAAAGCAAGAAGAGCTAAATTATTCTATTTAAGAGATAAAGTAGGAAAAGCTGCTAAGACTAGAGAAATTGCTGGTGCAAGAATTGAAGATAAAGAAATCGAAATTAAAGGAGCAGAAGTTGTAAAAGAACCAGTTCAAGAAGAAGTAGTTAGCGAAGAAACAGTTGCTAAAGAAGCAGTAGAAGCTTCTGTAGAAGAAGTTGCTACTGAGACAACAGCTACTGAAGAAGTTGTTGAAACTCCAGTAGAAGCTACAGAAACAGTAGAAACAACTGAAGCACCTGTTGAAGAAAAAGCTGCTGAAACAGCTACAGAAGAAGTAGTTGAAGAAAAAGTTGAAGCTCCTGCAGAAGAAGCTAAGACTAAAGAAGCAGTAGAAGATAATAAAGCTACAGCTGAAGATAATGCAGAATAAATAAAGAAAAAATTGTTATTTAAGTATAAAATAAAAGCATGCAATCTAAACTAAAAAAATAGAATTGATTGCATGCTTTTAGATACATCCCCAAATGTTTTTCTTATGATATGTAAAATATCAATGTGTCACTTAAATTAGTTTTCAATTTAAAGTTGCTACCGATACATTCTAAGATTTTTGATGAATCCTCAGTTTTACAAAAAACCATAACTGTGTTGGATATTATTCCATCATAATTAGGTTCCAATTGTTGCTTTTTGTAACGTACTTCTGTCAATTTTGTAAAAACAACTTCTGGAATATTATCTTCTCTGCTCATGTTCCGGACATCTATTGCTGCCCAAGGTAGTTTGTTTTTTACATCAAATACGCTGATAGTGATTGTTTTTCCTGGAATAAAACCGCTCATATAGTTCTCCTTTTTGGTGGTGGGGATGTGTTCAGAAACTAAAAGTATCTATGATAATATTATACTACGTTTTCTAATTCTCTGCAAGGATTTATGAGATTTATTTGAGTATTCAAATTAATTTGCAAAATAGTAAAGAAGGATATATAATAGATATTAGTTAATATGAAAAAATGGAAATATTAATAAAAAGGAATGAAATAAAAATGAGAATTAGATACAAAAAATGGGCAAGACCTGAATTAGAGGCAAGTAGCTTTTATGTAAATAATCCTGAAGAAATTAGAGGAAAATGGAAGACATTATTTAAGAATCCGGATTTGTCTCTTAATTTGGAATTAGGATGTGGAAAAGGTCAGTTTATTTCAAAGCTAGCAAGTGAAAATTTAGACCAAAATTATATTGCCATAGATTTAGTAGATGCAATGCTTGGGCTTGCTAAAAGAAATGTAGAACAAATATATAAAGAAAAAAATATTGAACCTGAAAATGTAATTTTAACAAGATTTGACATAGATAGAATTTTACTTATTTTATCAGAAGAAGATAAGATAGATAGAATATATATAAATTTTTGCAATCCTTGGCCTAAGGGAAAACATAGAAAGAAAAGGCTTACTCACACAAGGCAATTAGAAAAATATAAAACATTTTTAAAACAAGATGGAGAAATATATTTTAAAACAGATGATGATGATTTGTTTAATTCAAGTTTAAATTATTTTGAAGAAGCAGGATTTAAAATAATAAAAAAGACTTATGACTTGCATAGCAAGCCTAGTTTTTGGTATAATATAGAAACAGAGCATGAGAAAATGTTTTCAGAGCAAGGGATAAAAATAAAAGCATTGGTGGCTAGAAGATAATTTTTTACAGAAAAGAACCGACACCAATTGAAAAGGAGAAAAATATGTTTACAGATTACACAAAAATAATAATAAAATCAGGAGATGGCGGAAATGGAGCTATCTCATTTAGAAGAGAAAAATATGTTGCTGCAGGCGGACCTGATGGAGGAGACGGCGGAAAAGGTGGCGACGTATATTTTAAAGTTGATAAAGATAAGAACACTCTAGTTGATTTTAGATATAATAAAAAGTTTAAAGCTCAAAATGGCGAAAATGGCAGTGGTGCAAGATGTAATGGTAAATATGGAAGCAACATATATATTGGAGTTCCAAGAGGTACAGTAATTAAAGATGCAGAAACTGGAAAAGTTGTAGCAGATTTATCTGAGCCTAATCAAGTTGAGCTTGTGCTAAAAGGTGGACGTGGTGGAAAAGGTAATTCTCATTTTGCAACACCTACAAGACAAGTTCCAAGATTTGCACAAGATGGTGAAAAAGGTGAAGAAAAAGAAATAATTTTAGAGCTAAAACTTTTAGCAGATGTTGGACTTTTAGGATTTCCAAATGTAGGCAAATCAACATTTTTAAGTACTGTAACAAGTGCAAGACCTAAAATTGCAAATTATGAATTTACAACTTTAGAGCCAAATTTAGGAGTTGTAAAATCTAAAAATGGAAATAGCTTTGTAATTGCAGATATACCAGGAATTATAGAAGGAGCAAGTGAAGGAGTAGGACTTGGATTACAATTTTTAAGACATATAGAAAGAACAAGACTTTTGCTTCATTTAGTTGATGTATCTGGAGAATCAGGAAGAAATCCTGTAGAAGATTTTAACACAATAAATGCAGAACTAAAAAAATATAGTGAAAAATTATCTGAAAGAAAACAAATTTTAGTTGCAACAAAAATTGACTCTATGCAAGATGAAAACATGATTTCAGAACTAGAAAATTTAGCTAAACAAAAAAATATGGAATTTTTCAAAATTTCTAGTGTAACAGGGGAAGGTGTAGATGAGCTTTTAGACTATGTTTCTAAAATACTAAAAACATTACCTAAAGAGGAGTTAGTAGAAATAGAAGACAAAATTGTATATACTCTAGAAGATGAAGAAAAATTCACTATAGATAGAGTAAATGGAGTTTTTGTAGTTAAGGGAAAAGCAGTAGAAAGTTTGATGAGAAGAGTTAATATTGGAGATAATGAATCTTTATACTATTTCCACAAATGCTTAAGAGATTTAGGTGTAGATGATAAATTAAGAGAAATGGGAGTAAAAGAAGGAGATATTGTAAAGATTTTAGATTATGAATTAGAATGGGAATAGAAAAAAACAACCCCACTAGCTATTCGGCTAGTGGGGTGTCTTTTTTTAGAAGGCTGGGACACATTGAGAATCTACTGCATCCAGTATTCCTCTTTGTAGCGTTTTCTTCTCCAAAGATAACGCGCAGAGAAGACTCCGCTAACAGTTGTGCCGCCAATGAGGATAATTGTTAAAATCTGCTCCATAAAAAGCCTCCTTTATTATGCACGTTTTATAATAGGAACGTGCCCCCTTTGCAGGAACTATTTCCCGCTTATATAATATATTATACTATTTTTTTTGATTTATGTCAAATTGTTATATGTGATCTATTACTTTATTTAGTTGATATTTCTGGAGAATCTGTTAGAAATCTTGTAGAAGATTTTAACATAATAAATGTAGAATTAAAAAATTTAATGAAAAAGGTGTATACTCTAGAAGATAAAGAAAAAATCACTTTTACATTGTAAAATATAAAAAAACACTTGTAATCTTAAAACAAATGTGATATAAATAGTATATAAAAAATCATAAGTAAGGGAAGGGAATGTTTGTGGAAGAGAATTATAAAAAAACAATATTAGTTGTTGATGATGAAAAAGCCATAAGACACTTGTTAGATGTTAACTTAAGTAAAGAAGGATATAGTGTAATAGACGCAGAAGATGGAGTTGAAGCCGTAGAGATGGCAATAGAAAAAAGACCAGATTTAATATTACTTGATGTTATGATACCAAAGTTTGATGGACTAACAGTTTGCAAAAAAATAAAAAGTATAATGAATGTTCCTATACTTATGGTAACTGCAAAGGATAGTGAATTAGATAAAATACTAGGACTAGAATTAGGTGCAGATGATTATGTTACAAAACCATTTAGTATTAGAGAGTTAATTGCAAGGATAAAAGCTAATCTAAGAAAAGCGGAAGCATCAGTATATGTTGAACAAAACCCTAATGTTGAAATAAAAAGAGACAATATCATAACAGTAGGTGTTTTAACACTAGACTTAGACAGATTTGAAGTAATGGTTGAAGGTAAGAGAGTGGATTTAACTTTAAGAGAATATGAAGTATTAAAGTTTCTTGCTTCAGAACCAGGACAAGTTGTTTCAAGAGAGGTTTTATTAGAAAAAGTATGGGGATACGAATATTATGGAGATATACGTACAGTAGATGTAACTGTTAGAAGAATTAGAGAAAAAATAGAAAAAGATACATCTGATCCAAAAATTTTATTAACCAAGAGAAGTGTAGGATATTATTTAGCTGTATAAAAATAAGGATGTACTATAATACAAATTATGGTCCGTCCTTTTTAATGCATATAAATATTTATTTATTCTTTGAATGAATAAATAAAAAAGTGAAAGGAAGATTAACATGAAAAAAAATAATTCAGGAATTACACTAATTGTACTTATTCTTACAATTATAGTTTTAATAATAATCGCATCAATAACTGCTTATGAGGGAAAAGAATTAATTTCAAAGTCTAAGGTTCAAACTTTAGAAATAAATATGCTTACAATACAAGCAAAAGCAAAAGCTTATGCAGAAGAGATTGATGCAAAAACATGGACTGAAGATGAATCAAATAAGGATTCTGCAAGAAATGAAGAATTTACAGCAGATAAGATAGGTTTTACAGGACCAATAAATATAACTAATTCTGATGTTTTAGGACAAGTAAGTCAAGAAATAACAAATAATTATGTGGCGTATGAGGTTACAGGAAATGCATTAATAAATATGGGACTAAAAGAAATTAAAGATGAAAAATATGTTGTAATATATAGTAAAGATAATTATAAATTAATGGATGTAATTTATCCTAATGGAGTAAATTATCAAAGAGAAAAACATTATTCTTTATCAAATTTACAAAGTGTATTATCAGATGAATAAGATTATGAACCAAATAATTGAATAATAATGCATTCTATAAGGATTTTATGCACTATAAGAGAGGAATTTCAAAAAGTGAAAGAAAAAGAAGAACAGAGATTACTAAAATTAAAAGAAATAGACCAAGATTTTTTTAATATGGGAATGAAATATGTTTGTGGAATAGATGAAGCAGGAAGAGGACCACTAGCTGGTCCTGTTGTTGTTGCAAGTGTTATGTTACCAGAAAATTCGATGATTGAAGGAGTAAATGACTCAAAAAAAATATCAGAAAGTAAAAGAGAAAAGCTGTATGATGTGATTTTGAGTGAAGCAATAAGCTATGGAATCGGAATTATATATCAAGATGAAATTGATGAAATAAATATTTTACAAGCAACAAAAAAAGGCTTACATGAAGCAGTTGCAAATATGGAAATAAAGCCAAATGTTATTTTAGTTGATGCATTAACAGGAATAGATACTTTAGGAATTCCATATAAGTCAATAATAAAAGGTGATGCAAAAAGTTATTCAATTGGAGCTGCATCAATTATTGCAAAAGTTACAAGAGATAGGATTATGAGAGAATGGGATAAGGTTTATCCTGAATATGGATTTGCAGGACATAAAGGTTATGGAACTGCAAAACACATAGAAGCAATAAAAAAGTATGGACTTACTCCAATACATAGAAGGAGTTTTTGTAAAAAACTTACATAAAATCCTTGCATTTATATAAATTTTGTGATATAATACATTATGTAAAGTTGCAGAAAACCGTTAAAGCATATAGGAGGATTTCAATATGATTGGATTTGATGAAAACCGGGAATTGGAAATTTCAAAACTTACAGATTCGCGTTTGATCTGTATTAACCCTACTGCTAAGGGTTTTTATGACAATGTTTTGAATTTTTTACCTGATTGGAAAAAAATTCAAAGCTTCAAAGAGGCAGTAAAACAAATTAAAAATGCTCAGTTGCCTCCCTTTTGGAGACCTATTATGGATCCATCAATACAGGGAGGAAAAGTTATTTTTAAAAAAGGGTGTATTCCGGCTGTTGATATATCATGCAACAGTTGGCAAGAGATAGTATCTAAAATGCCACCTGTTGAAGGAAAGAGATGGAAGCTGGGTACAGATTACCAGTATTACACATTTTTATGCTGGATTATAAACCAGCAAATCAAGCGAAACAAGTGGTCTGTCGAAAGAGCAATAAATAATGTGTTTGACTTGAAAGAGGTAGAATATCTTGGATATTCACCAAATAAGACACACGTTAACTTTGAAGTTGCTCTAACTGGTTGCGGCGAAGAAGTGTGCGGTTTCTATGATCTGCACAACACATATAAAATTCTTTCTAGCGACAATAAAAATGTTGAATTCTGGAGAGCTGGAATAGATAAGTTTAACTATCAACATGATTTATACGTTTCATTGGCAGAACTAAAGCCAACTTATGGGAAAGAGGCCAATTTAAAATTTAGTAGTAGTGTAGGTTGGCTTGTGCTTTCATGATGTAACACTGGATACTGAAAAAAAGATTTCCAAAAAGAGATGGGACTTGCGTTGCAAGTCTCATCTTGATTTTAGATGGAATAAAAAATAAAAAAAAATTTGAGTGAAAAATAGTAGATTTTTTAAAATGTATGTGATATAATTGTAAATGGAGAGAAAAAGTATAGATATGTCGGAACTGTAACTCTCAGAAAGGATGATAAAAATGAAAGAAAATAACGAAGTAAAAAAGAAAAGAATAAAATCAACAAAAACTCAAATTGCAGGAAGAATAATAGCAGCTTTAATGGTTGTATTTATGCTTGTAGCTTCATGCTCTACAGTACTATATTTTCTAATTAATTCATAATAATATTTTAAAGTTATAGAATGGCAGTATATTTATTTTAGTATAAGTAAAAGAGTATTTCTATAACAAAAATTCAAGAAAAGGAGAATATAGATGAGCAAAGTAAGTGAAGCATTAAATGCTTTTTACGAAAACAACATTTTAGCTTATATAAATATGTATAAAGAGTCGCCTGTAAAATTAGTTTCTTTAATAATAGATATAGCTTTAGTTTTATTACTTATATATTTATTTGTTAGAATGGTTAAAGGAACAAGAACATGGCAACTCGTTAAAGGAATAGCATTTTTAATTATTGGAACATGGCTTAGTGGAATTCTTGGACTAAACATACTTCATTACATATTAGCTGCAATAATGAATTGGGGAGTTATTTTAATAATAGTAATTTTCCAACCAGAAATAAGAAGAGCTTTAGAGCAAATTGGTACAAACAAAATAACAAAATTCTTTGGAATGGAAAAAGATATTGCAACCAGAACTAAAGAAGATATTTACAAAATTGTAATTGCTGCAACAGAGCTTGCAAAAACAAAAACAGGAGCTTTAATAGTTATTGAAAGAGATATAAAGATTAAAGACATTATATCTACAGGAGTAGAAATAAATGGAGATGTAAGTCCTCAAGTTTTGGTAAATATTTTTGTGCCTAATACACCACTTCATGATGGAGCTGTTGTAATTAGTGAAAACAAAATTGCAGCTGCTGCTTGTATGTTACCACTAGCTTCAGATACAGATATTGCAAAAGAGCTTGGAACAAGGCATAGAGCAGCAATAGGAATTTCTAAAGAGTCAGATGCAATTGCTGTCGTTGTATCAGAAGAAACAGGAAAAATTTCTGTTGCAAAAGATGGAACTCTTATTGCAGATGTTAGAGAAGATGTTTTGAAAAAAATTCTTATAAGCAACATTGTTACAAAAAGATTTAATGAAAAAGAAAATGTGATTAATCAAAGATTTTCTAAGATTAAAAATATTTTTGAGAAAAAGAATGCAAATAAAAATATTTTAAGTGATAAATGATATAGCTTTTTGGCTATATCATTTAAGTTATATAATATGTTTATAGAATATATATTTTTTTGGGGTAAAATTCACAGCTAATCAACAATAAAAAAATCAAGTATATGAAAATACAAGTAAATAGACTTTAATATTAATATTTTTACAATAAATTTCTATAGACCCCTATTTTTAACACTAAGCTGAGGATTTACTACAATGCATTTTTACGATGGTTTTAGTTTTTTAAATTAAATTAATCATTAAAAAAATCTTATATTTAATTTTGAGAAGTTTGAGAACTATAATTTTGTTATGTTTCATACACTTTGTTTGGTTTGAAAAACGCTTTACAAATTTTTTAAAAAAATTATATTATTTACTCATGTGAATTTATATTTTATATAGTAATAGTTTAAATAGATTGTTTATCTTAAAAAGAGAGGAGATTTTATTATGCGAAACATAAAACTTACAATAGAATATGATGGAAAAGACTTTAATCGGATGGCAAAAACAGCCTGATAAATTAAATATTCAAGGAAGTATAGAATATGCAATTAAGCAGATAACAGGAGAAGAAGTGGAATTAAATGCTTCTGGAAGAACTGATGCAGGAGTTCACGCATGGGGGCAAGTTGCAAATTTTAAAACAGAGTCTAATTTACCTATAGAAAAATTTCCAATTGCAATAAATACAAAATTAAAAAGATCTATTAGAATTATTGATGCTGAAGAAGTTGATGAAAGATTTCATAGTAGACTTTCTTGCAAAAGAAAAACATACAGATATGTTATAAATAATTCAGAATTTGCAAGTGCGATTTATAGAAATTTAGAAACTCATATTTCTCAAAAATTGGACATAAAGAAAATGCAAGAAGCGATAAAATATTTTGAAGGAGAACATAATTTTAAAGCATTTAAAGCAAGTGGAACAAGTAGTAAATCAAGTGTAAGAACAATTTACAAGGCAAAAGTTTACGAAATGCCAAATAATAGAATCTATATAGAACTTACAGGAAATGGTTTTTTATATAATATGGTCAGAATTATTGCAGGTACATTAGTTGATGTCGGATTAGAAAAACTTAAGCCTGAAGAAATTCCAAATATCATTAAAGAAGGAAAAAGAGATTTAGCAGGGAAAACTTTGCCACCAAATGGGTTGTATTTATTAAAAGTAGAATATGTATAAATATGGGGATAGTTCTCTTTTTTTAGTAAAAGAGAATTGTCCTCATTTTAAAAGGTATATTTTTCTAAATTTGATATATAATAGAAAGAGAATGTCTAAAAGTAATGTCATTAATAAAGATATTATTAAGAGTTATAATTCAAAAAATTATAGAATTATAACTATGAAGGGGAGAGTATGCCTTTTATTGGAATTATAGCAAAGGAAAGTGAGAGCAATTTTATAAAAAAGGAAGTATTAAAAAATGCTAAAAACAACAAGTTTGAAGTTTTAAATATTAATAAAAAGAATATAGAAAATATCAAGAATATTCGATTTGATGTAGTAGTAATAAATGATGATATAGAAGATTTTTTTAAAACATCAAAATATTTAGAAGATATAATAAAAAAATCAAAGTTTTTGATTATTAATACTGATATGCAAGGAAAAGAAAAGTTTTTTAATGCGAATGAGGATATGAAGTTACTTAAAGATTGTGAAATAATTACTTATGGGCTGAATCAAAAAGCAACTATAACTATGTCTAGCATAAAATCTGAAAATATTTTAATATGTGTACAAAATAAATTTAAAAATTATTTTGGAAAAATCGTGGAAGAACAAGAAGTCAATGTTGAAATAATAAAAAATAATTTAAAAAAGATAAGTAATTCAATGGCAATTTTTACAATTTTAACTATTTTTGGAGAAAAATTGAAAAAAATTTAGAAAAAAATAACTTTTTATGTAGACAAATTGAAAAAAATGGTGTATAATAAGTAATATGAGATTTAAGTGGGCTAAAATAATATAAGACTACATACGATAAATCTAAAAAATAACAAGGAGGAATCTAAATTGGATACAAATTATTTAGAGAACAACTACTTAACATTAGTAGGAAAGGTAGCTTCAGAAAAGAAGTTTAGCCATGAAATTTATGGAGAAAGGTTTTATTCATTTGACCTATGTATTCCACGTTTAAGTGGATCAGCTGACATCATTCCTGTAACAGCTTCAGAAAGATTATTCACAGATGAAATGTTACAAGATGGAACTAAATTGTTAATTAAAGGACAATTCAGATCTTATAACAGCTATGAAAATGAAAAAAATAAGCTAATACTTACAGTATTTGCTAAAGACATCGAAAAGTTAGAAGAAAACGAAGAAGATGTTCAAAACGAAAATGAAGAAATTGCAGAAAATGAGGAATTATCTCCTGAAGAAGCAAGAGAAAGAGCATTTAGAAAAGACTACATTACAAACGAAGTTGTCTTAATTGGTTATATTTGCAAAAAGCCAGTTTACAGACAAACACCATTTGGAAGAGAAATCGCAGACATATTATTAGCTGTAAATAGAGCATACAACAAATCAGACTACATTCCTTCAATTGCATGGGGAAGAAATGCTAGATTTTGCCAAAACTTAGAAGTTGGAACAGAAGTTAAAGTAGTAGGACGTGTTCAATCTAGAAATTATGAAAAGAAATTAGAAGATGGAACAATACTTAAAAAAGTAGCTTATGAAGTTTCAATTGGAAGCTTAGAAGTTGTTAAAGAAGCAGAAAACAAAACTGAAGAAACTGCAGAAACAACTTCAGAAGAAACAAATGTAATGGATGAAGCTATTTAATTAGAACATATATGTAAGTAATTAATAAAAGAGTGCCATAGAAATATGGTGCTTTTTTAAAAAAAAAAAGAAAGATAAATATTGATATTTTAAGTTTAACTTATACTATTAGTTTTGTAATATCCTTGTAATATTTTTGTAATCAAAATTTAATGGAATATTTTGAAGAATATATTGCCAAAAATATGTAAGTATGCTACAATTTAAATATGTAATTTAAATTGATTTTATTAGAAAAATAATGTTTATAATTGGAGGGAAAAATGGAAGGAAAAAGTGGATATGAAACGTATAATGAATATATAGATGCAATAATTGATGAGGCATATAGACAATCAAAATTTAACGATGAAAATTCTGAAGTTGCATATGTAGATGAAGATGATGGAACTGAATTATTACATTGTGTTGTAGATGGACTTCATTTATACTATGATGAAAAAACAAAAATAGTTCAAATATCAAAAGAAGAATTATATAAAAAAGGGGAAAATGAAAGATTTGCTGGAGTAGTTATTATGAGCAGATATAATAGGAATCAGTGTGAGTTGCAATGTGAAGACCCTTCAAGCCCTACAGATGCATTATTGTATATGGCATATTATAGTTCGGAAGGAAAAAAATATCAAGGATTATGTCGTAAATGGTTACCAACTGCAGAATTTGGGATAGGTAGGGCTCCAAAAATGCAAGTAGTGGAAGATTTAGGACCTAATATGGAAGATTTACTAAAAGAAGCATTTGAAGCAACACCGCCAGAATCTAAAAAATATAGAGATGCTTATGAAAGTGCAATAGATTTAGTTGGTAGCATTCGTGAAGTCGCAGAAAAAGCAAGAAAGAACAATAACCCAGAACATGAAGAAAGTAATACGGAAAATTTGGAAGAATTATCTGTAGAAGAGTTGGAAGCTAAATTAGGTGAAATTAGAAAATTAAATGATGAAAAAAGTGAAGAATTAAAAGCAATTGAACAACAGAGAAAAAAAGAATTGTTAGAGAAAATTAGAGCTGCTCAACAAGAAGGAAAAGATTTAGATGAACAAATTGCAAAAGCTAAAGGAAAGAGAATAGGCAATAGATAAGGGAGATAAATAAGATGAGTAATAAATTACCTGAAATTTATAAAGACAATCTTTTAAAAAAAATTTACAATAAGATAAAAGCGTTTTTTTGGAGACAGAAAAAGAAGAATGATTTTGTTGATGAAAACAAGGTAATTAATAAGAAAAATATTTTTGCAGAAAATCTAAAAAGTGGTTTGGATACTAAAAACACAGATTTTGAGAAAAATAAATTAATGAGAAGGTTAACTGAAAATCCTGAATTGTTACAAGAATTTTCAAATGATAGATTAGAAAGAATCTTAGAGTTCTATTTAACCGAAAATAAAAAAAAGAGAGAAATCTTAAAAAAGCTTAATGCATAAATATGAATATGGAAAACAAGTAATAGATATATTTTTATTGGAAAAGTTGAAAATAGCAAGAGTAATCTTGCTATTTTCTTGTTTTTGTAGTAAAATAAGTAAAGGATTTGTTTAAAATAATTTAACGAAATCATACACAAAAAATAATAGTTTTAATAAGAAGTGCAAAATGTCTTCGGTTTCAATTGAATTTTAGGAAAGGAAAATAGTATGGAATTAGAAAATTTAGCAATAAAAGTAGAAAATGAATTGCAAGAACAATTTAAAGAAATAGATAGAATATGTGAATTAAACAGTAAAAAAGTACTGGAAGCATTTCAAGAAAACAACTTATCAGCTACACATTTCAATACTTCAACAGGATATGGAATAGATGAGCCTGGTAGAAACAAAATTGAAGAGATTTATGCAAGTATTTTTAAAGCAGAAAATGCATTGGTTAGAACTCAGCTTATATCTGGAACACATGCATTAGCTATAACTCTAAGTGCTTTGCTTAGACCAGGAGATACTATGCTTAGTATTTCAGGTGAACCTTATGACACATTGCAAACAGTAATAGGTTTAGGAGAAAATCCAAGTCCATCTTCTTTAAAAGCTTTTAATATAAATTATGAGCAAATTGATTTAATAGATAATAATTTTGATATTTCAAGTATTACTGAAAGACTTGCAAAAAAGGATGTAAAACTTGTAGAAATTCAAAAATCTATTGGATATTCAACAAGAAAGAGTTTAACAATTTCTCAAATAGAAGAAGTTATTAAAGAAATAAGAAAAGTAAATACAGATGTTATTATAATGGTAGACAATTGCTATGGTGAATTTGTAGAAGAAAAAGAACCGATAGAAGTTGGAGCAGATATTGCTGTTGGCTCTCTTATGAAAAATTTAGGAGCAGGAATCGCAACAAGTGGAGCATATATAGTTGGAAGAAAAGATTTGATTGAACTATGTGCAGAAAGATTAACTTCTCCAGGAATAGGAAAAGAAATTGGCCCTTCTCTTGGACAAAATACTTTGTTTTTAAAAGGATTATTTTTTGCACCAAGTGTTGTTGCAAGTGCGCTTAAAACTGCAGTTTTTGCAAGTAAAATGTTAGAAGAATTAGGATATAATACAAAACCAAGATTTAACGAAAAAAGAGGAGATATAGTTCAAACTCTAATTTTTAATGACAAAGAAAAATTAATCAAGTTTTGCCAAGGAATTCAATCAGCTTCACCTATTGATGCTTTTGCTATACCCGAACCAGGAGATATGGGAGGTTATGAAGATAAAGTAATTATGGCAGCAGGAACATTCACAGAAGGCTCAACAATTGAGCTTAGTTGTGATGGACCAATCAGAAAGCCTTTTATTGCATATATGCAAGGTGGACTTACATATCAGTATGGAAAAATTGGGATTTTAAAAGCTATAGCAAATATGTAGTTGTAATTCAAAGGACTTATATCATATTTACAACAAGTTATAAAGGAAATAAATATAGTTTAACAAATAATTTTTAAGTAGTTGGAATATTCCACATAATGCCATCAGCACACCTAAAATTCACTAATGACAATTGTATAAAATTTGATTTAAACTATTTTTTGAGCAATAAATATCATTTTACTTGTAGTGATAAAAGAAAATGGCTTAAAATTTAAAAAAATACTATTCGGAACTTTCCGATTATTTTAAAAGTAGATCTTATAGATAAGATATATATTAAATGTTTCGATAGTAAAAAAATGTATGTATGTGAATGGTAACATATTAACAATAATATAAATTTTTAAATAATTGCTTGATTAATTGGAGTTTTTGTCATATAATTTAAATAGAGATTATAATAATAAGAAAAAAACTTTGGAGGAAAAAATGTTAGCTTATGTTAAAGGAATTTTAGTGCAAAAACAAATAGGATATGTTGTAATAGATGTTGGAGGTTTAGGATACAAAGTATTTATGTCAGAACCTTCAATAGAAGAAATAGGAAATATTGGAGATGAGGTAAAAGTACACACATATTATAGAGTTTCAGAAGATGATATAAGCTTATTTGGATTTAACACACAAGAAGAACTTAGAATGTTTGAACTTTTAATATCTGTAAGTGGAATTGGTGCAAAAACCGCAATTGCGATGCTTGCATGTATTGAGCCATCACAATTTGCAATAGCAGTAATATCTGATGATATTGACACATTAAAAAAGATTCCTGGAGTTGGACCAAAATCAGCTCAAAGAATTGTTTTAGAATTAAAAGATAAAATGAAAAAAGAACAGCAAATTGCAGAACTTACAAATGCTACTTTAGAACAAAAATCTAAGATTAAGAAAATAATAGTTGCAGACAGTAAAGTACAAGAAGCAATAGACGCACTTCAAGTTTTAGGATATAACAAGAAAGATGTAGAAAAAGCTTTAGAGCAGATAGATACAGCAAAATTAAAGGTAGAAGATATTATAAAAATGGCATTAAGGGAATTATCAGCAAGGTAAATTTCAACAAAAAGAACCGACACCAATTGTAAGGTAAAATCAAAAAGATAATATAATTAGAAAAAAGTTGCAAAAGAATTGGCGCAATTATTTTGTAACTAGGGAGGAAATATGGCAGAAGCAATAACTTATGAGCTACTACACATAGACAAAAATTCAGGAGCAAGACGAGGAGTTATACACACTCCACATGGCGATATACAAACACCAATATTTATGCCTGTGGGTACACAAGCTACAGTAAAATCAATGTCTCCAGAAGAATTAAAAGATGATGTAAAAGCTCAAATAATTTTAGCAAATACATATCATTTATATCTAAGACCAGGACATGATTTGGTCAAAGAAGCAGGTGGACTTCATAAATTTATGAATTGGGACAGACCAATTCTTACAGATAGTGGAGGATTCCAAGTATTTAGTTTAAGTGGACTTCGAAAAATTACAGAAGAAGGAGTTAAATTTAGTTCTCATTTAGATGGAAGTAAGCATTTATTTACTCCTGAAAAAGTAATGGAAATAGAAGAAGCACTTGGTGCAGATATAATTATGGCATTTGATGAATGTTGTCCATATCCATCAGATTATAAATATACAGAAAAATCAATGTATAGAACAACAAGATGGGCTAAAAGATGTAAAGAAGCTCATACAACTACAAATCAAGGATTATTTGGAATAATACAAGGGGGATTCTATAAAGATTTAAGAAAAATTTCTACAGAAGATTTAATTAAAATGGATTTTCCAGGTTATGCAATTGGAGGAATTAGCGTAGGAGAACCTAAAGAAGAATTCTTAGATATTTTAAGATATACTACACCTCTAATGCCTGAAAATAAACCAAGATATTTAATGGGAGTTGGAACACCAGATTACTTGATAGAAGCAGCACTTGCAGGAATTGATATGTGTGATTGCGTATTACCTACTCGTTTAGCAAGACATGGAACAGCTCTTACATCTAAAGGAAAGCTAGTAATAAGAAATGCTACATATGAAAGAGATTGGGGCAAATTAGATGATGAATGTGATTGCTATACTTGCAAAAAGTATTCAAGGGCATATATAAGGCATTTAGTAAAAACAAATGAAATATTAGGAATAAGATTAATTTCTCTACATAATTTAAGATTTTTGACTAGACTAATGGAACAAGTAAGAGAAGCGATAGAACAAGATAACTTACTTGGATTTAGGAAAGAATTATATAAAAAATATGGATACGAAGTTATGTAGAAAAGGGGGATTTTAAATATGAAATTATATGATGAAGAGGAACTTAGGAAGAAAAATGAGAAAAGTAAAAAATTAAAAAATCTTATTTTGGTAAGTATTATATTTACAGTTGTTTTAATTGTTTTGATAATTGGAGCAATATATTATTTAATATATAATCCAAACAAAATCACAATAACTATTGATGGCAAAGAAAGCGAAGCTATAGAAAATATGATTGCTACAAAAACAGCAGATGATGGAAGAACAATTGTGTATTTTCCAATTAGACAGATAGCAAGTAGTTTTGGATATAATTCAAATGATGGTGATTATGGAAGAAATGTAGAAAGCACTGAAAATTGCTTTATAGAATCTGAAAATGAAGTTGCAATTTTTACACAAGATTCAAATATTATATATAAAATAGATAAAACTGAAAAGAAGAATAATGTTGATTCAGAATATGAAGAAGTACATATTGAAAATCCAATTATTAAAGAAAATGATGCCTTATATGTTGACATAGAAGGATTGGCAAAATCATTTAATTTTAATATTAATACTAATGTAAAAATGAAAAAAATAAATATAACAAAGCTCGATACATTAATTGCTTCAGCAGAAAAAAAAGTTCAAGATAATAAATTGGGTAAATTAGACGAGAAATTTGTAAATCAGAAGGCTATTTTAGATAATATGATGGTAATAGTATCTGATTATGATGGACAAAAAGGAGTAAGAAATTTTTCAACAAAAGAGGAGATTTTAGGATTTCAATATGACGATATAACATATATACCTTCAAAAGAAGCATTTTTAATAGAAAAGAACAATAAAGTTGGAATTATCGGAAGTGATAGAATTGTAAAAATAAAACCACAATATGATAACTTAACTTTAATAGATAGTGTAAATGGACTTTATTTAGCTGAAGATAATGGATTTTTTGGAATAGTTGATGAAAATGGTAATACAAAAATTCACTTAGAACATTCAAAAATAGGAGTAGACTTAAATGATTTTAAAGACAATGGCCTAAAAAATGGATATATTTTATTAGGAAATTTAATTCCTGTACTAGATAATGGGATTTGGAGTTTTTTCAAAATAGAAAGTACAAAAAATTCTGATGGAAGCAGAAATGTTCAATGTACAAAAATGCAAACTGATGAATTTACTGGTATTGGTTGCAAATCAAAGGTTACAAGAGGGACTGTAACAAATTTAATAGTATTAGAAGAATATGGAATGGTAATTGTTCAAAAACAAGGGGTATACTATGGATTTATGAATCAAGATGGAATATTACCAATAGGTGTAACTTGTACAGATATATATGCAGAAACTACATCAGGTCAAAAAAATTACTTTATGGTCAATTCTATAAATGGAAAAACTTATTATACAACTAAAGTTTTAGAAAATGCAGGATATTCAAAAGTTAATAATAAATAAAAAGTGAGTGAAATAAAGATTTATTAGATAATATAATATTTTATGTATAAGTGAATTTTGAATTTGAAAATTTGAAGTTCACTTATTTTTATTGCAAAGTAATAATTTAAAACTTTTAGCATATACATAGTATAAGAGGAGGAATGTATATGGAGATTTCAAAGGGAAACATTTTTGATGTAAAATACACATCTGTATTGGAGAAAAGAAGCCAAAAGAAAAAAAGGACAAGCACTTTTCTAAAATTTATTCGAGAAAATAAATTGATTTCAATATCTATTATTGTGTTTTTGATGTGTGTTGCTATGAATTTGATTTTGATTTTTAATTTTTTTAAGATATTGCAACAAGTATAAATTTATGAAAAATATTATTAGGGGTGTATAGAAATTTATTTTAAAATTATTCTTGAAAATAATGAAAAAAGCTAGTATAATAGTAGAAAAAGTAGAAAGGGATTCTAGTAAAAATGAATATAGCAAAAAAATGGGAAGATTATAAAATAATAGATATGGCAAATGGACAAAAGCTAGAAAAGTGGGGTGATTATATACTTTCTAGACCTGATCCGCAAATTGTATGGAAAAACAAGTCTTATCCTGAAGAATGGAAAAAAGCAAATGCAATTTATTCTAGAAGCAAAACAGGTGGAGGAAATTGGGATTATAAAAAGAAACTACCAGCAGCCTGGCAAATAAAATATAAAGATTTAACTTTTAACATAAAACCTATGGGATTTAAGCATACAGGGCTTTTTCCAGAACAAGCAGTTAATTGGGATTGGATGAGAAATAAAATAGAAAATGCAAAAATAGATAATAGAAGCAGAAAAGAAACTGAACGCAGAGAAAGCAAAGCAAAAGATTTTAAAACTGAAGAAAGTCAAAGAGAAATAAAAGTACTTAATCTTTTTGCATATACAGGTGGGGCTACAGTTGCATGCCTTGCAGCAGGTGCATCTGTGTGCCATGTAGATAGTTCAAAAGGAATGGTAACATGGGCAAAAGAAAATGTTACTTCATCAGGCTTGGCAGAAAAAAAGGTTAGATATATAGTTGATGATGTGGTTAAATTTGTAAATAGAGAAATACGAAGAGGCAACAAATATGATGCAATTATAATGGATCCTCCATCTTATGGAAGAGGTGCAAATGGAGAAGTTTGGCAATTTGAAAATAATATTTATGATTTAGTAGAATTGTGTACAAAAGTTTTGTCAGATAATCCATTGTTTTTTCTTATAAATTCATATACTACAGGAATTTCAAGCTCCGTTTTAGCAAATATTTTAAATTTAACTGTTGCAAAAAAGTATAAAGGAAAAGTAGAATCAGGAGAAATAGGACTACCTATGGAAAACTCTTCTTTGGTACTGCCTGCAGGTATATTTGGTAGATGGGAAGAGGTGACTTTTGGGGACGGAGGAAAAAAGTAACCTTCTATTTTGGAAAAGAAAAAAGAGCTTTAGAGTATTTTAATAAAAAAAGGAATATTAGAATGGATGATTTAAAGGTATTGTATGAAGATAATCAAATAATTGTAGTAGAAAAAGAACCAAATATCCCTTCACAAGGAGATAAAACAGGTGATGTAGATTTGCTTTCAATGGTGAAAAAATATATTAAAGAAAAATACAATAAACTAGGTGAAGCATATATAGGCTTAGTACATAGATTAGATAGACCTGTTGGTGGTGTTATAGTATTTGCAAGAACTTCGAAATCTGCTTCAAGACTTAGTGAGCAAGTAAGAAATAAGACTTTGAAAAAAACATACATTGCAGTAGTAGATGGGTGCTTTGCAGAAAACAAGGGAGTTTTGGAAGATTATTTATATAAAGATGAAAGAAATAATATAAGCAAAGTTGTAAATAAAGATAAGAAAAATGCAAAACTTGCAAAGCTTGAATATGAGGTTTTGGATTATGATGAAAAAAGAGATTTATCAACTGTAAAAATAAAATTACATACTGGAAGACATCATCAAATAAGAGTACAATTTGCAAATTCAGGTCATAGTTTATATGGTGATCAAAAATATGGAACAAGGGGGAAAGGCAAACAAATAAGACTTTGGGCTTATGAGCTTGAATTTGAACATCCTGTAAAAAAAGAAATGATGAGCTTTAAATCTGTACCACCATTTGTGAATGAAGAATATGTGAAATTATAAAAAGTAGATTTACTATTTAATGGTTTTAGTATATATTAAAACCTTATAATGCTTATTTTAAAATATGTATCTTATAACTATTTAATTTTAAATCTTGTATTTTTCTTTCTTATGTAGTAGAATGGAAGAAATAATTATTCGGAGGTGGTAAATATGACAGATATAGAAATAGCAAGAGCTACAAAATTAGAGCCAATTACACAAATTGCTGATAAATTGGGGATAAAAGAAGATGAATTAGAACAATATGGAAAATACAAAGCAAAAATAAATGAAGAAGCATTTAAAAGGTTACACAAAGAAAAAGATGGAAAACTTATTTTAGTTACTGCAATGAGCCCAACTCCAATGGGAGAGGGAAAAACAACTGTGTCAATTGCAATTGCAGATGGATTAAGAAAAATAAACAAAAATGCTATACTTGCATTAAGAGAGCCATCACTTGGACCTGTATTTGGTTTAAAAGGAGGGGCAACAGGTGGAGGAAAAGTTCAAGTTGCACCTATGGAAGATATAAATCTTCACTTTACAGGAGACATTCATGCAATGACTGCTGCAAATAACCTTTTATCTGCAATGATTGATAATCACATATATTTTGGAAATGAACTTAAAATTAAAAAAGTTATTTGGAAAAGATGTCTAGATTTAAATGATAGGCAACTAAGAAGTGTTAATACAGGGCTTTCAGGTGAGAACAAAATTGTTCCAAGAGAAGATGGATTTGATATTACAGTTGCTTCAGAAATAATGGCAATTGTGTGTTTAGCAAAAGATTTAGAAGATTTAAAACAGAAGTTAGGTAATATTTTAATTGGATATAATGAAGATGACAAACCTGTTTTTGCAAAAGATTTAAAGGCAGAAGGTGCTTTATCAGTTCTTTTAAAAGATGCAATAAATCCTAATTTAGTTCAAACATTAGAACATACACCTGCAATAATTCATGGTGGACCTTTTGCAAATATTGCACATGGATGTAATTCAATTAGAGCTACTAAACTTGCAATGAAATTAAGTGACTTTGTTGTAACAGAAGCGGGATTTGGATCTGACTTGGGAGCTGAAAAATTTTTAGACATTAAATGTAGAAAAGCCAATTTAAAACCTGATGCAGTAGTATGTGTTGCAACAATAAAAGCTATAAAATATCATGGTGGAGCATTAAAAGAAGATGTTCAAAAAGAAAATATGGAAGCTCTAAAAAAAGGTATGCATAATTTATTTGTACATATAGAAAATATGAAAAATGTTTATGGAATGCCAACAATTGTTGCTTTAAATAGATATACAACAGATACAGAAGAAGAAATAGAATTTGTAAAAAATGAGATCGAAAGCAAAGGCTTCAAATTTAGTTTGGTTGAAGGATGGGCAAAAGGTGGAGATGGTGCGATTGATATTGCTCAAAAATTAGTAGATATAACGCAGCAAAAGTCTGAACTACATTATTCTTATGAACTAAATGAAGATATTAAAACAAAAATACAAAATGTAGCACAAAAAGTATATAGAGCAAAAGATATAGAATTTTCTGATGAAGCAATAGAAAATATAGCAAAAATAGAAAGATTAGGTTATGCAAATTTACCTGTATGTATTGCAAAAACCCAATATTCATTATCAGATGATGATAAAAATTTATTATGTGAAAATGACTATAATATTCACGTAAGAGATGTAATTCTAAAAACAGGAGCAGGATTTATTGTTGTCCTTGCTGGAAAGATAATGACTATGCCGGGGCTTCCAAGAGTACCTGCAGCAGAAAAAATAGATATTGATGAAAATGGCGAAATTGTGGGGATATTTTAATAGGTATAAATTTCAAAAATCTTCCAATAATAATAAAAATATATTATTGGGAGGTTTTTGTATGTATAATTTTAGAACAGATTTAGCTGTAGAAAGAACAAATTTATATAGAAAGGCGAATAAACTAGAAGAGATTGATGGAATAGAGACAGAAGATCAAGAAATAAATGAAAATATAAAAGTATCAAGGGTGAAAATTACAAATGAAAATGGTGAGCAAGCAATAGGAAAGAAAAAAGGAGTTTATGTAACAATAGACTTAAAAGATTTGAAAGTGGCAGATGAAGACGAAATTCAAAAAGCATCAGATACATTATCAAATGAACTAAAAACACTAATTCAAAATCATGTGCAATCAAAGGATGATATTATGGTTGTAGGTTTAGGAAATATATATGTAACACCCGACTCTCTAGGACCAAAGGTTATAAATGAAATTGATGTAACAAGACATATTATAAAATATTTGCCACAATATATTGATGAAAATGCAAGACCTGTAACTGCAATATCTCCAGGAGTTTTGGGAACAACAGGAATAGAAACTTACGAAATTTTAAAAGGAATTGTAGATAATGTAAAACCAAAACTTTTAATTGTTATAGATGCTCTAGCTTCACGAAGTATTGAAAGAATAAGTAGCACAATACAAATTTCAGATACAGGAATAGTGCCAGGTGCAGGAGTGGGAAATACTAGAGCAGAGATTTCAGAAAAGACTTTAGGAATACCAGTTATAGCACTTGGAATTCCTACAGTTGTAGAATCTGCAGTCTTAGTAAATGATTGCTTGGATTTACTTATAGAAAAAATGCAAAATGAAGCTAAATCTAATGTATATCTAAATCAGTTAAAAGAACAAGATAATTATGAAAAAATTAAAGATGTTTTAAATCCACAAAATTATAATATGATTGTTACTCCAAAAGAAATTGATGATTTGATAGAGAATATGAAAGATGTAGTTGCTAGGGGAATAAATATGAGTTTGTAGTGTTCAAAGAATTTAAAATATTAAAAATTACAAGAATTATTTTTTTTTCCATTGCAAAAAAAATATATAAATGATATAATTTGTGTAAGAAACATAAGAGAGGCAAGAAAAATAACTAAAATTAATTTTTTGAAGCTTAATCAATATACCAAGAAAGGGAAGAAAATTATGGGAAAAATAGTATTATTAGATGAACTTACGATCAACCAAATTGCAGCAGGAGAAGTTATAGAAAGGCCTGCATCAGTTGTTAAAGAAATGATAGAAAACTCAATAGATGCAGGAGCAACAAATATTGTTGTAGAGATAAAAAATGGAGGAATTTCATATATAAGAGTACTAGACAATGGTAAAGGAATTGCAAGAGATGATGTAGAAATTGCATTTGAAAGACATGCAACTAGTAAAATTCGTTCAGCAGCAGATTTGCAAGAAGTTAAATCGATGGGGTTTAGAGGTGAGGCATTAGCAAGTATTGCAGCAATTGCAAATGTAGAATTAATATCAAGAACAGAAGACCAGCCGACAGGGGAAAAAGTTATAGCAGAAGGTGGTGAAGTTTTAAGTGTAGAGGAAGTTGCATGTAGTGTAGGTACTGCAATAACTGTAAGAAATTTATTTTACAATACTCCTGTAAGATATAAATTTTTAAAAAAGGATTTCACAGAAACAGGTTATATAGAAGATGTAATAACAAGAGCAGCTTTAGTACATCCTGAGATATCATTTAAATTAATAAACACAGGAAAAACTACAATTTCTACAAATGGTAATGGAGATATAAAATCAGTTGTATATAGTATTTTTGGAAAAGAAACTGCAGAAGAAATAATACCTATTGAGTACGAATATGAGTATATAAAAATAAAAGGAGTAATTGGAAAACCTGCAATTGCACGTTCAAACAGATCAAATCAAATGTTTTTTATAAATGAAAGATATGTTAAAGACAAAACTTTAACAGCAGCTGCAGAACAGGCATATAAAGGAATGATTCCAATAGGAAAGTTCGCATTCCTAATACTCAACTTAGAAATGCCAGCAAGCAAAGTAGATGTAAATGTTCATCCTGCAAAACTTGAAGTAAGATTTTCTGAAGAGAGTACAATCTTTCAAGCTGTATTTCATGCAATAAAAAATAATTTGCTAAGTGCAGACTTGATTTCAGATAGAGAAAAGAATAAAGAAATAAAAGAAGCTTCAAAAGATGCTTTTAAAATAGATTATGAAAATTTAAACAAAGGTGGACTTTTTGGAAAGGGAGCAAATACAGAAATTACTGATGCTACAATAAAATTAGATACACCAAATGAATTCTCAAAAATGGCTCAAACATCAGAAATTCTACATAATAGTGAAGAAAATGTAATAAAATCTGAAACTAAACAAGAATTAGATGGTTTAGATGTTTTTGAAAGGCTAAAAAGATTGCAACAACAGCTAAAAGAAGATATTGTTGCTAACCCAAAAATTCAATTAACAGATAATTATAAAAAAATAGAAGAAAAATATAACGAAATAGTTACTGCTACAGATGAAATAAAGAAAGAAGAAGAAAACGAGCATGAAGAAGAGAAAAAAGAAGAAAACAAAAAAAATGAATCCGCTCAAAATATTGAACAAAGCAAAGAATTAATACAAACAGACGAACAAATTCAAAATAAGGAGCTAACTGAGATAAATGAGCAAAATAAAAAACTAACTGAAATTAACGAGCAAAACAAAGAATTAATAGAAGTAAAAGAACAAGATAAAGAAATTGTAGAAGTAAAAGATCAAGATAAAGAAATTGTAGAAGTAAAAGATCAAAATTCGGAAGAAAATAAAAACGATGAAAATCAACAAGAACAAACAGAAAAAACTAAAGAAGAAAAAGTAGAAGAAGTAAAAGACAAGATATTATCTTTTGAGTCAATGTATAGAGAGATATTTGGAAAAGAGCCTTATGGCGGAAGGTTAAAACCTGAGGACCCTAATAAAAAGCCTGAACAAGATAAATACAAAATAACAGAAGAAGAATTAGACGACAATGTATCTGTTTTTGAAGATATGGAAGAATACAAAAAGCCAACATACAAATTTATAGGAATTGCTTTTAAAACATATATAATATTAGAAATGAACAATGAATTGTATATAATGGATCAACATGCGGCACATGAGAGAATTTTGTATGAAAGAGTAAAAAAGAACTTTTTTAGCAATACACAAAAAGAATCTCAAATGTTATTATTGCCGGATATAATCAATTTAACAAATAAAGAAATGGGAATAGCTAAAGACAACCTTGCATTGTTTGAAAAAGCAGGATTTGTAGTGGAAGAATTTGGAGATAATACTTTAAAAGTATCAGGAGTTCCAGAAGTTTGTATAGATTTAGATAC
This sequence comes from Clostridia bacterium, assembly GCA_017429505.1. Taxonomy (GTDB): domain Bacteria; phylum Bacillota; class Clostridia; order TANB77; family CAG-508; genus CAG-269. The sequence goes on along the minus strand of JAFROW010000002.1, from coordinate 6,019 downwards.
AAAAGAATTATTTATGGAAACTCTTGATGAAATAAACACAGTTGCAAGAACTGCAAAACAAGAAAAAGAGGAAAGATTTATAGCAACAGTTGCTTGTAAAGCAGCAGTAAAAGCAAATATGGCTCTAACAGAAGAGGAAGTTACAAGTCTTATGAATGAATTATTAAAACTTCCAAATCCATTTTCTTGTCCACATGGAAGACCAACAGTTATTAAAATGTCAAAATATGATATAGAAAGAAAATTTGCAAGAAAATAGAGAAATAAGCGAGGAATATAATGTCAATAATTAATTTTATAATATTTGTGCTATTTGTAATATATATAGTATTTGTATGGAATAGCACAAAAGAATTTGAAAATACATTAATTAGAGTTTCGTACATATTTATTGGAACGCTTTTTATTACACTACTAACAGTAATTCTATTTTGGATATCAAAAATAGGAGTAGAATATCCAAAAAAAGAAATGATTGGAGAAGTAAGAAGAATAATTCTTCTAGTATTTATACCTATAAATGGATTTATTACACTAACTCAGGCTTCAAGTATATTTGTACAGGCCAAAAGTGGAATGGTATCAAAAGAAGATATGCAAAAAAAGATCAAAAGATTAATAATAATTTTTATAATGTTAATAATTGTTGAAATAATATATTTTAAAAATATTCAAAATGGGATGATAAAATTTATAGAGAGCGTTCAGTTAAAGAAACGGTTTATAGTTAATTATATTAGTGAAAAAATGCTCCGTCCCCAAAATGGAGGAGAATAGAATTGAAACCAAAAGTTATTGTAATTGTAGGTCCAACTGCATCGGGAAAAACAGCTCTTTCAATAGAGCTTGCAAAAAAAATAAATGGCGAAATAGTATCATGTGATTCGATGCAAATATATAAAGATATGGACATTGGCTCTGCAAAGCCAAGTATAGAAGAGATGCAAGGTATAAAACACTATATGATAGATATTGCAACTCCAAATGAGAGATTTAGTGTTGCTGAGTATAAAAAACTAGCAGAATCTGCAATAGATGAAATACTATCCAAAGGAAAAATACCTATTGTAGTAGGAGGAACAGGTCTCTATGCAGATAGCTTAATTTATGGAATAGAATATCCTGAAATTGAATTTGATGAAAAATACAGAGAAGTACTAGAAAAACAAGCTAAAACAGAAGTAGGTTTAAAAGATTTATACAATCAGGCAAAAAAAATTGATGAGCTAGCGGTACAAAAAATAAGTGAAAATGATAAAAAAAGAATTATTAGAATTCTAGAAATCTATCATCAAACAGGAAAAACAAAAACTGAACTTGAAATAGATTCTAGAAAAAACGAGGTTAAATATGACTTTAAAGTATTTGCAATAAATATGGAGAGGCAGATTCTTTATGATAGAATTAATAAAAGAGTAGATATAATGATAAAAAATGGATTAATCCAGGAAGTTGAAAATTTACTAAAAAAGTATAACCAATTTCCTACTGCAATGCAAGGATTAGGTTATAAAGAAGTTGTACAATATTTAAATAAAGAATTAACAAAAGAAGAAATGATAGATAAAATAAAACTAGAAACTAGAAGATATGCTAAAAGACAACTTACATGGTTTAGAAAAAACAAGGAAACAATTTGGATTGATGGATTGGTAGAAGTTCAAAATAATATAGATGTTATTTTTAAGCATATTCAATGATTAAAAGTAATAATTTTGGAGGAAATAAATTGGGAAAACTTGTGAATTTAAATGAAACAAGGAAAAAAATAGAAAAAAAGAAAGTAATAATGAATTTTATATTTATAATTATTACATTATATATAATTTATGCTGTATACTTAATTATAAAAACGCCATCAGACACAATTACTATTGAAAATGGCACCTTAACAGCTGAAGAAAGCTCAACGGGATACATAATTAGAAATGAAACTATAGTAAAGGGAAAAAACTATAAAAATGGAATTAATCAAATTTTGTTAGAAGGAGAAAAAGCAGCAAAAAAACAGACAATATTCAGATATTATGGAATTAATGAAAGTGAACTACAAACGCAGATAGATGAAGTGAATGAAAAAATACAAAAAGCACTTGAAAAAGAAAAAAAGATTCCATCTTCTGATATAAAAAATTTAGAAGATCAAATAGATGCAAAAATACAGGACTTAAAAACTATAAATGATGTAAAAGATTTATCTGAATATAAAAAGCAACTTTCAGAAATAATGATGAAAAAAGCTACAATTGCTGGTGAAAATAGTAAAAGTGGTTCTTACATAAAAAAACTAATGGAAAAAAAGGATAAATACGAAAAAAAACTTATAGAAGGATCAGAATATATGGTGGCACCAGAAAGTGGAATTGTATCTTATAGAGTAGATGGACTAGAAAATGTTTTAAGAATTGATGAGTTTGAAGATTTGACAGAACAAAAATTAAATGAATTAGATGTGAAGACAGGTCAAATTGTTTCAACAAGCAATGAAGAAGCAAAAGTAATTAATAATTTTGAATGTTATATTGGGGCAATTTTAGATTCACTTCCGGCTAAACAAGCTGAAACAGGTAAAAACGTGATACTGACATTATCTAATGGAACAGAGGTAAATGCGACTATTCATTATACAAAGGTTCAGGAAGATGGAAAAATTCTTATTATTTTTAAAGTAAATACTTTAACAGATGAACTTAGAAGCTATAGAAAGATTTCTTTCAATATTACATGGTGGAGTGTTGCAGGAATAAAAGTTCCTAATGAAGCTATTTTAGAAGATGAAAATCACTCAAAATATGTGCTGAAAAAAACAATGGCAGGAACCACAAAATGTTACATAAAAATAAAGAAAACTAATGAAAGATATTCAATTATAGGATCTTATACAATAGAAGATTTGCAGACTTTAGGAATCGATACAAACAATTATAGAGGAATAGATGTGTATGATACAATTATGTTATATCCTAAAAAGTAATATTACAAAAATATTACAAGAATATTAATTTTTTGTTACATTTTAAAAAACTATTGACAAAATAAAAAAAATATAAGATACTTAATATGAATTTTATTTTTGAGGAAAAAATTGGGAGGTTTAAAAATGGCAAGTGCAATAATGAGTAAGGTATGGAATTTATTAGGAATGGAGCCTGTAGAAGAAAATTACGATGGAGATAATGATATATATGATAATGATTATTATGATGAGGAAGAAGAACCAATCGCAGAAGAAAAGAAGGGCTTTATGAAAAGAAATAAGGTTTCTACAATGCCACAACAATCAGTAAGAATGGTTATTTCTCAACCAACATCTTTTGAACAATCTGAAGAAATTTGTGGATTTTTAAAAGAAAGAAAATCAGTAATAGTTAATTTAGAATATGTAAATAAAGATGTAGCAAGAAGAATTGTAGATTTTATAAGTGGTGGAGTATATTGCTTAGATGCACATATTCAAAAAGTATCAAATTCTATATTCTTAATAGCACCTATGAATTATGAAATCACAAATGAAATGGCCAGAGAAGAAATAAAAAATAAATTATCTGTATCATGGTTAAATAAAAATAGTATAGACTAAAATATGAAGGAGGCTTTATTATGCTTACACCTTTAGATGTTGAAAATAAAAGATTTTCTAAGCAAATGATGAACGGATATAATGTTGAAGAAGTAGACGACTTTCTTGATGAAATTGGAGCTGATTATGCACAAAAAAACAGAGAACTTCAGGAAAAAGATAAAGAATTAGAAAATTTAAAAAGGGAAGTCGAAAAGTATAAAAGTTTGGAAAGCACTCTTCAAAACACTTTGGTTATGGCTCAATCTACTGCAGAAGAGGTAAAAAATGTTGCTAAACAACAAGCAGATCAACTAGTAGCTGATGCAAAGTCTACAGTTGAAAGAGAAGTAATAGATTTGGAACAAAAAGTTACTTATAAAAAAAGAGAACTAGATAATTTACAAAAACAATTTGATATATATAAAGCAAAGATGGAATCATTATTAATTTCACAATTAGAATTAATAAAAGAAGTTAACAAAGATAATTAATATAAGAAACAAAAGATGAAAGAAGACTATTCTCAATAAGAGAATAGCTTTCTTTTGTTTTATATAATAGGAAAGTTACCCTATTCTATACTTTCCGATTTGTTCATAAATATATTACCTTTTTGTTACATTGTTACAAAAGTGTTAAATGTATATGACAATTGTGTTAAGACTATTGACAAATGGAAAAATTAGTATAAAATAGAAGTAACAATTATAATTAATAAATGAATTCTAATATTCTGATTTATGTCATATGTGCATAAATATATGATTTATTTATTAATTACATTATGAAAGGACTTGGAATGAGAATTATAAGTGGAACAGCTAGAGGAACAAATCTGTTTACTCTAGAAGGAACCGATACGAGGCCAACGTTAGATAGAGTAAAAGAGTCATTATTCAATATCATAAATTTAAAAATTTATGATGCAGTTGTATTAGATTTGTTTTCAGGTAGTGGAGCAATAGGCTTAGAGTTTGCAAGTCGTGGAGCAAAAGAGGTTGTTTTATGTGATAACTCGAAAAAAGCGACACAAATAATACAAAAAAATATAGAAAAAACACACTTACAAGAAAAAGTAAAATTATATAATTGTGATTATATAGAATTATTAGAAAATAGTAAAGATAAAAAATTTGACATTATATATTTAGACCCACCATATAAAACAGATTACATAATAGAAGCAATAAACTTAATATTAGATTTTGATCTAATAGATGAAGATGGTTTAATAATTGCAGAAACTGATGAACCTGAGAGAATAGAAAGTGAGCTAAATGAGAAAAATATTACTATTTTAGATAAAAGAAAATATGGAAGAGCATATTTAATTTTTATATAAAAGGAGAAAGTCATGGAAATATTTACATTATTAGAAACTTTAGAAGACATTTTAGAAAAAGGAAAATCTGTACCTTTTACAACAAAAACTATAATAGATAAAGATGAATTATTGGATGTTGTAAAAGAAATAAGATTAAAACTTCCAGATGAATTAAAACAAGCTAAATGGATAAAAGAAGAAAGACAAAGAATCTTACTAGAAGCACAAAAAGAAGCTGATGGCGTTGTTAAAGAGGCAGAAAATAGAATTATTTCTATGATAGATGAACATGAGATAACAAGAAAAGCTTATGAACAAAAGAATGAAATAATTGAAACTGCAAATGAAATGTCTAGAGAAATTACAAATGGAACTAAGGAATATGCCGATGGATTATTAAATAATACAGAAAAAGTTCTTACAGACACTTTAGCTAGCTTAGAAAAGAATATGTCTGAAGCTATGAATTTAATGCAAATATCTTTAGAAGATACATTAAAAACTATCCAAAATAGTAGAAAAGAACTTAAATAGATTTAAAAGATGAAAAAATGAATATATAATTTTAATAAGAAAATATTATAGAATGGGGAAATAAAGATGTCTGATTTAAATAAAGATTTTAAAATTGTATTATTAGTAGTTGCAGGTTTTCTTATAACAGGATTTTTGATATTTATAGGATTTAATGTTAATTTTAAACCAATTGAACTAAAATCAGAACTTCCAAATCAGATTTCTATAGAAAAAGCGGAAGCTACAAAAGCACAAGCAAGAATATATGGTTATGTTCAAAATTCTAATGAAAATAATTTAAGTGGAAAATTTATTAGAGTTTCTGTTTTTAATAATAATAATGAAAATGTTGAGACAAAATATTTGAAAATTGAGAATTTAGAAAAAAATGAAAGAAAGCTTTTTAAAGCATGGTTTAATCAAAAAAAAGTAAAGAGTTATAGCGTAGATATAGTAGATAGTGAAAATTAGAAAATACCATTCAGTGACTAAAATCATTGAATGGTATTTTTAGCTCTTTTAAATAAGTAATGGTTAAAATTGGCGAGCTATTAAGTTTTTTGATTAAATATTAGTTGTTATTATTTTGTCTATTATTGTTGTTGTTATTATTATTG